>MKUZ01000024.1:0-113 GCA_001899065.1 Devosia sp. 66-22 | reverse complement strand
AACCACACCCTCGCCACTCCGAGGACGATGAGGGCGATGGGTCCTTCCTGGCTGTGTCAATCGGCGCGCAAACTTGACCCTGGATCGGCGCCCAATATTGACCCCCTCGTAGT
>MKUZ01000023.1:129443-132173 GCA_001899065.1 Devosia sp. 66-22 | reverse complement strand
AAAAATCCCAGCCTGCTGGGTCAGTTCTCAGTGGCAATCAACAAGCCTTGGGAGATTTCCCTAGTTAAGCGCCTCTACCCTCGGATTGCGGCATTGCGAGCCGCCCTTCCACATCGTACTGCATCCGCAATAGAGGGTATGTGTCATCGTCTCGGGCTGCCTGCTTTGCATGCCCCGCTTCGTCCGGGCCGCGATAATGGTCCGGTATTTCTAAGCCTTTTCAGCAGCCATTCGAGAGAAGCTATGATTGATTTCTTCCCCAATGAGAGGGTGGTCCTCTCTATCGACGGCGCCAACCTTTACGCCTCATGCCGGGCTCTTGGTGTCGACCTCGACTTCAAGCTCTTGCTGGATCGGTTCTCCGCCTGAGCTGGCTTAGGCATCGTCGTCGAGGAAGAAACTCGACGCGGCTGTGATGGGGGCTAGTGCGCCGGGCACTTGGATTGTCAGCCTGTCGTTCTCGGAATCGACGCGGGTAACACGCACCTTGACGGTGATCGTGTCGCCTTCCTTGACCTTCGTGCGGCGGACTTTCAGGGCTTCATTGGGAGGGGGTACGCTTTTGCTGGGCATTCCCCCAATGTAGGTGATGCGCGCACAGAGTCGAGTCGGTGACGGTTCGGGCCCTTTTCTGCACCGATTTCATGCCGGATAATGGCGGGGGCCTGGGGGGAGATGGCTTTGCGCGTTCTATGGGTCTGGCTGATCCTATGTGCCTTTTGGTTCTCACCCGCCCTGGGTGCGGAGCCACCGAGCTGGTGGGCCTCCCTTTCCGCCACAGACAGATATGGCGTTCAAGGCGACCTAATCCTGCTCGGCTTCTATGATGGATTTGTCGATGGGCAATACGGGCCGCAAACAGAAGGAGCTCTGAAGCGTTTTCAGCTCTCTACTGGTGACAGCGAGCGCGTTCCGTCTCAAACCACACTGGGCAGGCTGCGTCAGGAAGCTCAGCAGGAATTTGAGCGTATGGGGATGCAGCTTGAGCGCTTCCCACAAGAGGGCGTTGCTGCGTATGTCCCGCGCAATGTGCTCACGGTGCGGACCGAGGGCGAAGGAGGCGTGTCTTTCGCCACGGATGATGGCAGCATGGTGATGTATCTCACTGGATACGATAACCCCGCTGGCTCTGGCAGTCTCGAACAACGCGCTGTTGAGCTACTGCGCCCGTCCTACAACCGAACGGTGACTTATAAATCGATCAAGCCGGACCGGATCGTCGTCTCCGGGCGTCAGGCTGGCGACGCGTACTACAGCGTGCTCACCGCCGATGGTGACAAGATCATTGGCGTGAGCGTCATATGGGGGAACGAGTACGCTAGCTTAGGGGCTATCACCGCGACCTTTGCCGCGTCGTACTCCGGTCGCGCGGAGTACTTTGAGGAGAACCCTACCGAGGTTTCAACCGGCCTTGCTGCATTGGAAGGCGAAAGGATCGGCCGGTTCATACTTCCGAAGGATGAGCCCAAGGTCATCGTGCTCGCGGGGGACATCGCTACCGGCGCGATGCTCGACTTGCGCCGTGCACTGAAGGCCCGCCCGGATGCAACTACTCTCCTATTGGACAGCATAGGCGGGTCGGTGAACGAGGGGTTGCTTCTAGCACATGCGGTGGCCGACCGCGGCCTCGCCACGTACGTTCCCGCCGACGCCGGGTGCTACTCTGCCTGTGCCTACGTATTCTTCGCAGGTAAGGCGCGTGCTGCGGATGGATCGCTGGGCGTCCATCAAATCTATGGCGATGGCGTCTCCGTTTCAGACGCCCAAGCGGTGCTTTCGGATGTCCTGGATGCCCTTGCGGAGTTCGACGTGCCGCAGGCTGTCATTTCGGCAATGCTACGCACTCGCCCCGATCAGATGCATGTGTTCACTGACGATGAGAAGGATCTGCTTCAACTCAATCGAGGTAGCATTGACCGCGCCAATCTGGCGGCGCCCGAAGGGGCCTCTGGCGGCCTAACCGTAATGCGTAAGAATTCGACCGCAGAGGATTTGGCCAGCCAGCGAACAGAACGAATTCTGACTGTCAGAGAGCCTACAAAATGGGCGGACCTTATGCTGACAAACGGTTTCACGGCCCGGATGGTGGAAGCAATCACTCCGGCAATTCTGGGCCAATATCCGAGCGCCACGCTTCCTGCTGGCGCGCGAATGCGAATACTTTTCGGCGCATCGAGAACAAGCGAAGTCCTCATTCCGTACCGCGTGTCCCTCTACACACACGATCAAGACAGCGGAGAGGATCGGCATATGGCAACGGTAGCGCTTACCGACAGAGGCTCATACGTTGCCGGCGCTGAGCCGCGCCGCATCGATTTTCCCACCGAGGACTTGCCGCCAAGCATGGGCGGAAAATCCAACCGGGCAAAATCGAACTGATGGCTCAGTAGCTCCACCCGACTACGCAACCTAGTCGCCGCGTCGAGAGGCAGCGTATCCGCGAAGTCGAGCGGAAGCATTCCCCCCTTGCGGCAGTTGCAGCCGTGGCAGGCAAAGACCCGGTTGAGGACGTACCAGCGATCAGACTGCGCGGGGAGCGCCCGGACCATCCAGCGGGGCACTACATGGTCCCGGGTGACGAGCCGGTCGAGCGGCAATGTCCCACGCCTGACGACCTCGCGGGGTGCGCACCACTGGCGGCAGTAGAAGCACCGCCGCCAGATCAGATGTTGCCTCGCGCCGATGTCCGAGGACAGGACAACGGTGGGCTGTCCAACCCGACCTGCGCAC
>MKUZ01000023.1:36232-129430 GCA_001899065.1 Devosia sp. 66-22 | reverse complement strand
GTGAACCTCGCGGCCTTCGGGTGTGTCTAGTCGGGTGCTCATCACGCCAATGGCCGGATGCAGCTCGGCGGTATCGAGCTTGCCGGTGACGACCGCCGATCCGTCCAACGAAAGAGCGACCCGGAAGACCTTTGCACCTTTGGACACCAGCACCCCGACGAGAACGTTGTTCGGGTCGGCCTTGGGCCTGATGTACACGAGGTCGCCTCGGCTCGCCGTCTTGGTGCGGTCGAACACCAGCGTTTCACCTTCGCAAGCACGCGGCTCCAGGTGGGTGAAAGTCACGGGCACGTAATAGCAATGACCCCATTCGGTCGAAGTCTTTGGCATGGGCGCGAAGTTGGCGCGCTTGGTCGAGGCCGTGCTATGGGCGGGATTGTTCACGTTAATCTCCAAGGGTTGGCGGGAACATGCCCCGGCCCGTGTTCGCGCACAGGTCGGGGCGCTTGCTTTAGGCGCTGGCGATGGCGAGCACTTCGGAGGCGAAGGCACCGGGCCACGACCACGACGAGATGTTCGTGATAGCCTGCGGGTCGGCCTCCCACGCGGCGAGCGCTTGGGCTTTGATGATGACCCCCGCCATTGTCGTTGCGGGGGTTGCGACGATTTCGCCAATCAGTTTGGACATGGCGTCAAACGCGGCTTCGCAGCGCGCAACAGCTTCGCCGTACCCCGAAGCCGCCCGCACTCGTTCGCGCTCCGTCTCATACACGGCGGCTAGCGCGGCCTTTTCCGAATAGTCTGCGGCGAGCGTTTCAAGTTCGGCAATCTCCGCCCCGGAAAGCTGGTGCTTGGGGCGCTTGCGACGGATCGCGCGCAAACAATCGTCCCGCTTGCTGGTCAGGAACTTGGCCGACAGCACGAGGCGCGAATAATGCGCGTCGGGATTGGCCTTGCGCTCTTGGATCGCTTCCCACGAATACTCGCGTTTCTCAGTGGGCAGGGCTTCGCCGTTGGCGAGAATGGGGGAGCCGGTTAGCCCGTGCTCGCAATCGCGGCTGTAGCCATAGGCGTGACCGTCGCAGATAGCGGCGGGCGCAAGCGGCCATTCCCACCACCAGCCGAGCGCGAACTAGGCAAGCAGGCTCGATCCCGAATGGCGCAATTGCTCAAAACGCCGGGCGTGACGGTCTATGACTCCGGCGAGGATGACGGTCGGTATCAGCGGCCGCTGGTATGGGTGCGGCTGGCCGATGGCCGGTCAATCGGCTCGATCCTAATTGCCGAAGGCCTCGCGCGGGAATGGTCGCCCCGCTACGTCGCGGACTGGTGCTAGCGACTCGACTCTCTGCGGCGCTCGGGTACTCTACCCAGATACTACAGGCCATTTGGGGGAGAGATTGACCGAGACGGGGCCAGCTAGCTTCGATCCATGAGCCGCCGCGTAAAGAGCGGCGGCATCGTTTGGACCATCGTTCTGATCTTCGCGCTTGGCGTCTTTGGCAGTAGTCTCAATCGCCAGAGCGAGCCGGCTACGTCGCGCAACGTTGTGAATGCTGAACCGCCCGCGCAAACGTCTTTACTGTCGGCGCCGAAGCAGGAGCGCTTCCCGCCTCGCACCCTATACGTGACGGCGACCAGCCTGAAGGTACGTGCTGAGCCGAACACATCGTCCAGCGTGCTGCTGTCAGCTTCCAACGGGACGCCAGTCATCGCCGTGGGACAGGTTACCGGATGGTACGAGGTACGCCTGAACAACGGCTCGACAGGATGGATGAGTGCTGAGTTCCTTTCGCACGCCGCACCTCAGAAAGTCGTTTCATCTCCTAGCCCACCGGTTGCGGCTCAACCAGCATATGACCGGAACGCTGTTGTGATGGCTCTGATTTCCGAGAGCCAGCGGAGCTATCCTGGTAACTGCCCTTGCCCGGAGAATCGAATGCGAAATGGCAGGCGATGCGGTGGCAACAGTGCATGGAGCAAGCGTGGGGGCTACGCGCCCCTTTGCTATGCGTCGGACGTGACGCAGAGAATGATCGATGAGTATGTCGCACGCCAGTAAGCCATTTTGAATGATTTTGGGGGGACGATGAACGAAGACGACGACCTAGAGCGTGAGCTTGCCGAGGATCGAGAGTACTTCCGGAGGCGCGGCACCCTGCATGACCCTTCAGCGCCAAAGCCCTTGGAGACGATAAGTAAGCCCAAGTTTGACATCGACTACGCGATAAACGGCATCTTCGTTTTGGCAGGTGCCGTAAGTCTGATGGTCGGTGGAGTTTTGGTCCCTGCTGGTCTAGTGGCTTTCGGAGCTTTGATCTGGCTGCAAAGCGGTTATTTCCCGACCTGGCCTCTTATGACGTGGTACCCGGTGCCCTATGGCGAGTGGGTTGGCCTAAATCAATTGCTCCAATGGATCTGGGGTCAACCCTTAGCCTTAGTGATGTTCGTGTCAGGTTGGGTGATCGGCGTCACCATGCTGGTCATCGGCAACAGTCGTTAGGGGTGCGGGCCAGGTGCTCACTGCGCCGGATGGCACATGGCTTGCGCAGGGATGATGGCCTCGCATGCACCCCACCAACCATATGCCACGCCGATGGGCCAAAGCGCTGCAAGGAGTGCCGCCGCAACGCCGATGATCGCAACAACGAACTGCAAGGTGTTGAGGGAGATCACCTGCTCGAACTGGAGCGGGCGCCCTCGGTAATAGACATCGTCCGTTGATGGATCGATGGCGAAGTCCATCTCGTCAATGGACATGAAGCGTATGTTTCGCGGCCAATCGGCTGGGGTGTCCCATAGGTTGGCGTATGGAGTGCCCTGCGCCGCAGAGCGGCTCATGCTTTCGGGCGGGAGCGGTTGGGTTCGCCGTCCCATCAAAAATCGGTGGTGCGCACCTGCACCCACCCTCCGGTCTCTATATCGCCCGCGTCGAACTTGTCGCTCGCCTTGTCGCGACATGCATCGAGGCCATAATCTTCGATTGCCTCGCGTGAGATTTTTACGGTCACACGCCGGCCGGACTGATCCTCGGTCTCATGACTCGTGTTCTCGACATCGCCAGATTGCTTGTCGGAAAAGATCAAAGGCATCTAGACCTCGATTTTTCTTTAGCGTGACGCCCCGGCGACGCCCCACAGAAAACGATCACTCGGGCTGACCGGGTTAAAACCAGAATATATAATGAAATCAATAAGAAGAATGGTACCGCCTCCCCGGTTCGAACGGGGGACCCCTAGATCCACAATCTAGTGCTCTAACCAGCTGAGCTAAGGCGGCACGCCAAGTGCGGGGGACGTATAAGTCGCTCGGAGGGGACTGGCAAGGGCCCGGCGCGCATAGCTCCTGTCCGGCCGATTTAACCACAAACTCGTTTGGTTGGGCGGCAAACGCCAGCAAATCTGGACCGCTCCGGGGGCGGGCTATAATTAGGACAAGATTAAGTCATGGGTGCGGATTGTGCCGATCTGGCACATCCGCGAGGGTTGTGTGCGCGTGGACGCAGAGTGGATCACATCGCCGACGGCGCGACGCGTCCTCATGCATTGGGCCGATCAGCGGCCCGCCTGGCTGTGGTCGGCGGACGGCAGTGCGCTGCTGTGGCGCAACCCGGCGGCGCGGCTGTTCAACGCTAAGCTCAAGAAAGACCGGGTGAAACTGTCGGCCGAAGCGGTGCCGATCAAGGGGCAGGTGGCCCGCCTGATCCGGCTCGGCTCGCTCGGCCGCTCGAGTCTCAGCCGGGTGCAGTTCCTCGCCGGGGAGAAGCCGGTGGCGACCACCTGTTCGTGCACACCGCTTGCCATGCCCACCGGGGAAACGGCCCTGCTGCTGGTCGGAGTCGACCCAATTCCCGCCGATATCCTCGAAACGACGGGCGAAATCCTGCCAGAATCGGCCAACGTCGCGCTGTTTCCGGCCAATGAGTCGTACCGGCTGGTCGAGGCGGGCGGCGACGTTCCGGCCGGCGCCGTCGCCATCAAGGCCGGGCCGCGCGACGAGATGCTGGTGTTCTCGTTCGGCCCAGAGGGTGAACCTGACATCGGCGGCATCCGCCACGACGAGGGCATCACCAGCGACGACGGAGATGAGGCGCGCGATCTTGCGGACATGCCCGAGCCGCTGCTGCCGATCGGCATCGCGCCGCTGCCGCTGGAGCCCGAGCCTGCGGCAGAACACGACCACTGGGTGGAGCCCCTGCCCGAGCCCGCAGGCGAGCCGCGCGCGCTGTCGTCGCTGTTCGACCGGCTTGCCGGCGACGCCGATCTCTATGCGCCGCTGACCAGCGCCGACGAGACGTTCGCGGGCGCACCGGACCCGGCGCCGGAAGCGCCGGTCGAGACCCCACCGCCGCCCTCTCCGCCCGAAGCGGACATGATCGCGGCCGTGATCGAGTATGCGGACGACCCCGAGGCGGGCGACGATCAGACGTCGACCACCAGTTCGCCGAGCCACTGGCTGATTACCGGCCGCGGTTTCCGCGCGCTCGCCCCCAAGCCGCCGGAGGACGAGGCTCCCGTTGCTCTCCCCGAGTCGATCGCGCCAGAGCCGGTTGTCGTTCTCCCCGAGGTTACGACGCCGCCCGCCGAGCCGCCTGCCGCCTTGGTCGAATCTGTTCCCGTGGAGCCTGATCCCGTGCCGGAGCCCGCTCCTGCCGCGGTGGGCGACGCCGTGGACCCAGAGACGGCCGATCGCGTGACGCGCTACAATTTCGAGGAGCTCGGCCGCATCCTGACGGACCGCGTCGGCAGCGAGCCCAAGACCGAGCCGCCGGTGTTCGCGCCGCCTGCCGCCGCGGCGCCGGCCGGGATCATCAATCTCAACGCCGAAACGCTGGTGCTCAACCGGCTGCCGCTGGCCATCCTCGTGTTCCGCGACCAGCAGGTGCTGTTCGCCAACCGCGCGCTGACCGATCTGCTCGGCCACGACAGCGTGGAGAGCCTGCGCGCGGCCGGCATTGCATCGATCTTCCCGACCGAGGATTCGGCGAGCGCCGGTCCGGTCAACCGGCTCGTCCGCCGCGACGGCGCCCCGCTCAATGTAACCGCGCGGCTGCAATCGGTGAGCTGGCAGGGCCGCGCGGCCCTGATGCTTTCGGCCAGTGCCACCGAGCCGATGCGAAGCCACGAGGGCGCCGTGCGCGCCTTCGCCGAAATCGCCGCCGAGGCGCGCGCCGAGGGCTACATCTCGGCCGACCGCTCGGGCACCGTTACCTTCGTGTCCGCCCCCGGGCGCGCCATGCTGGGCCGCAGCGAGGCCGAGCTCGTGGGCAAGCCGCTGGCGGTGCTCGTCGGCCGTGCCGACATGGAGGCGCTGCGCGCCTTCCTCGAAAAGCCGGCGCGCTTCGCCGAAACGACCCGCCCGCATTTCACCGCGGCCAGCGAGGGCGGCGACGCGGATATCGCCCTGTTCGCCGAAGGCCAGGCCGGCGTCGTCACGGGCTATTTCGGCTTCGTCAAGAAGCGGACCGTCGCGCCGACGCCGGCGCCGGCCAAGGACGACGACCTCGAGCCCGGCATGCTGGCGCGGCTCAGCCGCGGCATCCGCCGCCCGCTCAACACCATCATCGGCTTCGCCGACCTGCTGCGCTCCTCGACCATGGACGGCCCGCCCAGCGAACGTACCGCCGAATATGCGCGCGACATCCGCACGGCCGGGCTCGATATCGCCGTGCTCGCCGACGAGCTGGATGATTTCACGCGACTGCGCGACGGGCGCTACGCACCACGGCCCGCCGATGTGGACCTCAGCGCACTGCTCGAGAACTGCATGCTTCGGGTCCGCACGCAGGCCGCCGCCGCGCGGGTTCTGGTCCGCAGTTCCATTTCCGAGCAGTTGCCGCGCATCCGCGCCGACCGGTCATCGCTCGGCCAGGCGCTGCTGAATCTGCTCGCCAGCGCCATCGACCAGACGCCGATCGGCGGCTCCGTCATCCTCTCGGCCCAGCCCGAGGACGATGGCGGCATCACCATCCATGTGCGCGACGGCGCGCAGAGCGGCACGGATATGGGTGAGCGCTTCGTGGTCTTCCGCGATGGCCTCGACAAGGACGGCGAACAGCTCTCGCCCGTCCGCTCCAGCGTCGGTCTCGCCCTCACGCGGTCGCTGCTCGCGGTCAATGCCTGCTCCCTGTCGGTCGACCCCACCGCGACGACTGGGACGCTGTTCTCGCTGGCCATCCCCGCCGAAGCGATCGTGCGGGACTGACATTGTGTCGCAGGCGGCGCCGCGCCGGCGCCGACCTACGACATTGTTTCCGCACGCCATTTTTCGCCACACTGGAATCGTTCCAACTGACTGATATTCAATGCCTTTCGTTTGGCGATCTGCTTTGTTGACAATCGTACTCTGAATTCCGAGAACGCGCCTCGCATACACGGGCATGACGCCCGCCGAGGAGACGGATCTGATGCTTCATGCCCGCCTTGTTGGAACGCTCGCCAGCGCAGCTCTGCTCGCCGGACTCACCGTTCCCGCCTTCGCCCAGAGCGGTGAAGTCAACGTCTATTCCTACCGCGAGCCGGGGCTGATCCAGCCGCTGCTCGACGTGTTCACCGCCGAGACCGGCATCAAGACCAACGTTCTATATGCCGGCGACGGCCTGCTCGAGCGCGTCGAGTCCGAGGGCGAGTTCTCGCCCGTCGACGTGGTGCTCACCGTCGATATCGGCAACCTCACCGGGGCCAAGGACAAGGGCCTTTCGCAGCCCATCACCACCGCGGCCATCGAGCGCGTCCCCGCCGAACTGCGCGACACCGACAGCGACTGGGTCGCCCTCTCGCTGCGCGCCCGCGTCTTCTATGTCAGCAAGGACCGCGTCGATGCGACCGCGCTGACCTATGAGGACATTGCCAAGCCGGAATGGAAGGGACGCCTCTGCACCCGTGCCGGCGACCACGCCTACAATATCGGTCTCATCGCGAGCCGCATCGAGCTGTGGGGCCTCGACAAGACCCGCGAATGGCTGACCGCGGTGCGCGACAACCTGGCCTATCCGCCCACCGGCGGCGACCGCGAAGGTCCCAAGAACATCCTCGCGGGGACCTGCGACCTGTCGATCACCAACACCTATTACATGGGCGTGATGCTCAACAACGAGGCCGAGCCGGAGCAGAAGGATTGGGCCAATTCGGCGCGCATCATCTATCCGACCTCGGAAGACGGCGACGGCACGCAGGTCAACGCCGCGGGCGCCTTCATCGCCAAGTACGCGCCCAATGTCGAGAACGCCAACAAGCTGATCGAATTCCTGTTGTCCGATGAAGCCCAGCGGCTCTATGCAGATGCCAATTACGAGTTCCCGGCGGTGCCATCGGTGTCGCCGTCCGAACTGACGCTGAGCTGGGGCCAGTTGGTGCCGTCCAAGGTGTCGCTGGTCGAGATCGCGGCGCACCGCGCCGAGGCGGCCGCGCTGGTCGACGAGCTCCAGTTCAACGCCGGAGCTCAGAACTAGGAGAGTCCGCATCGCCCTGATCGCGAACCACGCAAATCATCGAACCGGTGGAGCCCTCGCTCCGCCGGTTTCTGCATTTGCGCTGGTGCTGATCATGGGCCTGCCGATCCTCTGGCTGGCGGCGGCGGCGTTCACCGCCGGGCCGGGTGGCGGCCTCGCCGCCAGCATGCTGCCCATCGCGCTGCGCGACACCGGCGCGCTGATGGCCTGTGTCGGCCTCCTCGCCGGCGTCATCGGCCTCGTGGCCGCATGGCTCGTGACCCATCACGATTTCCCCGGCCGCGCCTGGTTCGAGTGGCTGCTGATGCTGCCGCTCGCCATTCCGACCTACCTCGCCGCCTACTGCTTCACCGAACTGCTCGATTTCACCGGCCCCGCCCAGACGCTGCTGCGCACCATCACCGGTGCTGCCACCGCGAAGGACTACTGGTTCCCGCAGATCCGCAGCTTCCCCGGTGCGGTGCTCGTGTTCAGCCTCGTGCTCTACCCCTATGCCTATGCCGCCTGCCGCGCCTTCTTCCTGATGCAGTCGGGAACGGCGCACGCCGCGGCGCGCACGCTGGGTGCCGGCGGCTGGCGCACCTTCCTCGCGATCACCCTTCCCGTCAGCCGGCCGGCGCTCGTGGTGGGCGCCACGCTCGCCATGATGGAAGTGGTCAACGATCTGGGCGCCGTGCAGTATTTCGGCATCAACAGCCTGACGGCGATCATCTACTCGACCTGGATCAACCGCTCGAACTTCGGCGGCGCGGCGCAGCTGGCGGTCACCATCGTGCTCGTCATCGCCGTGCTGATCCTCGCCGAGCGCGCGGCACGGCGGGCCGAGGCCCGCACCGGCGCGCGCGAGAGCCGCGGCGCCGCCCGTGTCGGCCTCACCGGCGGACATGCGATCCTTGCGACCGCCGCCTGCTCCGGCCTCCTGCTGGTCGCCTTCGGTCTCCCGATTGGACAGCTGCTCTACCTGGCAAGCCGCCAGTTGACGGTTGCGTCAGTCTCGATGACCACCGGCCCACTGCTGACCACGCTTGGCCTTGCGCTGGCGGGTGCCATCGTCACCGTGACCGTCGGCCTGTTCGCGGCCCATCGCGGCCGCAGCCGGTCGGTCGCCGCCCGCGGCGCCATTCGCATTGCGACGCTGGGCTACGCCATCCCCGGTACCGTCCTCGCCCTCGGCCTCCTGCAGCCCCTCGGTATCGCCGACCGCTGGATCAACGGTGTCACACGCTGGGCCTTCGACTGGACGCCGGGCCTCGTGCTCTCGGGCTCCGTTGCGGCGCTGCTCTACGTGTATGCCATCCGCTTCCTCGCCGTGTCGCACTCGACGCTGCATGAGGCGATGGACCGGCGCGGTCCCTCGATGCTCGACGCCGGCCGCGTGCTGGGGTCGCGCGGACTCGATCTGTTCGTGCGCGTCGACCTGCCTACCCTCGCCCCCGCCCTTGCGGCAGCAGCAACGCTGGTATTCGTCGAGATCATCAAGGAGCTGCCGGCGACGCTGCTGCTCCGCCCGCTGGGCGTCGAAACCCTGGCGACGCTGGTCTATGCCAAAGCGAACACAGCGCTTTTTGCGGAGGCCGCCCTGCCGGCCCTCGCCATCGTCCTCGCCGGTATCGTTCCCGTAATTCTTGCTACGCAGCTGGGCGCGCGTAGGAAAGTATGACCTGCGGGGCTCTCCCCTTTTCACCTCAGTGTCATATAAGGGCGCCAGCCAACAGGGAGTGCCACAAATGGCCTTGAGGACTGCCGTCGCCGCCTTCGCCCTTGCCCTGAGCTTCGTCGGCATCGCCGATGCGGCTCCCCGCACCGATCTGCGCATCGGGTTGGTGCTCGAGCCGCCCGCACTCGATCCGACCGCCGGCGCCGCCGCGGCCATCGACGAAGTGGTCTACCAGAACGTCTTCGAAGGCCTCACGCGCATCGACGAGACCGGCGCGGTACAGCCGGCGCTCGCATCGTCCTGGGACGTCTCGGCGGACGGCCTCAGCTACACCTTCCACCTCGTCGAGGGCGCAACCTTCCACGACGGCACCACCTTCGATGCCGACGATGTGGTCTTCACCTATGGCCGCATCACGGCGGCCGACAGCGTCAATGCCCAGAAGGCGCTCTATGCCGGCATCGACAGCGTCACCGCCGTCAACGCGAACACCGTCGAGATCAAGCTCAAGGGGCCCGACGGCCTGTTCCTGTTCAATGTCGGGCGCGGCGACGCGGTGATCGTGGCGCCCGAGAGCGCCGCCAACAACGCCAACACGCCCATCGGCACCGGCCCGTTCAAGTTCGTGAACTGGCAGAAGGGCGCCGACCTGACGCTCGAGCAATATGCGGGCTATTGGGGCACCAAGCCGGCGCTGACCAAGGTCACCTATGTCTTCATCAACGATGCGGCGGCCCGCGTGAACGCATTGCTCGCCGGCAGCATCGACGGCATCAACAACACCGACGCCTCGACGCTCCCCGTGTTCAAGGCCGATCCGCGCTTCAAGGTTGTGGTCGGCTCGACCGAAGGCGAGACGCTGCTGGTGCAGAACAACGCCAAGGCGCCGTTCTCCGACCTCAAGGTCCGCCAGGCGATCGCCCATTCGCTCGACCGGGCGGAAATCATCGCCGGCGCGTCCTCCGGCTACGGCACGCCCATCGGCAGCCATTTCCCGCCGCACAGCAAGGACTATGTCGACCTCACCGGCACCTATCCGTATGACCTCGATGCGGCCCGCAAGCTGCTGGCGGAGGCCGACTACCCCGATGGTTTCAGCGCGACGTTGAAGCTGCCGCCGGTGCCCTATGCGACGGTGGGCGGGCAGATCGTCGCCAGCCAGCTCGCCAAGGTCGGCATCAAGCTGACGCAGGTGAACCTCGACTGGAACCAGTGGCTGACCGACGTCTTCACCAACAAGGACTACGATCTCACGATCATCAGCCATGTCGAGCCGTTCGACATTGGCATCTATGCCGATCCCAACTACTATTTCGGTTACAACGATCCCGACTTCCAGGCGATCATGAAGCAGCTCAACGAGACCACCGACGAGGCGGCCCGCAAGGAGCTTCTGATTGCCGCGCAGAAGCGGCTGGCGGAGCAGGCAGTCAATGGTTACCTCTTCGAGCTCGCCCAGACTGGCGTGTGGAGCGCCAAGCTCGAAGGCATGTGGCAGAACGCGCCGGTCGAAGGCGTTGTCCTGTCGGGCATCCACTGGACCGAATAGCCACACAGGGAATACCCACGGGCGATGATCCGCTTCGCCCTCACGAAGTTCCTCGGGCTCGCCGCGACCCTGCTCGTCGCGGCGGCCATCACGTTCGCAGCGCTCGACATCCTGCCGGGCGACCCGGCACGCTTCATCCTGGGGATCAACGCGACGCCGGACGCGGTTGCCGCGCTGCGCGAGCAGCTCGGCCTCGACGCCCCCGCCCTGCAGCGCTTCTTTGGCTGGATCGGCGGCATGTTCGTGGGCGATTTCGGCCTCTCCTACACGCAGGGCCAGCCCGTGGGGCAACTGATTGCCGGACGGCTCGGGGTCACCATCCCGCTCACCGTCATCGCCATGATCCTCTCGGCGGGGATCGGCCTGCCCATCGGCATCCTCGCGGCGCGCCGGCGCGGCTCGTTCGCCGACGCCGGCCTCATGGTGCTGGCCCAGCTCGGCGTCGCGATCCCCAATTTCTGGTTCGGCATGCTGCTGGTGCTGCTGTTCTCGGTGACGCTGCGCTGGCTGCCGCCGGGCGGCTTCGTGCCGTGGGGCGAAAACCCGTTCGCCGCCTTCGCCTCGCTGATCCTGCCCTCGATCGCGCTGGCCCTGCCGCAGGCCGCGATTCTGGCGCGCGTCATGCGCACGGCGCTGGTCGACGTGCAGGGCTCGGACTACATCCGCACGGCGCGCGCCAAGGGCCTCACGCTCAGCGAGGCGGTGTGGAAGCACGGCGTGCGCAACGCCATGCTGCCGGTGCTCACCATCCTCGGCCTGCAGTTCGCCTATCTCGTCGCCGGCACCGTCATCGTCGAAAACGTGTTCTACCTGCCCGGGCTCGGCCGGCTGATCTTTGACGCCATCAGCGCGCGCGACCTCATCCTCGTGCGCTCCAGCGTCATCATCCTCGTCCTCGCCGTCATCGGAACGATGTTCCTCACCGACCTTGCTTATGCCTGGGTCGATCCGCGCCTGCGCTCGAGGAAAGCCGAATGACCGACCTGCCCGCTCCCGAAAAGCGCGTCTGGCTGCGGCATCCGAGCCTCAGGATCGGCGCTGTCGCGTCGCTCGTCTTCCTTCTCGTCGGCTTCGTGTCGATCGCCTGGGTGCCCTACCCCATCGAGGTGATCAATGTCGGGGCGGCGATGCAGGACCCGAGCCCGGCGCATTGGCTGGGGACCGATCATCTGGGCCGCGACATGCTGTCGATGATCATGAAGGGGACACTGACGAGCTTCGTGGTCGCCGCCATCGCCGTCGCCATCGGCGCGCTGATCGGCGTGCCGCTCGGGCTCGCCGCCGCGGCGTGGGGCGGGCCGGCGGAGTGGTTCATCCTGCGCGTCAACGATTTCCTCTTCGCCTTCCCGGCGCTGATCATCGCCATCCTCATCACGACGATCTTCGGGCCGAGCGCGATCAACGCCATGATCGCGGTGGGCATCTTCAACATTCCGGTCTTCGCGCGCGTGGCGCGCGGCGGCGCGCTCAGCCTCAAGACGCTCGACTATGTCGGGGCGGCGCGGCTCGCCGGCATGGGGCCGATCGAGATCGCCCGGCGGCACATCCTGCCCAATATTGCGAGCCTCATCATCGTGCAGGCGACGATCCAGCTCGCGCTCGGCATCCTCGCCGAGGCGAGCCTCAGCTATGTCGGCCTTGGAACGCAGCCGCCTGCCACGAGCCTCGGGCTCATGCTGAAGGATGCGCAGACCTACGCGCTGCTGAAGCCGTCGCTGGCCCTCATCCCCGGCATCACCATCATCCTGATCGTCGTCGCGCTCAACCTCGCCGGCGACGGGCTGCGCGACCAGCTCGATCCCAAGCTCCGCCGTCTGGGAGGCGCCCGTGGCGCTGCTTAAGGTCGACGAGCTGACCGTGCGCTTCGGCGGCACGCCGGTGCTCGATGCCGTGAGCTTCGAGATCGGCAAGGGCCAGCGCTTCGGCGTGATCGGCGAGAGCGGTTCGGGCAAGACCATGAGCGCGCTTGCCATCATGGGACTGCTGCCGGAGGACGCCGAACTCTCGGGCACCCTGATCTTCGACAGGGAGCCGCTGCCGGCCGACGAAGAGGCGCGCGCCAAGCTGCGCGGCAAGCGCATCGCCATGGTGTTCCAGGAACCCATGACATCACTCAATCCGCTCGAGAAGGCAGGCGCGCAGGTAGCCGAGGCGATGCACCTCGCCGGCCAGGCGCAGGGTGATCCGCGCGCCGATGTCGAGCGCCTGTTCGTGGAAGTCGGGCTCGAGCCTGGGCACGCGGCCCGCTATCCGCACGAGCTTTCCGGCGGGCAGCGGCAGCGCGTGATGATCGCCATGGCGCTCGCAGGAAAACCCGATCTGCTCATCTGCGACGAGCCGACATCCGCCCTCGATCTCATCACGCAGCGCAAGGTCATCGACCTTATCGACCGCATCTGCAGCGATCGCGGCATGGCCCTGATGTTCATCTCGCACGACCTCAAGGCGGTCGCCGCGCTCTGCACCAAGATCATGGTGGTGCGGCGCGGCAAGGTGGTGGAGATGGGCGACAAGCTCGACGTGCTCGGCCACCCCAAGCACGACTACACCAAACTGCTGCTCGCGGCGGGCCGCCATCGGGCGCGCACGCTGATGCGTGCGCCGATCAGCGGCGACATGCTCGTCGCCCGCGATCTCACCAAGCGCTTCCGCCAGCCCGACGTGTCGATCTTCGAGCCACGCCCGCCGCTGACCGCGCTCGACGGCGTGAACTTCACCATCCGGAGCGGGGAGTCGCTCGCCTTGGTCGGCCCGTCCGGTTCCGGCAAGTCGACCCTCGCCCGCATCATTGTCGGACTCGACCGCGCGACCAAGGGCGAACTCGAGTTCGACCACCAGGTCTATCACGGCACCGACCTGCCCCGGACGCTGCGGCGCGACATCAGCCTGGTGTTCCAGGACCCGTTCGGCAGCTTCAATCCGCGCCTCACCATCGGGGAATCGGTCGCCGAGCCGCTGCGGCTCGAGCAGGGTGCGGAGTTCGACGAGCTTGGCCGCCGCATCGTCGAAGTGGTGCAGGCCGTCGGCCTCTCGCCCGACATGCTCAACCGCTTCCCGCACGAATTCTCGGGCGGCCAGCGGCAGCGCTTCGCCATCGCCCGCGCGCTCATCACCCGCCCGCGCCTCGTGGTGCTCGACGAGCCGGTTTCGGCGCTCGACGTGTCGGTGCGCGGCGAAGTGCTGGTGCTGCTCAACCGGCTGCGCGCCGACTATGGCCTCACCTTCCTCGTCATCAGCCACGACCTCGACATGGTCCGCATTGTCGCCGACCGGGTGATGGTGATGGACAAGGGCCGCATCATCGAAACCGGCACGCCGGCGCAACTGCTCGACAAGCCGCAGGAACCGCTGACAAAGGAGCTGATCGCGGCATCACTGCCCGATGTGGGCATCGTGCCGGTGCTGTGAGCGGCAGCGAGCAGCAGGAATGACAAGGGGCTCGCCTCCGCAAGCCCCTATTCGCTACTCGCTACTTCGCTATTCGCTACTTCGCTATTCGCTTCTTCCTAGTGCACCATCGGCTTGCCCGCTTCGTCGAAGCGGTGGAACATTTCGCCCCGCGGCGAGAAGCTGAGCTGGTCGCCCGAGTGGTAGGACGCCTTGCCGGGCTGGCGCACCACCACCGGCTCGCCCGAGCCGATATCGACATAGATGTAGCTGTCCGAGCCGAGGTTCTCCGAGTAGATCACCTTGCCGGTCCAGGCGCCGTCATTGACGATGTCGAGATGCTCCGACCGCACGCCCACCGTGTGCGCCTTGTACTTGTCGGCAAACGGGCCGGTGAGAAAGTTCATCTTGGGCGACCCGATGAAGCCGGCGACGAACAGGCTCTGGGGATTCTCGTAGAGCTCCATGGGCGTGCCCACCTGCTGCACCACGCCGTCCTTGAGCACGACGATGCGGTCGGCCATGGTCATGGCCTCCACCTGGTCGTGGGTGACGTAGATCATGGTGGTGTTGGGCAGTTGCTCCTTGAGCTGGCCGATCTCCATGCGCATCTGCACACGCAACGCCGCGTCGAGGTTGCTGAGCGGCTCGTCGAACAGGAACACCTTGGGATCGCGCACGATGGCGCGGCCGATGGCGACGCGCTGGCGCTGGCCGCCCGACAGCGCCTTGGGCAGGCGCTCGAGATATTTGGTGAGCTGCAGCTTCTCGGCCGCCGCGCGCACCTTCTGGTCGAGCTCCGCCTTGGGCAGGTTCATCAGTTTCAGCGCATAGGCCATGTTGTCGTACACGGTCATATGCGGATAGAGCGCGTAGGACTGGAACACCATCGCAATGCCGCGTTTTGACGGCGCCACATCGTTGACCACGCGTCCATCGATTTCGAGCGTTCCCGATGAGATCGTCTCGAGGCCCGATATGGTGCGCAACAGGGTGGACTTGCCGCAGCCGGAGGGCCCCACGAAGACGATGAACTCGCCCGACTTGATGTCGAGGTTCACGTCCTTGAGGATCTCGATGTTGCCGTAGCGCTTGTAGAGATTGGTGATCTTGAGATCCGACATAAAGGCCCTCCCCGCCCGCTATCGAACAATTCCAATGTAGGCACCGAATGGCGCCAGGCTCAATGCCCCTTGCTGGGGCTGATAGTCGATACCCGGCGCATCCGACGCGGTCAGATCGAAGCCCGCCGGGACCGGAACCGTCACCGGCTGCTCGGTCATGTTGAAAGCGCAGTAGAGCCGCTCGCCCTCGCCGTCGCGCAGGAACGCCAGTACGCCCACAGGCGCATCGAGCGTCTCGATGCTGCCGCGGATCAGCGCCGGATGGGCACGGCGGAAGGCCAGCATGGCTCGATAATGCGCCAGCACCGAGCCCTGGTCCTTGTCCTGCCGGTCGACGGCCTTGGTCATGTGGTCCGCCGGCACCGGGAGCCAGGCCCGCGTCGCCGTCGTGAACCCGCCCATCGGGCTCTGCGTCTGCCACACCATCGGCGTGCGGCAGCCGTCGCGGCCCTTGAACTGCGGCCAGAACTCGATTCCATAGGGGTCGACGAGATCCTCGAAGGCCAGCTCGGCCTCGGTCAGGCCCAGCTCCTCGCCCTGGTAAAGGCACACCGAGCCGCGCATCGACAGCAGCATGGTGCAGGCGAGGCGCGTGAATTCGTCCTGCTGGCCGTGCGTCGCCCAGCGCGAGATGTGACGCACGACGTCGTGGTTGGAGAAAGCTAGGCAGATCCAGCCGCCCGGCGCGTCGCGCTCGGTCAGGTCGATCGCCTTGCGGAAATGCTCGGCCGAGAATTCGCCGCCCAGATAGTCGAACGTATAGGCCATGTGCAGCCGGTCGGTGCCGGAGGTGTACTGGCTCATCACCTCGAGCTGGTGCTGGCTGTCGCCGATCTCGCCCACGGAGGTCTTGGCGCCATATTCATCGAGCAGCGCGCGGATGCGCTCCATGAACACCGCGTTTTCGGGCTGGCTCTTGTCGTAGAGATGTTCCTGGAAATTGTAGGGGTTCACGGCGGGCGCGGTCGAGGCGTTGAAGTCCTCGGGCTTGACCACCGGATTGCTCTCGAGCCCCAGCGAGTGGAAGTAGAAGTTCACCGTGTCGAGACGGAAGCCGTCGATACCGCGCTCGAGCCAGAAGCGCATATTGTCGAGCTGCGCGTCCTGTACTGCCGGATTGTGGAAGTTGAGGTCCGGCTGCGAAGCGAGGAAATTGTGCATGTAGTACTGCATGCGCCGGCTGTCCCAGGTCCAGGCGCTGCCGCCGAAGATCGAGAGCCAGTTGTTGGGCGGCGTCCCGTCGGGCTTGGGGTCGGCCCACACGAACCAGTCGCGCTTGTCGTTGGTCCGGTTGAGCCGGCTCTCGGCAAACCAGGGATGCTTGTCCGAGCAGTGGCTGATCACCTGGTCGATGATCACCTTGAGTTTGAGCGCATGCGCCTTCTCGACCAGCCGGTCGAAGTCGCCGATGGTGCCGAACAGCGGATCGACGTCGCGATAGTTGGAGACGTCGTAGCCGAAATCGCGCATCGGCGAGGTGAAGAAGGGCGACAGCCAGATCGCGTCGACGCCCAGATCGGCGACGTAGTCGAGCCGCTCGGTGATGCCCACGAGGTCGCCGATGCCGTCGCCATTATGGTCCTGAAACGAGCGCGGATAGATCTGGTAGATCACCGCGCCCCGCCACCAGTCGCGGTCGAGAATCGGTTCAGCCGGTGTCTTCTGCTCGGTCATCAAGGGCTGCGCGACCAACCGGATACTCCTTGGGCAACGCCGTCCGACGGCAATTTGCCAAAACGTTTTAGTAGGCTATTCTTAGCGTCGGAGCTGAGGGGACGTCAACTCCGGGAGGACGCGCGGTATCCGTCTATGACCGCGCAAACATTGTTGAATATCAAAGCTCTATGGGACGGAAACCAGGCCGCCCGGTCGCCCCGCAATCGGCGAGTGGACGCAACATCACGATCAAGGATCTGGCAGCGGAACTCGAGCTGTCGATCACCACGATTTCGCGCGCACTGAACGGCTACCCCGACGTCGGCGACAAGACGCGCGCCAAGATCGAGGAGGCGGCCCGCCGGCTCGGCTATCGGCCCAACCGCAATGCCCAGCGCCTCGTGCTGCAGCGCACGCACAACATCGCCTGGGTGCAGAGCGACAACGAGCTCAAATATCTCGACCCGCACTTCTCCGAAGTGATGGCCGGCGTGCTCGCCGAAGCACGCGCCGCCAACTACGACATCGTTCTGACCAGCCATGGACAGGACCGCGAGCTGCAGACCTATGACCGCTACGTGCGCGACAATTCGGTCGACGGCTTCATCATCGACCTGCCGCGCGAGGACGACGAGCGCATCAGCTTCCTCACCGAGGCCGGCCGGCCCTTCGTCGTGCACGGCCGCGAGCAGCGCGCCAGCCAGTATGGCTGGGTCGATATGGACAATTACGACAATTTCTACCGGCTGATGCGGCTGCTGATCGCCAATGGCCACCGGCGCTTCGCCTTCATCAATGGCGACGAGACGTTCAATTATGCGCTCTATCGTCATCACGGCGTTCGCGACGCCATCGCCGATGCCGGCCTGCCCGCCGATTCGCTGCGCGTCTACAATTCCGCCCACCCGATGGGCGATGCCGGCTTCAGCCTGACGCAGAAGGCGCTCGCCGATACGCGGGTGACGGCGGTGCTCTATTCCTCCATCCTGCTGCTGGTCGAGGGCTATGAGGTGCTCGCCAACGCCGGACTGCGCGATGGCCGGCCGATCGCCATCGCCACCATGGACGACGAGCTGCGGCACATCCATTCGACCCGGCTCGCGCCGCGCGTCACGTTCGTCCGCTCTTCGCTGCGCGACGCCGGGCACGCGCTCATCGCCGAGCTGAGCCGCCAGCTCGATGACGGTCAGCCGGCGCGCGGCGTCCTGATGCGCTCGTCCTTCCATGTGGCGCCGGACCTCGACGCGCGCTCGCTCGACGACCCGCTGCCCATGGCGCGCCGCACCACGATCGGCTGATCCGCAGCACTTGCCCTCGCGAAAGCAAAGGGGCCGGCTGATGCCGGCCCCGTCGTCCCAAGCACAGATCCGTTGCTACTTCACGGAGCCGGCCAGCAGGCCGCGCACGAAGTAGCGCTGCAGCGAGAAGAACACGATCAGCGGCACGACGATGGTGACGAACGCGCCGGCCGTCAGGATTTCCCAGTTGTTGCCGCGCGAGCCGAGGAGCGACACCAGCTTGCCGGTGAGCACCAGCTTGCTCTCCTGCGCGCCGAGGAACACCATCGCCACCAGAAGATCGTTCCACACCCAGAGGAACTGGAAGATCGAGAAGCTGGCGAGTGCCGGGAAGCTCAGCGGCAGCACCATGCCGGTGAAGATCTGGAAATGGCTGGCGCCATCGATGCGGGCCGATTCCATGATCTCCTTGGGCAGCGCCGCCATATAGTTGCGCAGCAGGTAGATGGCGAGCGGCAGGCCGAAGGCGGTGTGGGCCAGCCAGATGCCCAGATAGGTCTTGCCGTCCTCGGCACCGAGCACGTGCGCGATGTTGTTGTACATCGACAGCAGCGGGATCAGCGACATCTGGAGCGGCACCACCAGCAGGCCCACCACCACCGCGACGATGAGGCCGCGGAACGGGAACCGCATCCAGGCAAGGGCATAGGCGGCGAACGCGGCCATCAGGATCGGGATGATCGTCGCCGGAATCGTCACCGTGAACGAGTTGACGAACGAGCGGAACACGCCGTTCGCGGTCAGCACCTCGACATAGTTCTCGAGCGTGAAGCGCGGCGGAATGTCGGCCACGAAGAAGACACGCGGACCACGGGTGTGCTCGAACTTCGTGTCGGACAGCCACTCATAGTCGCCAGTCGACTGCACCGTGATGGTGCCGCCATCGTTCATGGGCATCGAACCGCCGACCGGCGTCGCCGCCGGCGTGTCGGCGGTCAGCCCGAAGGCGCTGATGGTCTTGTGCGTCGCGTCGCCGAACAGATTGCCGCGGATGACGAACTTGCCGTTCTCCTCCACCTGCCCTTCGGCCGTGGGGAGGCGCTCGACGTTCTGCGAACGCGAGGTGGTCAGCGCCGTCCACCAGCCGGACACGGCGAGCTGGTCCTTGTCGCGCAGCGACGAAATCAGTAGCCCGGCGGTCGGCACGGTCCAGATGATCACCAGCACCAGCAGGGCGATGTGGGTGAAGATGCGGCCGGCGTCGATGCGCGACAGCAGGTTGGGCGAGCTGCTCACCGGGCGGGGGATGTCGGTCGCGATATCGGCGGTAGCCATCAGCGGGTCCCCTCTTCGGCGTTGGCGCGGCGGATGTTCCAGACCATGATGGGCAGCACCGAGAGCATGATGATCACGGCAATGGTCGAGCCTCGCCCATAGTCGAAGTTCACGAACATCCACTTGAACATGAGGTTGGCCAGCACTTCGGTGTCCCACTGGCCGTTGGTCATGGCGAAGATGATGTCGAACACCTTGAGCACTACGATAGTGATGGTGGTCCACACCACGACGATGGTGCCCCAGATCTGCGGGATCATGATGTCGAAGAAGATGCGGAAACCGTTGGCGCCATCGATGCGCGCCGCCTCGAGCGTTTCCTCGGGCACGCCGCGCAGGGCGGCCGAGAGGATCACCATGGCAAAGCCGGTCTGGATCCAGATGAGGATCACCATGAGGAACACCGAGTTCCACAGCGGCAGGGTGATCCAAGCCTGTGGCGGCAGGCCGAAGCCGGTGACGATGGCGTTGAGCAGGCCGATCTGGTTCTCGCCCGCGGCGCGGTAGTCATAGACGAAGCGCCAGATCACCGACGCGCCCACGAAGCTGATGGCCATGGGCATGAACACCAGCGACTTGGCGATGGTGCCCCACCACAACCGGTCCGCGAGTACCGCGATCACGAGGCCGAAGGCCGTGGCGAAGAACGGCACGATCAGCAGCCACAGGATGTTGTTGAAGATCGACTGGCGGAAGCCGCTGTCGCCGAAGGCCCAGACATAGTTGCCGAAGCCGATGAAAACGCCGTTCTTGTCGAAGAAGCTCAGCCGGAACGTCTCGACCACGGGGTAGACGAGATAGACGGTGAGAAACAGCAGAGCGGGGAAGAGAAAGAGCCAGGGCCGGATCTGGCTGCGGATGTTGTCGCGCCGGGTGATCTCGTTGCCGCTGGAACTCCCGGAGGAAAGCAGCCTGTCCAGCAGCCAGTTCGTGCCCCAGAAGTAGATCACGAGCCCGGCGAGTGCCAGAATGATCGCGATGACGGCACCAGTAATCTGCTGGAAAATGTCGCCCATGCCGCCCCTCCCCTGGCGTGATGAGTGCGTAGTCCGGACCCGGCACCTTAGCGCCGGGTCCGAGCTTGATGCTAGTCAGATTACTTGATGGCGTCCCACGAGGCCTGCACCTGGTCCGCCACTTCCTGGGCGGACTTGCCACCCACGAAGTCGACCATGCCGGTCCAGAACGAGCCGGCGCCCACGGCACCCGGCATCAGGTCGGAGCCGTCGAAGCGGAAGGTCGTGCCCGAGAGCAGGATCTGGCCTTCCTTCTTCAGCGTCTCGTTGCCGTAGGTTTCGACATTGGCGAGCTTGTTGGTGCTGAGGAAGCCCGACTGCGCCATCCAGACCTCGTTGGAGATCGGATTGTTGAGGAAGTCGATGAAGGCGTGCGCCGCCGGCGAGTCCTTGGTGATGGTCGCGATCGTGCCCGCGCCGAGCACCGGAGTGCCGAGGTCGCGCTCCGACGAGGCCGGGAAGTAGAAGAAGTCGGCGTCGGTGCCCAGTTCCGTGCCTTCAGGGAAGAAGGACGGGATGAACGAGGCCTGGTGGTGCATGTAGCAGGCCGGCGGAACCGAGAAGAGGCCCAGCGGGCTCTCGCGGAAGTCCGTGGTACCGACCGCGGCCGTGCCGCCGGCAACGTTCTTGTCGTTCTTGGCGAACCAGCCGAACTCGTCGAGCGCGGCCACGACCTTGGGATCGTTGAACTTCATCTCGTTGCTGACCCAGGCGTCGTAGTCTTCGCCCGAGTACATGCGCAGCATGATGTCTTCGACCCAGTCGGTCGCCGGCCAGCCGGTGGCGCCGCCCGAACCAAGACCGATGCACCACGGCGTCTTGCCGTCGGCGACCATCTTCTCGGTGAGGGCCTTGAGGTCTTCGTAGGTCGTCGGCACTTCGTAGCCGGCGTCCGCGAAGTTGTCGGGCGAGTACCACACGAGCGACTTGAGGTCGGCCTTGTAGGGCACGCCGTAGAACTGCGGGTTGCCGTCCTTGTCCTTGTAGGTGCCGAGGCTGACGAAGGACGAACCGGCCGCGTTGATCTCTTCAACGGTGGCCTTCACGTCGTCGCTGAGCGGCGTCAGGTAGCCCTTGGCCGCCATGTCGGCGAGCAGGCCCGGCTGCGGCAGGATGGTGACGTTGGCCGACGAGCCGGCGGCGGCGTCGATCTGCGCCTGCTGCTCGTAGTTCTCCGAGGAGCCGTATTCGACGTCGATGCCGGTGGCGTCTTCGAAGTAAGCGAGCACGGTCAGGAACTGCTCCTGGTCGCCGCCCTCACGCCACGGGCCCCACACGGTCACCTTCTGACCCTCGAGGCCCTTGTGGCTGTCGGCAAACTGCTGCAGCGCGTCCCAGCTGAACGCACCCTCGCCCTTGGGATATTTCAGTTCCTGGGCATAGGCGCCGGCCGAAACCACCAGCGCAACGGCGGAAACCCCCGCCAAGAGGTATTTGTGCATGTAGTCCTCCCATCGCACAGTTTGAGGCGCTTTCGCGCCCCCGCCTTCCCTGCTTTGCCAAAACGTTTTGGTTCCAAAACGTTTTGGGGCCCGATTATGAAGCCTCGCACGGCGGTTAGCGGTAGCCTAAAGTTGCATAAAGCAATGCGGCGGGCAAGGTGGGTCGCGGGACCGCGCGGTACACCGGGAACGGCTGTCGGGCTGGTCGCGCGGGTACGGGCCAACACCCTCCCCGCGCAACCCTGGCTGCGTCAGCCCCGAGTCTCCTCTTCCGGATTGGGCTTGGGCAGCCTGCCGATCGTGAAGCCGATGGGCACCATGCGAACGAAGGGCGGGTTGTTGGCGACCCAGGTGTCGGTCGCCCCCGGCTCGCCATGCAGCATCGAGTGGTCGACATCGGCAAAGCCGTTGGCGCCCGACGCCGTCACCTCGACATGGCCACTGTACTGGCCGTCCGGCAGATCGAAATAGCCGACATAGACGCCCGGCTCGTCGGCGTCGCTGAGCTCGATGCGGCGCGTTCCGGGCTTGCCCGGCTCGACGATGGCGGCAACGCCGAGGCCGGTCAGGACCTCCTCGTAGCGCGTGACCACGGCCACCCGCACCGGTCCGGGGCGATCCGGCGAACTCAGTTCTACTCCGACGCGCACCTTGTCGTCGCCGATCCCTGCCAGCGTCTGCTGCCGGCCGGCATGGATCTTGTCGTTTCCGGGAACGATGTTGACGACGCGCCAGATCCCCGGCCTGGGGCCATCGACGCTGGCAAACTCGAAGGAGCGGAACTCACGGCCGAAGATCACCGACGGATCGTCGTACTTGATCTCGTTGCCATCGGGATCGATGAGGTAGAGCCAGGCGTGGACACCGTCGCCAAAAGCGCTCGTGAACATGGCGGTGGTCGAGCCCAGCTCGACCGGCACCTCGTCGATCCCCATCAGCGTGTCGCCGACCATCGTCTGCAGATCGTCCGGCGTGGCCGCGCCCAGCGAGCCCATGATGTCGGCGAGCGGCGGACGGTTGGCAAAGGGAAGCTCCGGGTCGTTTGGCCACAGGCCGCCTGGATGGCCATACTGCGCGAAGAGGCGGCGCACATCGGCCAGGACGAGTCCGCCCAGGATATGCTGGAAGAACTTGATCATCTCGGTGCGGATGGCGAACTCGTCGGTGCCGTCGGCGACGGCGCCCGAGAGGCCGCCCGTGTCCTTGGCCAGCCGTTCGAGCCCGCTGATGTCGAGCGTCGAACCGCTCCCCAGCCCGAGCGTGTAGATCGAGGCATTGTCCTTGCGATAGGGCGCTATCGCTTCGAGCATGCTGCTGCCGGGCGGCGTGTTGTGCACGCCGTCGGTGAGCAGGATCGCGGCGCGCGCCGGCGGATCGGCGGCATAGCCGACCATCTGGTTGAGCCCCTCGAACAGCCCGTCGCGGATGTTGGTGAGGCCGATGGGGACCTGCCCCTGGATCGTGGCGACGATCTGGTCGACATCGCTGTCGCTCAGCGTGGCGAAATCCGTCTCCGGCACGAGCACGTCGACAGCGTGATTGTACCAGATGATGCTCAGCGCCTGCTTGTTCGCCTGCGCCGCCTTGGCCCAGTACTTCGCCCCGTTCTTGACGCCCGTGAGGCGGGTGCCGCCATTGAGGCTCATCGAGCCCGAATGATCGAGGACAAGCGCCAGCTGGATGTCGCCCTGCGCCTCGATCCATGTCGGCGGCACGTAGCCCGTGGGCGTCCCGGTGCCCGGGTGGCCGCCCGGCGCAAGGAGGGACCGCGTGGGATGCGTGCTGATCCGTCCCCAGCAGGACTTGGCCCAGCGCTGGTGCTGGTCGGTGTCCTGGTCCGGGTCGTGATTGATATCGTCGCAGAACTCGGTGATCGGGTTTGCCGCGGGCGTCCAGGTGCCGTCGGGATTGAGCGTTCCCGCGGCCGTCCGTGAATGCTCCATCACGCAGGCGTGGCTCGGCACCGTCGTGGTGCATTCCACGCCGATCACCCATTGCACGGTTATCGACGTGCCCAGGCGCGGGTCCTCCGACAGCGGCGCATTGAGCGTGATGCGCAGTCCGGACTTCGTCGCGATGGTCTGTGTCTCGATCCCTCCCGCGGTGTTGCGATAGACCACGTCCGCCCCCGCGAAGGTGCTGTCGGCCACGCCCCAGTTCGACAGCGTCAGGGGAATGATGCGGTTGCCATGCGTCGCCGGCAGCGAAGCGGACTGGTTGATCTTGCCGCCCAGTGAGCGGGCATATTCCTCGCCGAGCCCCCATAGATGATGGCCGAGCTCGTGGATGGTGGTGAGCGGGCCGCGCTTCACATACTGCCCGAGCGTGATGTTGCGGTTGATGACGCCGAACGTGTCGGACGTGGTGTAGCCGCGGTCCGTCTCGGACAGGATGAAGTCCGCCATTTCGAGCGACTGGGCGTTGTCGGTAAAGAAGATCGAACCGAAGGAGAGCTGCCCTTCCGTTGCCGCCCAGAGCAGCTCGGAGGCCTTGAAGAAGGAGCGCCGCCAGAGCGTCCGCTCCATGGCACTCAGCGCAGCTATCGCAGAAACACGTACGTTAAGTCTGTCGCCGTCAATATAGCCGTTTCCCAATTGATCCTCCAAATATCTATGAAATACAGCCCCTTGTTCTTGGTGGTCTCAGTATTGCGATAATATAGATCTGAGATAGCGTATTCCGGCGCGCCGGTCGTGTCGAGGGGCGCTGGGCCGCGCACGAACGGGCCCGCCGCACCGGGGCGGCGAGCCGAGCAACCCGCTGGTTAAGCCGAAGCCGGCGATCTCAGCGCGTGTTGTGCAGCATGCCCTGGAAAGCGCGGTAGCTGCCCTTGGGGGTGCGTTTCTGGCTGGCATAGTCGACATGCACGATGCCGAAGCGCGAGGAATAGCCCTCGGCCCATTCGTAGTTGTCGAGCAGCGACCAGGCGAAGTAGCCGCGGACGTCGGCACCCTGTTTCTGCGCCTCTAGAACGGCCTTCAAGTGGTCGTCGTAGAAGGCGACGCGACGGGTGTCGTCGATCTCGCTCATGCCGTTCTCGGTGACATAGAGCGGCAGCTTGGTGTATTCCTTGGAGACGCGCACCAGGAGGTCCGTCAGGCCCTTTGGGTAGATTTCCCAGCCCAGATCGTTGGTGGGCAGCGGCCCTTTCACCTGCTTGATCGGGAAGGCCGGGCGGCTCGCATCCCAGGCGTAGAGGCCGCGCGAATAGTAGTTGATGCCGGCCCAGTCGAGCGGGCGGCTCACGATCTCCATGTCCTTCTGATAGTCGACCGGCAGGTACTGATCGAGGATGCTGGTCAGCACCTCGGGATACTGCCCCTTATAGACGCCGCCGAGGAACCAGCGGTTGAACATGGCATCGCCCAAGTCGAAGGCGCGCTGGTCGTCTTCCTTGTCCGACGCCGGCTCGGACTTTTCGAGATTTGTCACGATGCCGATGTTCTTGACGCCATTGGCGCGCAGCGCGTCGACGCCCATGCCGTGCGCATAGAGCACGTGATGCATCGCCCGGGCGCCGGCGCGCAGGTCGCGGTAGCCCGGCGCGTGGATGCCCAGGATGTGGCTGAGGATCGACACGCACCACGGTTCGTTGATGGTGGCCGTCGCGTGCAGGCGGTCGCCGAAATGCCTGCCCACCAGCGCCGCATAGTCGGCGAACCAACCGCCGATGTCGCGGTTCATCCAGCCGCCCCGGTCCTGCAGGGCGCTGGGCAGGTCCCAGTGATAGAGCGTCGCGAACGGCTTCAGCCCGCGCTCCAGCATCCCGTCGATCAGCCGGTCGTAGAAGTCGAGGCCCGCCTGGTTGATCGCGCCGGTCCCCTCGGGGATCAGCCGGGGCCAGGCGATCGAGAAGCGGTAGCCGTCGAAGCCGCCGTCGCGGATCAGATCGAGGTCCTCGGGCCAGCGGTTGTAGTGGTCGCAGGCCGTCTTGCCGTCGTCGGCGTTCTTCACATTGCCCGGCGTCGCCGCAAACGTGTCCCAGATGCACGGACCGCGGCCGTCGGTCTGGCCGCCCTCGATCTGATAGGCCGCCGTGGCCGCGCCAAAGACGAAGTTCGGCCCGAACTGGCCACGATCAACGGAAAACATTTGACCTCCGAGTGAAGACGCTAGGGGGCGCCGGCTCCATCCGGCGGCTGATGTAATCGATTACCTAACAGCGGAATCGACAGGAGTCACGACGTCGGCAGGCGAACGAAGACAAGCTCCGGATCGCCGTCGTCGAGATTGTCGATCCGCCCGCTCGCGATGAAGCCAAGGCGGGGCAGCAGGCTGCGCATCGGGGCGTTCGACTTGTTGGTCGAGGTCCACAGCTTCTCGCCCGGTGGAATTAGGCCGACGAGGTGCTCGATCATCGCCGTACCGACGCCGCTCCGGCGCTCCGTCTCGGCCACCGCGACGAGCTTGATGAAAAACGAGTCGAAGAGCTCCCGGTTGAGCACGCAGTAACCCACGATGCGGCCGCCGCGCTCGGCGACGAAGCACTGGCCGGCGTCGACCCACTCGGCGATCTGCGCTCGCCGGCCCGCATCGACCTGCGCGTAAGGATCGGCGGCGACGAGGTCGGCGACATCGTCCGCCCCCGCCACGCGAATCTCGACGCTTATATGAGGTGCGGGTTGCGCCGCAGGATTTCGCGGGCGATGGCGCGGAAGGCGGATGCCTGCGGACCGCCCGGATCGGCGGCGACGACGGGCCTGCCGGCGTCCGAGGTCGCGCGGATCGCCATGTCGAGCGGCACCTCGCCGAGGAAGGGCATCCCCATCCGGGGCGCGGCATCCGCCGCCCCGCCATGGCCGAAGATGTCGTAACGCCTACCGGTGTCAGGAGCCACGAAGTAGCTCATGTTCTCGACCAGTCCGAGCAGCGGGATCGAGAGCCGCTTCATCATGTCGACGGCTTTCTGCGCGTCGATCAGCGCTAAATCCTGCGGCGTCGAGACGATCACGGCGCCGGCGAGTTCGGCCTGCTGGAACAGCGAAATCTGGATGTCGCCCGTGCCGGGCGGCAGATCGACCACCAGCAGGTCGAGCCCGCCCCAGTCGGTCTCGCGCAGCAATTGCCGCAGCGCCGAGGTGGCCATCGGGCCGCGCCACACCACCGCCTGCCCCGGCGTCAGCATCGAGCCGATCGACATGGCACTCAAGCCATGGGCCTGGTGCGGCGAGAAGATGCCGTCCTCGCGCACGGCGGGCTTGCCCTCGATGCCGAGGAGTTTTGGGATCGACGGCCCATACAGGTCGGCGTCGAGGATGCCGGTGCGCAGGCCCTCGGCGGCGAAGGCGAGCGCGAGATTGGTGGCGACCGTCGACTTACCGACGCCCCCCTTGCCCGAACCGACGACGACGATGTTGCGCACACCCGGAACGGCGGACTTCGGCGCCGGCCCCGGCCGGCCCTGTGCGGCGGCCTGTCCGGTCGCCTGCGGCGGCGCGCGGTCGGAGGTCAGCGACACCATCACCTTGCGGCCCTGCGCGACGGCTTCCGCCGCCGCCTTGGCGGCGTCGCGCGCCGGCCCGAAGGCGGCTTCCATGCCCGGCTGCACCGAGATGGCGAGCGCGACAGCACCCTTGGTGACGATGATCTCCGAGAGGCCGGCATAGCCCGCCAGCGTCCCGCCGCCGGGAATCTCGACATGCGCCAGCGCGGCCTTCACCGCCCCGGCGATTTCTGAGTCGGCCATCAGAGGATCGACTGGCCGGTACCCTTCCAGTCCTTCACGAACTGCTCGAGGCCAGACTTGGTCAGCGGGTGGTCCGCGAGCTTGTAGATCACCGCCGGCGGGATCGTCGCGACATCGGCCCCGGCCAGCGCCACTTGCGTGACGTGGTTGGGCGTGCGGATCGAGGCGGCGAGGATCTGCGTGGTGAAATTGTAGTTGTCGTAGATCTGGCGGATCTGCTCGATCAGTTCGACGCCGTCGAGATTGATGTCGTCGAGACGGCCCAGGAACGGCGAGATATAGGTCGCGCCGCATTTGGCGGCGAGCAGCGCCTGGTTGGGCGAGAAGCAGAGCGTGACGTTGGTCTTGATGCCTTCGGCGCCCAGCTTCTTGGTCGCCTTGAGGCCGTCGACGGTCAGCGGCACCTTCACCACGACATTGTCGGCGAGCTTGGCCAGCACCTTGCCCTCGGCCATCATGCCGTCGAACTCGGTCGAGGCGACTTCGGCGGACACCGGACCCGGCACGACCGAGCAGATTTCCTTGACCACTTCCTTGAAGTCGCGGCCGGATTTGGCGACCAGCGAGGGGTTGGTGGTCACCCCGTCCAGCAGACCCATGTCGTAGAGCTTGCGAATGTCCGCGATCTCAGCGGTATCGACGAAAAACTGCATTGTCCGTCCTCTCGAATTTTTCTTGGGTTCTTACACCCTATCTATGCCGTTTGCGGCGCCCTGCAACAGGTTAACCCGCGGCGCGCAGCAGATAATCGGCCAGTTCGTCGACGCGATCCTCGGGAATTCCCGCGACATTGATGCGACTGTCGTTGATCATGTAGACGCCGTCCTCGGTCTTGAGCTTCTGGACCACGTCGCCGGGCAGACCGAGCAGGCTGAACATGCCCGAATGCTCGGCGATGAAGTCGAAATCCTTGGAGTTCGACTTGCGCCGGATGGCGTCTGCCAATTTGACGCGCAACCGCTTCATGCGTTCCCGCATGCCCTTGAGCTCGGCGGCCCATTCGGCCCGCAGTTCCTTGTCCTCGAGGATCACCCGCACCACTTCGGCGCCGTGGTCCGGCGTCTGGCTGATGGTGCCGCGGATGACGTTCTGCATCTGGCTCGACACGATGTCGGCGGTGGCCGAGTCTTTCGCGATGGCGATCGAAACGCCGGCGCGTTCGCGGTAGAGGCCGAAATTCTTGCTCGCCGAGAAGGCGATCATGCATTCGGGCAGCTCGGAGGCGACCTTGCGGGTGCCGTAGGCGTCCTCGTCGATGCCGTCGCCGAAGCCGAGATAAGCGAGGTCGACCAGCGGGAAGGCGCCGGTGCGCTTGAGGCTCGCGACGACAATGTCCCACTGCTCATGCGTCAGGTTCGCGCCAGTCGGGTTGTGGCAGCAGCCATGCAGCAGCACGATGTCGTCGCTGCCCAGGCTATCGATCACCCGCATCATCGCATCGAAATCGACCTTGCGCGTCGCCGCGTCGAAATACGGGTAGGAGCTGACCGTGAGGTTGGCGTTCTCGGCCAGCGGAATGTGGTTCGGCCAGGTCGGGTCCGAGATGAAGATGCGTCCCTTGGGCCGGGCGCGGCCCAGCACGAACAGCAGGTTCATCAGCGCGCCGGTGCCGCCATTGCCGTTGACGCAGCGGATGCGCGCGGCGTCGACCGTGCCGCCCAGCGTCAGGTCGACGATGGCCTGCGAGAATTCCTTGTTCCCCACCACGCCCTTGTAGGTCTTGGTCTTGGCCGTATCGAGGATGCGCTGCTCGGCCTTCTTCACCGCCGTCATGATCGGGGTGTTGTTCTGCGGGTCTTTGTAGACGCCGACACCCAGGTCGATCTTGTTGGTGCGGGGGTCGGCGGCGTACTCGGCCATCAGGACGAAGATCTTGTCGAGCGTGGCCTTTTGCAGGGTTTCGAACATGTGGGGAGCCCGGTGGGAAGTGCGGCGCCTTTATAGGCGGCGGCAGTGGATTTGCAACGGACTCAGCGTTTGATGCCCAGCCGGTCCAGCTCCGCGATCACCGCCGGCACGGCCTCGAACAGATCGGCGACCAGCGCCACATCGGCAATCTTCATCAGGGGCGCTTCGGCATCCGTGTTGATGGCGAAGATGGCCTTCGCTCCCTGGATACCGGCAAGGTGCTGCAGGGCGCCGGAAATGCCGAGCCCGACATAGAGGTCGGGGGCGACGATCTTGCCGGTCTGGCCGACCTGGAGGTCGTTGGGGGCATGGCCGGCGTCGACCAGCGCGCGGGTGGCCCCCACGGCGGCGCCGAGCTTTCCGGCCAGGTCCTCGACCAGCGCGAAGCGGTCGCCGAGCGGAATGCCGCCCGACACCACGATCTGCGCCGTCGACAGCTCCGGCCGTTCGCTCTGGGTCCGCACCTCGGCGATGACCTCGGTCGCGGACGCAACTTCTGGCGAGATGTTCGAAACGACAGCCGAATTTTCGCCAACGGTCGCAGCAAAAGCCGACGCCCGCAGCGAAAGGACGTGCTTTGCCTGCCCGTCGCTGACCGTCTCGGTGGCGTTGCCGGCATAGATGGGACGCTCGAACCTCGTAGGGCCGAGAATCGCCGTGATGTCCGTCACCGGCTGGATATCGAGCAGCGCCGCGAGGCGCGGGATAACGTCGCGGCCGCTGGCATTGGCCGCGGCGACGATGTGTGTGTAGGGCTCGGCGAGGACCGCCAGCAGCTGCGCCAGCGCATCGGCCGTGGCCGGCAGCGCGGCGGCCAGCACCCGGTGCACCCCGGCGAGACTGCGCGCCTCCTCGGCCGCCGCGGCGTCGACCAGCAGGTCGACAGGTCCGAGTTCGGCGGCCCCGGCGACGATGCGCGCGGTAGCCGGGGTCAGCCGGCCCAGATCGGCATCGGCGAGGACGAGCACGGCCATCAGCGCGGCTCCATCTTGCCGATTTCGGCGGCGATGGCCTGCGCAAACTCGGCCGGAGTGGCGACTACCCTGCCCTGCGCCCGCTCGCGCGGCGGCGTCACCGTCTCGACCACGAGCCGCGGCGTGATGTCGATGCCGAGCCCGGCAACCGCCCTGGTCGCGAGCGGCTTCGACTTCGCCTTCATCACCATGGGCAGGCCGACATTGCGCGGCTCGTTGAGGCGCAGATCGGCGGTGACGATCGCGGGCAGCGACATCCGCAGCGTCTGCCGGCCGAAATCGACCTCGCGCGTCACCGTCGCCTGTCCGTCGGCAAGCTCGATCGCCGAGGCAAAGGTTGCCTGCGGCCAGCCGAGCAGCCCCGCCAGCATCTGCCCCACATGGTTGCTGTCGTCGTCCACCGCCTGCTTGCCCAGGAGGATCAGGTCCGGCTTCTCCTCGTCGGCGACATGCCTGAGCAGCTTGGCTACCGCGAGCGTCTCGAGCTTCGCGTCGGTCTCGAGCAGCAGCCCGCGATGCGCGCCCATCGCCAGCGCGGTCAGCAGCACATCCGTCGCCGCCTTCGGCCCAATGGACACGGCAACGATCTCGTCCGCCTGCCCCGCTTCGGCGAGCCGCACCGCGGCCTCGACCGCATGCCGGTCGAAGGGGTTCATCGACATGCGCAGGTTCGCCGTCTCGACGCCGGTCCCGTCCGGCTTCACCCGGATGCGGATCGCGTGGTCGATGACGCGCTTGACGGCGACGAGGATCTTCATGGCGCGGTGTTTGGCAAATGGCCATGCAAAGAGCAAGGCGCGCCAGGGCAATGGCTTTCTCGATCCGGCCCGTCCGGGAGAACGCTAACCTCCGCCACGGCTTGACCAATCACCGCGCGACCCGGCACAATCCGGTTTTACCAGCCGAGAGTGCCATGCCCGTCATCAATCGCGTCGCCGAATTCCAGCGCGAGATCGCCGGATGGCGCCAGGACTTCCACCGCAATCCCGAGCTGCAATACGACGTGCACCGGACCGCGGGACGCGTGGCGGAGCTGCTGCGCTCGTTCGGCGCCGACGAGGTCGTTACCGGCATCGGGCGGACCGGCGTGGTGGCGGTGATCAAAGGCCGCAATGGCGGTGCAGGCCGGGTGATGGGCCTTCGTGCCGACATGGACGCCCTGCCCATCACCGAGCGCACCGGCAAGGACTACGCCTCGGCCGTCGCGGGCAAGATGCATGCCTGCGGCCATGACGGACACACCGCCATGCTGCTGGGCGCCGCCAAATATCTCAGCGAGACGCGCAACTTCGAGGGCACCGCCGTGCTGATCTTCCAGCCGGCGGAGGAAGGCGGGGCTGGCGGCCGCGCCATGCTGCAGGACGGGCTGGTCGAGCGCTTCGGCATCGAGGAATTCTACGGGCTCCACAACATGCCCGGCATCCCGGCCGGCCAGTTCGGCATCAAGCCCGGCGGCATCATGGCCGCTACCGACGAGTTCCAGATCACCATCGAGGGCGAAGGCGGCCACGCCGCCATGCCGCACAACACCGTCGATCCGGTGATCGTCGCCGCCCAGCTCATCCTCGCGCTGCAAACCATCGTGTCGCGCAATGTCGACCCGATGCGCGAAGCGCTGCTGTCGGTGACGATGATCGAGGCCGGCACCGCGTTCAACGTCATCCCGCGCACGGTGAAGCTGACCGGCACCGTCCGCACGCTCGACGAAGGCGTGCGCAAATTCATGGAAGAGCGCATCCGCGCCGTCACGGCCGGCATCACCGGCACCTTCGGCGCCACCGCGTCGATCCACTATCGCAACGGCTACCCCGTCACCGTGAATTCGCCTGGTCCGACCGAGTTCGCGGCGGGTGTGGCGCGCGGCATCACCGGCGCCTCGAGCGTCGAGGCCGACGGCACCATGGGTGGCGAGGACTTCGCCTACATGCTGCAGGCCCGCCCGGGCGCCTACATCTTCCTCGGCAATGGCGATTCCACCGAACTTCATTCCGACACATATGACTTCAATGATGACATCATCCCGGTCGGCGTCAGCTACTGGGTAAAGCTGGTCGAAACTGCCATGCCGGTGTCCTCATGAAGCGTCTTGCCCTCGCCGCCCTCCTCGCCCTGACCGCCACGCCGAGCTTTGCCGTGCCGATGTGCTACGCGCCCCGGGGTGGAAATGTCGTGATCTTCGAGTTCGAGATCGGCAAGATGGGCGAGAGCGAAAGAGCGACGTTCTACGAGAACAAGCTCAGGATGCGCGGCATCGACGCGAGGCAGACGACCTTCTGGAACGGCTGCATCCAGACCAATGTGCGCGAGAACGGCCGCATCAGCATGCGCTTCTACGACCCGTGGTCGCTCGAGGAAGTCCCGGTCAACTGACTGGTCCAGTCGCGGCGGCGTGACAAACCTGTCCACCGCGTTGCGCCGAATTCATCAATGTTCATCGAGCCGTAACTGGTAAAGTGCGGCGGCGCGGCACAGATACTCCAGCGTTCCTCCCGAACACATATGGAGTACGAAATGACCAAGCTTCCTCTCATTGCCGTCACCGCCCTGCTGGGCACCGCCGGCCTCGCCGCGCCGGCCCTCGCCGCGACGTCCGTCAGCGCCGCGGGCCACGTGCCCTACTGCGCGACGGGCAACGACGTGGACTACGGCTCCCGCATGGAGTCGCTCTCCAACCAGCTCCAGCTTTCCACCAAGCAGGGCTCCAGCATCGACGTCTGGGGCGGTTGCCTCAAGGTGACCACCATCGCCGACGGCAAGGCCACGCTGGCCTTCTACGATCCGGATTCGCTGAGGCTCGTGGCGGAGATCTGACGATCGTCCGGCTCTTCGGCGCAAGCGGCCGCCCCCTCCACCGCCTGACGGCGGTCTCCCTCCCCCGTTGCACGGGGGAGGAACCGCTGGAACCGAAGCTTCCGTCGGGCTCCGCCGCCGTGCAAAGGGGGGAGGGGGACCATGCGTAGCATGGTGGAAGGGGGGCAGCCTCTTGCACGCAGTTTGCCTGCGGACCGCTAGCCCTTCACCCCGCCCTCGGACAGTCCGCTCACCAGGTATCGCTGCGCGAGCAGGAACACGACGGTGATCGGCAGGCCACTGAGGATTGCGGCGGCGGCGAAGTCGCCCCACAGGTAGCGGAACTCGTTGAGATAGAGCCGCGAGCCGACCGCCAGCGTCAGATTTTCGTTCGACCGCAGCAGCACCGAGGCGGTGGGGTAGTCGTTGATGGTGCCGATGAAGGCGAGCACGAACACCACCGCGATGATGGGCACCGCGAGCGGCAGGAAGACATAACGGAAGGTCTGCCACGGCGTCGCGCCGTCGATCTGCGCGGCCTTGTCCATGGCCGGATCGACCGAGTCGAAATAGCCCTTGATGGTCCAGATGTGGAGCGTGACGCCCGACAGGTAGACGGCGATCACCGCCCAGTGGTTGTCGATGGCCAGCGCCGGCACCACTTCGCCCAGGCTGTCGAAGATCGCGAAGATCGCGACCAGCGCCAGCGTGGTGGGGAACATCTGGACGATGAACAGTCCGTCGAGCAGCGGGCCACGCGCCGGGAACTTCACGCGCGAGAAGGCGTAGGCGGAGATGGTCGAGATCGCCACCACGCCGGCCGAGGCGATGACGCCGATCTTGATCGAGTTCCACATCCACAGCAGCACCGGATAGGGCGGCTCGACCAGCGTGCCGTCGGGGCGCGTGAACGGCACGCCGAAGGCGAGATACCAGTGCTCGAGCGTGGGCCGCTCGGGCCACAGCGAGCCGATGGTGAAATTGCCCTCGCGGAACGAGATCGACACCACCACGAGGAACGGCCCGAGGATCAGGCAGATGAAGGCGAGGAGGAATGCATGCGCGGCGATCTTGCGCCACAGCAGCGAGCGCGGATGCTCAACGATCATAGCGTGCCTCCTCGGTGTGCGTGCGAAGCCCAGTCCACGGTCCTCATCTCACGCCTCCCGCCACCCGGCGCATGACGACGAAATTGCTGTAGGCGATGGCGGCCACGAGCACGAAGATGATGAAGGTAATGGCGCCCGAGAGGCCGAACTGCTGGCCGGAGTCGACGAAGCCGATGCGGTAGATGAAGGAGCCGAGGATGTCGGTCTGTCCGGCCGGGATCACCGTGCCGGGCATGTCCGGCGCGCCACGCGTCAGCAGCAGGATCAGCACCAGATTGTTGAAGTTGAACGCGAAGCTCGCGATCAGGAGCGGCAGGAATGGCGGGATGATCTGCGGCAGGGTGATGGTGAAGAACACGCGGATCGGGCTCGCCCCTTCGAGGGCGGCGGCCTTCTTGTGATCCTCGGGCACCGACTGCAGGAAGCCCATGGCGAGCAGCATCATGTAAGGATAGCCGAGCCAGAGGTTGACCAGCACGATCATCATGCGGGCCATGAATGGATTGGTGTTCCAGTCGGGCCGGACGCCGAACAGCGCCTCGAGCAGCATGTTGATCTCGCCGAAGTTCTGGTTGAACAGTCCCTTGAAGATCAGGATCGAGATGAAGGCGGGCACCGCATAGGGCAGGATCAGCATCAGGCGGTAGAACGCCTTGAAGCGCAGATGCGGCCATTGCAGGATCACCGCCAGCAGCACGCCGAGCGCGAAGGTCAGCGTCACCGAGAGCGTGGCGAACACCAGCGTCCAGATGAAGATCGACAGCATCGGCGCGCGGATGCCCTCGGAGGTGAAGATGCGCTGGAAGTTCTGCCAGCCGACATTGACGCGCCAGCCGGGCGTGATCCGCTCGCCGGCCTCGTCGACATAAAAGCCCACCGACTGGTCCGGCACGAGGACGCGGCCGTCGGCGACGTTGACCAGCCGGCCATCGTCCTCGAGCCGCCACACGGCCGCGACGGATGCGAAGGTGCGCAGACCCGATTGCTGCAGCGTCACGCCGTCGGGCAGCGTCACCGAGACGAGGGCGAGGGCGTCGCGCATCGGCACGATATCGCGCATCGCCATCGCCTCGGGGGCGGTGTCGACCGGACTGGCGGCGACGGTCACGGGATTGCCGTCGAGCGGCACCGGGTCCGAGAGGAAGCCGCCCGGCCCCTCCCCTTGCGGCAGGAACACGCGGAAGGCGGCGCCGTCGCGCGTCAGGGCGAAGGGGCGCTCGGTGGATTTGTCCACGGCACGCGCCTGCATGATGACGCCCAGGGCGCGCTCATAGGTGAGGAGGTTGAGCGAGGAGTAGTTCGTGAAGCCCAGCACCACCGTGTAGATCACGGGGAAGGCGACAAAGAGCGCGATGGCGACGATGCCGGGATAGATGAAGCGGGTCGAGTAGAAGCGGCGCGTGCCGAAGATGATGGCAAAGCCGACGGCGGCCGCGAGGATGAGCGCGGCGAGCACCGTCTCGCCCAGGGCATAGAGGTTCCAGGCAACCCACAGCATCGCCACGAACAGCGCGGCGACGATGGCCTTGCCGAGCCAGGCGATGACCGGCCGGCCGGCGGTGGCCTCAGGCGGTGCGGTGGCGACGAGTTCGGCCATTCCCTCCTCCCCAGGAAGTGGCGGGAGGCGGCGGGACGATTCCCGCCGCCCGTAGTCGTGGCTTACTCGCCGAGGATACGCTTGGCCGCGTCGTCGAGCGCGGGCTTCACGTCCTGCGTGCCGGTGGTGATGTTGGTGAGCGCGGCGGGCAGCGCGGCCCAGAACGCACCCATCTCCGGGTTGGACGGCATCGGCACGCCGATCGCGGCGTTGGCGAGGGTCGCCTGCACATTGGCGTTCGAGGATTCGCCGGCCTTGATGTTGGCGGTGGCGCCGAGCATGCCGTTGGCATTCCAGGCGGCGACGCCGTCATCGGTGAGCAGGTAGTTCTCGATCAGCTCCTTGGCGAGGTCCTTGTTGGGCGAGGCCGCGTTGATGGCGAGCGCACCCACGCCGATGAACGGCTTGGACGGCTGGCCCTCGACCGTGGGCAGCGGGGCGACGCCGAAATTGATGCCGGCCTGCTCGTAGTTCGCCCACGACCAGGGGCCATTGATGATCACCGCGACGTCGCCCTTGGCGAAGCTCGCATCGGTCACGCCGCCATCGACGCCCTTGGGCATCACGCCGGAGTCGATGAGGTTCTTGAGCGCGGTCGCGCCCTTGATCGAGCCCTCATTGTTCACGCCGGTGTCCTTGCCGTCGTAGTTGCCCTCGGCGTTCTTCTGGAATGCGTAGCCGCCATTGGCGGCGAGCAGCGGCATGGAGAAATAGGCGTTGGTGTAGTCCCACATGATGCGGGTCTTGCCGTCGGGCACCGAGAGGCCGCCGATTTCCTCGAAGCTTGCCGGCGGGGTGGGCACGAGGTCCTTGTTGTAGATGAGCGCGATGGCTTCCACGAACACCGGATAGCCCCAGGTCTGGCCGCCGAAGGTGACGGCGTCCCAGCCGCTGGCGAGCGCGCTGGCCTTGACGGCGTCGGACGGCTCGACCGGCGAGATCAGGCCGGCCTGGGCCCATTCGCCGAAGCGGTCATGCGGCCACAGCACGATGTCGGGGCCGTCGCCGGTCGCGGCGGCCTGCTGGAACTTGAGCGGCAGGTCGGGGTCGACCACTTCCACCGTGACCTCGACGCCGAGGTCCTCGGTGAATTTCTGCGCGATGGTGCGCACCGCCGCGTCATCGCGGTTGGTGCCCAGCCAGACGGTGAGCTTTCCCGCTTCGAGCGCGACGGTCAGCGAAGTGGAGCCGAGCAGCAGCGCGGCACCCAGAGCAAGTGTCGATACGACGGTCTTCATTCCATGTCCTCCCAGACAGGGGTTGTTGCCGGCCGGCCCACTCGCCGGAACGGCGTTTCAGTTCAAGGGCTTCTTCGCCCTCCGCTTGAACTCGATGCGCAGCGGGTTGGCCCCGCTCTCGTTGAAAATGCCCCAGCCGCTCGGGCCGAGGGTCAGCTTCGATTTATGCCGTTCGGCGCTCTGGCCGAGCGCGAGCTCGGCATCGCCGTCAAAAGTCACTTTCAGCGTGTCGGGCGACAGGTTGAATACGCACACCAGGCTCTCATCGGCATTGCGCCGGCGGAATGCCAGCAGCGGTTCGGATGCCTTGAAGAACTCGATCTCGCCGTCAATCAGCGCAGCATGCGCCCTGCGGAAGGCGAGCACCAGCCGGTAGAAATTGAGCACCGAATCCGGATCGGCGTTCTGCGACGCGACGCTGAGCGCCGAGCTTTCGGGCTTGATCGGCAGCCAGGGCGTGCCGGTCGTAAACCCATTGGGCGCCTCGCCCTCATCCCAGGGGATGGGCGTGCGGCAGCCGTCGCGCCCCTTGTCCTCGGGCCAGAAGCGGATGCCGCGCGGATCGGTCAGCTCCTCGAACCGCAGATCGGTCTCGGGCAGCCCAAGCTCCTCGCCCTGATACAGGCACACCGAGCCCTTGAGCGTGAGCAGCAGCGCTGCCGATTGCTGCGCCAGGCGCCGCTGATCGAGCGCGTTGGCCTTCCAGCGCGTCACATGGCGCGGCACGTCGTGGTTGGAAAAGCTCCAGCAGGCCCAGCCGCTATGGCCGTTGAACACGCGCTGCACGCGGCTGCGGAAATGCTCGGCGGTGTATTCCGGCCCCAGCATGTCGAACGAGTAGCACATGTGCAGGCGGTCGGTGCCCTCGGTGTACTCGGCCATCAGCTGCAGGCTTTTGTGGCTGTCGCCCACTTCACCGACCGTCGTCGTGCCGGGGAAGCCGTCGAGCAGCTTCCGGACGCGTTTGAGGAACGCGACGTTCTCGGGCTGGCTCTTGGAGTAGCGGTGCTCCTGCATATCGTAGGGATTGACCGCATAGGCCAGATGCCTGGGCCGTCGCGCCGCCGGATTGTTCCGCAGTTGCGCGTCGTGGAAATAGTAGTTCACCGTGTCGAGGCGGAAGCCGTCGACGCCGCGCTCGAGCCAGAAGCGCATCACGTCGAGCAGCGCGTCCTGCACCTTCGGATTGTGGAAGTTGAGGTCGGGCTGCGCGGCGAGGAAATTGTGCATGTAGTACTGGCCGCGCGTGGGGTTCCATTCCCATGCCCGCCCGCCGAACACGGCCGGCCAGTTGTTGGGCGGCGAGCCGTCCTTCTTGGGGTCGGCCCAGATGTACCAGTCGGCGCGCGAATTGGTGCGGCTCAGCCGGCTCTCCTGGAACCAGGGATGGAGGTCCGAGGTGTGGCTCAGCACCTGGTCCATGATGACCTTGAGCCCCAGCTCATGGGCGCGGCGCACCAGCGAGTCGAAATCGTCGAGGCTGCCGAAGATCGGGTCGACCTGTTTGTAGTCCGACACGTCGTAGCCCATGTCGGCCTGCGGCGACTGGGTGATGGGGCTCAGCCAGATGCAGTCGACGCCAAGCGAGGCGATGTGGTCGAGCCGGCGCATGATGCCCGGCAGATCGCCCACGCCATCGCCATTGGTGTCCTGAAAGGAGCGCGGGTAGACCTGATAGATCACCCCGCCGCGCCACCACTCCCGCATCGACAGCCGTCTCCCTCGTGCGGGACTGGCCGCCCGCTTGGCCGGGAGTGTTAACAAGCCGCAACCAATTGGTCAAACCGGTTTAGATCCGGGAACTCCGCATATGTCGGATTGATGTCGCCTCGCGGGCGTGCAATTCCTAAACCGGTTTCAGCACCCGGGAGGAGAATGGGTGACGACCATTCGCCAGCTCGCCGAGCATCTGGGCCTGTCGCCGGCCACGGTGAGTCGCGCCCTTAACGGCTTTCCCGAGGTTGGGGTTGCAACGCGCCAGCGCGTCCTCGAGGGCGCCGAGCGGCTGCATTACCGGCCCAACATGCATGCCAAGCGCCTCGCCACCGGCAAATCCGGGCTCGTCGGCATGATCTTCCGCGCCTCGTCGGAGCGCGGCGTCGACCCGCATGTGATGGACTTCCTGTCGGCGCTGTCGCTGGCCTTCGCCGATTCCGAGATCGACCTGCTCGTCCACATCGCGCCCGACGCGCAGCAGATGGAGCACCACGAGCGCATCGCCTCGCGCGGCCAGGTCGACGGCATGATCCTGAGCGCCCCCGAGCCGGACGATCCGCGCATCGAGCTGCTGGCGCGCCGCAACATTCCCTTCGTCGTCCACGGCCGCGGCACCGACGCGCCGGACTACGCCTATTACGACATCGACAATGAGGGCGCCTTCGCCGCCGCGACGCGCCTGCTCATCCAGTTCGGGCACAAGCGCATCGCCCTCCTCAACGGCCCGCAGCCGATGGGCTATGCCCGCCAGCGCGAGCGCGGCTATCGCGCCGTGATGGACGAGCACGGCCTGCCCGTCCCGCCGCGCTTCGTCGCCAATGGCGAGATGCACGAGGAGAGCGGCTATCGCGCCGCGGCCACCATGCTGGCCGACCGCGCCCGGCCGACGGCCTTCCTCTGCTCGTCGACGCTGCAGGCGCTGGGCATCATGCGCGCCGCGGGCGAGGCCGGGCTCAAGGTGGGCGAGGATCTGTCGATCATCTCGCATGACGACGTGCTGCCGCATCTGCTGGCCGAGAATTTCGCGCCGCCGCTCACGGTGACGCGCCAGCCGATCCGCGACGCCGGCCCCATCCTCGCCGCGATGATGATGGCGCGGCTCGCCGGCACGCCTGTTCGTGAATTGCAACGGACCGATAAGGTCGATTTGATCGTGCGCGGCTCCACCGGGCCGGCGCCGAAATGGGGAGGAGAGGCATGGTCGCGCTAGAAGTGGGGGACATCGCCGCCCCGGTGCTCGAGATCCGCAATCTCGAAAAGCGCTATGGCAATATCGAAGTGCTCAAGGGCATCAGCCTCGAAATGGCGGCCGGCGACTTCCTGGTGCTGGTCGGCCCCTCGGGCTGCGGCAAGTCGACCCTGCTCAACTGCATCGCCGGGCTCGATGACAGCAGCGGCGGCCAGATCGTCATCGGCGGCCGCGACGTGACGCAGGTGCCGCCGCGCGACCGCGACATTGCAATGGTGTTCCAGTCCTACGCGCTCTATCCCACCATGACCGTGGCCGAGAACATCGCTTTCGGCATGAAGGTGCGGCGGGTGCCGCAGGCCGAGCAGCAGCAGCGTATCCAGCAGGTGAGCCAGTTGCTGCAGATCGAGCAGCTCCTCGCGCGCCGCCCCAGCGCCTTGTCGGGCGGCCAGCGCCAGCGCGTCGCCATGGGCCGCGCCCTGGTGCGCGAGCCAACGCTGTTCCTGTTCGACGAACCGCTCAGCAATCTCGACGCCAAGCTGCGCGTCGAGCTGCGCGGCGAGATCAAGCGGCTGCATGAGCGCATCGGCGCGTCCATCGTCTATGTGACGCACGACCAGATCGAGGCGATGACGCTGGGGACCAAGGTCGTCGTGCTCAACCAGGGCCTGATCCAGCAGATCGGCGCCCCGGCCGAAATCTACGAGAAGCCGGCCAATTTGTTCGTCGCCGATTTCATGGGCTCGCCGCCCATGAACCTCATCACCGGCGGCCTCGACTATGCCACCGGCAATGCGCTCCTCACCTTCGCCGGCGGCCAGCGCCTCACCATCCAGACAGCGCCGCCCGCGCTTGCCGCCTATCACGGCAAGGACGTCACCTTCGGCATCCGCCCCGAAGCACTGCGCATGGGCTCCACCCTGAGCGGTCCGGTGCACCTGGTCGAGAATTCCGGCTCGGACACGTTCGTCACCTTCAAGGTCGGCGACCGCAACGTCATCGCCCGCTTCGCCGGCCGCGTCGACGTCGACCATCACAAGGAGATCGGCGTCGACCTCGACCTCACGCAGGTGTCGTGGTTCGATCCGGTGAGCGGGCTGCGGATCGTCTAGCAACACCCACGATTGTCATTCCCGCGAGCGCGGGATGACAGCCGGTGGAATGGCCCCTGTCACACGCAAAGCGGAAACTCTCACCCGCCACGCGTCGCGTGGCTCGCCCTGTGCCCGCGCCTACCCCTCGATCATCGTCTTGATCGAGCCAAGCGCCATCTCCCAGTTCCCCTCCGACCGCGCCTTCGCGGCCTCGTCCTCGACATTGGTCTGCGTCACGGTCAGCTTCGTGCCGCCGGCTTCCGGCGCCAGTGCGTACGTCACCTCGGCGTAATTCTCCGGCGCGTCGGCCTTGCCGCTCAGCGGGCTGTAGTAGTTGGTGCGCAGCAGGCGCGGCGGGTCGATCTCGAGGATCGTGCCCTTGTCCTCATAGGACTTGCCCTCCCATTCGCCGCGATAGGTCAGCGAACTGCCCCGCTTCCAGTCGCTGATGGCTTCGGCGCCCCACATGTACTGCTTGATCTGCGCGGGGTCGGTCAGCGCCTCCCACACGCGTGTGGCCGGGGCGGCAATGACGATGGACTTGGTGGCTGTGAGTGGCATAGTGTTCTCCTTCTGTTCAGGGAACGCTTCTAGGCCCGACTGGTGCCCACGCGCTTGCAAAAAACCGCAAAGACGGAACTGACGGAAAAACCCGGCCCGCATCGCGGCGTGCTCGATCTCGCGCATGCCGAGCAGAACTTTGCGCTCAGGCGCTACTATCCATCGTCCCGGCTCGTGCCCTTCATCGAGCATTTCTGGATCATCCACTGGGACCTGCGCGGCCGGCCCGACTACACGGCGGAAGTGCTGCCGCATCCGGCCGTCAACCTCGCCTTCACGCGCGAGCGCGGCTGGATCACGGGGGTGACGACGGCGAAATACACCTACCATCTCGAGGGCGCCGGCGACGTGCTCGGCATCCAGTTCCGCCCCGGCGCCTTCCGCGCCTTCTTTGGCCGCGATGTGCACGAGATCACCGACAGGACCCTGCCCGCGACCGAGGTCTTCCCTGCGGCTGACGATGCCTTTCGCTTGGCCCTTCTCGACCGGCCAACCGATGCCGAGATCGTCGCCGACGGCGAGGCGCTGCTGAGCGCGCATCGGCCCGCGCCCGATCCTGGTGTCGACCTGATCGGCCGCATCATCGCAGCCGTCCGCGACGACCGCGAACTCGCCTCGGTCGCCGTCGTCGCCAGTCGCTTCGGCATGAAGCAGCGCACCCTGCAGCATCTGTTCAAGACCCATGTGGGCGTCGGCCTCAAATGGATCATCCGCCGCTACCGGCTGATGGAAGCCGCCGAGATCGCCGAGTCCGGCACGGCGCAGAACTGGACCGCCATTGCACACGAGCTGGGCTATTCCGACCAGGCGCACTTCACCAACGACTTCACCCGCATCGTCGGCCGCCCGCCGACCGACCACGCGCGGCACGTCGCGCGGGAGTAGAAGTGCGGATGAGGGGATGCCGCTTGCTCCGGCCCCGCGTTGAGCGCACATATCTGCAACCGAGGGGGAAGCGACATGACTCAAATTCCGATCAACTGGTGGATGGTCGTCATCGCCGCGCTGCTGCGCATGGTGGTGGGGACCGTGTGGTATTCGCCGGCGCTGTTCGTGAAGCCTTGGCAGGCACTGACCGGCGTCACGCCCGAGACCATGCAGAAGGGGCTGCCGCGGGCGATCGTCATCGACCTCGTGATGTCGCTGATCCTGAGCTTCGTGCTGTTCCACGCGGTGGTCTATGCCGGCGCCAGCACCTGGTGGGCGGGCGCGCTGGTGGGGCTGCTCAACTGGCTCGGTTTCGTCCTCGCGACGCACCTGCCGCTCTGGCCCTATGAGAACCGCCCGCTCAAGCTCGTCGCCATCAATATGGGCTCGAACCTTGTCTCGCTGGTGCTGATGGGCGTGCTGTTCGGCCTCTGGCACTAGGCCGTTCGGCCCGCCATGCGGTAGAGCAGCGCAAAGGCGGCCCAGCCGGGCAGCATCAACGACACATTGCGGATCCACGTCATCGGGTTGAGCGCGCTCGGCAAATAGACGTCGAGCAGCGGCCACGACACGAATTCGTCGGCGAAGACCCAGGTCGAGGCGATCAGCGCCGACAGCACCAGCCCCCAAGCCAGCAGCACGAGCGCCGCTACGCGCGTCCAGCGTCCTGCCGGCAGCGCGAAGGCGAGCGCGAGCCCGAGCAGGGGCAAGGTCGGAACGAGGTGGCGCGGCCCGGTCGACCAGCCGCCATGCCAGTAATAGTAACCGGCGTTGATGAGAAACAGCGTCAGCGTCACCGCGATGATGACGTTGGCCAGCGGCCGGTTGTCGGGGCGGCGGTACATCAGCACCAGGCCGAACGGCACGAGCACCAGCACCGGCGCCAGTGGTAGCAGCCCGCGATAGCCGCCGAACAGCAGTTCCAGCACCACCACCGGGTCCGGAAGGCCGATGCCGAAGAAGCCGGTCTTCATGCCCTCGAAGCCGACCACGCTCATATAGCCGAGCTGGAACGGCGAGCCGAACGCCAGGTAGTTGTAGACGAGCAGCGGCACGGCACCCGCGGCCGCGCCCAGCACGACGCCGAGCGCGAAGCGCAGATGCGCCGGCAGCGACGGGCGCCACACCATCACCAGCAGCACGACGCCGGCGACGGTGATCGCAAAGCCGCCGACGAAATCGACAACGACGGTGTAGCCCGCGAGGAGGCCGATCGCGAGGCCGCGCCAGAACTCCCATTTCTCCCGGTCATAGGCCAGCGCCATCATGAAGATGAGCAGGCTGCCCACCAGCGAGTGGGCGAAGAACGTCGTCGACCAGTAGAAGAAGGGCGAGCCGATGGCGATGGCGAGGCTGCCGAACACCGCGCCCTGGCGGCTCGCGCCCATGCGCAGCGCCATCAGATAGACCAGTGCGGCGGCAATCGCTGCCGGCAGGCCCACGACCGCCATCGTCGCGACCTGCGCATAGATCATGAAGATGCGGACCGTGTGAGCGTCCTCGGTCGCGCCGAAGGCATTGCGCAGGACCTTGGTGATCCAGACGGGTGGTACGGCCAGCAGCGACAGGCCGGGCGCCTTGTCGGCATAATAGTGGCCGTCGACCAGCGCCTTGTCGACGGTGTCGGGCGCCCAGCGGTCGATGGTGAGGCTGCCGTCCTCGACGATCGCCACCGTCAGGCCGACGCGCGTGATGACCTGCGAGCTCTCGGTCTGCGGCGTGTAGAACAGCAGGCAGACAAAGGTCACCACCGCGATCACGGTCGCCGTCAACCCATTGCTCATCGCTCAAACCCCCGGCAGACGCAGCTCACACCATTGCGCGACCGTCGTTGCGAATTGGTTGACTCCCTCGCCTTCCGCTTCGCCCAGCTCGGACAAATGCTGCACGGTGGTACGCAGATCGACGGTGCGGCGGTCGATCAGCTTGCCGGTGCGCCGCTCATAGGCAGTGACCAGCCGCTCGGTGAGGTCGGTCGAGGTGAGGCTCGAATAGGTGAATTCGCGGCTCAGCGGACCGATCGCGGCATCGGCGAAATCGTAGACGCCGTTGAGCACGCCGCGCTCATGGTCGAACGCCATGTTCCAGCCATGGCCGTCGAAATAGCCGAAGATCGTCTCCTCGCGCGGCAGCTCGACATACGCCGCGAACGCCTGTTCGGCGAAGGCGTGGAGCGACGTGGGGAGCCGCTCATGCAGCATGGGCAGGATCGTGGCGATGTCGGGCCATTCGGGCTTGGGCTCGGCGCCCGCCGCGATCGCCTCATCGAGCGGGATGGCGTGCAGCGCCGCATAGAAGCCGGCGAGCGCTTCGGCCATCGCCTGCTGCTGGACAGGGCCCAGCGCGTCGTAGCCGGCCGTCTCGATGACGTCGCCGGGGATCGTCAGATGTTCGGAGAACAGCATCGGGCTCTCATGCAGCCTCATGCTCGGCACCGCGAGCGGCACGCGCGGTCCGATCAGCGCAAGAAACTTCGCCTCGCGCCGCAGCCGCGCCGGCGCGTCCGGATGCTTGGGGAATTTGAAGATGGAGTCGCCCGCTTCCACCGCATTGCTGTCCCAGCCGCGTGTGTGGAGCACCATCGGCACGTTGCCCAGGTCGGGCCGCACCGCGCGGATCGCCTCGCGATAGTCGCCGGCAATCGGGCTCATGTCGGCGGACGATGCGCGACCCAGGGCATCTGCGTCGCGAATTTGCCGCCCGAAACGTCGACCATGGTGCCGGTGATGTAGCCGGCGAAATCGGAGGCGAGGAAGACGAGGAGGCTCGCCACGTCGTCCGGCGTGCCCCAGCGGCGCAGCGTCAGTGTATCGAGCAGCCGCTCCTGCTCTGGCCCGGGGCGTTCGGCGAAGTGGTTCATCTCGGTGGGGATCATGCCGGGCGCATAGGCATTGACGGTGATGTTGTGCGGTCCGAGCTCTCCAGCCAGCACGCGCGTCAGACTCTCGACGCCGGCCTTCGACGCCGAGTAGGCCGCGCCGCCGATCGAGGGGATGATCGCGGCGAACGAGGCGGCGTTGAGGATGCGCCCCGCGCCCTGCCGCTTCATCACCGGAATGACGGCGCGGCACATGCGCATCACCCCCGACAGGTTGATGTCGAGATTCATGCCCCATACTGCGTCGTCCATGTCCTCGACGCGCGCGCCGCTGGCGATGCCGGCATTGTTGACGAGGATATCGATACGGCCGAGCTGTTCGTCCACCGTGCGCACGGCGGTCTCGATCATGTCGCGCTCGGTGACGTCGCACAAATGCTGCTGGCCGGGCCAGCCATTGCGGTCCCACTCGGCGGCGATGTCCTCGAGCCACGCCTTGCGGATATCGAGCGCCACCACCGTCGCCCCCTCGCGCGCAAACCGCCGCGCGATCTCGCGGCCGATGCCGCGGCCGGCACCGGTAACGATCGCAACCTTCCCTGTCAGATCGATCAGCATCACACCACCGCGCTCGGAAGAGGCTCGCCGGCGAAATGCGCGTCGAGATTGGCCACCACCAGCGCCCCCATCTTGTTGCGGGTCTGGTGCGTGGCGCTGCCCTGGTGCGGCGAGAGCACGACATTGTCGAGCCCGAACAGCGCTTCAGGCACCTGCGGCTCCTTCTCGAACACATCGAGCGCCGCACCGCCGAGGCCGCCATTGGCGAGCAGCTCGACCAGCGCGGCTTCATCGACCAGCGTACCGCGCGCCATGTTGACGAGGCAGCCCTGTGGACCGAGCGCCGCGAGCACCTGGCGCGACACGATCTTCTCGGTGCCCTTGCCGCCGGGCGCGATGAGCACCAGCCAGTCGCAGTCGCGCGCCATATCGGTCAGTGCGTCGTAATAGACATAGGGCTCGTCGGGCTGCCGGCGGCGACCGTGATAGACGACGCGCATCTTCATGGCCTGCGCCCGAACGGCGATCTCCTTGCCGATCCGCCCCAGCCCGAGAATGCCCACGGTCTTGCCGTTGAGCTCGGTCAGCAGCGGATAGCCGCCCTCGAGCCACCTGCCCTCGCGCACGAAGCGGTCGGCCTGCGGAATGCGGCGGGCGAGCGCGATCATCAGCCCGATGGTGATCTCGGCGACGGCGTCGTTGAGCACGTTGGGCGTGTTGGTGACGCGGATGCCGCGCTCGCGCGCCGCGGCGGTATCGATGCCGTCATAACCGACGCCGAAATTGGCGATGATCTCGAGCTTTGGCAGCTTGCCGATCAGCTCGCGGCTTGCGCGCTGGCCGGCGATGCCGCGCACCCGCCCGGCGATGTCGGCGAGCAGCGCGTCGGGATCGGCCGCTTCGTGCAGCCGGTGGACCGTGTAGCGTTCCGCCAGCGCCGCCTCGCAGGACGCCAGCAGCTTGTTGGTCTGCAAAATCTCGATCGTCATTGGATACTCCTCGCCGGCCCGTTGTTTAGCCGCTTGCCGAACGGCCCGCAAACGTGCAGCAATGTTGCAGCAGTGGGTTGCCGTATTACGTAGCGCTGGAGTTTATGCCGGGACCGTCCGCCTTCGACGAAATGACAAATGCGGATGGCTCCGTCCGCGAACCCTATCGGGTCCTCGAGCAGTGGCTGAAGGAACAGAAGCCGCAGGCCCTTGGGCTGATGGCGGCCGATGCCGAGGGCATCTTCCGGCGACTGGGCATCACCTTCGCGGTCTACGGGTCGAACGAAGGCACCGAAAAGCTCATCCCCTTCGACATCATCCCGCGCATCATCTCGGCGATCGAATGGCGCAAGCTGAGCAAGGGCATCGAGCAGCGCGTGCGTGCGCTCAACGCCTTTCTCCACGACATCTACCACCGCCAGGAAATCCTCAAGGCCGGCCGCGTCCCCGAAAAGCTGATCCTCAACAATTCGGCGTTCTGCCCCGAAATGATGGGGCTCGATCCGGCGCGCGGCATCTACTCGCACATCATCGGCGTCGATCTCGTCCGTGTCTCGCCCGACGAATGGTATGTGCTCGAGGACAATTTGCGCACCCCCTCGGGCGTCAGCTACATGCTCGAGGACCGCGAGGCGATGCTGCAACTCGCGCCCGATCTCTTCCAGCGCACCAAGGTGGCGCCGGTCGAGACCTATCCCGAGAACCTGCGCCGCACGCTCGAATCCGTCGCGCCGCGCGGCGCCAGCGGCTCGCCCACGCTCGCCGTGCTCACCCCCGGCATCTATAATTCCGCCTATTTCGAACACAGCTTCCTTGCCGACCAGATGGGCGCCGAGCTCTGCGAGGGGCAGGATCTGTTTGTCGAAAACGGCAAGGTCTATATGCGCACCACCACCGGCCCGCGCCGCGTGGACGTGATCTACCGCCGCATCGACGACGACTATCTCGATCCGCTCACCTTCAAGCCGGATTCGATGCTGGGCGTGCCCGGCCTGTTCGATGCCTATCGCGCCGGCAACGTCACCCTGGTCAACGCGCCCGGCACCGGCATCGCCGACGACAAGGCGGTCTACACCTACGTGCCCGAGATCATCGAGTTCTACCTGGGCGAGAAGGCCTTGCTCTCGAACGTGCCAACCTACAACTGCACCAAGCCCGACGAGCGCGCCTATGTGCTCGAGCACATCGCCGAGCTGGTGGTCAAGGAAGTGCACGGCTCAGGCGGCTACGGCATGCTTGTCGGCCCGACCTCGACCCGGGAGCAGCACGAGCTCTTCCGCAACAAGATCATCGAGCGCCCCGACAATTACATCGTCCAGCCCACGCTCGCCCTCTCGACCTGCCCGACCTATGTCGATGCCGGCATCGCGCCACGCCATGTCGACCTGCGCCCCTATGTCCTCGTCGGCGACCAGATCCGCATCACGCCGGGCGGCCTGACGCGCGTCGCGCTCAAGGAGGGCTCGCTGGTGGTGAACTCGTCGCAGGGCGGCGGCACCAAGGACACCTGGGTGCTGGAGGACTAGATGCTGGGCCGCACCGCGCAGAACCTGTTCTGGCTGTCGCGCTATATCGAGCGCGCCGAAAACATGGCGCGCCTGCTTGAGGTCGGCTACCGCATGAGCCTCACATCGCAGCGCGAAGGCGGCGCCAGCGAGCACCTCGTGTCGATGCTGCGGGCCGCCGAAGTCGACGAGGATTTCGAGCGCAAGCACGAGGTCGCCGACGTCGCCAATGTCAGCCAGTTCATGCTGTTCGACGAGACCAATCCCTCCTCCGTCCGCTCCTGCCTCCTCGCGGCGCGCACCAATGCGCGCTCGGTCCGCACGGCGCTCACTTCGGACATGTGGGAATCGCTCAATTCGGCCTGGCTCGAATTCGCCTCGATCGATCCGCGCGAAACCACCGGCAGCCGGCTGGTCGAGCTGCTGCGCTGGGTGCGCACCGTCAGCCACCGCTATCGCGGCGCCCTGCTCTCGACGTTCCTGCGCGATGACGGCTATGCCTTCAGCCAGATCGGCAATTTCGTCGAGCGCGCCGACAACACGGCACGCATCCTCGACATGAAATACTATGTGCTGCTGCCGCGCACCGACCTTATCGGCGGCGATGTCGACATCCAGCAATGGACTCTCATTCTACGCGCGGCGTCGGCGCATCGTAGCTATCGCCATGTCTATCACGACCGCTTCAAGGCGTGGAACATCGCCGACTACCTGATCCTCCGCCCCGAGATGCCGCGCTCGCTGATCTTCTCGATCGGCTGGATCAACCGCACGCTCGACATGCTCGAGGAGATCTATGGCGGCAAGGGCGCCGGCCACGCCGCAGCCGCCGAAGTGACGGCCATGCTCGAGGGCAATTCGATGGACCGCATTTTCGCCTACGGTCTGCACGATTTCCTCACCGAGTTCATCTCCAAGAACAACCAGATCACCGAAGCCATCGCCGAGAGCTACAACTTCTACTGATGAAGCTGACCGTCACCCACACCCTGACCTGCCCGCTGGCCTCGCCTTCGCGCGCCGTCGAGCATGTGCTGCTCACGGCGCTGTCGACGCCGCAGCAGCGAGTGGAACGCTGGTCCATCGAGATGCCCGGTTTCGCCGATGCGGCGACGTTCCGCGACGGCTTCGGCAACAAGGCGTACCTGGTGAGCCAGACGAAGCCGGGCGACACCCTGCGGGTCACGGTCAGCGGTACGGTTGAAACCATCGACCGGGCGGGCGTGCTCGGCCGCCTCGAATACGATCCGCCGCCGGCCATGTTCCGCCGCCCGACACGGCAGACAAAGCCCGACGCCGCGCTGATCGACGGCATCGACCCATCGGGCGGCCGCATCGCCGCGCTGCACGAAATCATGGGCCGCCTGCATGAGGGCCGAGCCGCGATGCACCAGTCGCAGTCGGCAGGCGTCCAGGAACAGGCTTCGGGCTCCGCGCCGGCCGACCTCGCCCACGCCTTCATCGGCGCCGCCCGCGCCCTCGACATCCCCGCCCGCTACGTCACCGGCTATCTGCTGGACGAGGACGGCGCCGCCTCGTTCCACGCCTGGGGCGAAGCCTTCGACGAAGGCCTGGGCTGGATCGGCTTCGACGCCCTGCTGAATGTGTGCCCCACCGAACGCCACATCCGCCTCGCCGCCGGACTCGACGCTATCGGCACGATGCCGGTGCGCATGGTGCCAGCATCGACCGAGGTGCCCGCTGAGACGATCGAGATCGTCGAAGGGTAGTTCGGGCCCCACCACCGCGGCCCGATTGTCATCCCCGCGGAAGCGGTGACCCGACTTTCACCACTCAACTCCCACCATCCACCACCCCCGCGTCCGTCATGGCGGGGCGCAGACCCGGCCACCCAGCCGGGTGCGACACTTGCCGTGTTCCCGGGTCGAGCCCGGGGATGACGATCGATAGGCTGGACGCAACCGCGTAGCTGGGTCCCCGCCCCGCTGGACTGCTCGCATCCTCCGGCAGCGGGCACCATTGCGCCCAGCCACCGGCTGTCGGGGGTGAGACGGCATTGTGGATAGAATGACAACCTGCGGATGCGTCACCCTCTGTGCAAAACGCCATCAAACGCCATCAAACGCCATCAGTTTGACTCGCGGAGTCACCAGCAATCTCAGGCCTCACACCCCGATTTCGGCCCAACTTACGCACGGTACTTCCGACCGGGCGTATACTCGCTCCCACTGCGTCCTCATCGAGCGACTCGAGACGAACGGGCGGGGGCGCAGGGCCGGGTGGTGCGGGGGTCGCCTCGCACCCGGCGGACAGAGCGGATCGTGCGGGCATTCCCTGGCCCGGGGTCCGGCGCAGATGGGCACCATGATCGGTGTCCATCGCGGAGCGGATGGGCGGATCGTCGCCCCATCCCTCCAGAGCGGCGCCGCGCCAGCACTCAAGGCAGCCACCTCTCCCCTCTGACCGTCCGAGCGCCTGGATCGCGAGGCGGGACCCAGGGTCCCTTACTTCGCCGGACTAACCGGCTGGACCCATGGTCCCGCCTCGCCGCTCCCTTGCCCACAGGGCGAAGGAGCATCCCCAAACCCGGGAGCCGCATGGCCGCCCGGCGGGTGCGCTCGCCTGCATTGCACGGGAGGGCACGCTTTCTCGTGGTGGCCGCACAGCGCGCAAAGACGCTAGACCCCCAATCCTCAAGCTTGTAGATCGTCCCCCAGCCACCCATTTCAGCGCCAACGCACTCAACTCCGGACATTTCCCCCACCATGCCCGATCTCAAACTCCTGGCGCTCGATACCGAAGATCTCGACGTCATTTCGGCCACCACGCAGGACGCCGTCATCCGCGTCGGCGACATGGGCTTTGCCAAGGCCGACCATCGCTTCGCCCTGCTGATGAACCGCTTCGCCTGGGAAGAAGGCGGCAAGACCCGCCAGCGCAAGCGCGCTGCCCTCCATTTCGACCGCGTCACCGACGTCAAGGTCGCCGGCATCGACACCAATGCCGTCGATGGCGTGCTCGAGCTGCTGACCATCCGCTTCGCCGAGGCCGACACCCCGGCCGGAACGGTCGAGCTGGCCTTTGCCGGCGGCGGCACCATCCGCCTCGCCGTCGAATGCCTCGAAGCGCGCCTCCAGGACCTGGGCGCCGCCTGGGCCGCCAAAGCCACGCCGGCGCACGCCTGATGGTCTACCGGCTCGACTCCCGCCACGCCGGCTTCGCCGAAGAGTTCGAAACGCTCCTCGGTTCCAAGCGCGAAGTGTCCGAAGAGGTCGGCGCGTCCGTCGCCGCGATCCTCAACGACGTCCGGCTGCGTGGCGACGAAGCCGTCCTCGCCTATACCGACAGGCTCGACCAGCTTCCGCTCACCGCCTCGACCCTCGCCTTCTCGACCGACGAGATCGACGCCGCCGAGCAGCAGGTGTCGGGCGAGGTGCGTGCCGCGCTGCAGTTCGCGCATGACCGCATCGTCGCGCATCACGAGAAGCAGAAGCCGCTCGACCACATCTACCAGGACCCGCTTGGCGTCACGCTGGGCACCGTGTGGACGCCGATGGAGGCCGTCGGCATCTATGTGCCCGGCGGCACCGCCAACTATCCCTCGAGCGTGCTGATGGGCGCGATCCCCGCGCGTATTGCGGGTGTCGGTCGCATCGCCGTTACCGTGCCCACGCCGCGCGGCCAGGTGAGCCCCGCCGTCCTCGTCGCGGCGCGCATGGCCGGCGTGTCCGAGGTCTACCGGATCGGCGGCGCGCAGGCGATCGCCGCCCTGGCCTACGGCACCGAAACGATCCGGCCGGTCAACAAAATCATCGGGCCGGGCAATGCCTATGTCGCCGCCGCCAAGCGGCAGGTGTTCGGCACCGTCGGCATCGACAGCATCGCCGGCCCCTCGGAAGTTCTCGTCATCGCCGACAAATCGGCGAACCCCTCATGGATCGCCGCCGATCTGCTGGCGCAGGCCGAGCATGGCGGCGGTGCGCAATCGATCCTCGTCACCACCGACGAAGCCCTCGCGGACTCGGTCGCCATCGAGGTCGACCGGCAGCTCGCGCTCCTGCCCCGCGCCGACATCGCGCGCGACGGCTGGGAAACGTTCGGCGCCATCATCGTCGTCACCTCGATGGGCGAAGCCGTCGAGCTCGCCAACCGCATCGCGTCCGAGCATGTCGAGCTGATGGTCGACGAACCGCTGGCGCTGCAGCCGCGGATCCGCAATGCCGGCGCCATCTTCCTCGGCCACCACACGCCCGAAGCCATCGGCGACTATGTGGGCGGCTCGAACCATGTTCTGCCCACTGCCCGTTCGGCGCGCTATGCGTCCGGCCTGGGCGTCCTCGACTTCATGAAGCGCACCTCGATCCTGGGCTGCGACCCCGGATCGCTCGCCGAGCTCGCGCCCGCCGCCGTCACGCTGGCCGAGACGGAGGGACTTCAGGCGCACGGACGCTCGGTCAGCATCAGGCTCAATCGCTGATGGCGCTGACCCCGCACGTCTTCGACGAGAAGACCGACCGGATCGTCGCCGTCACGCTCGACCCCAACACCATCACGTCGATCGACCCCGACGAGGTCCATGAGTGGCGCATCGCCATCTACGACCTCGTCGAAAACAACAAGCTCCACCCCGCCCGCGTCGCCTCGACCGGGCCCTACGCGCTCCATATCTCGATCATCGCCAACTACATCGTGCTCGACGTGCGCAACCCCGACACCTATGAGCCGATCGCCGCGCACTATCTGTCGCTCACCCCGTTCCGGCGGCTGATCCGCGACTATTTCCGCATCCGCGATTCCTACTACGACGCGATCAAGACCGCTTCGACCATGCAGATCGAGACCGTCGACATGGCCCGCCGCGGCCTCCACAACGAGGCCGCCGAGCTGCTGCGGACCCGGCTCGACAACAAGCTCGAGATGGACCTCAACACCGCGCGCCGGCTGTTCACGCTGATCTGCGCCGTGCAGCCCTTTGCCAGCCGCATCGACGAGCGCGAGAGCAACCTGCCCACGGTGCTGTTCGTGTGCTCGATGAATTCGGTGCGCTCGCCTATCGCCGCCGCCCTCGCCCGCCGCTTCTTCCCCGGCCGGTTGATCGTACGCTCCGCCGGCGTCCGCTCGGGCAAGGCCGACGGCTTCGTGCACGAGGTGATGGAGGAGATCGGCATCGACATGTCGGTGCACACGCCCCACACCATGGACGAGCTTGTCGCCAACCGTTTCGACCTGGTGGTGACGCTTTCGGCCGACGCGCAGGAGGCCGTGGCCGTCCGCGGGCTCGAAACCGAGGCCGTCGAGCACTGGCCCCTGCCGGACCCGGCGGCGGCCGAAGGCAACCGCGAGGCGGTGCTCAGCGCCTATCGCGGGCTCAGGGATACCCTGCAAAAACGTGTGCGCGAACGGCTCGAGCCCCTCGTGGCGGGTGGTTCACAAACCGGGCGAGTTCCAGTATAGCTCGCCCCAAATTCCGGCCCGCGGGCCTCCCCGCCGGCCTCTGGAGAGACAATGGCTAAAGAAGAAGTACTCGAGTTTCCGGGCGTGGTGACCGAACTGCTGCCCAACGCGACCTTTCGGGTTAAGCTCGAGAACGGCCACGAAATCATCGCCCATACGGCCGGGCGTATGCGCAAGAACCGCATCCGCGTCCTCACCGGCGACAAGGTGCTGGCCGAGATGACGCCGTACGATTTGACCAAGGGCCGGATCACCTTCCGGTTCCGCTGAGCCAAGAGATGGCCAGCCGTCCGGAACTCATCCTGGCCTCCGCTTCGCCGCGCCGGCTCGCCCTGCTCAACCAGATCGGCATCGAGCCCGAGCATCTGGTTCCGGCTCATATCGACGAAACGCCCGAAAAGAACGAGCTGCCGCGCAAGCTGGCGCAGCGCCTTGCCGACCAGAAGGCGATCGCCGCCCAGCACAAGGCGCGCAGCGCCGGGATTGCGGGCAATGCGCTGGTGCTGGCCGCCGACACCGTCGTCGCCGTCGGCCGCCGTATCCTGCCCAAGGCCGAGACGATGGAGGAGGCCAGCATGTGCCTCCACCTGCTCTCGGGCCGCAATCACCGGGTCTACACCGCCGTCACCATGCTCTCGGTTTCGGGCGCCATCCGCCGCCGGCTGGTCGAGACACGCCTCCGCTTCAAGCGCCTCTCCGGCCGCGAGATCGAATCCTATCTCGCCAGCGCCGAGTGGCGCGACAAGGCCGGCGGTTACGCCATCCAGGGAATCGCCGGCGCCTTCGTCGTCAAGCTCGTGGGTTCCTATTCCGCCGTTGTCGGCCTGCCGCTCAACGAGACGGTCGGCCTTCTCTCGGGCGAGGGCTACCCCGTCCATTTCAACTGGCTCAACCAGTCGACGCTGACGGCGGTCTGACGATGGCCGCGGACGTCATCCGCCTCAAGCCGACCCGCCCCTGCCCGATCTGCGGCAAGCCCTCGGCCCAGGCATTCCACCCGTTCTGCTCGGCCCGCTGCCAGGATATCGACCTCAACCGCTGGCTCTCGGACGCCTATCGCGCGCCCACCAATGACGAGCCCGAGCGCCCGCCCGAGCCATCCGACGAAGACGACGATTGAGTGCTTGCGCGGTGCAGATCGAGCCCCTATAAACCGCGGGCTTTCGGCACCTGCCTTCCGGGTTGTCGTACGCCCGGGTAGCTCAGTTGGTAGAGCAGCGGATTGAAAATCCGCGTGTCGCTGGTTCGATTCCGGCCCCGGGCACCATTCTCAGCGAAATCCGATGAGCATACGCAACGCACGAGTACCGCGTGCCGCGCGGTCGCCGCGGTGGAGCCTTGAAGCGGGCCATCTCGCCGGGTAGTCAGCCGGCTCCACTTTAGGGCAGTGCCTCGTTGTTCTCCGTCCATGTCGTCGTCGCGGTCGATGCGGTAAATCTGCCGCCGGCCCGTGTCCTCCTTCGCTCCATCAGGGCGCATCTGCCGTGGTGGAGGCCGCTCAGGTTCCATGTCGTTTACAGCGGAGATCCGTCCGGCGATGCGTTGCGGGCGCTCCAGCTGGAGCGGCTGTGGAACACGCGGGTGGTTCCCGTGCCGATCGACAATCCCTTCGAGAATTGGGGGACGCGCGACTACATCAGCGCCGCAACGCTCACTCGGCTGCTGATCCCGGAACTGCTGCCGAGGGTCGACAGGGTTCTCTATCTCGACGCCGACACACTCGCCGTCGTCGACCTGTCCCCGCTCTATCGGATCGACCTCGAGGGCAAGATGGCCGGCGGGGTGCCGGACTTCCCCCTGCTGTTCGAGGTGGACCACGGCCTCCACGGCACGGAGGACTACCTACGCGAGACCGTCGGCCTGTCCTTGCCGGGCGCCTATGTGAATGCGGGCGTCCTCGTCATGGACCTCCGCCGGATGCGGGCCGAGAATCTGGTGGCGCGGGCGCATGCGCTGCTCGACCAGCGCGGTACGTAGTTCAAGTTTCGCGACCAGGACGTCCTCAATGCGCTGCTGCACGACGAGGTCGTTCTGCTCGACCCGCGCTGGAACAGCATGATCACGATGAACCACCGGCCCGCGTTCAGGACGCGGGCCCTGCACGACGCGGTCGTGTTGCAGCAGGATGATCCGTTCATCGTGCACTATGCCGGTCCCAGCAAGCCCTGGCACGCCGACTACGGCGGTCCGCACCACGAGCTCTGGGCACTGGCGGAGGGCCGCGACGGCCTTACGGGACGACGGTCAGGAACATTCCGGCAAGAACGACGATCATGGCGGAGGCGATGACGGCGGCGACAAGCAGCTGCTTGGCGTGGCTCGCCTGCTGGGCGATTTCGAAGCGCACCAAGGCGGCGGGCTTCATGTCGACGCTGTCGAGATCGATGTGGGCCATCGGAACGCACTCCACTCAATGCTCGTACTGTGCCTGCAGGCGGCAGCGGAGGCGAGCATCGGCTGGATTTGCCGTTAATTATGTTCAAATGCGACGTTCCCGCCATTTTGCCGCCAAGCCGCTGCGGCTAAGGTCCCGGCGTCTCGTTGCCGGAACGCCAATGCCGCTTCTCTTTCGCTCTCTCCTCCTCGCGGGGATGGGTCTTCTGCTCAGCGCCTGCGCCTCAGTCGGCCCCAGTATCGTGCCGCGCAGCTCGACGCCGCCGCCGCAGCTCACTCAGGCATCGATCCTGTCGGCGATCAATGAGGCGCGGCGCGCCAATGGCGGCCACAAGCCGATGAGCTACAACGTCAAGCTCGAGGCGGCATGCAAGACGCAGGTGGCGCTGATGGTCGAGAAGGACCAGCTCGCGCACGATCTCGGCATGAAGCCGCGGGCACGCACCGACCAGGCGGGGTATATCGGCGCCATCGGCGAGAACCTTGCCGGCGGCCAGCAGACGCTCGAAGGCGCCATCGAGGGCTGGCTCAACTCATCGGGCCACCGCGCAACGCTGCTGAGCGACAAGTTCGTCGAATTCGGGCTCGCCGTGGCGCGCGTGCCGGCGGACCGAAAGAGCCGTTACGGCATCTACTGGTGCTTCCTCGCCGGTGGCCCGTTCGAAGCCTGGCAGACGGTCGTCGTCATTTAGTCAGTGTGCGCCGCACCGCCTCGTTCCAGCCCTTGAGCTTGCGCTTGCGCAGTGCGGGGTCCATCGACGGGTTGAACTGGCGGTCGAGGGCCCAGCGCTTGCTGAAGCCCTTCATGTCCGGCCAGACGCCGGCCTTCCAGCCGGCGAGCCAGGCGGCGCCGAGCGCGGTGGTTTCGAGGATTGTGGGACGGTCGACGGGAACGTCGAGGATGTCGCTCAGGAACTGCATGGTCCAGTCGGAGGCAACCATGCCGCCATCGACGCGCAGCACGGTGTCGCGCGCGCCCTTCCAGTCCTTGCGCATGGCGGCCAGCAGATCCTGCGTCTGGTAGGCCACGGACTCGAGAGCCGCACGGGCGAGATCGGACGCGGCGGTGCTGCGGGTAAGGCCGTAGATGGCGCCCCGCGCCTCGGCGTCCCACCACGGCGCGCCCAGGCCGACGAAGGCGGGAACGAGGTAGACATTGGCTTCGGGGTCGGACGCCTTCGCCAACTGGCCGGTTTCGGAGGCGTCCTTGAACAGCCGCAGCTTGTCGCGCAGCCATTGCACCGAGGCGCCAGCCATGAAGATCGCGCCCTCGAGCGCATAGGTGGTCCTGCCGTCGATGCGGTAGGCGACGGTGGTCAGCAGCCGGTTACGCGAGCGCACCATGTCGGTGCCGGTGTTGAGCAGCGCGAAGCAGCCAGTGCCATAGGTCGATTTCATCATACCCGGCTCGAAGCAGGCCTGGCCGATCGTGGCGGCCTGCTGGTCGCCCGCAGAGCCCAGAATGGGGATCGAGACGCCCAGCACCGATTTCTCGGTACGCCCGAAATCGTCGGCATTGTCCTTGACCGTGGGGAGCATTGCCCGCGGCACCCTGAACAAAGCGAGCAGCTCGTCGTCCCAGTCGCCGGTCTCGATATTGTAGAGCAGCGTTCGACACGCATTGCTGGCGTCGGTGGCGTGCGAGGCGCCATTGGTGAGGCGCCAGATCAGGTAGGAATCGACGGTGCCGAAGGCGAGCTCGCCGCGCTCGGCGCGCTTGCGGGCGCCCGGCACCTTGTCGAGAATCCAGCTGATCTTGGTGGCGGAGAAATAGGGGTCGAGCAGCAGGCCTGTCTTGCGGCTCACGAGCTTTTCGTGGCCGGCAGCCTTCAGCCGGTCGATCACCTTGGAGGTGCGCCGGTCCTGCCAGACGATGGCATTGTGGATGGCCTTGCCCGTGGCCCGATCCCACACGATCGTCGTCTCGCGCTGGTTGGTGATGCCGATGGCGGCGACATCGCCTGCGGTGATACCGGCCTTCTTGAGAGCGGTCTTGGCCGACCACAGCGAGGTGGCCCAGATTTCCTCGGGCACATGCTCGACCCAGCCCGAGGCGGGGAAGTGCTGGGTGAACTCCATCTTGCCCATGCCGACGATCTGCTGGAGATCGTTGAACACGATCGCCCGGCTCGACGTGGTGCCCTGATCGATCGCCAGGATGTAACCGCTCACTTCTTTCCCCTCGCCTTGCGTGCCTCGAACCATGCCTCAAGCCGCGCCTTGTCGCCCATGCCGATCCTGAGGCCCAGCTTGGTGCGGCGCCACAGGATATCGTCGGAGGTCCGCGCCCATTCATTGTCGATCAGATACTCGACCTCGCGCTGGGTGAGGTCGGCACCGAAGCCCTCACCCAAATCCTGCATGCGCTTGGCGTCGCCCAGAACGGTGACGGCGCGCGTCCCGTACTGGCGGGCCAGCCGCCGCAGGAACTTGTCGGCGAGATTGGGATAGAGCTCGTTGAGCCGCTCGACCTGCACGTCGAATTCGAGCGGACCGAACTCACCACCCGGCAGCTTGCTGTCCTTGGTCCAGGGCTTGCCGCGCTTGCCCAGGATCGTCTCGATGTGCTCGAGCGCCTCCTCGGAGAGGCGGCGATGCGTGGTGAGCTTGCCGCCGAAGACATTGACCAGCGCGCCGCTCGCGGCGTCGCCCTCGGTGGTGAGGACGTAGTCGCGGGTCGCTTCCTGCGCCTTCGACTTGTGGTCGTTGAACAGGGGACGCACGCCCGCATAGGTCCAGACGATATCGGCGGCGGTCACCGGCCGCTCGAAATACTCGGTCGCGGCAGCGAGCAGGTACTGCGTCTCCTCCTCGGAGATCGCCACGCCGCGCGGGTCGCCGGAGAATTCCTGGTCGGTGGTGCCGATCAGTGTGAAGTCGCGCTCATAGGGGATGGCGAAGATGATCCGGCCATCCTTGTTCTGGAAGAAATAGGCGCGGTCGTGGTCGAACAGCCGGCGCACCACGATATGGCTGCCCTTGACCAGCCGGACATGGTTGACCTCGTTCTGCCCGACGGCCTCGCGCAGCACGCTGTCGACCCAGGGGCCGGCAGCGTTGACGAGGAGCCGTGCCTTGACAGTGCCCCTGAGGCCGCTGTCGACGTCCTGCAGGCGGATCGTCCACATGCCGTTGCCGCGGCTCGCACCAATGACCTTGGTGCGGGTCTGGATCACGGCGCCCTTCTCGGCGGCATCGCGCGCCGTGAGCGCCACGAGCCTCGCATCGTCCACCCAGCAGTCGGAATATTCGAACGCGGTGGAATAGCCGTCCTTGAGCGGGCGGCCGAGCGGATCGGTCCTGAGGTCGAGCGTACGCGTCGGCGGCAGCAGTTTGCGTGCGCCCAGATGGTCGTAGACGAACAGGCCGAGCCTGAGGAACCAGGCGGGCCGCAGCCCCTTGTGGTGCGGCAGCACAAAGCGTAGCGGCCAGATGATGTGGGGCGCCATGGCCCAGAGAATCTCGCGCTCGGCCAGCGCCTCGTGGACCAGCCGGAACTCGTAATATTCGAGGTAGCGCAGGCCGCCATGCACCAGCTTGGTGGCCGCCGAGGAGGTGCCCGAGGCGAGATCGCCCATTTCGGCAAGGAACACCGAGAAGCCGCGTCCCGCCGCGTCGCGGGCGATGCCGCATCCATTGACGCCACCGCCGATCACGAAGACGTCGGTGATGTTGTCGCGCTTGGCCATGTCGAAAGTCGTTCCCCGCCCTGTCGTTAACGCCCACGCTGCCCACATGCAACCGGCCGGCCGAGCAAATCTGCCCAGCCGAGCTTGACCGGACGATGAACGGGGTCCACCAAGGGCCGCCCTCCCGCCTCCGGCTGCCCATGCTGCAAGTTTTCAACGTCGTCGTCCCGGTGTTTGCGATCATCGCACTGGGCTATGCCGCGGTACGGCTGCGCCTCTATCCCGCCGAAGGCGTCAAAGGGCTGGTGGCCTTCGTCAACAATTTCGCCACGCCCTGCCTGCTGTTCGAGGCGATGCTGACCTCGGACTTCGGCTCGACCTTCAATCCGGCGATCATCGTGCCGTTCTATGTCGGCTCCCTGACCTCGTTGACGGTGGGGGCATTTCTCGCGGTGAAGTGGTTCCGGGAGCGCCCCGGCGAAGGGGTGTCGTCGGGCTTTTCGGCGATGTTCACTAACACCGTGCTGATCGGCATCCCCATCGTGTCGCGTGCCTATGGGGAAGCGGCACTGCCGACGGTGTTCTCGATCATCGCGTTCCACGCGCCGATGCTGATCACCATCGGCATGATCGTGATGGAGCTGGCGCGCCGCGACGGGGCGCCGCTGCACAGGTCACTGGCCGTGGCGGCCGTGCGGATCGTCCAGAACCCACTGCTCTGGGCCGTGGCCCTGGGGCTGCTCGCCAACCGCTTCGGCGTGGTCTTCCCCGAGCCCGGAACGGCGTTCCTCGACATGATGTCGGCGGCGGTGCTGCCAGCGGCGCTGTTCGGGCTCGGCGGCGCGCTCAACGAGTACCGCGTCTCGGAGAGCTGGCTGCAGGCGAGCGTGATGAGCGTGTTCAAGCTCATCATCCATCCCATCATCGCCTACGTCCTGATGGTTTGGGTGCTGCACGTGCCGCTCGAAATCGCCCGCTACGGCATCCTGCTCGCCGCCATGCCCACCGGCATCAATGCCTATGTGTTCGCCACCTATTATGACCGCGCGGTCAATGTGGCGACGAACACCGTGCTGATCAGCACGGTGGCCTCGGTGCTGACGGTGACGGCGTGGCTCTATTTCCTCGGCGCGTGAGCTGCCGCGGCGTCAGCCGCTGACGCGCTCGATATCGGCGCCGCAGCGGCTCAGCTTCTCTTCCAGCCGCTCGAAGCCGCGGTCGAGGTGGTAGATGCGGTTGACGGTGGTTTCGCCCTTGGCGGCGAGGCCAGCGATGACCAGCGAGACCGAAGCCCGAAGATCCGTCGCCATCACCTGCGCGCCCTTGAGCTGGCTGACGCCGGTAACGGTCGCGACCTGGCCGTCGACGCGGATGTCGGCGCCGAAGCGAGCGAGCTCGGCCACATGCATGTAGCGGTTCTCAAAGATCGTCTCGCGGATGGTCGAGGTGCCCTGCGACATGGTCATCAGCGCCATGAACTGCGCCTGGAGGTCGGTGGGAAAGCCCGGGAAGGGCTGCGTCTCGACGTCGGTGGGCAGAATGCCATTGCCGTTGCGCCGCACGCGCAGGCCATTGGCCTCGGGCGTCAGGTGCACGCCGCTGCGGCCCAGCACGTCGAGCGCCGCCTGGAGGTGCTCGGGGCGCGCATTGCGCAGCAGCACGTCGCCGCCGGTCATGGCCGCGGCCATGGCGAAGGTGCCGGTCTCGATGCGGTCGGGGATGACCTCGACGGTGGCGCCGTGGAGCTCGCTCACGCCCTCGATGGTGAGGGTGCGTGTCCCGATGCCGGAGATCCTGGCCCCCATCGCGACGAGGCACTCCGCGACATTGGTGATCTCGGGCTCCTGGGCCGCGTTCTCGATCACCGTGGTGCCGTGCGCCAGCGTCGCCGCCATCATGATGGTGTGAGTGGCGCCGACCGAGACCTTGGGGAAGCTGACGGTCGCGCCGACGAGACCGCCGGCCGGCGCCCGCGCGACGACATAGCCCTCATCGATCTCGATCTCGGCGCCAAGCGCCTTGAGGCCGAACAGAAAAAGATCGACGGGACGGGTGCCGATGGCGCAGCCGCCGGGCAGCGAGACGCGCGCCTCGTGGGCGCGGGCGAGAAGCGGCCCGATCACCCAGAAGCTGGCCCGCATGGTCGAAACCAGCTCATAGGGCGCCGTGGTGTCGGCGATGTCGGCGGCATGGAAGGTCATGCGCTGGCCGTCCATGCGGTCGGACCCGGGCCTGCGGCCATGGACGGCGATGTCGACGCCGTGATTTTCGAGGATGCGCTCGAGCTGCTTGACGTCGGCGAGGCGCGGCACGTTTTCGAGCACCAGCGGATCCTTGGTCAGGAGCGAGGCGATCATCAGCGGCAGGGCAGCGTTCTTGGCCCCCGAGATGGGGATTTCGCCGCGCAATTGATTGCCACCGACGATACGGATCCGATCCATGTGCAGTCCTCGATTGTTGCAGCCCCTAGGCCGGCTGATTTCCCGCTAACCCGAGTCAGCGGAGCGATTCAAGGCAGGCTCACAGGGGTAACAAGGGGGTGTTAAGAACCCTTGCCATCCCGATCGGTACCGGACGACGTGGTTGCCGCCCCGGCGGTCGCCCCTGCCCTCGCCCGCGCCTGCCCCTTGCGCCGCTTGAGATTCTCACGGAGCTTTGTGGCCAATCTCTGCTCGCGCGCCACTTTTTCGTCGGCCTTGGACATGTTTCCGCCCGGGGTTTTTTCGCCTTGCGTCAGGGAAAGGCCTATGGCATCAACCGCCTCGCCTCAAGGGGGCCCGTTCCCCCTCAAATCCGGGCCCAAAGCTGCAGTAGCTCAGTGGTAGAGCACTCCCTTGGTAAGGGAGAGGTCGAGAGTTCAATCCTCTCTTGCAGCACCACTAACCCATTGATCTAGTTGAGTTTTTCGACGTTGGCCGCGTAGCTCGCACGTTGTTTGTGCCGTAATGCAGCACCCTACAGTTTGCTATTCGCTCGGCTTCACGTAGCCGGGGTCACCCTTCTTGAGCCGCTTCTGTTCGCCCGCCAGCATGTCCGCGAACTTGCTCGCCGCCGCGTTGGACGTGACCGCGATCATCGCAGAGTACCGTGCACCCGAGCCGATGGGCCCGGCCACGTCGAGCGAGGTCAGCACGCCCGACAGCAACGGAGCGACGACCAGGCGATAGAAGCCCTTCGCCGCGTTGCGCTCGGCGGTGTTGGTGTTGCGCGAGTTCTCAGCCCACGGGGCGACCCCGAGGAGGTTCTGGAGGTCCGAGAAGATGGACGAGAAACCCGGCCCGACCATCAGGTTGGCGAGGTCGCGTTCGTACTTGAGGCCGGTCAGCGAGTTCGCAATGAGGTCGCCCGGGCCGTAGATGCCGGTGCGGGACACCGACAACCAGCCCAGCCACTCCAGAAGGTCGCCAGCCTTCCGGTGCTTCTCCCATTGCTCGCCGTTGAACAGGCTCTCACGGAGGAGGCCGACCAGGAGCTGGCCCATGAACAGCATGGCGAAGCCGCCCACGAAGGACATCGCGGCGGGCGCAACCGCGTTGGCCGTCGCCTCCCCCTTCGACAGGCCCACGTCGCGCCCGATCCGGTAGTTGCGGACGGCGCGCGTCAGCGTTGCCGCGTGGACGTTCGAGAAGAACGCATAGAGGTAGGCCGTCAGCGCGTAGAGCACGCGACCAAGAGGCGTGCTGGCGGGCATCGGTTTGTCCGCCCGGCGCGGGTCCTGAATGATCTGACCAGTGAGCCGATGGATGGCGTTCTCGAAGATCGCGCCCGCCTTCGAATTGAGCTGGCCGAGGTCCGGGAGGGTATCGCCCTGCTTGAGCCAGTCCATGAAGCTGTCCATGTCCGCATCCCGGACACCCAGCTCGCGGAACTCCGCCTCGATCATCCTCTTGTGGGCGGGGTCCGTGTTCCCGTGCCTCTGCGCCATGTCGCGCATCCACTGGAACCCGCCAGCCATCACGCTGCGCCGCTGGGCGTTGGTGATCCCGGTGAGGAAGTTGGCCTTGAAGAAGTTGGCCAACAGAATGTTCCCCGAGGTCAGATGGCCGTGATCCATGCCCATGCGGCTCATCAGGATCGTGTCGTAAAGCGGGCTGGTGGTGAGCCCAATGGCGCGAGCGATGGCCTGGCGTTCCTGCACGGACTGCGCCTGCTGGTTCAGCTCACCGAGATAGGCCGTGAACGTCTTGAACATGGCGTCGAGCGAGCCGGTGCGGAGCAGCACGGACACCGGCTCGGTCAGCGACGTGATCGCGGCGCGCGGCAGCAGCCTCAGATACGTGTATGCGTAGATGAAGCCGCCCAGCCGATTGTAGTAGTCCGTCAGCGGCGCGCGGTCGCCCCGCCCCGTCATCGTCTCGACCGCGCCGCGCAGCGCCTTGATGTCGCCAGCGTCGGCTCCCGAGCGCTCGGCCTCGCTGTAGAGCATTTCGAGCACGTTGTCGGTCTTGGTGTTGGCGAAGTCCTTGATGATGGCGAGCCGCTGCGCCTCGGACATGTCGTTCACGCCAAGCCCGACGCCGTATTTTTTCTGCGCCGCCGAGTTGGCGTTCATCCGGTTCTGCACGTCTTTTCGGCTCATCACGTCTTGGATACGAGACGTGCCCGAGGAACTTCCTGCGCGCTGGACATACGCCGCCCGCGCGTGGACCTGCTGGACATAGTTCGCCGCGAGGTTCACCACGTCCGTGTTGTACCATTCGGCCATGATGTCGTCGGCCTCGCTGGGAAGCGTCCGGTTCTTGGTGAAGGTCGAGGCGGGGCCGTGCGAGTCGTAGGTGACGCTATCCCCGATCTGGACACGGGTCCGCCAGTCGATGGCCGAGACTTCCGCGAACGGATCGCGAAGCACCCTGAGAAGGTCCGCCTGAGCGGCCCTCACAGCCGACGCGGCCTGTGCCGCCGCCTGCCGAGCAGTCTGGATCGCGCCCGGAGACGCCTTGTTGCGGATCGCCTGATCGAGCGTGTCGGCGGCCTTGGCCAGTTTCTTGAGTGCGGCGCGCAGCGCGGTTTCTTCCGCGTCGAAGCGAGACACGCCCGTGGTGTCGCCCAGCCGCTGGTTGACCTCGCGGGCCAGCCCGAGCGCTTCGTCTGGACCGAACTTGGGGTCGCGGGTGAGGTTGTCGAAGACGACCCGGTAGAGCTTCTCGGCGTCGCGCTGGAAACCCTTCGGGTCCGTCTGGACCTTGGTCGGGTTCAGCACGCGCGGCAGATAGCCCTTGTCCGTGACGTAGCCCACCGAGATGCCCGCCTTCTCCAGAACCGTGTGCGCGTCCTCCATGACGCGGCGCAGTGCGGCGGCGACCTTCACCAGCTCGGGCCGCACGCCCGGAATGCGCTTGCCGAACAGCAGCTCGCGCGCCGTGTCGTTGTCCGCTTTGCTCAGCGTCAGCTTCTCGAAGCCGTTGCCACGCAGCGCCATCTCGATCTTGTTGATGTCCTTGGCGCTCTCCTGCTGGCGAGCATCTTCGTAGGTCATGCCGTGCCAGCGCCCGTCGCCGCTCGTCGTCGCAAAGCGGTCGAAAACCTCCTGCATCAGCACGGCGCCCCGTCCCTTGTTCCGGGCAATGCGCGGGCGGATCGCGCCGCGCAGCGAGAACGTCACGAAGCGAACGGTATCGAAGAAGGTGGCCGCGATCTTCCGGGGATCGACCTTGGCGTTGATGCCCGCGTTGGTGGCGATGTGGGACACGCCGTCTTTGAGGGTCTGCGGGAGGCCTTTTGCGAGGGCGCTCTGCGCGGCGTTCCGGACAGCCGTCGCTTCGGCCCTCACGGCGTCGAACGTCTTGGGGTTGCCCTTGGCGAGGACGACCTTGTTCCAGTACTGCGGGTCCACGATGTCCACATCATCGGGGCGCGCGGCGCCCGGCCCGGTGCCGAGGATGCTCTGGTTCCGGATATGGTGGATCACGTCGTCAAAGGCCGCGAAGATGGCGTCGCGATTGATGCCCTTCGGGAACGTGAGGTCGAGGCGCCGGTCGGCGTCCGACAGATAGGCGGCCTCGCCCTTGGTGATGAACTCGTTGGTGCCGCCCAGCGCTTCCACCTTCGACGCGACGTAGGCTTCGAAGGCACGCGCCAGCATCTCGTGAACGGACGCCCAATAGGGATTACCCGGGTCATACTGGATCGAGCGAGCACGGAACTCGCTGTCCGGGAGGTTGATGCGCGTCGCGCCTGCCTTGAGGCGTTCGAGTTTCTTCTGCGCGTCGAGCGCCGCGACCGTGGGTTGGCCCTGCTTGGGGCCGGTCTGGTGGACAGCAGCAGCTTCGATTTCGAGCTGGAGCGCCTTCGCCGCGAGCGCCGCGTCATCGAAGAACATCGTGTGCAGGAGATTGATGAAGGCGTTCTCCAGCGACACGTTCGGGTCCAGTCCCTCGTCGCGCGTGATGTGCGACAGCAGGCGCTCCGCATTGCTGCCGATCTGATCGCCAAGGTAGTGGTCGAGCGCGTGCGCCCACTCGTGGGCGAACGAGTTGGACCGGCCCGGGAGTCCGATATCGTGGGTCGCGGGGCGGTAGACACCGAAGTAGCGCTTGCCCGCCTTCTCCAGGTGAAGCCCGAGCGTGCCGTTGAGCGAGACGCCCTGCACCGGCAGCGCCAGCGCGTGCATCATGAAGCGCACGTTCCGGAAAGCGTCCAGCATCTGGTTGGCGGCGTCCTTGAGGTTTGCGCCCGCCGTGTCCACGACCCGGAAGCCGAAGGTGTCCACGAGCACCCGCTTGAGCACGTTGAGCTTTTGCGCCGGAGGAAGCAGAACCCCCTCGTCCGGGTCGAGCCCGGCGGCGCGGTACGCTTCTTCGTAGATCGAGCGGCCCTTCGTCATGGACACGTCCTCGGTCTGGGGCGCCAGCGTGCCGGTGGGGCGACGGTCGTCGCGCAGTTCATCGGGCTCGGCGGCAGCGGGGTTGGCATCGGCCTTCTCGTCTTCGACTTTGGCTGCGCCATAGCGACCATCGACAACAGACTGCCGCAGCTCGCCCGCGTAGCTGTTGCGGACCACAAGGGCGTCGCCAAAGCGGCCCGCCATGTAGCCCTCCATGTACGGGTTGATCGCGCCCGGGCTTCCGGCGGTCTGATCTTCGGGGTCCACGCCGTCCTGCCCGTCCAGCCAGCCGCGCACGCGCTCGAAGGCCACGGGGCTCTCCGGGTGTGCGTAGTGCTTCGTGTCCGAGTTGACGTTCGTGGTGGCGCCGAGGACGGCTTTGTATTCCTTCGACCGGACGACGCGGTTCACATCGTCCTGCGTCACTTCGCGGGGCGCAGCGGCAGGCATCCGCGCAGGCGCGTCCATCGCGGGTGCTGCGGTCGCTTCGCTCCGCTGCACGTTCTCGATGCCCGTGGTCTTGTAGGTACCCTCACTCTCACCCTCGGGCACAAAGGCGACGTGGACCGGCTTGCGCACGCCACGGTTGCCGAGCACGTCGTGCTTCGACTGCCAGACGCCCGCGACGGTGCCGCGCACGCCGTCCTTGGTCGTAATGGTGTCGCCCGGCTGGAGGCCGTCGGGGTTCGCCTTACCCTCGACTTTCGAACCGTGCCACCACGGCTTGAGGGGCGGTGCCGGGTTCTCGGGCGCGGTGTTGCCGTGCATCGCGATCTTCTCTGGCGAGACGTATTCGGTCTTGCCATCGCTGGACATGACGTGCAGCAGGAGCTGGTGCGCGGGCGCGCCCCGGTGCCGGTCCTCAACACCGATAATCGTCCGGCGCCCGTAGCTGCCCTTGAGCGTGATTTCGTCGCCAATTCGATACTGCGCGTCCGTCTCATCTTCCTGGGGCGGCTTGTTTCGCAGGGCTGTCAGCGTATCCTTGGCCTTGCGCTTGCTCGCCGCCGTGCCCGTGAGGCTCGTTTCGACGGTGCGGAGAGCATGCCCGTACCGCGAGAGCGTCGCGGCCTTGTTCGGCGCGGCGCGCTGGCCCTGCGGGGGAGGCGCCTCGGGCTCAGGCTCGGGCACGACAACGGGCTCAGGCTCGGGCACGACAACGGGCTCAGGCTCGGGCACGACAACGGGCTCAGGCTCGGGCACGACGGGCTCAGGTGCGGGTTCGGGTTCGTTCGGGACAACCGAGGACGCGGCAACGGGCTCTGGTTCGACCGGCTCAGTGGAGGCGACCGGTGCAACAGGCTCCGACGCGCTCGGCACGACCGGGGGCGTGTCCACGGACGCAGCCTCGGGCGGTTCGATAACAGGCTCGGGCTCCGGCGCCACCGCCGGGTAGGCCGGAGTAGGCGCCATCTCGATCTGGAAATCGTTGGGCAGCGCGAAGTCGTCCGGGTTGGCGATCTGGACATTGGTGTCGTCCGTCCCCGTCGTCGGATACGTGGTCGCCGCCTGCATCGGCTCGGTCATGAAGTCGTCCGGGAGCGCGGGCTGGGCGCGCGGAACAACACCGGTCATGACGTTGCCCGCTGCCTCGAACGCAGCGCCCGGTGCTTCGAGCAAGCCTTCGGCGGCGATGGCCGCCGGGTCAGTGATTTCGCCGCGCTGCGCGATCTGGCCGGTGGCCTCGCCGGTCATGCCCAGAGTGGCGCCGGTGGCGGCTTCGGCGCCCGCGCCGAGGACTTTGCTGCCGGTCGTGCGCGCGACGGGCCCGAAGACCCGGCCCGCCAACCCCATCGACGCAGCATCGAACAGGCCCACCGGGACGGCGTGCTTGATGGCGAGCTGTCGAACGCTGGTCCAGACTTCGGGATCGCTGAGCGCGGCCTGCACGCTCGCCGCGTCACCGGGGTCCCCGCCCCGGGCGCGAAGCTCGTCCAGCACCGTCAGCGCGAAGTCGGTCGAGAACGACCCCAGATACGCGCCGCCGAGCGCGCCGGGGAGGCCCCCCGCCGCGCCACCGGCGACGCCGCCGACGATGGGGGCGCCCATAGCCGGGATCGAACCGCCGAGAGCGCTGGGCCACAGTCGTGTGTCCGTGAGAAAGTTGAACGCGGCGTCCCAGCCTTCGAGGCCCTGCGCGCGCTGCTGGGCTTCAAGCTCGGGCGCCGAGAGCGGGAACTGCCGCTGCCGCCAGTCGTGGTATGCGATGTTCTTGGCCGTCTGGCCCACGTCCTCCAGCCCGGTTGTGGCCTTGATTAGGTCCACGCCCTGCATGAGGCTTTCCCAGCCGCGCCCGATCCCATTCATCAGGCGGCGGGCGCCACGGAACATTGGGTCTTCGTTGGGGTCTTCGCCGCCCTGCGGGATCACAATGTCCGGGGCGAAGTCATTGGCCAGAGCGAGGGGTGCTGGAGGCGTCGCGAGCGGCTTGGAGAGTTCCGGGAGGAAGTCGTTCGCGAAGGGCGGCATGGGGTGTCCAAGCTATGTGGTAGTTCACCCCGTTGTTGCTCGCCGTTGCCTGCTTCGGCAACAGCGAACAACGGGGTTAGTAGCCGGTGTTCCAGCGCGAGCTGTCCTGCACCGACTTGGGCATGAAGGCGATGTCCACGCCGTTGATTTCCTTCCCGGAGCCGACCGTGCGGTTCTCGGGATGCGGCGTGTATGTGATTGGGCGCTTTGCGCGATAGGCCGTCTGGTGATCCTTCGCGGGGAGCACCGGCGTGGTCTTCGCCTTCGGCTGGGGCTGGCGCTGCGTCGTCGGCTGCTGGCTCGGCAGCACAGTGGTGACGGTCTTCTGCGTCGTGATGTATTCGGGCGGCGGAGCGGCGCCCGCCGCGCCCATGCCGACACCGGCAGCAGCGCCAGCGAGTGCGCCGCGCGAGGCGGCCTGCTGGCGCATGATCGCCTGCTCGTTGCGCGTCGTCTCCGCCGAGATGTCCTGCATCGCGGCAGCGGGGACCGGCGCGACGTTGCGCGACTTCATCCACTCGTCATAGGCCGGGTTGCGGACCTTGACGGTGACGACTTCGGTGTTCGTCTGCGGCATGTTCGGGAGCACGGGCGTGTGCCCGGGCGGCAGGCTCTCCGCCCCCGCAATGCCCGCCGAGCCGTTGATGACGGTCCCGTCCGGGCGCTGCGTCACGGTGTTCACCTTGCGCGGCTGGACACCGTTGGCCGGGTCCGTGAGGGGCAGCATCGGGGTCTTGTTGGTGCCGACCGAAGTCCACTGCGGACCACTCGGCCCGGGCGTCACCGGGCGCCCCGCCGTGCCCTCTTGGATGGCGCGGTAGCCCGACAGGCGGGCGTTGTCGGCCTCTTGGCCGATCTGCTGCACAGTCTTGTTCCAAGCGGGCACGCTGGTCTTCGCCGGGGTCGAAGGCAGCACGGGCGTGCGCGTCTCGTCAACCGTGTCCGCTACAAAGCCGGCGCGGTTCGGCAGCACGGGCGTTGCGCGGGCCGCCGGGGCGCCGACCTTGGCGCCGACGACAGCCGCGCCGGGCGACGTGAGCGCGAGCGGACGCGCCAGCGGCGTCGGCGCAGTCGGGGTCACGTCGAGCGAGGTCGCGACAGCAGTCTCGTCGCCCGGAAGCGAGCCCGGGACAACCGGATGTCCAGCGACCAGCGCGGCCTCCTCCTTGCGGCGGCGCGAATTGATGCCGCCGTTGTCCACGCTGCGTGCCTCGATCGCGTTCGCGACCTTGGTCATGTCGCCCGACTTGATTGCCTTGCGGAGCGAAGGGAGCTTCGCGAGCGACCCGTAGTTGTAGGCGAGCGAAGTCACCGCCGCCTGCGCCTGCGGCGTGAGGTTGTTCCAAGCATCCTGCCCGACATAGGCAATGATGCCTTCCTGTTGGAACTCGGGGATGCGCCGCGCAAGGTCACGCTCGGCGGCGGCGCGGTTGGTCTTCGAGGTCTTCTTCACCTTGACGACAGTGCCGTCCTCAAGGGTCGTGGTGTCCGAGCCGTAGCCGATGCGCCAAGCATTCCGGTCCCAATACGCCTTGGAGCGGTAGCCTTCATGCTGGCGGATGATGTCGGTCGTCAGGTCGGTGTTGGTAGCCATTCCGAGCCCCAAGATTAGAACGATGGTTTGGAGCAGGCCCAAGTCACTGGACCTGCACCCACTGGCCGCCCTGCCACATGATGCGCTGGCCGGTCGTGGGGGACACGAACGTCTGGCCTTCTTCGAGGACCATTTGCTGGCCGTTCGGAGCGGTCCACACGAACGATCCGTCCGGCGCCTGCGTCACGTTGCGAAGCCCCGCCGGGAGCTGCTCGGGCGGGATCGCGCCCGGGACAGCGGCGGGAGCGGCCTGCGCGGGCGCGGCGACGGGCGCCGGGGGCGCAGGAGCTGCGGGCGCTGCCGGCGCGGCGGGTTGCATCATCTGCGGCAGAACCGGGGTGTTGGTCGCGGCGGCCACGTCCGGCGGGATGACAACCTGCGGCAGCACGGACGTGTTCGCGCCCGGGCGCATGGCGCCGGTGACGGTCGTCTGGCCGGGGCTGTTCATCATGCCGCCGATCGCGGACGCCGGGGCGCCAAGGAGCGGGCCGAGCACTGCGCCAGCCTGCTGGAACGGGACACCGGCGTTGCTCGCGCCTTCGGTCGTCTGCGCCATCTCGAAGTCGGCCAGCGCCTGCTGGACAGCCATCGGCGCGTTGCGGCTCTGCTGGAAAAGTTGGACAGCATGCGCGATCAGCGCGTCACGGAGTTGCGGGTCCACGGCGGTCCCGCCGAACTGGTTGGCGAGGGCTTCGTCAATGGCACCCGAGAACGCCTCGACATCATCGAACTCGACGGTTGGCGGCACACGCCCCGAGCCCGAGCCCGGGTTCGCGATTTCGAGGATTTTGCGGTAGGTGTCGCCCTGCTCCTGGAGCGCGGCCTTCTCCATGTCACCGGCGAGCGTCTGCGCCAGCCCCGTGGGGGTGTTCGCGTAGTCGGACACCACGCCCGTGCCGAGCGCCGCCTTGGACAGGTCCGCGTCGTTGAACACCTGCGGGTTGGTGAAGGTCGAGCTGCCAAGAGCAAAGCCCGGCCCGTACTGGAGCCCGTCCGGAACCTGCGACAGCACGGACATGAGCGAGGCACGCCCCTCCGCCGTCGTGGCCAGCGTGGGGTCGCCCAGAATGTCGGCCAGCGACTTCATTGCGGTTTCCTGCCGCTGGAGGGTCGCGAGCTTCGATTGATTGATGGCCGTGTCCGACAGCACGTTGTCGCGCTGGGTCTTGGCGAGGTCCGCCCGGATCAGGCTCTCGGCGTCGCCACCGCCAAGAGCGGACGCGAGGCCCGAAAAGAGCTTGCCGAGGCCGGGGTTCTGGATGGTCATGTTTGCCACGGTCGAGGGCTCCTCAGTAACTCGGGATGCCGGACAGCACGCCGCCCGCGCCCGAGAGAATGTCCGCGATGGTTCCGTCCGGCCTCTGGACCGTGGCCGCCGGGATCGACTGCTCCGACTGCGACACGCCGAGCGAACCGCGACGGAAGCCGCCGATGGTCGCGAGAGTGTCGGCGTTGTTGCCGAGCGCGATGGTGCGGTCGAGCGAGGCGCCGTCGTAGCTGGTCAGTTTGGCCAGCGAGTCCACGCGGCTGCGAGCCTCGGCGGCAGCGGCAGCGGCGCGGCGCGCGATTTCCTGTTTCACTTCGTTGGAGGCGTCGCCCTGGCCGGACAGCGTGAAGCCGCCTTCGATGCTGCCGGGGCGCGCCGCGAGAGTATCCATGAACGAACCGATGGCGCGCTCACGGGACTGGTCGAAATTCTCCGTGCCCAGCGCGCTGCGCGTCGCGTCGATGGCGCCGAACGACTGGTTCTCCCACTCGCCCTGCCGCTTGATTTCCTTCTTGCGGGCTTTCAGCGACCGCTTGAACGCCTTGCGCTCAGCGGCCTGCACGGCGTCCGTGTAGGCGGCGTTCTCGTTGCCGCGAACGACACCGCCTGCGATGCTCAGGCCTGCGCCGACGGCGGGGATGATCATTGCCGGGTTGCACATTAGACTACCGTCCTAGCAGCGCCGCCGCTGTTGCCGAAATACGCGTCATAGAGCTGCCTGTTTCGCGTGGCCGCCGAGTAGTTGCCGATGGCGTCGCCCACGCCGCCGAAGATGTCGCCCAGCGGAGAGTAGTCGGGGCGGTCCTCGTAGATCATCTTGGTGCGGGCAAGCGCGTCGTTGGTAGCGGAGGCCACGTCGCCCGTCGCGTTGAGCTGGGACTTGATGGCCGACTTCTGGTTCTCGATGTTCGAGCGCAGCGCGCTGGCGTCGCCTTCTGCCCGGGACACGAGCGAGCCGGTTTCGAGAGAGTACTTCTTACCGAGCTTCGCGGCCTCGTCCGCCGCGATGGTGGAATTGAGCGTGCCGTTGCGCGCGAGCGCGAACGTCACCTGATCCCGCGCGTCCTTGAACTGATCGTTGAGCTGGGGCTGGTAAAAGTCGAGGAAGGCCGTCTTCCGGTTCTTGTAGAAGTCGTCGCCAAAGCCCGCGAACGTGGCGTCGATATCGGCCATGCCCGCCTTGATACGGCCCTGCCGCTCCTCCTCGCGAAGTCGCGCAGCTTCGGCTTCCTCAAGCAGCAGTTGCTCGATGGTCTTGGTCTTGCCATCGTCGCCTTTGCCCTTGCCTTTGCCCCCGTTGCCGGTTCCGCCGTTGCCCTTGGGCTTCTGGCCGCTATTCGTTCCGGGTCCGCACACGGTTCAATTCCAAAGTTGGAACTGCCGTTGCGGGAGCAGCGAGGAGGTCTTGTCGCAACCAGGAGTAGGTGACGAAGGTCTGCCCATCTTTGCCGTGGTTCGCAAGCGGCATTCCGGGGGTCGCGCCCAGCGCGGTGAGCCAGCGCCGTGCGTCGGTGTGCGACTCCAGCGCCGTGGCGTCAACGCGGATCGCGCCCGCGTTGTGTAGCCCCGGGATCATGAAGTCGCGGACATGCCGGGTGACCGTCTTCACGACACGCGGCCACTCATCCGTGCCGAAGGCCCACGCATTCCAGACGCGGGGCCAACGCGGCGCTGCGCCGATCATGGCCACGGGCCGGGAGCCAATGTAGACGCCCCAGCGGAATGTGCCAGACGCACGCACCGCCTCGACCAATTCAACCACATCATCGGTCCATTGCGTGGCGAAGATTTCCTCGCGGTCGCGGTCGCGCATGCGAAGCGCGACCCAATGCACGTCTTCGAGCGGCGGTGCCGGGAGAAGCCGGGTCTTCATCAATTCTTGTTGTCCTTCGCGCCATCCTCGTAGTGGACGACGACGCGGGCGACCCGCTGGACACCGGTCGTCTGCGAGACGAGCTTCACGGCAAGGTGCGTGGACCGGATGCCGATTGGCAGGAGGTCCAGCCCGTAGGTCGTACCCGCCACTGTGGACACCAGCGTCCACGTGTTGGGCGCCTGCGAAGGGTTCGGATTGATGTAGACGGCCCAAGTACCCTCGCACGCCACGTCCAGCGCCTGCCAGAGCTTGGTCGTTGCAGGTTTGCTGGCGTCCACCGGCGGCAGCTCAAGCTCCACCGGCGCGCTGTCATAGAGCGCCGCAGACGAGCCCACGGGCACGTTGGGGTCGAAGGGCGAGCCGCTGGCGGGCACCGAGCCGTAAACGAACAGCTCCTCGCCCGCGCGGAACACGAGGCGCGAGTTCGCCAGCGTCGAGTAGTCCACCGAGATGGGCGGCTCGAAGATGGACCACGCCGTTACCTTGGAGTTGGGGTAGTAGGCGAGCACGAACACTTCGTCGCCCCAGATGAGCCACCAGTGCCCCGAGAGAGGGTCCACCAGGGCTGTCAGTTTTTCGGCGGCGGTCGGCGTCAGAACCGCACGCTTCTCTGCGACCTTCGGGTCCATCGGAGAGCCAATGTCGTTGAGCACGGCGGCAGAGGAGCTGTCGCGAGCACGCAGAGAGCGGATGCCGGTGTCGGACAGGAACAGCACGTCGCCGTTTCCATACTTGGCGACGGCGTTCGCCGCCACGAGCCCGATGTTGCCCAGCGTCTGGATCAGCGAGTTCTTGGCCGGGTCCGGGTCCATCATCCAGAGCTGGATGGCATTGCGGGCGAACAGCGCCAGGTACGAGTAGTACTGCTCGATGCCGACAAGTTCGGTCGAGCCCGTGTCCTGCTCGGACACGTCAATGATGCCCGAGCCAATGCCCGCGAAGTCGGCGCTGTCGCCCACAGCCGAGAACCGGAGGTTCCGGCCATCGACCACATACTGCTTGGTGGAGTGCGTGCGCGCGTTGGTGCCCGCCACCGAGCCGCTGGTGACTTGGTTCGCCGTAGCGCCGTTGACGTAGAAGTGCCGGACGCTGGTGTCCGAGAAGCGCGCGATGACATAGAGCCCGCCCTTGAAGGGCGACACGTCGAGCACGCGGTCAATGGTGAGGCCACCCACCGAGGGGATGAGCTGGTAGTAGTCCGTATAGGGCGCCAGCGTTCCTACGCTGCCCGCCGCCAGCGTACCGAACACAGCCAGTCGATTGTTGCGGAATGCGAGGCCCTTTGTCTGGCCCGCTGGCAGCGATCCAACGGACGTGAAGGCCTTCCGCTTCTCGACCTCCCCGCCGACGTTGACGAAGGCGTTTCGCAGCTTGCGGAGCGACCCGGGCGGCGACGTGATGTCCGACTTGCGGAGGTCCACGCCCTGCGAGAAATTCTCGATGATGACGTAGGCCAATCACGACCTCCGGGGCATGTAGTCGAGCCCGGGCCGGAGCACGCGCCTGGCACCGCCGCCCGCGAGGTTGGCTGGGCGCGCGTTCTTGCCGCGCTGCCTGATCTTGAGGAGACGGAGCCGATCCTGCCCCTTCTGGAGCTTGAGCCCCGCGTCGTCGCCCTTCTGCCGCGCGAGAAGTTCGGCGGCGGCAAACAGCACGATAACGGGGCCGTCGAGCGTCGAGGTCTTGTCGTCCGCGTCGAGCGGGAAGATGGAGCGCTTTCCCTCGAACTTGATCGACGTGTTGGTGTCCGGGATCGGCCAGACCTCGAACATGTTGTTCGACGTGTCGCCGGTGTCCTGCATGTAGTTCTGCCACGAGCGGATCGGGAACGTCCGTTCGTCCGCGTCGCTGTCGTAGACATTGAAGTCTTCGGTGGTGATGCCATAGCCGAGAGGGCGCCACTTGTCGGAGGCGTCCTTCGTGTAGGCCCGCTCGATGCCGTCAAAGGTGAACGTGTCCGGGTACGCCTTGAAGCGCGTACCTGCGGACACGGACACGATTGTGGAGGTCTGGAGATGCGGCCAATCATAGGCCAGATACAGCTCCTCCTGCACGCGACGCAGCAGCGCCTTGTGCGGCTCGACCGCCGTTACTCCATGCGCAACGTTCTGCGAAATACCGGCCTCGGCGCGGAGGTCGGACAGCATCTCTTGCAGGGTCTGGAAGCGCATGAAGTGATCCTAGAACGGGCTTTAGGTCGTCAGGTCGGGGAGCTGACCGCCCTTCGGCTTGGCCGGTGGCTCCTTGCCGCCGCCGCCGCCGTCACGGACGGTCTTGCGGGCGGCGCGAGCGGCCTTGGCGCCCGCCTCGACTTCCTCGTCGGTCGGAACGCTGGCGTCCTCCGTCGGGAGAGCCGCCATAGCGCCGGGGAACAGGCCCGCGACGATGGCCTCTCCATACTTGAGGGCGAGGCGTTCGCGTTCGGCCTCGGGCGGCACTTCGCGATGGCCGACCACAACGGGGTCGGTCACGTTGTCCACGCCGCCGTGGATCGTGCGCAGGATGATGAACTCGGGAAGGGTGACAGGATCGAACTTGTCACGGACAACGGTGTTGTCCTTGTCCCCGCCGATGACGATGTTGCAGCCGAGAAGCTGGAAGCGTGCCAAGGTTATCTCCGGTGGCTGTGAGCGTAAGGGAAGAAGGGGCCGCCGCGAGGCGACCCCTGTGTTCGGTTAGGTGATGTCGATGACGAGGGCCGAGTTGAACTGGTGGCCCACCACCTGCCCGGTCGAAGTGATCGAGCGGTTGAGCACGAACTGATCGCTCGGGCGCGCCGGGTTGTGGGTCTTGCGCCACTCACCGACCATCTTCATCAGATAGACGTGGCGGGTGTCGAACCAGTAGCCGCGCTTGGCGAGGCCGAGGTCATCGAGCGTCGGGTCGTACTCGACGGTCGTACCGTCCATGAGCATCGGCCCGATGGCGCCGTCCTTCGACCCCTTGAAGCCGGTCTGCGAGTAGGAACCGTTCGCACGGATTTCCTTCTCCAGCGCCCCGATGAAGTCGGAGCCCGCCAGGAACTTGTTCGGCTGGCCGCCGAACTTGCGGAGCTGACGCTGCTCCTCCTGGAGTACCTGCCAGAGGGCGCCGCCGTTGGCGACGTTCGAAGTCACGGCATCGCCGCCGTGTCCGGCGAGCGTACCGTCGCCGGTGACCGCCGCAGCGTAGGCCGCAGTGCGGGCGCGGTTGCGCCAGAACTTGTTGGCCGCCGTGGCACGATTGACGCCGCCGACGATGCCCGCCGTGGGGTTGGCCACGAGCAGAGCGCGCAGGCCAGCGATGGCCTTCGGGTCGGCGGTGCCGTCACCCCAGAGCAGTTCATTGAGCGAGCGCGCGTAACGCTCGCCAAAGTCGAACAGCTTGTTGTCCCACAGGTTCACGAGTGCCGTGGCGTCGCGGCCCGCGTGGTTCGAGGTATCGCCGGACTCGCTGACGACGGAGATGCCGTCGTGCTTGAGTTCAGTGTGCGTGACCTCGATGCCGATGTGCATTTCGCGCCACTGGTACTCAGCACGCTTGATGTTGGCCGGGTTGTAGAACACGACCTGATCGTTGTGCGTGTAGCCCTTGAGGCTGTCGTTGGTGCCACCGGCACCGAACGCCGACTGGATGGCGACGGAAATCTTGCCCTTGCCGCCCGGGAAGGTCTTCGAGGAGCCTTCCATCAGCTTGACGAGCGGGCGGCTCTGGAGCGACTGCTGGAACACGTCGCCCTTGTTGAGATAGAAGTCCAGCGCCGCGTTGGCGATGTTGTCCAGTTCGTTCTGGGTGAACATTGGTAGAATGCCCTTTTAGGTCGCGGCCTTCGCGGACAGGGCGCCCTTGATCGCTTCCTCAAGCGTCTTGGGTGCCGGGGCGAGGCCAGCTCGGTTTCCGTTCGAGCCGGAGCGGGGGGCTGGACGGCTGGGCTGGGCAGCAGGACGGGCTTTCGAGAACCACGAGTTCACCTTGTCGTAGGTCGCTTGAGCGAACTGGACGGCTTCCTCTGCGGTCTTCGGAGCACCCTTCTCTGCGACCAGTGCCAGCGCGGCGTCGCGCATCGCATCGGCCTTGAGGCCGAAGTCGGGGTCGGACTGACGGACCCGGGCTTCCCATGCGCCGACAGCCGTATTGACTGCCGTCTGGTGGGCGATCCGGGACTGCTGGCTCTGCTGGGTCGTCGCGGTCGTACGAACCTCGTCGCGCTCCCGCTCGGCCATGATCGCGCGGGTGCGCAGTCTGGCTTGCTCGCGGGCGTGCTCCTCGGTCAGAGCGCCGTTCTCAACCTGCTCGCGGAGTTCCTTCGGGAGCGACCGTCCGGTCAGTTCCAGAAGCTGCTCAGCGATGGGGAGCACGATGTCCAGCGCGGCTTCGAAGCCCGCCGGATCGGTCCCTTTCAGCAGCTTGCCAACCTTGAACAGCTCCGCGACTTCGCCGTCTTCGAGCCTGCTGTCGGACATGAAGCTCCGGATATTCCGGTAGTGCTCCGCGTCTTCGCGCAGATCGTCGGCTTCGCGGCGGAACGTGTTCCGCTGGCTCAGCAGTTGCTTGACCCGCTTCTGCGACTTCGGGCTGTAGGTTTTCAGCTCGTCTTCGCTGGGGTCTTCGTCAGCCTCGCCATCTTCTTCGGCGGGTTGCGTGGACTTGTCGGCGTTGGCTTCGGCGGCAGGGTCGGGCACCTTGTCGGCGGGCGGAGCGACGTTCTTGTCCGCGCCTTTCTCGCCAGTGTCGTCTTCCGAGGCCGCTTCGGGCTGGAGGGCGTCTGCGATGGCTTCCGCCATCGTTTTCGGACCCTCGTCCTTCGCTGCGTTGTCCTGCTCGCTGGACGGCTGCTGAGCATTTTCTTCGGGCGGAACCGAAGCGTCCGGGATGGCCGGCTCTGCAATGGGCGTGGTCGCAGGGGTTAGGCCGAGGTCTTTGTCGAGTTCGCCCGTCTCAGTGTTGGGTGGCAAACAGCCGCTCCACGGTTTGAGGGTCCGAATGAGCGTGGTGTGCCGAGCGGTGCGCTGTGTCGGCTACGGTGCTTTGACGTGCACGGCAAAGCAACGCGCCGGTTACTGACGGGCCGGTCAGTCGTCCTCGTCTGGGGCGGCGCTTTTGGCCGCATCGAGCAGAAATGCGGCGGCTCCAACCTCCTCAAGAGAGGTCGAGAAGCCCAAGATGTAGTCCAGCGTTCCAGTCTCGCTGACGGTGTAGACGACCGCGACGCCGCCAATCTCGCCGCGCTCGATCCGGTCAGCGAGCTGGCGCAGTTCCGTCACAGTGGACCGAACCGGCTCCTCGACTTTGAAGGGCTCGATGATGTCAGCCATTTGCCTGCTGAGCGGGCGCGGGCTGCGTCGGTGTGCCGTTCACTTTGTCTGGCTGGGTGCTGGGCGTGTTGTCGGCGCCCTCGGCGCCCTGCCCGTTCGGATCGGCTCCCGGGCCGCCGGGAGCCATCTGCGAGACGCGGTTGAGCTGGGCAATCGAGGGCATGCCCGCCGCGAAGGCGTCCGTGATGTCCACGCGGTCGTCCAAACGGCGCAGCATCTCGCGCGCCAGCCACTCAGGAGAGAGGCCGGGGATTTGCAGCAGAAGCGGCATCATCTGCGTGGCATTCTGGATTTCCTGCGCCTTGTTGGGGCGCCCGGTGCTCGCGGCCTCGATGTCGAGGTAGATTTCGCGGGCGATCTGATCCTTGGTCATCTCGGGCCAGACGGCGCCCGGCCCGACGATCTCTTTCACGCGCTGCGCGCTGGTGTTCTTGAGCAGAATTTGACCGGCAGCGCGGGCAATCTCGGTGAGAAACTCATCGAGGTCATCGATCACGCTGGACACGCTGGACATGCGCGAGCCTTCGGCGATGCTCGACTCCGTGGCGGTGGCGCCCGACGTTCCACCGAGGTTCGCTTCCTGCACGCCGACGACGCGGAGAATGTCCTGATAGGCCGCGTCCGTCTCATAGAGGCCGGGTTCGATCTTCGAGCCCGACCACGGCATGAGGGCTTCTTCGACCTTCATGTTGTCGGGCAGGCCGTTCAGCTCGATGACCTCGTGCGCCTTGCCCGTGGACAGCTTCACCTTGTCCTCGTCTTCAAGCGATCCGTTGCGCGCGACGGTCTTCGGGCGCGCGGCGCGGCGGTGCTCGCGCAGGCCTTGCCGGGCACGGTTGATTTCGAGCTGCATGTCGCGGAGCAGCGTCACGTCGCTGGGCGGGACGACCGAGCTTTCGTCGTAGACCTCGTTGGTCACGAACGCGAACCACGGGAAGAAGCGCTCCAGCCACACGTCCGGTTTGGCGGGTTCGACCAGATAGTCGGGATACCCGTCGCACACGACGTAGACCAGGCCAGAGCTGCGGTCGTAGATTTCCCAGACGCAGAACTTGTCGTCCCAGTTGGCGTCCTTGCCCGTGCCTTCCTCGCCACGCGCGAAGCGCCCGGACTGGTCGGTGTAAGTGCGCCCGGTCGAATTGGGGCCGCCCACGTCAACGCCGTAGACCTCTTTGATCCGGTCGCGGGTCAGCATGTATTCCTCGGCCACCCACTCGGCGCCGACGAAGCCCCGGAGCTGCTGGACCGCGGTGTCCATGATGAGCGCGGTCGAGTTGGGAAACGTGAAGCTCAGGCCCTCGCGCAGGACGATTTCGCCGTCCTTGCGCATGTCCTCCATCATGGACTTGAGCTGATCCATTTCGGCGGAGCCGGTATCGACCTCGCCATCTGCCACGTCCGCCGCGAGACGCTGGAGGGTGGCGAGCTTCTGGCTCATGTCGGTCAGTTCGCGCTCGACCTCCGGGCGGAGGCCCATCACGCGGTCGTAGCCGATCTTGACGTACCCGACCGAGGCGGTGAGGGCGCGCCGGACGGTGGCCTTCATCTGGACCTTGAAGGGGATCGGCTGCTCGTTGATTTCGTGCTCGAACAGGATTTCCAGCGTCTGCGCGATCCGGTCGAGCTGCTGGTTCATCTGCATCGTGGCCTGCGCGTCCGCGATCAGCGCCTTGGCCTCGACTGCGGCGCCCAGCGCGCTCGGATCGGTCGGGTTCTGCGCAGCAGTCGTCAGCGTCTGGACCGCCTGCTGGAGCGACTGGAAGTTCCCGTCCCAGACGGTCGAGGTCAGCCGCTTGTTGCGCCGGGCGACGAACTTCGGGTTCTTGCCGTAGATGGACGCCGTGCGGCTGTGGATGTGTCGCAGGATGACGTTCGCCACGTAGCGGGCGCCCGGGTCGTCGTTGTGAATGTCCGGGATGGTGAAGCCGGTCTTGTTCGGGTCTGCCGCGTCACCCCATTGGTCGCCGCGCGCCATGCGCATATCGAGCCGCATCCGGTCGAAGACGCCCTTGTCCCAATAGCTGCGGGCGCGCGTCACCTTGTCCTGCCACTTCCGGACACCGGCGGCGCGTGCCATGTCCGGCGTCGGGATTTCCCTCTCCATGACCTTCGCGTTCGGGTCGTGCAGCGCGGGGTCCACCACGTCCGGCGGCGCGGCGCTGTCGCCCGGGAGCACGGACATGATTGCGTTCTGGAGGGCGGGATCGGCCATTTGGTGCTCGCGTTGCTCTTGTGCGCAACGCTTAGCCGAACGCAAACTGATTTTGGCGGCGAAGGTGGGGGATCACCACCCGCCGTTGGCGAGGTTGTTGAGCCGGGTTTGCTCGGCCTTGCGGGTCTGCGCCTTGAGCCAGCCGAGGGTGCCCGGCTTCACGTCCTTGCGGGCAGTTGGCCGCGCAGCGCCGAGCTGCTGGTTGAGCCCGAGGCCGATGTAGGCGAGCGCATCCACGAAGTCGTCGTTGGAGCCGTTCGGGAATTTGAGGAGCTGATCGCGGGCGTCCTGCCACCACACGGCGCGAGCCGGGAAGAACACCTTGCCCATCGACATGCGGCCCTGGATCGACTGCGCGCGGGACTGCTTGTCCGAGATAGGCTGGACCTCGACCATCGAGACATAGGTCTTTTCCTCCAGCATGCGCTTCCGGAGGAACGGGCCGATGGACTTGGAGATGTGGCCGCGCTCCGCCCACCAATAGATCGGCTTGTAGCGGTCCATGAGCATCAGCATTGCTTCGACCACAACGTCCGTCTCAGCGCGGCGCCACCACACGTCGTCCATGACGTAAACGTTGTCGTTCTCGTCTACGCCCACGGGAATAAGGCACGTCTTGTCGCGGTCCTGTTTCGTGGACACCGCATGGTCGGAAGCGATGTAGTATTTCAGGTGCCGGGGCAGTTCGTCCGGCTGGTAGGTCTTGATGTGGTCGGCCTTGAAGAACGTACCCGTCTCGCCGGTCGGCTTGCCCTGATAGAGAGCCTGGAAGCCGCGCGGGTCGAGCTGCCGCTGCCCTTCGAGGAAGGACACCGGGAACCGCTCAGGCCAGAGAGCCTCGCCCGGCAGGCGACCCATTGGATCGTTTTCGAGTGCCAGCGCCGGGAGGTCGATTACGGTCCAGCGCGCCGCCTCGGCGGGGTCATAGAACGGGTTGCGCGGATCGGTGAGGCGACCAACGAGATCATCTTCGTGCCACCGCGTCTGGATCAGCATGATGAAGCTGTCCGGCGTCATTAGGCGGGTCGCGATAACTTGGGAGAACCATGTCCAGAGCTGATCGCGGATCAGCTTGGAGTCGGCTTCCTGGCGATCCTTGATGGGGTCGTCAATGATGATGCCGTGCCCACCGCGCCCCGTGATGGAGCCTCCCCGGCCCACGAATGCGAGGATGCCGCCCATCGTGGTTTCAAGTCGCTTGGCTGCGGCGGAACCATCCTTGAGAGCGTGGGCCGGGAAGACCTGGCTGTGTTGCTGGGACTGGATATTTCCGCGCACCGCGCGGCCCACGTCCTCGGCAAACGTGTCATTGTAGGTGCCGAAGATCAGGCTTTCCTCGGGGTGGCGCCCCGAGTACCACGACATGAAGCGCTTGGACGCCAGTTCGGATTTTCCGTGGCGCGGCGCGCAGTTGATGATGAGGCGGAGAATGTCCCGGCGTTCGAGCTTTTCGAGCGCGTCAGCGATGACGCCGTGGACACGGGCACGCTGATAGCGCGTGAGCGCCACGTTATCCGGATCGCGATGATCCGGCATCGTGAAGGCTGTGTAGTCCAGCAGGCTGTGTCGCGCGCTGTCGGCGGCCAGCAGCCTCTTGATGATCGCCTTGCGGCGCTCGATGGGATCGAGGACGGCGGTGGTCAGTTGTCGCCGTCCTTGGGGCCGAGGAACCGGTCCTGGATCGCCTTCACCGCCAGCTCGCCGCCCGAGCCCATGATGAAGCCCGCTGCGAGGTAGGCGTAGGCGCCCGCGTGCGTGATGCTGTCGATGACCGAAGCCAGCACGCCGCCGAGGAACAGCGCCGAAATGGCACCGGCCACGCCTTGCACGACGCGCCGCTTCCATTGCTTCTCGGGCGAGATGAGGGTCCGGAAGACAGCACCCGCGCCGCCGGAGATGATGAGGAGCTGGAGCTGCTCCCAGAGGTTCGGAGGGGTCACTTGGACACCACTTTCAATGCTGCCGTGACGCTGCCGACATAGAAAAGCCAGCGGATCATGTCCCCAGCCCAAGCGCGCATGTCGGGGGTCGGAAGGTCCGCGATGTCGAAGGGGAAGCCGAAGATGCTGTCGGCTAGAACAGCGGTCCACCACAACCCGAGAGGAAAGATGAAGATCGAGATGAGCACCCAGAACCACGGGAACTGGAGCTTCGCCTTGTTGAGCGAGGCCAGGTCTGTGGTTTCGGACGTGAGCGCTTCGAGCTGACGCAGCTTCTCAGTGTTCTTTTCGTCGGCTCGCTTGGACACGACATCGAGAACCCGGCCCAGCATGTCGCTGGACAGGATCGACATGACCCACCCAAGGAGCCCGGCCCACATCTTACTTGGCCTCGAAGTCGCGGGCGCGGGCGGCCTTGCGCGGGCGCATCAGAATGTTGAGCAGGAACGCCGAGGCGATCAGCCACGGGCGCCAATGGGGCGGCACTAGCGCCGCAAGTTCTGGCGCTTGCAGCACTTCCGGCGCGACCAGCGCGACGGCGAGCACCGCGTTGACCAGCCACGTCCGCCAGCGAACCAGCGTGTCCCAAATCCGATCGGACCATTTGACGATGTGCTCGGTCATTACGCCCTCCGGGTGAAGGCTGCGAGCAGCGCGGCGAAGAACTTCGCGATGAGCCCGCCGAGGGTGACCGGCTCGCTCGCATTGCTGGCGTCCGGGATGACCGTGGCTTCACAGTTGCGTTCGCCGTCGCGGTAGTTGGCGGGCTCGGGCGGCGCGAGGCTCGACCAGAGGTCCGCTTCCCACTTGCGGCGGATCACGAGGCCGCGCAGCTCGACCATCTTGCCGGTCTTGCGGTCGCGGGCCTTGGTCCAGCGCATGAGCTGCGCGGGCACGGCGGCGTAGTCGCCCCGGTTCAGGAGCTTGAGCAGCGTCGAGCTGGCGAGATTGCTCGCGCCGCAGTTGAACACGAAGTCCACCAGAGCATCGAACTGGTTCTGGTTGAGCGCGACCTTGACGTACTTCCGGACAGCGCGCTCTGCGATGTCCAGGTCTTCTTCAAACCACTTCGCCGCCTGCGCAGTCGAGATGGCCTGTTTGACCTTGGCCATGCTCGACGTGATGCCGTCGATGTGGCCCCATCCAGCCGTCGGCACGCCCACGGGGTCGAAGTAGGCGTGAAGGATCAGCTTCTCGGAGGCTTTGATATGGGCCTTGAGGGCGGCGCTGGAGTCCGCCGGGTGGAGTGCCATCTGCCCGCCCGTTGTGCGTGTTGCTTTATTCGAGCACCACATACAACTGATTTGGGGTCAGAATGGCCGCGAAGTTGGGGTCTTAGAGCCCGCGCAGTACCGCCGAGGCGATCATGTTTCCGATCACGGGCGCCGCGTCGCCAGTGAAGTGCGTCCCGTCGCTGGTCGGCTGGAGGCGGGTCGGCAGGTAGACCCGTTCGGGCGCGGTCGCATAGGTCGCCGCCATGATCTCGTTGGTCCGGACATGCGTGTCCGAAGCCTCGCAGATGATGACCTGCGTGTGGCCCGCGATGATGCTGCTGTCCTTGAGGTTGCGGAAGATCGCGTTGGCGCGATCGCGACCCGTGCTGATCGCCTCGCTGTTGTCGCTCTCACCGAGAGCCATCACGACGAAATCGACCCAAGAGACACCAGCGGCCGCGAGCACCGCTTTGGCGCGAATGAGGTTCTTCTGCGGCGCCCCGCCAGAGTACCACGTCCCAAGCCCTTCGCCGCCCCGGCCCGAGAGGACGCCCCGAACCTGTTCGTTGCGCGCCGTAGCGATCAGGCTGAGAGCCTGAGCAAAAGCGTTGTTGCGCAGCGGCGTCCCGGCGGTGAGCGGATTAACGCCGCGCGTCGGCGTGATCCACGCCGTACCGAGGTCGTTCACGCTGCTTGAGATGTCGTTCTTGTTGTTCCAGAGCGTGACCAGTGGGTTGATGGTCCACGGGCCGCCCGTGCCGCGATAGAGCATGTTGCTCTGACCGATTGCGAGGCCGGTAAGCATTTGTTCTCCTTGGTTAGGCCGTGCGCTTCCACATGCGGACGGTAATGTAGGGCTGGAGGTTATTGTGCGCCCCGCCGCCGCCCGTCGAGCTGGTGCCAAAGCTGTGCTGGTGGCCGCTGTGCGTATCGGTAGCGATCGAGTGGGTATGCCCGGGGTGCGTGTCGGTGAAGATGCTGTGCGTGTGCGCGCCGTTAGAGGACGTGTCCACGCCGGGCAAAGTGGAACCGCCGCCGGGTGCTGCACGGATCGTGCTCGAACCGGCGGCGCCAGCGATGGCCCACTGGTGGGCGTGCGCGCCGGGGTCGCTGGTCGAGCCGCCGTGCGAGTGGGCGCCGCCGGACCCGGTGCTGCCGCCATGCGAGTGCGAACCGCCGGTGTCGGTCGTGCCCGAGTGCGTATGCGCGGGCATTTCGCCCGAGCTAAGCGTGTGCGTCTTCGCGCCGCCGGTCTTCTCGTCGGCGTCGAACTCCGTTTCACCGGCGCTGTAGCCAACCGGGACTTTGCCCGCGCCGAAGGCGACCCACGTACCGAAGCCCAGCGACGTGGCCGGGTCGGTGCCGTTGGTCGAGAAGTAGAGGCTGCCGACAGGATAGGTCGCGCTGAGCAGCCACGTCTTGAGCGTGTCCAGCGTGATCTTCTTGTTGGCGAAGCTGTCCGCGCTGTCCTGAATGTGCGTGATGTCCGCGCCCACGACCGTGGACTTGGGCGTCAGCGAAGCGAGGTCCACGACAGGACCGGCGGCGCCAGTCGGCCCCGTAGCGCCAGTCGGCCCCGTCGCGCCGGTCGCGCCAGTTTCACCCTGCGGACCTACTTCGCCCTGAATGCCCTGTAGACCCTGCGCGCCGGTGTCGCCCTTCGCGGCGAGGAGTTGCCAGTAGGTGGCGTTCGTCGGCAGGTTGCCGGTCGTGTCCGCGATGCAGACGTAGGACGCGCCGTTGTACGCCACGGCGTCGCGAACCTCGTATGCCGTGCCTGCGTCGTAGGTGCCGAGCCACACGAGTCCGGCGGGACCGGGATCGCCCTGCGGACCCTGCGCGCCGGTGGCGCCGGTCGGACCCTGAATGCCCTGCGGACCTTGGACGCCCTGCACGCCCTGAATGCCCTGCACGCCCTGCGGGCCGCGCCCGAACGGAGCCGGGAAGGACCAGTCGGCGGTGCCGCTGGACAGCTTGAAGTAGAGATGACCATTGGTGGCGTCGAGGAAGGCGAAGCCCGTGGCCTCGGCATCGTAGAGGTCGCGATCGGTCTGGATGCCCACGGCGTCGGGCATGAAGTTCTGCCCGGCCACGCCCTGCACGCCCTGAATACCCTGCGGTCCCTGCGGACCCGTGTCACCCTGCGGGCCGGTTGCGCCCGTGGTGCCGGTCGGGCCGGTGTTGCCCTGATCACCCTTCGGGCCAGCGGGACCCTGCGGGCCGACAAGCGAGAGCGCGGCTTCGGACTTGATGCGGCCATCGTCGTCAATGGCCTGCCGCACGAAGTCGATCACGTCGCTGATGGCGCCGTTGGTCTTGTCGAGTTCGTTGTCCACAGACGTGCCCGGCAGCGGAACGGTCGGCTGCGTGGCCTGATGGTTCGTGAAGCTGTAGCTGCGGTTGGGCTTCTGCGGGACGGGCTCGACCATATCTCGATGCTCGGGGTTGCGTTTGTGTGCAACATACGCAACGGGCCGGGTGCTTCGCTGGACGAAGATGGGGGCAAAAAGGAACCCCCGGGGTTTTCAGTCCCGGGGGTTTGCACCGTGAGGACAGTTCACGGCTAAGTCGAGCAGGGGGACCATATCTAGTGGTTCGCTGCTTCGTCAACGACTACCGGAACACGCCCAACTCCAGCTTGGGCATGCGCCCGCCGCAGCCGTCCGCCGCGCAATGGAGCCGGGTACGTAGCTCCTCCCAGCGGAGGTCGTCTTCGCGGAGGTACGTATCTTCGGTCGCAATCTTGAGGTTCAGCAGATCGCCGCCGCGCAGGTACCGCACGCGCCCACACCGCTGGCACGTTATCCTGATCTGGATGCCCCGGAACCACCAGTCCCCGACCCGGACGTTCTCGCTCATCGCTGCCGCTTTTTGCTTTGTCGGAACTGTCAGGAAGTTAGAAATGCGGAAATTTTGTGCGCATGTCGGATAAGGACGTGAGCCCGCGCGCCGGGTGACGGGGAGGGGCCGGGGTGCCGTGTCCGGGCCGGTGTCCAGGCCGTGGAGCTGACCGGCGCCGCCCTGCCCTCCATCGAGGCCATGCCCACACAAAAACCACGCAAAGCTAGGCGCGTTCCCTCCGGAAGGGAGTGTGCCCGCCTAGGAGGCCGGGGCTTTGCGGGCTACTCAGTGCGGGGTTGTGCGGCATCCGGGTCTTCGAGGGCCGCCAGCTCAGCGAGGAGCGACGCCCGGCTCATCTCGCTCGTCGGCTTGCTGGTGTCCACCGGTGGCGCCGCGTGGCGTCCGAGCGCGCCGCCCAGCTCAAGCATCGTGCGGGCCGCCGCCGCACGGGCTGCTGCCGGTGCCTGGGCGTCGGTCATCACGTCACGAAGCGCCTGTTTTGCCTCGTCCAGGTCCGTGTCATCCAGTGTCATTCCGTTGGACATGTTCGGCTCACCGTTGGGTTCTCGGGATTGTCAGTCATACCCTGATTTGCGCGCGGGCGGTTGGCGAGGCCGCAGGCAAGCGAAAGCCCCGCTAGGTGTCACCCTAGCGGGGCTGATGGAGGAGGGTTCTAGCGCCTCGCCTAAAGCCACGTATCGAGCACGATCCACAACGCCGCGAGACTGGCCAGGATCGCAGCGAGTCGGAGCAAGTCGCCCCGCCATCGCCTGCCCACGCCCGGCGTCATCGCCGGAAACCGCCGCGTGGAATTATCAGCTTTTCAAACGCCGAGGCCAGCGTGCTCATGTCCCGGATGGACACCGCGTGTCCGGTCTTGAACAGGTTGCTGATGTTGCATTGGAGGCCGATGCCGAAATGCTCAACAGGGCCGGGCTTGGTGAAGATGTGGCGCACAGCCGGCGCCTCGGCGCCTACCTGCCCGTCGCAGAGCCACACGACAACGCGACGCGACGCGCGCTGGGCCAGCACCTGCCGCTCGGCCCAAATGGCGGGCCGCAACATCGCAGTGCCGCCACCGTATATGAGGTCCCCGAAATTCTTCATCATGGCTTCCACGGTCGGCGTGCGTTCGTTCCAGCCGATCAACTGGAGCGGGATGTCCGTGAAACCGCCCAGCGCCACCGCCGCGCCCGCGCGCTCGATTGCCGGGAGGATCACCGATGCCATACCGACGCTGGCCGTGACGCGGGACATGCCCACGTCACCCACCACCACAAGGTCCCCCATTGAACTGGATAGATCGAGCATGACCATGACAGCGGTCGTAATGCCCTCATCCACACGCTTGCGGCTCATCACGTCCGCCGCGCCCATAGAAGCCCGCGAGATCGCGCGGCGATCAAGGCGGCCAGTCTGCATGCGCCTGGACACGACGGTTGTGTCTTCGCTCTTGAGCGCGCGGCGCGCCGCGTCCGCAAAGGTCCGGGCATTGGCCCGCTCAGCGGCTTTCCGGACATCGGCGTTACTAGCCGGGTTCGGGCGCCAGTGGCTACGTGCGTCTCTGGCGGGCTCGTTGGGGTCCTGTCCGAGGACGGGCATAAGGTGCTCCGCTAGGTCGCGATCCTTGTCCGACCTCTCGGGCAGCAGCTCTTTCATCATTCTGGACTTGCGCTGATCTGCCGTACTCTTGCGTGGCGCATGGCCCTTGCCCACACCACGCGCCGAACCGGCGCCAGCGCTTTCATCGTCTGTCTCACCTGTGCCGTCGCTGTCGCCATCGTCGCTGTCGTCGCCCTGCCCATCGTCGCCCTGCCCATCGTCGCCCTGCCCATCGTCGCCCTGCTCGTCGCCCTGCTCGTCGCCAGCCGGATCGTCTTCGGTCTTGTCCTCGTCTTTGCCCTTCCCCGCGCCCTTGCTCGCTTCGTCGCCCGCGTCGCTCTTGCCTCCGCTCTTACCGTCGCCCCTCCCGGCGTCCTTGCTCTTGTCCTTGCCCTCCACCTCGCCTTCCTCTTGCGGGGGTGCCAGCTTCGTGGCGCCCAACGCCCGCAGGAACGCTTCGTAGTCGGCAATACGCTGCGCGGTGGCGCTCTTGGCGTCCCCGGTCTTGTCGTCGTGCTGGTCCAGCTTGTCCAACATTGCATCAACCAGAACCACAACCTTGGGGTCAACCGCCGCGCGCGTGTCAGCTTCCAGCGACTTCAACACGCCACCCTGGCGCCCATGACGGTCGAGGGACGCGAGGACCAGCGCGGCGGCTTGTCCGAGCGCGTCCCGCGCCTGCCGCGCAGCGAGCGCGCTCGACACCACGCCCTGCTGCAACTTGACGTTGAGCGCGCCCAGCAGATCTGGCGCGTTCGACACGATGGGTTTCGCAGGGTTCGTGCTGCGCCGCTCAACAAAATAGTCTTCGAGCGCGCCCATGACATCGGCCTGCGCTTTGCCCCCAGCGGCGTTCATGCGGTTGAGCAAGGTGTCGGTTTGCGTATGCAACACATGTCCGGCTTCGTGGACAGCTAGACCAATCAAGGTCCGGGCGAGGTCCGCGCTAATCAGCGTGTCCGGATGGATCGCGGGCAAGGTGAGCGTGAGCTGGTATGTCCCGATTTCGATCACACCCGCCGTGTCCCCGCCCACCCGCACCTGCACGCCGTTGGAATAGCTCCGGCCAGCGCGGGCAGCGATGGCCCGGACAAGCTCAGCAGCGGCGGGCACAAAGTCGGAATACTTCACGCGGCCCGACATCTCGTAGATGTTCAGCATTTTGGAATGTCCTTTCAGTTGGTGAGGCGCGTGAGGGCGTCGGCCCATGCAAGCGCGCCAGCGACGATGAGGATGAGGGCGGCCAGAGCCGCCCCGTCTTTGAGGAATTGGCGGATCACTCTCAGGCCGCCTGCTTGAGCTTGTTGGTGTCCACGTCCGCCGTCCAGAACTGGCGCAGGGGTTCTTTGTCGTCATAGGGCGCGCCCTCGACCACGGCGGTCTGAAACGCCGTGGTTGGGTCCACGCCATCGGCCAGCATCGCAGCCATCGCCAGAAGACGGCGCAGGCCCACAGGATGCGCGAGCTTGCCTTCGTCGGCCTTGGCGCGGGTGAGTGCACCGAAGCGAGCGAGAAGCGCCGCCGCCTGCTTCTTGAGGCCGGTCTTCGCCGCAATGACGTTGGTTTCTTCAACTGGCGTCATGTAGTCGAACCGGATCACCGCGTCGGGACGATCGAGGGTCGCCCGGTTGAGACGGCGGGTCGCCTCATACTGGCCGGTCGTGTCGCCCGTGCCGTTGGTGTTGTCCGCGAGCATGATGATCACGTCGGGCGCGACGTGGACAACTTCGCCAGTCTCAGCGATGTGGATTTTCTTGTCGCTGTCCATGACGGCTTGCAGCACGAACAGGGCGCCCGGGCGTGCCACGCTCGGCTCATCAATCAGGATCACGGCGCCCGGGACGCGGATCGCAGCAGTAAGCTGCCCGTCCTGCCACTTCACGCCGCCGTCCTTGTCCGGAACGGTCATGCCCACAAGGGTCTGCGCTTCGGTCTGGTCGTCGCACGAGATACGCACGAAGCGCCGCCCCCAGCGGGCCGCAACCTGCTTGGCGAACTCGGTCTTGCCGGTGCCTGCCGGGCCGTAGCCGAACACGGGCTGACCACGCCGGAACACGCTCAGGATGACGGCGGTCTGGGGGTGCCAGTTGTAGTGCGGGTCGATAGTGGGCGCGTCGGGCGTGTCGTAGGTCGGCAGCTTGGTGGCGTCCATGCGAGCGCCGCCCAGGTTGGGCACGCCCGCCTCTGCCATCGTCTTGGCGCCCGTCACTGTCGGGACGTGGCCCTTGATCTTGGAGGGATCGATGGGCGCCACGGTCTTGTATTCGACGCGAGCGGGCTTGCGCGCTTCGCGGGCGAGGCGCTTGAGGCCATCCTGATAGCCAGCAAAGTTGCCCGTCGCCATCATCTGCATGAGGCTCTGCACGTCTGCCTCAATGGCCTTTTCGGTTTCCGCGTCGGTGCCTGTGCTTGCAACGTGCGCAACGCTTGGCGCAGCAGAAGTGATCGTTACCTCCTCGTCGTCGTCGTCCTCAGTGTCCGCGTCGTCGGCGTCGGTGCCGACTGCGGTTGCAATGACCGGGGACACCGCTTGCCCCGGGTTCACGGGCGTAACCAGCATCATCGGCCCGCTGGGGTTCTTGCCCGTTGCGTGCGCGTCCGCCGCCGCGAGGGCTTCCGCCCCGGTGTAGCCGCCCGTCAGCACGGTGTCGTATGCGTCGCACTCGTCGGTGTCCGGCAAGAGCACGTTGAACTTGGCGGCGGTCGCGAGAAGCTGATCCTTGGTCAGCCCCGCAACGTTGGTCACGCCATATTCGCCATTGATGTGCTGTCCGATCAGCACTGCGTCGCGGTGGCGGCGGATGCGCGAACGGAGGATCGTCCGCGCGGTCTTGGTGAGGATTGCCATTTGGCTTTCTGTCCTTGTTGGTGGTGGTTTTGCTCGAATAGGCGCCGCGCCGGTGGCGAAGCACCCGCGTTTGTTATCGTAGCTTTTGTCGCTTTCGTCAAGCACCGTGGGCACCGCGCCGGACACGGGCATGCGCGGCAGGAGTGTCTACCTCCTGCCGCCAATGCCTGTGTCCTAGCGGGTCAGGAGCCGCACAATGGCGGGAAGCCGTTCGGCCAGAACGTCCGGAGATATACCCGAGAGAACCAGTTCCCCCGGGGCGCTAACAGTCACGCTGAAAGGCTCAACGGCGCGTGGCGCGGGCTTGCGCACCGGGGTGCGCGTCACTGAGGTGGTTCGGTTGGTGTGATAGATCGTGGTCGTCATCTAGGGGGCTCCTTTCAGAGAGCGGCCAGCATCCGGGGCTGAAAGAGCGCCCTAGAACGCTCCGTGCGCCTTTGGGCGTGCGCCTTGGACATGCGCGCACGGACCCCGGACTAATTTAGTTTGGCGGCGCCCGACTTTCGGGGAAGGGCTTCCGTCTAGGGTTTTGCGTCTTTCAAACGCTGGGTGGACATTGGCACGTGTCCGGTGTCCGTGTCAAGAGTCTCGTTCTAGGGCCCGGCGCTCGGCGTCTTCCTGCGCTTCCTCCCGTTCCAATTCCTCCGCGCGCTGCCGCGCCCAGAGAGCGACCAGCTCCAAGTCTCGACCTGGGTGATGCGTCTCGGTTTTCTGGCGCGCTGCTAACGCTTCCCGGCGCGCCGCGTCGAGCGCGTCTTCGCGACGCCATTCCGCCTGACGTTGCTCGTGCTCGGCATCGAGCCGGATCACTTCCGCTCGACGCTCTAGCGCCGTGAAGACCCCAATGCCGCCCGAGAGGGCGCCCGCGACGAACGTCCCCCACCAATGCCCGCGAGCCGTGTTGCTGAACACTGCCAGGAGGATCGCGGCGGCGATGCCGAACACCACAAGGAAAGTGGTCAGTGCTTCTGCGTCGGGCCGCGTCATCGCGAGGGGGTGTCCTGTCCAGTGTCCACGGCGCGAGGCTACCCCAAGCGGCGCGGCGCGGGCAAGCTCCCCTTCAACACACAACCCAGCGCCCGAAGCGGTAGTGTGGAAGCCCTTCAAATCACTGAGCCTCCACCCCGATGACAACAGACAACCCGGCACCCAAGAAGACACCCCTGCGTGAGCTGTCGCCCGTGGAAGTGCTCAACCGGGACATGATGCAGGCGGCCTACGGTAGTGGCTCGGTGAAGGCGACCAGAGGCAAGAAGAACCCCAAGCTCTCGATGAGGGCGAAGCACGACCCCGTGCATCTCGCGAACCTTGCCGCTGTCCGGGGCCC
>MKUZ01000023.1:0-36219 GCA_001899065.1 Devosia sp. 66-22 | reverse complement strand
GCGTCCGGATCAGCAAGCGCACAGGTTTGCAGTGCCGGAACCCCGCCGTGAGAGACGAGGAGTGCTGCCACCAGCATCTGGGCACGGCAGGCACGATCCGGCTCAGGAACCGGCGCCGCGACGAAGGGCGCCCGGTCGATAAGGCGCACATTCTCGCGAGGCGCAATCTCAAGACGCTGCTGCGCCAGAACCGCATCCCGAGGGAGCTGCTGCTGCAACCGATCTTCCAGTCGGTGATGAAGCTCGTCGCGCCGAGTTGGTTCGGCCTGTCCGCGAAGGTCGAGCGCTTCGATCAGCGCCGCATGGGCGACGCCGCCCTCCTCGCGAGGGAGATGGTGCTGGTGTGGATGAGTGCCGTCGAGAGTGGCGATTGGAACGCCTGGTACAACGTCTTCACCAAAGTGCGGAACGCTGGGTTCGGATAGCCGATTTTGTCTCGTGTCTCGGATGGCTCAGAAGAAATGCGTTTTCTATACGCGCGAACGCACGCTCACACTCGCACGCACGCACCCATAAACCCTATTACCTATCATTTCCCCTTTTATAGAGAAGTACCGAGACATCTGAGACAAACCGGCTGAAACCCCCATGTCCAGAGGAAAAAATAGTGTCTCGGAAGATGCCAATCTTTCCGAGACACTACCAAGACAAGCGAGACAAGCAGGCTGGGTCGAGAAGTCTTCGATCCTAGGTGAGGGCGAACTCGGCCCCCGACGCGGCGACTTCGGCCTCGAACAAATCCCGCGCCTTGTCCGGGCTACCCAGGAGAACGTCGCGCTCCTGTTCGGAGACGGCGCCCACCACCTGCGCGTTGTTGGCCACGACGCAAGCACCCGACCACAGGCGGACCCGCTGCCCTCCAGATACCCGCACTTGGTTGTTGTCGCTGCCCGCTCTGTTGATGGACACACAACCAGCCGCTTGGAGGCCGCGCGCGAGAGCTTTCGGTGACGTGTGGTTCTTGACGCCCGGATCGTCTGACGCAAGCGCCAGCGCACGAACCTCCTCACTGGAGATTACCTTCCGGTTCGCGAGCGGCCCTGCCGTCACCAGATCATAGACGAACTGCGACGCGGTACTGAGGGACGCCACGAGGGTGCTGTGACGGGCGGCGGAGCGCGGCGGCGCGCCCATTGGGTTGAAGTGCTGGACGTTCCGCTTCATCAGAAAATCGTAGAGGATGCCGATGCTGTCGGGTTGCTCGTAGTGGTCCCACAGGTCTTGGAAGTAAGCCTCGGACATGGGTGTCGTCACAGGGTGTTGCCCGACCAGCTTGTTCGCGAAGGTCCACGCGATAAAGAAGCGCCGGTCGTCCGTTCCCACACCCTCCAGCGAGTCGGTGTCGTTGGTCGAAGCGAGCACGGACGTGGACACCTGTGTCTTGAATTTCTTGCCGTACTTGGGATTGATCGTGATGGACACGCCCGTAGGCGACGCGAGGCTCTTGAGTTTGTTGTAGCCGAATTGGGCGTCCTTGCCCGCCAGCGAGAACTCATCGAGATAGACGGTCGGCAGCAACACTGCCTCGTTGAACTCGCTCATCAGTTCCTTGACGGTGGCGCGTCCGACGTTGTGCTGCCCGACCATCTTGAAGAACTGTTCCAAGAGGAAGTCCTTGCCCGTGCCGGGGTTTCCTCCGAATAGAGCAATGATCGACGTGTGCGCCCCGGGGTTTTGTAGCCGCCACGCCTGATAGTCGAGCCAATAGTCAACGGTCTGCTGCTGCCCGGCAAACATGTGCCCCAGATGATCGAGGTACTTCTGAGGAACACCCGTCACGCGCCGAATGTTCGCGGGCGCGTAAGTGTTGACCGCCGGGATCGGGTCGCCCTTCGGACCTCGGGTGGTTGTGATTACCGGTTCTCCGGGCCTGCAAGCGAGCGTCTGGACATGTCGCATGCTGTGGTGATTGAGCGCCAGCGTGCTCGCCCGGTTCTTGCCTGTCGCTAGTTTGAAGTGCTGCAACACGCCACCGTCCCGGTCGAAAAGATCGGGGCCGATCAACTGGCCGTATTTCAAGTCCCAGAACGATCCCGTCTGATCGACGGCCACGAACCGATCAGCGACGTACTGGTACCGGGCGTCCTCGGCGTCGCTCATGCGCAGCGCGACTTCCTCGGCGGCCTCCACCAAACTCTGCCCCGCAGACCCCATTCCCGTGTCCACGGCAGCGTTCTCGAACCGGACACTGGCCAAAAACCCCGTCCCCGTCGCGGGCACGACTTCTCCGGTCTTGGCGTCGAGCAGGCCCACACCGAGAGGGTTCTCCACAATCGTGCCGAACATGATCCCAGCCTGGACCTGCGCGTCGTAAGCCTCGATCATCATGTCTTGGAAGTCGGGCGACCTGAGATGCTGACACGAGGCGTGATTGCAGTAGCTCATGCCGTCGTTGATGATGGCGTATCCGGTCTGGTCACCCCCGGTATGGTTCGCGCCGTTCGGACAGATGCAGTCGATCACGCCCGCGCGGGTGCTTGGCTGGGGGCTCAAGCCCACCGCCAGCGCCAGGCGCACCAGAGGGTCGTCCATCGTGGCCGCGCGGTCGTTCGACGCACCGGCGAGCACCTGCGCCGGGGCGAAACGCCCCGACCGGACATCTTCGAACCAGGTGGCACCCATGATCGCCGCCGCGAAGTCTTCGAGACGGACCACGTTCGACGGGGACCACTCGACAACCCGTGACTGGAACGGGGCGCCGTCTGCCTGTCGATATGCCGTCTTCCCGTTGATGCCGGGGAGCCGCATATAGCGCACGTGGTCCTGCGCAGCCGGATCGCCCCAACCATCGGCCTTGAGCGTGTGGCGGATAGCCGTGACAGTTTGCGCGTCGAAGTCGTCGGGCAGCTCCTCGACCGCCTTGTCCAGCCGCCAGATGTAGGAGTAGTTCCCGGGGCTTGTCTCGATGATGAGTACCGGCGCCATGCCGGGGCGCTGGGTGAGCTGCTTCACGCGCTCAAGTGGGACCTTCGTGCCCACGTCATCCATCCAGAACGCGACATGGTGCGTCACGTCTGCGAGCGAGCGCCCCGTCTTGGTAGGGTCAAGCGCGCCCATGCAGAGGAAGTTGTTATTCCCCTTCGGCAACGTCTCGTCGCCTGTCGTCAGCCGGTGTCCGTGCCAACGTGCGTCGTCTTTGTTGTGGGGATCGCCAGGGAAACTGGCGAAGTGGATCGTCTTGGGGTCGAAGTCCGGGCCGAAGATTGCGGCCACGATTTCGTTGAGTGTGGGGCTTTCGCCCATGTGAACGGCCTCACGATATTTGGTGCTCGACCGCCCTACGTGCGCAACGACGTGGGCGAACGGGCAAGACACCAGCCCGTCCACTGTTTCGTCAAGCGCGCTTGTTCACCGGGTCTTCGAGGAAATCCGGAGCATAGTGCGCGTAGTGCTTTTCGGTCGTCTCCAGCGTGTCGGCCAGCACCTGCGCGACCTTCTCCAGCTTGACACCCTTCATGGTGGCCAGCGTCGCCCAGGTTCGGCGCGTGTCGTGCCGCCAGAGGCTGTCGCCCACCACCGAGCCCGCGCCGAAGGCTTCCAGCTTCACGCGAGCGAACGACTTGCGGGTCGAGCCATACGTGCCGAGCACCGGCCCATATTCGGGTCGCCCCTGTCGAAGCCACTCCTCACGCAGGATCGGCAGCAGCCGGTCGGACACCGGCATGATGCCCCGGCGTTTCTTCGTCTCGGGCCGGGCTGGATCGCGGAAGTCGATCAGCACGCGGCGCAGCTTGGGGTCGCCCAAGCGCTTGGTGTCGATGCGTGTCCAGTCCAGTTCTTCGATGGCCTCGGAGCGCGCGGCCTGGTTCAGCGCGATCAGCGTGAACAGCGCGCCGCGCCACGCCGGATGGCGTCCGCCCTTGACCACGCTCGTCAAGATCACCTGCGCGGTATCGTGCAGCTTCTGCTCGTCGGCCTCATCAAGGAAGTTCTCGCGCGGCGCGCCGTTCGGCGTGAGGTTCACGATGGGCGGAAAGTAGTCCTTGGGGAGCTTCCGGGCGCGCTTGCCCCAGCCAAACACCGCGACGAGAGAGCCCAGCTCGCGCCGGATCGTGCCGCTGGACACGCCTTCGGCTGTCCGGGTCGCGATGTACCCGTTTTCGCCTTCAAGCTCTGTGCCGTCATCAAGGTCATCCGGGCTCAGCGCACCAAGGAGCCGCTTGACGGGCTTCAAGCTCTCCCACTGCGACTTGCCCTTGCCCTTCGCGTCGATCCAGCCCGTCTTGTAGGCGTCGATCAGCTCGCCCACCGTGGGCAGGCCGACGGCCTTCGTCGCCCCGCGCAGCGCGCTCAGATATTCGCGGCGGATTTCCTTCGCGATGCCTTCGTCCTTAGTGCGGCATGAATACGTGCGCGTTCGCGCCCGTCCTGTCCCGGTCTTGCCGGCGGGGATTGTCCAGACGATTTCGTAGTAGCCGGTGCGCTTGGAGGGGCGAAGTTCGGTGTCTTCGATGTCGGGGACGTAGGTGGTTTGCTCGACCATTTTGTCCTGCTGTCGTTGTACTTGATGAGGTCCACAAGCCGGATCGTCACGGGTCGCCCGGGCTGGTGAGGCAAGACGCCCTTCGCCATCAGCCGCTCAATCTTGGAGACGGAGCAGCGCAGCAGAATGGCGGCCTCGGACTTGGTGGCCAGCGCGAGTTCGACCGGGACGTTCATGTCAGATCACGGGCCATTCACGGGCCATTGGTGTTGGGGTCGGTGGACAGCAGCGTGATGATCTTGGAGGCCACCGTCAGCGTCGTGAAAGTGTTCACCGTGAGCCGCACCGTGTCCGGGCGCCCGGGCACCATCGTCATGGCGACGGCCAGCTCGTCCGCGTGCTCGTTCGTCACGAGGTCCGGGGCCAGCACTTCGATGCTCACTTCCAGCGCCTCGGCCACGAGCTTTAGATTGTCCATTTCCGGGACCGTACCGCTCTCCCACCGGGAGATCAGGTGCTTGTTCTTGGCGAACGCGAAGCCCCGGCTGTCGGTATCTTCGCCCCAGATGTGCCGGGCGAGGTCGCTCTGCGACCAGTTCCGGGCGAGGCGCAGGCGGCGAATGTTCGTCTTGAACCTGCCGAGCTGTGCGGGCGCGCCTTCAAGTGTCTCCGGGACAGGGGTTGCCGCCACCTTCTGGATGGCGGCTTTTGCGGGCCTCTTCGACGCAGCCGCCTTCACGGCGGGCTTCTTGGGCGAACGTGTCATGGCAAGTTTCTCCTTCATGGTTGCCATTTTCTCGACCGCAACGGGCTAACGCCTAGTGCCCGCTGTCGGTTTTGTCAAACACCGAAAGCAACAAGTCTGTGGCTCGGAATTGTCCAGCTATCCCCGTGGTTTCCTGTAGCGAAGCACGAAACCATGACGGTATTGTCAAAGGTGGCGCACAACGAAAAGCAACGCAGGCAACGAATTGAACACCGAGAACCCCACCAACGAGACGCGCCCCGTCGCATGGGACGATGAAGCAATCCTCAAGGCCCTCGGCTGGACGCCTGCTCCTATTCGCAAGGCCCTGACGCTCCACCGGCAGGCTAAGCCCGGGGAGCCGAGCGATTGGGCCATCTATCAGTGGACCAGCCGCAAGAAGATCGCCGCCGAGTGGCGCCCGCGCCTGCTCTACTGCGCCCTGCGCATGGACAGGATGACCTTGCAAGAAGCACTACGGGTCGAGAAGCCCGCCTCGGTGGTGGCCGATGCCTCATAGTCGTCTGATCCTCGGAATTGACCCCGGCGTCACCGGGGCGGTCGCTCTAGCTCACATGCACGGGGGCACCGTGCGACTCATCGACGTGCAAGATATCCCGACTGCCAAGGTGAAGGTCAACGGGTCGGCCAAGTCACATCTTATCCCCAGCGAATTGGCGGCGCTACTCCGCCGCATGAGCGAGAATCCCTTCGGGCTTGCGGCGGACGTGTTCATCGAAGATGTCCACGCGATGCCCGGCCAGGGCGTGACCTCGATGTTCCGGTTCGGGCAGGCGTTCGGCCTGATCGAGGGCGTCGCGGCGGGCGCCGGCCTGGTGGTCCACCGGATCGCGCCCAGACAGTGGCAGAGCCTCGTCCGGGTGCCCAGGGACCCTGACGCAGGGCGCCTTCGCGCTGGGCAGCTTTTCCCCAACCTCGCAGGCGCCTTCGCCCGCAAGATGGACCACAACCGGGCCGATGCCGCGCTGATTGCCTATGCCGGGGCGCTGTCGCTCCAGGTTGCTTGACAACAGGAACAAAGTCGGAACAAATAGGAATACGGTCCTATTTTGACCGTCCGTCCCCGGCGTTGTCACGCCGCTGTAACGGCCCCCTCGAAAAAATCGCTGGCCCCTGTTGACGGATCACCCAAAGGCGTGGTGATTTGCCTTCGTTGTCAGCGTAAGCACCTCATGCAACACGAGCAACTCGCAACAGGACAGAGATTATGACCGACCCCAAGACTGCCAAGCAGACCACTGCCCCCGGCCACATCGGCAAGGCAGCTTCCCCGGAAACTGGCGTTTCCACCGAGGCCCGCGACATCTCGCAGATGGACCTCGAAGCCATCCATGCGCTGTTTCACGAGGCCGAAGACCGCTACGGGCCGTCGCTGGCCGAGGCTGTGGTGGCGCGGGACAAGGAAGCCACGGGACTGCCGCTCCCCGGTGGCGCCACCGGCAGCTCCTGGGACTGGATCAAGTCGGGGCCGCGCAAGGACTTCGAGAACGAGCCCAAGTTCCGCGCGGGCGTGACTACTGGATTCACGATGGCTCTGAGCGTGCTGTCCACGCAGAACCGCCTTGGGATGCAGGCCGCGTTCGAAGCCAAGCCCGAGGACTACGCGGGCCGCCACGTCGAAATCATGGAGACGGCGCTGCTCGATTGCGTGTGCTTCATCATCGAGGCGGCTGCTGTGTCCGCCTACGTGACGAAGGCGCTCAAGGTGGAGCCCAATTCGTCCGTGTTGCAGTTCGGCACGCTCCTGCCCCGGATGCTGCACGGCCCGTTTATGGCGCTGGCGGCCAAGTATGTTGCCGCCCGTGACGGCGAGAAGACGGCCACCCGCCACTAAGCACCACCGACCATGAACCTCGCGCTGCGCCCCTCTCAGATCGCTGGCGTGGACTTCCTGTCCGGAAGCTCCCGCGCGATCCTTGCCGACGACACGGGGTTGGGCAAGTCCGCCCAGGCCGTCCGTGCCGCCGACAAGATCGGGGCGCAGCGCATCCTCGTCATCTGCCAGGCGATCGGGCGCGTCTCGTGGGCCATTGAAATTCCGAAGTGGCAGACGATCCCGCGCGAAGTCGTCCAATTCACTGGCAACACCAAGCTGATCCCGCCGACACCCGTTGCCGTCGTCGCTGCCTTCGATGCCCTGTCACGGGCCGAGGCGCGCAAGCAACTCCGGAGGCTCCTCCGGCACGCCCAGATGTTCGGCACCTTCGATGCCGTCGTCATTGACGAAGCGCACCATCTTGGCAACGCGGACAGCAATCGCACCCGGGCCATCTACGGCGCCAAGCTGAACCTCGCCGGTGGCGTCCTCCTCGACGTGTCCGGCGACCGCGCGCCCAGCACGTGGCTCATGTCCGCAACGATCCAGCGCAAGAACGCGGGCGAGCTTTACCCCCATCTACGCGCCCTGTTTCCCGACGTGCTCACCAAATTGTTTGGCGGCGTCATCCCGGCTTACGACGCCTTCATCGCGCGCTTCTGCGTCACGCAGGACACGCCGTACGGCCTCGAAATCGTGGGCAACAACCCAATCACTATCCACGAGCTGCGCGAGGCGCTGCGGCCATACGTTCTGCGCCGGGCCAAGAAGGACGTGCAACAGGAGATCGGCCCGGTCCAGCATCTGACGTTGCCGCTCACGCTGAGCCCAATCCCCGGTGCGCAACGGACATCGAGCGAGCTGGACGCCCTCATGGCGGCCATCAGCGATGACGAAGACCTTCCCGAGCTGAGCCCGAGCGCCGCCGAGGAGCGCCGACTGCTGGGCCTCGCAAAGACTCCTGCCGCCACCGAATGGATCAAGGACTTCCTCGACGCCAACCCCGACGCCAAGCTGGGGGTCTTCGCGCGGCACCGTGAAGTGCTGGACCAGCTTGAAGCCGCGCTAGCACCGTACAACCCGGCAGTGATCCACGGCAGTGTTTCGTCCGCGCAGCGCGCGACCCGCGTTGACAGCTTCCAGAACGACCCGACATGCCGGGTCTTCATCGGCCAGAACACGGCGGCTGGCACGTCCATCACGCTCACGGCGGCGCACTACGTGCTGTTGCTGGAGCCCGAGGGCGTCGCGGCAGACAACCACCAGATCGTTGGGCGCTTCGACCGCCTCGGCCAAACCGAGAGCGTGACGGCGTTCTATGGCTTCGCGGCGGGCACCGCCGACGAAAGGTATGCTGCGCGGGCGCGTCGCCGGGCGGCGGACTTTGACGACCTTATCGGCGCTCTGACCACCACTGCTGCATAGAGGTTCCAATTGTCGTTTTCCCTCCAGATCAATGCCGACAACCCCGAAGACTTGAAGCGCTCGCTCGAAGCTCTTGCCGCCGCCTTTGGCGGCGTGGAGAACTTCGCTCGTCACATGCGCAAGGCCGAAGTGACCACGGACGGCATCACTGCTGAGATGGGGCCGCCGGAAGTCGTCGCGCTCACGCCTCCGGACACCGCGCCTGCGACGGCGCCCATCGCTCCGCTGTCCACCGCCACGACCGAGGAGCAGCCCCCGCCGGGCAATGTCGTCAAAGAACTCACCATCCCCGAGCGGCGCAGCGCGGGCGTGAAGATGCTGCTGGACCTGTTCAACAAGGACCAGCGCGTCATGCCCCAGCTCGCCAATCTCCAGGCCAAGTACGGCGTCAAGAAGTTCGATGAGATTTCGGACGACCGCGTGCCGGACTTCTACAACGATGTTCTTCTGACCGTGAACGGGACCGCCGAGGTCCAGAAAGGCGCCTAAAAATGCTCCTCCCCTATCACGTCCGCATGTTTCTCTCCCGGGTCTGCACCCTCGTGGGCGCAGCAGCCGCGCTCGTCGCTCTGTGGGCGCTCGTTGCCGACCAAGCCCTCGGCACCGACACGCTCTGGATTTCGGGCATCGCAGTCGCTGTTTTCTTTAGTGCGGTTGTCGTTGCTTTTGTCGCTTATTTTCTCGACTAAAGCACCAAATCAGAGTTCAACCAAATCTCCTCAACCCCAAGGGAAGTCGAGCAAATGACCCTCCCATACGTGATCGTCGTGAACGACGGGTGCGAGCTGGAAACGATCAGCTCCGCCGAACTGCGCGCCTACTCTAAGGCCAACCAAGGCAACCCTCTGCCGGGCGAGCTGGACATGGCGCTGAACGCCATCCTCGACGCTCGTGCGGTCGCGGACGGCACATACACCCCCGAGGACGACGACACACCGATTGAGGTCTTCGTCGGAACCGGCATCGAGGGATTGGGTGAGTAGAATGAAGTTCACTGTCACCCTCGAAGACGGCACCGTCATCTCGTCCCACGACATCGCCGTGTCCATCAAGCGCGAAGGGCGCGACGCCGAGTGCGGCATGCGGCAGATCGAGTTCGTCATTCAGCGCGTCCTCGACCAGCGCGCCACCGACGCTGAACCCAAGAGGCTTGCATGACCGACTTCACCTACACGGACCTGTCCACGGCCAACGCCGAGCGGCAGAAGCAGTGGGACAGCGGCAACCAGATCAGCCTGTCCTATCGTGGCAATGAGATGGCGGGTGAAGTGGGCGAAGCCTGCAACGTCATCAAGAAGCTGGAACGCGAGCGGCTTGGCCTTCGCGGCTCCCGCGACACGATTGAGCATCTGGCGGAGGAGCTGGCAGATGTCGTCATTTGCGCCGACCTCATCGCGCAGGCCGCCGGGATCAATTTGAGCTTTGCGGTTGCCGCCAAGTTCAACGCCACGTCAGAGAAGGTGGGCCTGCCGCACCGCATGGTGCTGACCCAATGAGGATCGCGCTCGACTACGACAAGACCTACAGCCTCGACCCCGAGTTCTGGGAGAAGGTCGCGGTCGCCGCCGAACTGCACGGACACGAGGTCGCAATCGTCACGATCCGCGACCCCGTGCTCGACCGGACGCTCCCACTCCGCAACCTGGAAGGCAAGCGCGAGGTCTTCTACACGCGCGGCGTCGCCAAGCGCTGGTATCTGACCCACTTCGGCCAGGGCTTCGTCCCGGACGTGTGGATTGACGACAACCCCGACAGCATCGTGGCCAACTCGACGGCCACCCCGGAAGGGCTCGCCAAGTGGCGCGCCGAACGTGGAGAGCCCGTCTGATGGCAAACACCGGACACAGTGCATTCCCCGCCAGCTCGGCGCACCGGCTCCTCGCGTGTTCGGGATCGTATGCGCTCGGGCAGGCCGTGGACACCGGCGAGCGTCGCTCGACCGAGTTCTCCGCCGAAGGCACTCTCGCCCACTCCGTATCCGAGGCCGCGCTGTTCGCAGGTTCGAACCCGGCAGACCTGATCGGGCGGACGTTCCACGCGGACGGTTTCGAGTTCACGCCCGACGAAGATTTCTCGGACAACGTGCAAGCCTATGTGGACTTCGTGCGCGGCCTCATGGCGCTGGGATACATCATCCTGCTGGAGACGCGCGTCTCCCCGATGATCCATTGGAGCGGACTCCCACCCCTCGGCATTGATCTGTTCGGCACGGCGGACTGCATCGCGTTCCACCCGCAGACCGGCAAGCTGATCATTGTGGACCTCAAGTTCGGGCGAGGCATCGCCGTCGAGGCCACCGGCAACCCCCAGCTCCTCTACTACGCAGCGGGCGCCTTCTCGCGCGAGCTGCTGAACTACCTGCTCTCCCAACACGGCTACGCGGCCCTGCCCGACGGCTGGACGCCCAGCGAGATCGAGACAATCGTCGTTCAGCCCCGCGCCTACCACCCCGACGGCCCGATCCGGCGCGCCAGCTACAGCGGGCAGGAGGTCCATGATTGGGCGCGCGGGCCGCTCTACCAGGGCGTCGAACGGGCGATCAACGACAACGGCACGACCTTCCAACCCGGCGAGCACTGCCGCTTCTGCCCGGCGCTGCCTCACTGCAAGGCCGCCGAAAAGTTCTCGCTCGACGCGGCCAAGGACGCATTCAAGAACGTGCCCGCCGCCAACGTGGCCGTCGCGAACGGCGCGGACCCCACGAGTGTGCCGACCAACACCGACGCGCTCGCCGCGCTGCCGGACACACACATCTCAGACAAGAAGCTGGGCGAACTGCTCGACAAGCTCGCGATCATCAAGCCCTACTTCGCCGCGCTCGAAACCCTCGCTGCGGACAGGCTCAGGGCGTCGTCCCGCCCGGGCATGGGCTGGAAGCTGGTTCCGACCCGCCCGCGCCGCGTGTGGGCCGACGACGAGCCCAAGATCGTGGCCGCCCTGCACAACGCCGGGCTCGCACCCGGCCTCTACACCGAGACGCGCCTGCGCTCGCCCGCGCAGACGGAGAGGCTGCTGGGCAAGAAGGCGTTCAAAGCGCTCATGGATCAGCTCGGCCTTGTGACCAGCACCAGCGGCGGCGTCACGCTCGCCCCCGAGGGCGATCCTCGCACTCGTGTCCAGCAGGGCCGCTCGGCGCAGGAAGCCTTCGCACCCACCCTCCCCTCACCCAACGCCGATTAGGAGGCCGACCCCGAACCTGTTTCGCCGCTGCGTCATTAGTTGCTCACGTCGCGCAACTCGGCACCGGCACACAACTCTGAGGAAATAGTAATTGGCCTCCAACCCCAAGACCCTGGCGATGACGCCCATTGGCACGCTCTGCTTTGCCGACACGCTGTTCGTCGCCAAGCCCGCCGCCGACGGCGGCAAGCCGCGCTTCTCGGTCATCCTCGGCTTCGATGACACCGCGATGAAGACCACGCAGTACCAGGACCTGCGCTCGGCTGTCGTCGCCGCCGCGACCGACAAGTTCGGTGCGGTGAAGGCTGCTGACCCGGCGTTCATGCGCTCGATCCGCCTCCCCTTCCGCAATGCGAGCGAGAAGGAATACTCGGGCTTCGAGAACTTCACGGTCTACATCAACCCGTGGAGCCCCGGCGACAAGAAAGCCCCCGGTGTCGTGGACATCAATGGGCAGGATATCACGGTCCCCGGCGATGTCTGGTCGGGTCAGCTCGGGCGCGCCACCGTCCGCGCCTTCGCCTACGACAACTCGGGCAACAAGGGCGTCTCGTTCGCCCTGGAGCACGTCCAGATCGTGAAGGCGGACATGCCGCGCATCGACGGTCGCCGCTCGGCGGCCAAGGCGTTCGAGAGCGTGGACAACTCGCAGCTCGCCGCGCTGGGCATCACGCCCGGGCAGGCGCCGTCCTCGGGCGGCATCGCCCCCGACGATATGCCGTTCTAGTCGCCACTGGAACGTCAACACGCCCGCCAGCGCCAGCCGGACACGAGAGCCGGAGGAGCTGGCGGGGGTGGGATTACCCAAGGACACCCACATGCAGCAGCACCAAGCAGAGCGCATCGCACGGCAGATCGAGGACTTCTGGACGAAGCAGGGCTTCGACGTGAGGGCCGAGGCTGTCAGCGAAGCCGACGCCATCCACGGACGCGAGGGCTCCCCCGATGAGTGGACCGTCCGCACGGTCCCGCCGCTGATCGGCGGTGTCCCCCGAGGCGCAACCAACAAGCACGCGAAGACCATCCTCCGCGCCTTCGACCGCAATCACTCCGACTGGAGGAAATTCGATGACGAACCCGCAGCCGACTGACACCCCTTGGGCGAACGCTCCCGGACAAGGGCCGTTGGTCCGCACCTTTGCCACTGGCGCGACCCGCGACGTGGACGCCAGCAAGCTCGACTACGAGGGCTTCTTCTCGCCGCTCGTGATGGAGCGGTTCGCGCAATACATGCATGGCAAGCGCAAGCTGGCTGACGGTTCCCTCCGCGACGGCGACAACTGGCAGAAGGGGATGCCGCGCGACAGCTACATGAAGTCCGGCTTCCGTCACTTCTTCGACTGGTGGACGATCCACCGGGGCTGGAAGAAGATCGCGCTGGAGCCGCTGGAGGTCGCCCTGTGCGGGCTCCTGTTCAACGTGTCCGGCTACCTGCACGAAGTCATCAAGTCCCGCCTCGACGCCGAGGCGTGGGTCGAGGCTGTCCGTGACGAGGTTGCCCGTGAGCAGGCGGCCCGCGAGGGCGGCGAACAGCTCGAACTTCCGCTGACCGGCGGCGCCGACCTTCGCGGGCTCGCTGCGCGCGAGGCCGGGGACACCACCTTCGTCGGACAGGTCGGCCCCGCCGGGCTAAGTGCCGTCCGTGGGCGCGAGGGAGAGTGACCCATGCGCCATGTCCCGAACCGCTACGAACGCGGCTCGACCGTCCACGGCATGAGGCGGCTGCGTAAGCGCGTCAAGATCAAGGCTCGGGCGATCGCCCGCATGGTGGACCGCGCCCGGATCGAAGGCCTGCGCGAGAGCCAGATGCCGATGTGGGTGCAAATCCTTGTCCAGCATAAGCGGACGCTGCACCCGCAGGCCACGGACTACCTGTTCTTCATGGAGCACCTTTGGGTGTTCCAGCCGGGCTTTGGCGACCTCATCACGGTCTACCCGATCGAGGAGAACGAACCCGAGTTCGAGAAGCCCGATTGGAATGACATTCGTGCCCAGCGCCGTTTCCATTGATTTCGAGACGGCCAGCACTCTCGACCTCCGGAAGACGGGCGCACACGAGTATGCCCGCCATCCGGACACGCGCATCCTGTGCCTGAGCTACGCCTTCGAGGGCGCGAAGGTCAAACGCTGGAAGCCCGGCGAGCCGTTCCCCCAAGAACTAGCAGATCACGTCGCGCGTCGTCGCCATGTCCACGGCTGGAACGTGGGCTTCGAGCTTGTCATCTGGAACTACGTGCTCCTTCGTCAGCATCCCGAGCTGTGCCCGCTTGAGGTCGGCCAGCTCCGGGACACGATGGCGCGGGCCGCCTATTGGGGCTTGCCCCTCTCGCTCGATGAAGCCGCGAAAGCCGTCGGCCTGCCGCCCGAGTTCTGGAAGGACAAGGACGGCCACAGGCTGATGATGCAGATGAACAAACCCCGGCGCACGAAGTCGGGCTTGTCGTGGTGGCACGAGGAAGACCCGGCAAAGCTGGATCGTCTGCAAGACTACTGCGATCAGGACGTTGTGACCGAAGCGTCGGTAGGCGCGCTGATCCCCGCGCTGCCCGAAGAAGAACAGGCGCTCTGGGAACTAGACCAGAAGATCAACGAGCGCGGTGTCCAGGTAGATCTGGACATGGTGGACACGCTCAAGGGGATGGCTTCCCGGGCTGGCGCCGACACCAACTCCTACGTCGAACAGCTCACCAACGGCGCGGTGAAGACCATCACGAGCACCGCCGCGCTCCAGACCTATCTCACGTCCATTGGCTCGCCCATCGCGAACCTCAAGAAAGATACCGTGCAGCAGCGGCTCGATGATCCGAGCACGCCCGACCACGAGCGCGAGATTTTGGAGCTGCGCCTGGACGGCGCGAAGACGAGCACGGCCAAGCTCAACGCCATGATCGAGGCGTCCCGCCACGATGGCCGCGCCCGGGGCGCCCTCCAGTTCTATGGAGCCTCACGCACGGGCCGCTGGGCGGGGCGCCTGATCCAGCTCCAGAACATGCCGCGCGGCACGGTCAAGCTGATCGAGCAAGCTCTTGAGGCAATCGCGAACGGCATGTCGGATGACCTCTTGGAGGCGTTCTTCGGGCCGCTCCTCGGGATCGTGTCCAGCGCCCTACGTGGGTGCATCGTCGCGAAGCCCGGCAACAAGCTCGTCGTCGCTGACTTCGCGCAGATCGAGGCGAGGGTGGTCGCGTGGCTCGCCGGTCAGTCGGACATTCTGGACACCTTCCGCGCCTATGACGCGGGCACCGGCCCCGACGTTTACACCTACACCGCTCGCCAGAATGGTTCTAGCAACCGCCAGCTCGGGAAAGTCCTCGTGCTCGCCTGTGGCTTCGGTATGTCCTGGCGGAAGTTCAAGGACACGGCCAAGACCTACGGCCTAGCCCTGACAGACGAGTTTGCCGAGCAGGCCGTCAAGACGTGGCGCGCCAACAACCGCATGATCGTCCAGTTCTGGTGGGACTGCGACGCCGCCGCCAAGGCTGTGCTCCAGTCGGCCATCAATGGCGCCAGCGCGAGCTACAACGTCGGGCCGGTGTCCTTCGCCATGTGGCGCGGGCATCTGCTGATCAAGCTGCCCTCCGGGCGCAAGTTGGTCTATCGCGACGCCCGCCTCGAAACAGACGAGCTGGGCCGCGTCGGCATCACCTACATGGGAGTGGACCAGTACACGCGGAAGTGGAAGCGGCAACGCACCTACGGCGGCAAGCTGGTCGAGAACATCACGCAGGCCGTCGCCCGCGACATCATGGCGCTCGCCACCCAGCGGGCTGAGCATTTGGGCTTGCGGCCCGAGCTGCTGGTCCACGACGAGATGATTTGCGAAGCCCCGGCAGCGACGGCGGACACGTCGCTCAAGCACCTGCTCCGCGCGATGAAGTTGCCGCCTGTTTGGGCAAAGGGACTGCCGGTCGATGCCGCCGGATGGGCGGGCGACCGCTATAAAAAATGACCTCGTTGTTGCTTTTGTTGTTTTTGATGCTTGACGAAACCGACAAAACAACGCGAGGATGGCCGCCAGATGGACAGGACAGCCATCGGGAAAAGGATCGAGCAAAATGGCAATCAAGACGAAGAAGAAGTATCGGCTGACCCGTGAGACGAAGGTGGTTTTCGGGGTCACGCTGCACCGCATCGAGGCGCTGGTATCGTTCGGCACGGTGGTAGCCGGTGCGTTGGGTGGCTGGGTGGCGTCAGAAGCGAACCTGAGCCAGTTGGATAACGCTTGGGTGTCGGGCAACGCTCAGGTGTCGGGCAACGCTCAGGTGTCGGGCGACGCTTGGGTGTCGGGCGACGCCCGGGTGTCGGGCGACGCTCGGGTGTTGGGCAACGCTCAGGTGTCGGGCGACGCTTGGGTGTCGGGCGACGCTCGGGTGTTGGGCAACGCCCGGGTGTCGGGCGACGCTCGGGTGTTGGGCAACGCTCAGGTGTTGGGCAACGCTCAGGTGTTGGGCAACGCTCAGGTGTGGGGCGACGCCCGGGTGTCCGCGCCCGTAATCGTTGTTAGCGGCATCACCTACAATGTGACTATCACTGATGCCCACATGGCGATTGGTTGCCAGATGCACCCCATCGCGGACTGGCGTGGGTTCAGCGCACGGAAGATCGCGGCGATGGATGGGGCGGCGGGGTCCAAGTTCTGGAAAGCATACGGCGCCTTCCTCCTCGGCGTCTGTGACGAGACGAAACGCCCGTTCGTGGCGGTGGCTCCGGAGCAAGGCTGACCAACATGGACGCCACTCACCCCGTCGAAGATGTCTGGCTGCTGATGGACCGCAAAGCCCGGTACGACCGGGTGAAGCAGCTCGCCCACGAAGATCAGATGTCGGCCTCGCAGATCGCAGCCGCGATCCCGGGCGCTTCGCGCAACGCCGTCATCGGCGTCATCCATCGTTCGAAGGGCCAGATCAAACTCTACCGGCGCCCGGACAGGGAAGCCCGGCTCTTGGCGCGGGCAACGTCCCGCGTCCGGGGGCGCAACGTCAAGGGCTCGCCGGACAGACAGGTGACCATCGTCCGCGTGTCCCCGCAAACCGAGCAGGAGCTGTTCAACGCCCCTGCCTGGCAACCGCTCCCCGGGTCCGAGCCGAAGCCCCTCATGGACCGCGCCGAGCGCGGTTGTCGCTGGCCGGTGACGGTGGGCGGCAAGAGCCTGTTCTGCAACTGCCACGTCGAGAGACGGCCCGACGGCCTCGCCTATTGCGACGACCACTACGCCATCTACAGGAGCCCCGCACCGTGACCAACCCCCTCTATCGGAGCCCCGACAAATGAGCCGCGATGAGGTTGTTGAGGCTATCGAAATCGCCCTCGGGGACACGATCAACGGCGACGTGTCCAACCGCCGCTACGTACCCGAGCGCAACGTCGCCCGGCAGCTCACTGTGACTCGCCGTGTCCTCGCGGAGCTGCCGCCCGAAGTGACCGTCCATGAGCTGCTGGAGGCGCTTGAAGAATGACCAACGATCTGCGTCCGCCGAAGAAGCCGTCCCTGTCTGACCATCTGCGCGAGATGCGCGAGCGGATGCGTGAGGTGAACCGCGCGGACGCGCTGATCCCGCATACACCGCTGTTGGGGGCGTTTTTCGCTGATGGAGCAGTGACCCGGATCGCGGGTCTTTTCGGAGAACACCAATGTCCGACCCCAACAAGGTCAACGGCCTGCCCGTCGCAGGCTACAACGCCCAGCCGCCCCACAAGATCGAGGCGGTCAATGTCCACAAGGATACCGAGGAGCGGCTGTTGCGCCGCATCGAGTCCCTGCCGGACATCGTGCCGGACCTCGACCACCGCTGGGCCGCCGTGGCCCGGACGCACTTCGAGCAGGGCTTCATGGCGCTGAACCGCGCCGTCTTCAAGCCGGGTCGGGTCGTCCTGCCCGGGGATGATGTGGCGCAGGGTGCTGTCGATGGCTGACGACGAGCGCAGCTTCAACCCCGGCCTCGCACGCCCGCACGGGCTCCGTCACGTCGCTAACGGGCTCATCTCGCTGACCTACAGCGAGATGCAGGAACTGACCCGGAAGATGTTGGACTATTCGAACGACACGCTCCCCGACAAGCTCGTGAAGGCGGCGCATGAGATTATCGCCGCCGAGCCGCCGGACACCGGCCCGAAGCCGAGGGCGCCCGTCACCTTCCCTCGCGACTAACTGCTCCGCGCCGCTTCGCGGGGCTCCACTGGCCCGGGGTCTGCACCAGCCCCGGGCTTTCTCGCAACTTGGTGTCCGCGTTGTGCTACGAAGCACCCGTTGCAACCCCTCTCTCACTCCCATGCATGGAGGCCATCTTGGCTAACACCGCCCTTCCTCTCCGCAATCCTGACCGCCGCAAGGTCGGCGTCGTTTACGCCGACAGCACCATCACCCTCACCAACGACGCCACCCTGGTTTTCGCCGCCACCGCTGGCGCCGCGTTCACGGCCACCCTGCCCGCCGCCGCCGATGTTCCCGCCGGTGACGCCATCGAGTTCAAGAAGACCGACGCCTCGGCCAACGACTTCACGGTGGCCCGCGCGGGCGCCGACACCATCGACGGCGCCAACTCGAAGGTGCTGGGCGCGCAGTACGACTGGCTGCGTCTCATCTCCGATGGCGTCTCGAAGTGGTCCGTCGCGGGCTCCGTCCTGAGCGCCTAAACGCCGGATCGGGCCGGGTTCCTCCCGGTGATCTTGAGGCATGGAAACCCCCGGTCTTGTGGCCGGGGGTTTTGCTTTTGTTCGGTGCCGCACTGCTGCACATGTGCTGCATTTCGGCGCAAACTTGCCGAGCAACGACGAGCACCGAAGCAACGTGACGTGTCCGTGGACACCGGAACTCTTGGAAATCCCCCGTTGCTCGCGTTGCTTCCGAAGCGCGCTGCTCCCTTGGTAAGGGAGAGGTCGAGAGTTCAATCCTCTCTTGCAGCACCATTTCCTTAGTCAGATCAATGCGCGCCGTTGCCGGCTGACTTATGTCGCGCTCAGGGCTTCGGTGGGGGCGAGACGGGCGGCGCGCATGGCGGGGTAGAGGCCGGCGAGGCCACCGATGAGGAGGGTTGCGGCCATGCCACCCCCAGCCACCCAGAGCGGGATATCGACGGGCCAGCCCTGGAGGCGGGCATAGCCGGCGGTGACAATGGCGCCGATAACGATGCCGCTGCCGCCGCCCAGCAGGGCCAGCAGCAGGGCTTCGCCGAAGAACTGCAGGCGGATGTGGCCGCGCGTGGCGCCCTGCGAGCGGCGGAGGCCGATCTCGGCGCGGCGCTCGAGCACCGAGATGACCATGGTATTGGCAACGCCGATACCACCCACCAGCAGAGCCACCGCGCCGAGACCCAGAAGCAGGCCGGTGAAGGCCACGTCCGCCGCCGCTTCGGCTGCGATGGCGTCGGAGGGGCGCGACACGTCGACCTCGTTGGGCTGCTCGGGATTGGCGGTGCGGGCCAGAAGCGCGCGCACGGACTCGATCGCGGCGGGGTCGGTGCGCACGTAAAGCGTTGTGATATCCCCCTCAAAGTCGAGGAAAGCTTTGCCTCCTGGCCACCCAATGAGCGCGGAAAGATCGAGAAGCGGCACCAGCGATACCGGCTCGAGAATGCCCACCACGGTAAACCAGCGGCCGCCCAGCCAGATCGGCTGGCCAATGAGGCTCGAACCGATACCGAGCCGGCTGGCCGCGCGGGAACCGAGGACCACGGCGGGGAAACTCGCGGTGGCCGGGGTGAGCCAGGAACCGGCCGCGATCCGGGCGCTGACCGTGTCGAGCAGGTCGAGCCGGGCCGCATAGACCGCAATGCCGCCCGACTGGCTGGGCGGGATGCGGTTGGTGCGATAGACCTTGGCCTCGGGGAGGAGGCCGATGGCCGTGACCGCCTCGACCCCGGCGATGCGGCCTACCATGGCGATTGCCTCGGGCTCCATCGTCGCGGCTTCGCCGAACATGGTGGTCCCCGGCCCCGCGCTTAGCAGGTTGGTGCCGAGCTCGCCCAGCAACTGGTTGAGCTGGGCGCGGCTTGAGGTCGAGATGCCCACGACGGCGATCATGGCCGCAATGCCGATGGCAATGCCGAGCGCCGACAGTACGACGCGCAGCGGGCGGGCGCGCAGCCCATAGGCGGCGAGCCGCACGATATCGAGCGGCAGGAGCCGCGCCGGTTCGAGCGAGATGTTCATGCGGTGCGCCGGCGATCGTCGACGAGTTCGCCGTCGCGCATTGAGGCCTGCCGGTCGAGGCGCGCCGCGAGGTCGCGATCGTGAGTAATGACGACGACCGCGGTGCCGCTGCGATGGAGCTCGAGCAGCAACTGCACGACCCCCTCCCCCGAGCTGCTGTCGAGCGCTCCCGTGGGCTCGTCGGCGAGCAGCAGCGCAGGTCGCCGCGCGAGAGCGCGGGCGATGGCGGTGCGCTGCTTTTCGCCGCCCGACATCTGGTGCGGGCGATGGCCGAGGCGATGCGCGAGGCCGACCTGATCGAGCGCTGCCTCGGCGCGGCGTCGCCGCTCGGCGCGGCCGACGCCTGTATAGAGAAGGCCGTCGGCGACGTTATCGAGCGCCGAAACGCCGGGCGACAGATGGAAATGCTGGAAGACGAAGCCGATGCGGCGCGCGCGCAAAGCGGAGAGGTCGCTGTCCTTCAGGCGGGCGACGTCGTGGCCATCGATCTCGACCGTGCCCGAGCTGGCGCGATCGAGGGTGCCGATGATGTTGAGCATTGTCGACTTGCCCGAGCCCGATGGCCCGACAATGGCGACGAGTTCGCCGCGGGCGATTTCGAGCGTCACGTCGCGCAGGCCGAACACGCCGCCGGCGAAGGCGCGCGTGACGCCGCGGAGCGAGATGATGGCGTCGCTCACCGTGGCACTCCCACCAGCATGCCTTCGGCGATCCCCTCACCGCTGACTTCGACGCGGCCGGCGGCGAACAGTCCCGTGGTGACGGCGACGAGCAGGCTCTGGCCGTCGTCGACCGCCTCGACGGCAAAGCCGCCCTCCGGCCGTGCAAGCAAGGCCGCGACGGGAACGGACAGCACGTCCTCACGGCCGCTGCTCACCAGCTCGACATCGACCGACGCCACCTCCAGCGCGCCAAGCGCCACCTGATCGGCGATGGCGATGGTGACCTCGATCGTGCCGTTGGACACCACGGAGCCGATTTCCGAGATCGTGCCGTCGACCACGCTGTCGTCGGGCAAGGTGATGGTGGCATCGCGGCCGACTGCGGCGAGACCCTGGTCGGCGACGGCAAGCGGCACCGTGACCAGCCGCTCGATACGCGAATAGTCGAGAACCACGCCGCCATCGGCGGCCGAAGCACCAAGCACCTCGCCAATGCTGGCGCCATGGGCGGCGATATGCGCCGGACCGGGCGCGACAACGAGCTGGCTCGGACCGACGATGCCGGTCACCGGCAAGCCGGCGTCGCGCTGCCAGGCGCGAACCTTGTCGCGCAACGGCCCCTCATAGCCGAGGGCGGCCAGATTGTCGGCAAGCTGCCGGACATCGGCATCATCGGAGGCGCGGGCCGCGAGGGCGTCGCGCTCGGTGCGCAGCGCCGCGCGCTTCTGCTCGGCATCGGCCACGGCAAGCCGCGCGGTCACCGTATCGAGGCCGGCGACAGCGATCTCCTTGCGCAGGCCACGAAGCGCAGAGTCGAAGCCGGCGCGCGCCGCAGCGAGTTCGGCCTCGGCCGCGGCAATCTCGACCGTGGGCGCGAGTTCGGCGGCGGAGAGCTTGGTGACGCGCGCCAGCCTCGCTTCGGCCGCGCCGACGGCGCCGATGAGCTGGATGAACTCGGCGGTGGCCGGCGCCGATGACATTGCGTCGGCGAGCCTCGCCGCCGCATCGGCGGCGCGGACCTGGGCGTCCGCAAGCCGCTCCTGCTCGAGCTCCAGCGTCAGCCCGGCGGCCGCGAGCGCCGTCTCGGCCTCCTCCAGCTCCACCCACACCGGCACATTGTCCCCGGCGTCGAAGCGCAGCGTGCGATGCTGCGGAACCTCGCCGTAGAACAGGAGCGTCGGCTGGCCGTCGAGAGCATAGAGTGCCCCGCCCCGCTCGACCGTGGACCCCACGGGCGCGATGGCGGTGAGCATGGCCGGCACCCCGGGCGAGGCCCGCAGCGTGCTCAGCTCGCCATAGCCGAGAGTCCCCGTGACGGTCCTCGTGTCGAGCAGCGTCCCGCGTGTCACCCTGGCCGTCGCGGCAGGTAGGGCGGACGGCGCCGCCGCGGGAGGAGCCGGCTGGAGCCAGAGCCAGCCGGCGATGGCGACGGCCCCGGCGGCGAGTCCGAGCGCGCCACCGGTGAGAATAGTCCGCAGGCGCGTCATCCGCCGATCATCACCCGGCCGGCGCCCTGGCGAAGTTCGCCGCACGCCTTCATGGCCGTCTCAAGCCGTGCATCGCCGGGGGCAAGGCCCAGCGCACTCAGATCGTAGCCACCCTTGGCATCCGGATCGGGAAACTCTGGAACGCCATTCTCCCGCACGCATTGCGACAGCTTGATGAGCGCGTCGATTTGCTCGGGCGAAACGTCTTCGTCGCGCATGCCTTCCGGAGCGAGGTCGCGGCAGGCTTCCGTTGCTTTCCGGAAACGCTCCTGTCCGCCCTTCTCGATGAGGAACTTGAAGCCGCCATCGGCGTCCGGATCGGGGAACTCGGCATAGCCGTTGTCGCGCACGCATTGGGCAAATGCCAGTGCGGCGTCATGGTTGTCGGGCGACTGCTGCGCCGCCACGGGCGAGCCGGTCACGACTGCCACGGCGAGCAGAATGGGCAGGAATATCTTAGGTGTCATCGTCACGTCTCCGATTGGGGAGCCGTGAGATACGAAACGGCGCGTTAGGTGGCCGTTAGGGGCTCGCGTCGTCCGCGACGACCGGCAAGCGGACGCGGACGACGAGGCCGCCGCCGGCGCGTGCAATGGCCTGAACTTCGCCACCATGCGCATGGGCGACGGAGCGCACGATCGAGAGGCCAAGCCCTGCCCCGCGCACCGTTGCACCGCGCGCCGCGCCGGCCAGCCGATCGGTCGCGGCGAGGCGGCGGAACGGCTCGAACAGGCCGGGCACTTCGTAGGCCGGGATCGCCGGACCCGTGTTCTCGACGACGAGCTCGACGGTGCCTGCGTCGGTGCGCGTCCGCGCCCGCACCCAGCCGTCTTCGGGAGCATTGTACTGGATGCCGTTCTCGATGAGGTTCTGCACCAGCCGTTCGAGAAGAAAGGCATCGCCCATGACGATGCCGGAACGGAAGTCCGTTTCGAGAGCAATGCCGACCCTGTCGGCGAGCGGCTGCAGGTCGGCGACCGCGTGCCCCGCGACCTCGCCGAGGTCGACCGGGTGGAAGTCCGCGGCGCGCTGCTCGCTGCTCGCCAGCGTCAGCAGGCCGTCGGTCAGCTTCTCGTGCCGCTTGTTGACCGCGAGCAGAGTGGTGCCGAGCTGCTTGATCTTGTCGTCCGCCTTCTCGTCGAGCAAAGCGACCTCGATCAGCGTGCGCGCGATCGTCAACGGCGTGCGCAGCTCGTGCGAAGCGTTGGCGACGAAGCGGCGCTGACTGTCGAAGGAGCGGTCGAGCCGTTCGAGCATCTCGTCGAGCGTATCGGCGAGATTCTTGATCTCGTCATTGGGGCCGGCAAGCGCAATGCGCTCGTGGAGACTCCGGTCGGCGACGCGGCGCGCCGTGGCGGTGATGTCGCGCAGGGGCTGGAGCGCCTGCCCTGCCACCAGCCAGCCGATTGCTCCCGCGATCACCGTCATGATGGCGGCAATGATCCCCGAAACGATGAGCATTGTCTGCAGCGTGTCCACGCGCGCCCGCCGGATCATCACATCGATGATGCGGCGACCCTGGTCCATCTCGTCGGCCGTGGCCTCGAGCGGCGGGCTCCCCGGCGCCGTGCGGATCATGAACTGCTGGTCGATCACCTGGCCGAGGAACAGATAGATGAAGGCGATAAGGGCGACGCTCGCGGCAAAGAACGCACCCGCATAGAGCAGGCTCAGCCGGGTACGGATGGTCCAGGGGAAGCCGAAGATCTTCATTTGAGCCGGTAGCCTACGCCTTGCACAGTGTCGATCACTTGTGGTTCGCCCAGCTTGCGGCGGACATTCATGACGGTGAAGCGGACCACGTTGGTGAAGGGGTCGATCTGCTCGTCCCACGCCTTCTCGAGCAGCTGCTCGGCCGAGACCACCCCGCCGTCGGCGCGCATCAGCTCTTCGAGAACCGCGAACTCCTTGCGCGACAGGTCGACGGGCCGGTCGTCCCGCAGCACCGTCCGCCGGTGCGGATCGAGACGGATGCCGGCCCGCTCGAGCACCGGCGCGATGGCCGGCCGGGCGCGGCGGCCGAGTGCCTGCACGCGGGCAACGAGCTCGGCAAAAGCGAAAGGCTTGATCAGATAGTCGTCCGCGCCGAGGCCGAGCCCGCTGACGCGCTGGGACACGGCGGTCGCGGCGGTCAGCATCAGGATGCGGGTCTCGGACTCGGATTTGACGAGGGTGGCGCAGACCTCGTCGCCCGACACGATCGGCAGGTCGCGGTCGAGGACGCACGTCATAGTCGTTGATGCCGGCGCGCTCGAGCGCCGCCTCGCCATCATAGGCGACATCGACCGCCATGGCGTGGCGCCGCAGGCCTTCGGCAATCGAATCGGCGAGCTGGCGCTCGTCTTCGGCAATGAGGACACGCACGATGATATCCGCGAGGTGACTGGTGACCGCTATAGCTCCGTCGAGGCTAACTCGTCCCGTGTTGGAGCCGCGTTAGGGCAGTCCGCGACCGCACGGGACGTGCACGCAACCGGGATGTTGCCAGAATGCCGCACTGTGGCCTCCGGATGGCCGTTGACCGGTTTGTGATCGGTCCATTTCGCTGTCGTTAAGGCGGACTCGTGTAGGGAACCACTTCCCTGCGCGCGGCATTGATAGCCGGGCACTTCCAAAGCCAGAGTTCGTAATGACTGCAGCACTTTCCGTTCCCTCGCGCCGCGCGTTCATGGCCGGCGGAGCAAGCCTCGCCGCGCTGACGCTCGCCGGATGCGCGACGTCGCGACGTATCGAGCGGATCGATCAGCCGCAGTTCTCCGATTACTACCTGCAGATGTACGGGCCGATCCCCAATGAGCGGTTCCCGATCCCGGCGATCGACCTCGCCAAGCTTGATCCCAACATGTTCCGCACCGTTGTCAGCGATCCCACCGGCGAAGCGCCGGGGACGATCGTGGTCAACACCGGCGAGCGCCACCTCTACCTCGTGCTCGAGGGCGGGCAGGCGATCCGTTACGGCGTCGGCATCGGGCGCGACGGCTTCACCTGGTCGGGCCGCGCCAAGGTGGGCCGCAAGGCCGAATGGCCGACCTGGACGCCGACCAAGGAGATGATGGAGCGCCAGCCCGAGACGCGAGAATTCGCGGGCGGCATGCCGCCGGGGCTGACCAATCCGCTGGGCGCGCGCGCCCTCTACATCTATCAGGACGGCCGCGACACGCTCTACCGCCTGCACGGCACGATGGAAGTGTGGTCGATCGGCGGCGCCGTGTCCTCGGGCTGCGTGCGCCTGCTGTTCCACGACATCATCGACCTCTACAGCCGCGCGCCGGTCGGCACGCCGATCATCGTCAACCAGTAGCCGCCGGAACCGGGCCATTGGCCCACACGTTCTTCCTGCCGATACGCAATGGCAGGAGGAGCGTGAAGATGGCCGCATCCATCAAGGCCGGCAGTGTCGCGCAGGTCGACAGCCTGGTCGACGAGAACGGGTCGCGCATCGATGTGGGCGAGGACCGCTCGCTCAAGATCGCCGAAGAGTTCGAGCCCGCGGTGGGCGGAACAAGCCCGACCAATTGGTGGCGCGCGGGGTTGATCGCGCTGTTCATCGTAGCCGCGCTGCTGTTGGCGCTGCAACTGCTCAACGGCAATCACCAGACCGATGTGGTGCCCGGCACGCCGATTGCGGCGCCGCCGGAGTAGACCACCACGCCCTAGGCTCAGAAGCTCGATATCAGCGCGTCCTTGAGCTCATAGGTCAGGTACTCGTGCTTGTCGCCCTTCTTGCCGCGGGCTTCGGCCGTGAGCTTGGTCGGCGTCACCACCACGGGGCAGGTCCTCTTGCCGTTCTTGTCGGTGGTGCAGTTGTCGAAGTCGATGCAACGCATCGTCTTGGTGAAGGGGTCGAGCGTACAGCCGCGACCGATGCCGCTGGTGCCGCCACCATTGGGCTCGGCCACCGCCGGACCCACCGCTGCAAGGCCGGTAACGAGGATCGTCGCGAATGCAAGTTTCAACATCGGAAGCCTCCTGTGCTTGGTGAAGGGAGGCTGGACCCGCGCGGCTGAACCGCCGCTGAAGCCGCCAGTCAGCAAAGCAAAGGGCCCGAGCGGAACCCGGGCCCTGCTCATTTATGGAGGTGCGTTCTAGCCCTGCTGGATCGGCGAGATCTGGATCTCGACGCGGCGGTTCTGCGAGCGGCCGGTTTCGTTGGAATTGGAGGCGATCGGGTCGCTCTCGCCCTTGCCTTCGATATAGAAGCGGCGCTGGTCGATGCCCTGGTTGGCGAGCACGGTGGCGACGGCGACGGCGCGGCGCTGCGACAGGTCCTGATTATGAGCGTCCGAACCGGTGTTGTCGGTGTGGCCGTAGACGTCGACGATGGTCTTGTTGAACTTCCTCAGCACAAGGCCGACCGCGACCAGCGTCTCGCTGAAGGTCGGCTGCACCGTGGCGGAGTCGACGCCGAAGGTGATGTTGGAGGGCATGTTGAGGATGATCTGCTGGCCGACGCGGGTCACCGAGACGCCGGTGCCCTGGAGCTGGGCGCGCAGCTCGGCTTCCTGCTGGTCCATGTAGCTGCCGATGGCGGCGCCGGTGATGCCGCCGATGCCGGCGCCCAGCAGCGCCGCAACGCGCGGATCGGTACCGGTGGCGGTGCCCACTATAGCGCCCAGCACCGCACCCGAGCCGGCGCCGATGATGGTGCCGCCCGAGGTCTTCGAGAGCTGCTGTTCATTGGTGTAGGGATTGACGGTGCTGCAGGCAGCAAGGGAAAGGGCCGCGAGGCCCGCGACGAAAACGTTGGACTTCATGACTTTACCCCCTGGAGGACACCTGTTGGGCGCCCTTTTGAGCAGAGAATGCGGCAGCACGGTGATTGCCGCAAGCGGCGATTGCCCGGCGGGCGGGCTTCAGCCGTGGGCCCAGCCGCCATCGACGAGGAAGTCCTGGCCGGAGATCATCTGGCTGTCGTCGGCGGCAAGAAACATCGCCATGCGGGCGATGTCGGCGGGATAGAGCCGGCCCTTGAGCGCCTGCTGGGCATCGATCAGCGCGTTCTCGGCGTCCCCCACCCAGTGGGTGAGCTGCCGCTCGGTCATGATCCAGCCGGGCACCAGCGTGTTGACGCGGATACCGTGCTGGCCAAGATCGCGCGCCAGCGAGCGCGACATGCCGTGGGCGGCCGCCTTGCTCGCCGTGTAGGCGGTGAGATTGCCGGTGAGGATCATCCAGCTGATCGAGCCGAAATTGACGATCGAGCCGCGGCCAGCCTTAATCATGCCGGGGATCACCGCCTGCGCGGCAAAGAAGGCATGACGGAGGTTGACGTTCACCGCCTTGTCCCAGGCCTCCTCGGTCACTTCGTTCCAGGCGATGCGCTGGTCGTTGGCGGCGTTGTTGACGAGCGCCAGCGCCGGCCCGTGCGCGGCCTCGAAGCCGCGGATCGTCGCCTGGTAGGCGGCGGTATCGGTGATGTCGCAGCGCGCGAACTTCGCCGTGTGCCCGGCAGCGATGAGTTCTGCCTCGAGCGCCGCGCCGCGCTCCCCGGCGATATCGACGAAGCCGACCTTGGCGCCCTGCGCAGCGAACTCGCGCACGATCGTCTCGCCGATGCCGGACGCGCCACCGGAGATCACCACCGGCATGCCGTCGAGGCTCGGATAGCGGGCGAATTGACTGGACATGGCGGCTCCGGGTTCGTGCTCGGAGCGCTGTCTATCGGGGGGCGGCGGAACGAGCAAGGGGCGAGCGCCGCCCCGCGCCTCAGTCTGCTTCGACGATCACCTTGTCGCGCGGGGCGAAGTCGCTGGCTTCGATGCGGTCGAGCAGAGCGGTGATCTTGTCCACATTGGCGATGTGACGGTCTTCCATGGTGAAGTTGAAGGTCACGTATTCGCGGCCCGGGCAGAAGGTGCAGATGTTGGCGGCCGGGTGCCAGGCGCCGCAATAGATCGGTTCGACCATGCCCTGCGTCATCGGGCCGTTGGTGCGGTGCGGCGGCACCAGCGTCAGCACGACATGGATGAAGTTGTTGAAGCGCCAGAAGCGCTTGCCGGGCAGGAACGGTAGCGCCTTGTTGAGGGCGCGGATGGTCTTGAACATTGTCATCGCCATCACCTGGAACTTGGTGATGTCGGTCTTTTCGATCTTGTCGACGGTGTCGTCGACGGCGCGGACATATTCGATGAAATCCTCAGACCAGGAGAACTTCGCCTGCAGCGCGCGGACGCGGAAGAAATTGTCGTCGGACGCGTTACGGTTGCCATCGAGCATGGTGTAGGCGGCGCCCACGACCTTCTCGGAGAAGTACTTCTCCTTGCCCTCGCCGTTGAGGCCGTGCGTGACGAGCGCGAAGTAGAGCGAGCGCTGGCGCACACCCAGGCGGTTGGCGAGCAGGCGGAGGCGATGGCGCTTGATGGCGAGCGTCTTGAAGCCCCAGGGCTTCTCCTTGGTTGCCAGCAGGTTGCCCAGCAGCACGTAGGACAGGGTCAACGACATGCCGCTCGCGGCGGCCTTGAAGCGGCTCCAGAATGGAAGCCTGTTCGCCTGGTTCGACATGACGCCATGCGCCGCCGACTGCGAGCGCGTCAGCAGCGCGGAGTCGGAACCTTCGAGCAGGGCATGGCTGGCGCGCACCTGGATGACGGAGGAGCGTCCCTCGGCATCGGGACCTCCCCGGCGCACCGCGGCCATGACGCGGAACAGCGGCAGGTCCTGATGGGCGAAGATGTCCTCGGACTTGCTCAGCCATTTATCGGGGTAGCCGTCGAACTCGTCGACCATCTCGATATGGGTGATGGCATCGAGAATGTGCTTGGCGAAGGGCTGGCCGGGGCTCGCGCCCCAGAAGCCGTGGGTCAGTTGCGGCGCCAGCGACACCATGGAGGCAACAAGATTGCCAATCGAATCCTTGTCGAAGCTCATCTTCGAGAAGGCGGTGAAGAACACCGTGTCGCGCGCCTCGTAGAGGAACCACTGGAAATTGGTGAAGAGCGCCCGCGGATCCTTGGCCACGGCGGCCCTGGCCAGCTCCAGGATTTCCGCCTGATCGCTGGCGAAGCTCGACGACGAGAAACTCTTCATTTTGACTGATCCCCAACCCTAAGGACTACTTATCATCGGTTTTGCGAGCGACAAGCGTAATCACGGATTAGACGCCGGCCGACAGCAAAGTCGTGGCGAAATCTCATCACTAGCGTGCGATTGGACTTAAGGAGCGCCGTCTGAACGGGAAATGACCGGTTCGCTCAGGACCGCGTCGAGGGCCGTCAGCCGGGGCAGAAGCCGCTCTTCCACATAGAAATTGAACGTGACCTGCCGCCGGCCGGGCACGATCACGCAGGCATTTGCCCCCTCGAGCGCGGCCCCGGCATAGACCGGTTCGAGCAGGCCACGCGTCAGCCCGCCGCCGAGCCGATGCGGTGGAATGAGGCCGATGACAACGTCGTAGGGCATGAACTGGAACAGCTTCGGCGTGTAGGCGAAGGGCACGATGCGGCTCAGCGATCGGTGGAGGCGGATGCCCTCGGTGTTCATGGCGTCGTTGAATCCGGCCTCCCTGCCCTCCGACCGGGCGAGCTGCGCGTCGACGGCGCGCACATAGTCGGCGAAGCCGTCGCGATTGCGGAAGGCCGCGAAGCGCATCCGCATGCGCATGAAGGCATCGCGATCGGCCCCACCGCCATCGTCGATGACCGAATAGGTCGCGCTTACGCGCCGCTTGCCGCGCGCCGTTCCCGCATCGAACAGTGTGTGCATCACCAGCGCGAACAACAAAGCGCGCTGACGAACCCCATGGTGCCGTGCGCGTTGCGAGAACAGCGCCCGTGGGTAGGCGCGCGAGGCATAGCGGAATGGCCCCGGTCGCAGCGTCACGAGGTTGCCCGCCAGCATATGCAGGCTCGCGAGCACAGCACCGAGGCCGGTGGCCGCGGCCCTCACCAGCGGGGCGGCATCGCGACCACCGCGCGCGATCGGATGGACCGCCGATTGCGAGCGCGACAGCAGCGCCGAGTCGGCCCCCTCGACGAGAGCATGCGACACCTGGACGAGAAGGAAGCCGGATCGGCCATCGGGCGAAGCGATCTCGGCCGCGGCATGGCGGATGCGGAACAAGGGCAACGCCGGATCGGCGAAGACGTCGTCGCCGCGGTCGACCCAGCGATCGGGGAAGCCGTCGAGCGTCGCGACGCTCTCTCTGTAGAGGACGCGGCTGAGGAGGTCGTCGGACACATCGCCGAAGCCGGCGGTCAGTTGCGGGGCGAGGCCGACAAGGGCACGCGCCGCGGCAAGCAGTTCGGCGGGACTGAAGGCGTGTGACGTGAAGGCGGCGAAGAACGCGACATTGCGCTGGCGGTACATGTACCACTGCATGTCGGTGAAGCCGGCGGTCGGATCGGGCGACGATGACATATGGCGGAGTGTGTGATCGCGCGGCGATGCGCGCAAGCTTGCCGTCATCACCCCCAGACCCTAGAATTATTCCAGCCTTCTCGGCGGGAGCTCAGCAGCTTCAATGGCTTAGGCGTTGCCGTCGCGCGGCGAATTGACCTATGTCAACGACAGCCACGCGAAACTAGGGTCCCCTCGCCTCATCAACGGCACGAGACTTCAGATGGACTATCGCGGGATCTTCGAGGACGCAGTCGATGCATTGAGGGCGGAGAAGCGATACCGCGTCTTTGCCGACCTCGAGCGGATTGCCGGCCGCTTCCCCCGGGCGGTCTATCGCGATCAGTCCGACAATGCCCGGGAGATCACCATCTGGTGCTCCAACGACTATCTGGGGATGGGCCAGCACGCGGTGACCATCGCAGCGATGCAGGACACCGCCGCCAAGCTCGGCGTCGGCGCCGGTGGCACGCGCAACATCTCGGGCACCAACCGCCCGCTGGTCGAGCTCGAGCGCTCGCTCGCCGATCTCCACCGCAAGGAAGCGGCGCTGGTGTTCACCTCGGGCTTTGTGAGCAACGAAGCGGCGATCTCGACCATCGCCCGGCTGATGCCGGACTGCGTGATTCTCTCCGACCAGCTCAACCACGCCTCGATGATCCAGGGCGTGCGCCAGAGCGGCATGGAAAAGAAGATCTTCCGCCACAACGACCTCGCCCATCTGCGCGAATTGCTGAGCGCGGTGGACCGCAAGCGGCCCAAGCTGATCGCCTTCGAGTCGGTGTACTCGATGGATGGCGATGTGGCGCCGATCAAGGAAATCTGCGACCTCGCCGAAGAGTTCGGCGCGCTCACCTATATCGACGAAGTGCACGCGGTGGGAATCTACGGCCCGCGCGGCGGCGGCATTGCCGAACGCGACGGGCTGATGGAGCGGATCGACATCATCGAGGGAACCCTCGCCAAGGGCTTCGGCGTGATGGGCGGCTACATCGCCGCCAACCGCGCCATCGTCGATGCCGTGCGCTCCTACGCGCCCGAGTTCATCTTCACGACGGCCCTGCCCCCGGCGCTGTGTGCCGCAGCGCGTGCCTCGATCGAACACCTCAAGAGCTCGAACGACGAACGCGCCAGCCACCAGCGGCAGGCACAGCTCACCAAGGACATCCTCGCCGATGCCGGCCTGCCGGTCATGCCGACCGATACCCATATCGTGCCGCTGATCGTGGGCGATGCGCGCCTCTGCAAGGCCGCGAGCGACCTGCTGCTCGACAAGCACAACATCTACATCCAGCCCATCAACTACCCCACCGTGCCCAAGGGGACGGAACGGCTGCGCATCACTCCGACGCCGCTCCACAGCGACGAGATGATCATCGCGCTGCGCCACGCACTGGTAAGCGTGTGGGCCGAGCTCGAGCTGCCGCGCGAACGCCCCGCCCGCAAGATCACCGCCGACAAGCTGACGAGCGGCGACCTGACGCTGCCCACCGTCGGCGGCTGACATGCGAGCGCGGCCGATGCAGGTGATCCTCATCGGCATCGTCCTCGTCATCGCCGGCATCGCGGCGGCGCAGATCTGGCGCGCCACCGGCTTCGCCCGCGAGATCGATGCCCTCAACGCGCGTATCGGCCAGGGCGACACCGCGCCAGGCGTCGACCTCGCCGCCCTGCCGCCGATCGTCCGCGCCTTCGCCGAGCGCAACGGCGGAACGGTGGGCGCCGCACCGGTGGTGGTCGCGACGCAACAGGCGGAGATGCGCCTCGCCCCGGACCAGCCGTTCTTTGCCCTCAGCGCCACGCAGCGGTCTGGCACGCGGCAGTCCGATTTCGTCTGGCACGCCAAGGGAACGATGATGGGTGTCGTGCCGGTCGAGGTCGTCGATGCCTATGTGGGTGGCGCGGGGTTGCTCGAAGCGCGCCTCGCGGGCGCCATCACCGTGGCCGAGGCGCGCGGCGCCGCGGCGGACCGTGGTGAAGCGATGCGCTTTCTCGCCGAGCTGCCCTTCAATCCCGATGCCATCCTCAATGCGCCGATGCTGGCCTGGCGGCAGCTCGATGCGACGCATGTCGCGGTCTCCGTGCCGGTCGGCGCGGGCGCCGCCAGCGTGGTCATGAGCTTCGACGCGGCGGGCGATGTCGATGGCATCGAGGCGGCAGCGCGTCCGCGCATGGTGGGCGACAGCGTGATCGAAACGCGCTGGTTCGGCCGTTACGCCGACTACGGGCCGGTCGGCGCCTATCGCCTGCCGCGGCGAGGCGAGGTCGCGTGGGATCTGCCCGAAGGCGAGTTCGTCTACTGGCGCGGCGGCATGACCAGCCTCGCGCCGCTCGCGGGGCCCTAAGCAGATAACTGGCACGTTCCGCTACAGGCCGCGTGCGCCCGGATCGTCGGCGGCGCGGTCGGCGGTCTTGATCATTGCCAGCTGATAGAGCGGCTGGCCCCAGGGGATATCGAGGCGATCGCGATAGATGGTGGTGAACGCATCGACAGCGAGCTTGGGCGTGCCCAGCGTCGAGTCGGCGGCGCGTCCGCCCTTGAGATAGTCGTCGCAGATGATGACGCCGCCGGGGCGCGTGGCGTGAAAGGCGAGCACCAGATCCTCGAGCACTTCGGCGGCACGATGGGAGCCGTCGACATAGACGAAGTCCACCCGCTTCCCGGCGGCGACGAAGCGGGTGAGGAACGGCAGCGAGGCGGACACCGCGACGCTGACCTTTTCGGCGTGCGGCGAACGCAGCACATTGGCCTCGAACCGCCGCCAGTAGCTATCCGCCTGATCCCGATCGTGGAATGTGTCCACGCAATGCAGCCGGCTCTGCGGATGCTGCAGCAGATTCTCGAGCATCCAGAGTGCCGATCGGCCCTCGTAAGACCCGATCTCGATGGCGGTGCGCGGCGTGTCCGGGTGCCAGCCCCGGCTCGCGAACAGCTCCTGCCAGTAGGCCGCGTAGCGACCGAACCAGTCATGGGTGAACTCTGCCATCGCCTGCTCCGAGGTCGACGACGCGCCAAAATCCGGCGGCCGGTCCGCCCCTGTTGTCGCCGCCGGCGGGCACGACTGTCAACTCAGCCGGAGCGGCCTCTGCCATCGCGGTGATAGGTCAGTGCCATGGCAATGCAGATGCGGAGCTGGTTTTCGGGAACGAGTCCCTCGGCAGGCACAAGCACCGCCCGCGTTCCCTCGTAGCTGAGCGAGGAGCCGAACAGGTCGCGGAAGGAGGGGACCAGCGTGGTGCGGCAGTTGAAAAAGAGCGCGCAGCTCGCAGGATTGGTGCGCGGCGCGCCGAGGCGGATCGTCGTGCCGCTGCCGCTGTGCTCGGTGAGATAGGCCGCCTCGCCCCATCTTAGCGTCTCGGTGAGCGGCCCCACGTCCGCCGTCGCGTCCGCCACCGCCAGGATCAGCCGCCGCAGTTCGGCGAGCCGCCGGCGAACCGGCGGGGCATAACGCGACAGCGCCGCGGCGACGGGAGGCGGGATGTCCGCGTGCATCAGGAGGCGCGCTCGATGGGCAGGAGAATGTCGGTCCGCAGTTCGCTCTGCGGGACCTCGCGTGGATCGTTGAGATAGGCCTCGAGGATCGGCGCCTCGGCAGGCTCGTAGCCGGAGGCCGGCAGCCAGGTTGCGAGCAGCCAGCGATAGGCGCCGCGCATGTCGGCATAGGGGCCGGTGTAGTTGAGCCGGGCATAGAGACCGCCGCGCAGCATCGTCTCGACCATGGGCGCCTCGATGGCCAGTTCGTCGTCGAGCGGCAGGCAGGCGCGCGAGCGCAGTTCTGTCTCGGGGACGTTGTCGGGATCGTCGAAATAGACGCCGGTCATGGCGGGCTGCGCCGGCAGGCGGCCGCGTGCGGCAAGCTCGGCGAACAGCCGACCCATGGCCTGGTCGATCTGCATATAGGAGCCGACATGGTCGATGCCGGCGCAGCGCTGTGGCGCCAGCGTGTCGATGCTCACCGGGAAGCCATGCGCGTTGGCGGCGGCACTGGCAGCCCGGAACACTGCGTGCGAGCCGGCCGCGCGATAGGCGGCCGGCGCCTGACCGAACATGTCGCGGAAGGCGCGGGCGAAGGTATCGGTGGAGCCGTAGCCGGCGCGCGTCGCGATCAGGGCGATATCGAGATCGCCATTCGCCAGCCGGTCGGCGGCGCGCTGCAGGCGAAGTCGCCGCACCGTCGCGGCAATCGTTTCGCCGCGCATCGCGGTGTAGATGCGGCTCCAGTGGTAGGATGAAAGGCAGGCAATCTCGGCCAGCCGGTCGAAGGACAGGTCGTCCTCGAGATGCTCGTAGAGAAAGTCGGTGACCCGTGCGAGTCGGTCCTGGTAGCTCGCCTGTGTCTGTAGCCTGGCCATTGCCGTCGTCCTCCCATGCTGTGATGGGTAGACTGGCATGGGCCCGGGCGGCAAATCCTGCGCAAGTTGCGTCGCGCTAGCTGGTCAGGACGATCCGCATGAGGTCGGCGGTGTTGCGGGCACCCAGCTTCTCCATGACGCGCGCCCGGTGCACCTCGATGGTGCGCGGCGAGATGCCGAGTTCGCGCCCGGCTTCCTTATTGGACTGGCCATTGGTGATGAGCTGCAGCACTTCGCGCTCGCGCGGCGTGAGTTGGGCGAAGCCGCGGACCTCCACCGCGCGGCGGCCCGATGCGGCGGCGCTGATGTGGATGTCCTGGCGAAGCGCGTCGCGAACGATGCGCACCAGGTTCTCGTTGTCGATCGGCTTGGTGATGACATCGGCGGCGCCGGACTTCATTGCCGCCACCGCGGCCTCCACCAGCGGCTGGTTCTCGATCATGAACACTGGTGTCCCCATGCGCAGTGTCTTGACCCTGCGCAACAGCAGCAGCCCGTCGTCGCCGCCGCCCAGATCGATATTGGCAACCACCACGTCGGGACGCCGCCGCTCGAGGCTGGCAAGGAACCCCGGCAGGTTGATCGAGAAGGCGGTCTGGAACCCCTCGAGGCGGAAGAGCACGCTCAGCGCTTCGCAGGTGGTGAGGTCGGGATCGACCACGTGGACGACCCGGTCGCGGTTCAGGAATGAGTGGTAGTAGATCTCTTCCGGCAATTGCGGCCTCGCTCCGGCAGTAGGAAGCCGCTGCGGCGAGGACCGGAACACTGTTCCGGGGGCGGACCTGTCCGTGCCAATTCACGAACCACGCTCGAGTCCACCCATGCCGCTCGGCTCAGGATGAAACACGTCCGGAGCATGCACTAGGCAGAGTTGCGCTCCGAGCGGACCGACGCGTACGGATAAGCACCGATCAATTAGGATTATCATCCTAATTATATACTTGACATAGCTGGGACTGGAACCTAGATTCAGAGCATCAACAGGACGAAGCGTCATGTCTCTGAACCTCACCGACCCGATCTTTCACGACGACAACGCGGCCCGCGAACACCTCGAAAGCATCCGCTGGGCCAATGGCGTCTACTGCCCGCATTGCGGCAACTCGGATCAGACCACGCTGCACAAGCTGGCTGGCAAGTCTCACCGCCCCGGTCTGTGGCAGTGCAACGCTTGCCGTGAGCATTTCACCGTGACGGTCGGCTCCGTGATGGAGCGTTCGAAAATCAGCCTCAGCAAGTGGGTGCTCGGCTTCCACCTCTATGCGTCCAGCAAGAAGGGCATGAGCGCCCACCAGCTGCACCGCATGCTTGGTGTAACCTACAAGACCGCTTGGTTCATGGCCCACCGCATCCGCGAAGCCATGAAAGAGGACGTTGCGTCATCCGGCCCGCTGGGCGGCGAAGGCAAGACTGTTGAGGCCGACGAGACTTACATCGGGCGCATGGATGATCCCAATGGGGTCCTTATCAGCCATGAACGTTTCGACTCGCATCATTTTTAAGTCGGCTCAGCAGTACCATGCCGCTTGTGAGACTTTGCGAAAAGCCCCCACTGTCAATCGGCGCGCAAACTTGACCCTGGATCGGCGCCCAATATTGACCCCCTCGTAGTGCACGACGGTGAG
>MKUZ01000022.1 GCA_001899065.1 Devosia sp. 66-22 | reverse complement strand
CTCACCCCCTGGCTCCGCCTGAACAACCTTCTTGGAAACGACAGCTAGGCTGCAACGACCGCGGCCTTGCGAGCCGCGGCGATGGTGCGGCGCACGGCGGCGCTGTCGGTGATGGTGAGCTCGAACTCGCGCTCGAGATCGGTGCCGCCCATGCCGACGTCGGGATTGCGGAATGCCATGCGGCTGCCCGCCTTGGCGAGTGCCGAAAAGTGCAGCTCATCGGCCGCCGAGCGGCGCAGGACCTCGGCGACATTGCCCTCGTCGAGCCCGCCGCAGGCCATGATGACGATGCGGCCGGCGGCGGCGTCATGCGTGCGCTTGAGCACGTCGATACCGGCAAGCGCGGTGGCGTGCTGACCGCTGGTCAGCACCCGGTCGACGCCGCAGCGCACCAGCGCCTCGATCGCCTCATCGGGATCGCGGGTCATGTCGAAAGCGCGGTGGCACGTGACCGTCATCGGTCGCGCAGCCTCGACCAGTTCGGTCATCCGCACCTCGTCGACACGGCCATCGGCGGTGAGGCAGCCGAAGACGACGCCCGGGACGCCGAGGTCGCGGCAGGCCCGAAGATCGTCGAGCATGGTGAGGAATTCGAGCTCGGAGTAGAGGAAATCCCCTCCCCGTGGGCGGATGATCACATGGACCGGGATCATCGCCACCGCCAGGGTCTGCCTGATCACCCCGAGGCTCGGCGTCAGGCCGCCCTCGAGCAGGCTGGCGCAAAGCTCGACGCGGTCGGCGCCACCCGCCTGCGCCGCGGCGAAGCCGTCGATGCCTTCGACACAAATCTCGATAAGCGGATGGGCCATCACTCGACCTTGATCTCGGTGCGTTCGCCCGCGGTCACGGTCGCGTCGGCTTCCTTGTCTGGCGCATCGCCCTCGTACTCGACGCGGACGCGATAGTCGCCGGCAGGCAGCGTGCGCGTCGAGGTGGCGTCGTACACCCCGCTGAAGGTCGTACGGTTGCCCTGGATGTCGGGCTTGCCGCTCAGCACTTCGATCCACAACCCGCCGGGCGCGTCGATGAAGAGGACGCCGGCATCGAGCGGCACGCTGACGTCGGTGGCCTCGCCCGCCTTCACGGTGAAAGGCTGCTCGGCCTTGGCGACGTCGAAGGTTGCGACAGCGACATAGTCGCCCGGCATGAGGTCGAAAGCCGCCTCCGGCCCATAGGTGTAGCCGAAGCTCTTGCGATCGCCCTGGATGTCCTTCTTGGCACCGAAGATTTCGGTGAAGACGTTGCCATCCTCGACCTTCATGCCCTCGACATAGAAGGAGTTGACGGTCGCATGGCCGACCCCGACGACGATGTCCTTGGTGACCCGTTCGCCGGCGGCAACGCTCACCGCGTCCTTGAGCTCGGCGGCGCCGATCGTCACGGTGATCTTGGTTTCGCCAGCCGGAACATAGGTCTTGAGCTCACCATAGAAGGTGGTGCTGTTGGCATCGGGGAACTCGAGGAACACCGCGGCATTGCTGTCCGGCTCCGCTCCCTCCGACGGGATCGGGCGGATCGTGATGTGCCCGGCATTGAGCATGAACTCGGGCCGGGCGACCTCGCCCGCGATGACGGTGACCGGCACGGTCACCGTGGCATAGTCGAGCTTGGCCGTGACGACGTAGTCGCCGGGCTCGACGTCGCCCTTGAAGGCAGTGCCGTATTCCGTGCGGACCCACTCGCCGGGCGTGCCGTCGGCATTGGGCTTGGCAAACTCCCAGACGATCCCGTCATTGACCAGCGGGTCGTCGCCTTCGCTGAGATAGGCGACGGGTGCGAAATTGTATTCGACAGCCGGCTCTTCCACCGGCTCGTCCGGCTGCGGCGGCGGGGTGTCGTTGACGGCGACGTCGATGGCGTCCTTGAGGCCGCTCTCGTCATCGGCGCTGATGTAGGTGCCGCCGGTGTTGTCGGCGAGGCACTTGACCGCCGCGCCTTCCTCGTCGCTGAGACCGAAGCCCACGACATTGACGGTGAAGTCGATGCCCGCGGCCTCAAGCTCGCTCGCCAGCGCGCAGGGGTCGGCCTCACAGGTCTCGATGCCGTCGGTGATAAGCACGACGGTTGCTGCATCCTCGGTGTATTTGAGTTCCTCCGCAGCCTGCCGGACGGCGGCGCTGAGCGGGGTCTTGCCGCGCGGGTTGAGCGACATCGCCGCGCCGATGATACGGTCGGCGGTGCCGGCCTCGGGCGGCACCATCAGCTCGATGTCGGTGCAGTCGCCCTTGGTGCGGTGTCCATAGGCCATGAAGCCAAGCTCGAGCTCCGCGGGCACGCCCGAAAGCACTTGGCTCAGCGTATCCCGTGCGATCTCAATGCGCGTCTTGCCGTCGATCTGGGCCCACATCGATCCCGATGCGTCGAGAATGACGATGGCGCGCGAGCTGGCGAGCGCGGGAAGACTGAGGCCGATCAGTGCAAGCAGCACGGCGGCGAGACGGAGCATCAGACGCATGGGACCCTCAATAATGGAGTGTGCGGGTGCGCGAGAGGCACAGCCCGTGTTTCTTGTCGCGGGTTTCGCAGATCAGACCCGCATCTGACGACGAGCAGGTGAACCTGCCCAAAGTCGTGGTGTTGCCGTAGGCGAAGACATTGTCGCCACCGCAGCAGCCCTGTTCGCCGGGATTCTTGGTCAGCACCGCCGGCCCTTTCGGACCCAGGGTGATGTTGACGTAGGTGGGGGCGATGCGATCGCAGTTGATCTCGGGACCACCATCGACCGGCTCGTAGACATCGGTGCCGCCCTCGGGCGTGTAGATGCAGCCGATGTTCCCGGACGGCATTACGAAAGTGATCTGCCCGTTCGGCTGGGCAGTGAAGACCTGCTCCTTGGCGTAAGCCGGCAGAGCGGCCATCAGAATGGCCATCGTTGCAATGAAGAACAGACGCACCGAGCGAGCCCTCCCACGCCGTGCCTAGTCACCATCAGAGGATCGCAGCAACAATATGAAGCGCGGCTGAACGTCCGTGGGACATTTGAAGCCCCCTGCGGCGTTAACCTTCGTTAACGCCGCCCGGCGCATTAACCATTCGTTCACTGTTCGGTCCGCGGTCAATCCCCAACGGAATCGATTTGCCCGCAATGCACACGCTCAAGGACTCTTTGCGGTGAATCCACGCCTCAGTATGGTTGGCCGATTCGGGCTCTCCGCGATGCCGAACGGCGCGGCGGATTCAGGTTTGGGACGCCAGCGTTCTCCGGCGGTTGTTGTACCTGCTCACATGCAGGTTTGGCGGTGACTTTTCCTCGGGGTGGCGCATGCGGCCGGACGGCTTCCGGAAACGACTGGGATACGCACTTTGCGGTGCGGCATCCCTGACGCTTCTCACCGCAGCCCCAGCCCTCGCCCAGGGTCTCTCCTCGTCGTCGCTGATGAATGCGATCCCGCTGGCGATTGCCGTGGGCGCAGGCGCCTTCGCGCTGCTTGCGACGGCGGTGGTGCGGCGCATCATGCGCGAAGGCAAGCATGCCCAGCAGCGGTCGTCCGAGCAGGTCGCATCGCTCCGCGCCCTGGTCGATGACTACGAAGCGCTGCTTTCGAGCACGGGCGAAGTCACCATCGTCTGGTCCGGCCGCGCCACGCCGAAATTCTTCGGCCCGGCCTCCTCGATCCTGCCGGCGGGGCGCCGCGTCGAGGGTGTCCTCGATTTCGCGTCGTGGCTGTCGCCGACCGATGCCGAAGCGCTGGCGCAGCGCGTCGCCGATCTGCGCGCCGGTGGGCAGGGCTTCGATCTGCTGTTCACCGCGCGCGACGGACGGCAAATGCGCGCCATGGGCTGGGCGCTCGGCGGGCGCATCGCGCTGCGCTTACGTCCCACCTTGTATCAACCGGGCGACAGGGTGCCCAATCGCGGCGACGATCTGGAGCGCGTCATCGGTACGCTGCCTGATCCGGTGGTGCTGTTCGGCCCTGGCGGCAAGGTCGTCTTCGCGAACGCTGCCTATCAAGCGCTCGCGCGCTCGACGCAAGGCACGCCCAGCGAGATCGCCGATGCGAACGGCCTCGAGCTCGTGTCCCTCGACCTGCCTGTCGGCAAGGCCGCATATCTGCGCGTCCGCCCCGGCACCGCGACGGCACCGATCCCCGCACCTGCCCCCGATGGCCTCGCGCATCTGAGCGCCATCATCGATGCGCTGGCGACACCCATCGCCATCTTCAACGCCGGACGCGAACTGGTGCAGTGCAACCGCGCCTACGCACAGCTCTGGCGGCTCGACCCCAAATGGCTGCGGCAAGGCATGGACGAGCGCGCCATCCTCGACAAGCTCCGGACCGACGGCATGCTGCCCGCCGAACCGGACTACCAGGCCTGGCGCGCGCGACACCTGCAGAGCTACACGCTCAAGACGCCACGCGAGTCCGATCCCTGGCATCTGCCCGACGGACGTACTGTACAGGTGATCTCGGCACCCGCCGGTCCCAAGGGCGGCGTGATCTATGTGTTCGAGGACATCACCGACCAGCTCAAGCTCAAGAGCCAGCACCGCACGCAGCTCGACGTGCAGCGCTCGACGCTCAATGCCCTCAACGAAGGCGTGGCGGTGTTCGGCACCAATGGCCGCCTGACGCTGGCCAATCCGCGCCTGTCGACATTGTGGAGACTGCCCACCAATCTCCTCGACACAAACCCGCATATCGACCAGATCGTCGAAGCGGTGGCGCGCGCGCTGCCCGAGGACGGCGCAATCCTGTGGCGCGACCTCAAGCGCAGCATTGTCGACCTCAACCCCACGCGCACCGACACGCATGGCCGCATCACCCGTGCAGACGGCAAGATGCTCGATTACGCCATTACGCGCCTCCCCGACGGGCAGACGATGATGACCTTCGTCGACGTTACCGAAAGCGCCAACTACCAGAACGTGCTCAAGGAGCGGAACGAGGCGCTGGTCACCGCCGACCGGCTCAAGGACGCGTTCGTCCAGAACGTCAGCTATGAACTCCGCTCGCCGCTCACCAACATCATCGGCTTTGCCGACCTGCTCGCCTCGGAAGCGGCGGGACCGCTGACCGACAAGCAGAAGAGCTATACTGACTATATCCGCGCTTCGAGCGTGACCCTTGGCGTGCTCATCGACAACATTCTCGACCTTGCGACGGTCGATGCCGGCATCGCCCAGATGCGGCCGGAGCCGCAGGACGTACCGGCGCTGATCGAGAAGGCAAAGGCCGGCCTCGCCGCGACCTTCCCCGATATCGACGGCGAAGAACCGCTCAACATCGAGATCGATATCCCCGAAGAGCTGCCGGTGCTCTATGCCGACGGCACGCGCATCGTGCAGATCCTCTACAACCTGCTGTCGACCGCGGCGCGCTTCACCGAGCCGGGCGGCAAGGTGCGGCTCAGCGTCATTCCGCGTGGCGAACGCATGATCTTCACCGTCGAGGATGACGGCACGCAGATGACCGACGAGATGCGCGCCGCGCTGAGCGACCGCAGCGACGCGGCCGCAACCTCGGCGCGCCACCGCGGCGCGGGCCTCGGTCTCGCGATCGTCCGCTCATTCGTCCATCTTCATGGCGGCACGATCAGCGTCGAACGCCGCGAACCGCGCGGTTCGCGCGTCGTGGTGAGCCTGCCGCTCGCCGCTGCCCTCACGACCGCCGCCGAATAGCTCGCCCGGCGCAATCGGGAATGCTATCCACCCTGCATGGGGACGGAGCGAATCTTCCTTGCCGATGAGGCGGCGACCGCGGCACTGGGCGCCGAGCTGGCGGCGACGCTGAAACCCGGCGCGCTTGCGTTGCTTTCAGGCGGGCTCGGGGCCGGCAAGACGGCGCTGGCGCGCGCCATCGTCCGTACCCTGGTGGGCGATCCGGGGACGGATGTGCCCTCGCCCAGCTTCGCACTGGTGCAGCCCTACGACGCAAACGGCACGCCGCTGCTCCATGCCGATCTCTACCGTCTGCACGATCCACACGAGATCGACGAACTGGGACTGTTCGATCGTCCCGATGCCATCGTGCTGGTCGAATGGCCGGAGCGCGCACCGGACCTCGCGCAGCTTGCGACGATCGCCGTGACGCTGACGGTGCCCGCCGACGGCATCGGCCGGGTCGCGGAGGTGACGCGGTGAGCCGGCGCGGCCTCTACACCATCGCGCCGCACGGCCGTTTCCTCGACCTGCTCGCGGATCGTGTGCTCGACGGCAGGCTGCTTGGCGGCTGGGAGCGGAGCGGCCCGTTCTGGTTGAGCGACGTCACGATCATCCTGCCCACACGGCGCTCGCGCCTCGTGCTGGCGGAGCTTTTCGCCACGCGCCTCGGCGGCGCGGCTCTGCTGCCCGACATCCGCACCTTCGGCGGCGAGAGCGCCGAGGAAGAGCCGTTCCTGCCGCCGATCGAGAGCGAGCCGCTACCGCCGCAGGCGAGCGTACTGGAACGGCGTCTTACATTGTCGCGGCTGGTGCGGCAATTCGCTCTCTCGGCCGACGGGTTCGCATCGCCGCCCAATGCCGCTGAAGTCCTGACGCTCGCCGACTCATTCGGCCAGTTGATCGACGATCTCACCATCGAGGGCGGCGACCTCGGAAAGCTCGACCCGCTGCTGGAGGGCAGCCTCGCCGAGAACTGGCAGGACGTGCTGAAGTTCCTCGAGCCGGCGCTCCGCTTCTGGCCGCAGCACCTGGCCGCGAGCGGCAAGATCGATGGCGCCGAGCGCCGCAACCGACAGTTGCGCCGGCAGGCCGACACGGCGCCGCTGCTCTATGGCGACAGGCCGGTGATTGCCGCCGGCTCCACCGGCTCCATTCCGGCGACCGCCGACCTGCTTGGCGCCATCGCCGATCTCCCGCGCGGGGCGATCGTGCTGCCGGGGCTCGATACGGCGCTGACACCAAAGCAGCACGAGATGCTGATCGAGGGCGCGAACACGCAGGGTCATCCGCAGTACGGCCTCGCCAAGCTGCTGCGCGCGCTCGGCGCCGGCATCGCAGATGTCGAAGAACTCGCGGGCCCGTCGCCGCGCACCGAAATCATGCGCCACGCGCTGGCGCCGACGGAGGAGACGGCGCGCTGGAGCAGCGCGCGTGCTGCGATCTCCGACGACCTCGACGACGCGCTCCGGGATGTCTCGATCATCGCAGCGCCGAACCTCGATCTGGAAGCGCGTGCCATCGCCCTCGCGGCGCGGCAGGCGGTGGCGGACGGACGTTCGGTCGGCATCGTGTCGCGCGACCAGACACTGGCGCGGCGCGTCAGAGCCGAACTCGCGCGGCACGGCATTACGGTAGACGACCCGGCCGGCACGCCGCTGTTCCAGTCGTCGGCAGGGCGTCTCGCGCGGCAGGCGCTGGCGGTTGCCGTCAACAAGTATGCGCCCATCGATACAGTAGCACTGCTGCGCAACGGTGCCGTGACGATCGGGCTCGACCGGTTCGAGGTTCTGAAGCAGTCCAACCGGCTCGACCTCAAGCTGCGCGGGCAGCGGCCACGACAGGGCATCGACGGGCTCATCGCGCTGGCGAAGGAAGAGGACCAGGCACTTCCCGCCGTCCTTAATGCGCTTGGACGAGCGCTGGAGCCGCTCTGCCTCCTGCTCGAGCAGAGCCAGATCGAGGCCCCGTCCCTCGCCCGCGCGCTCGACGCAGCGGTGACCGGGCTCATCGGCGGTGCGGAGCTCCCCGGAATTGTCGAGTTTCGGCTCTGGGCCCGAGCGCTCGCCGAAGTCAGTGATGGCGGCGCGTCGTTTCCGCCTGTCATCCTCGACTCCGTCCTCGCCGCGCTGATGGCGGGGGAGAAGGTGCAGCCGGACGAGCGGCAGCGCGACGACATTCACATCTGGGGCGAGCTCGAGGCGCGGCTGCAGAATCCGGACCTGATGATCCTTGCCGGGGTCAATGAAGATATCTGGCCGCCGGCGGCCGATCCGGGGCCATGGCTCAGCCGTGGGATGCGCATGGCGATCGGGCTCGAACCGCCGGAGCGGCAGCAGGGCCAGGCGGCCCACGACTTCGAGATGGCGCTCGGCAATGCCGAGGTCGTCATCGCCTTCGCCACGCGCATCGGCACCTCTCCCGCTCTCGCCTCGCGTCTCGTGCAGCGGCTCGATGCCTTTGTCGGCGACGCACATGCAAAGACCCTTCGCGCGCGCGGCGCACACTGGCTGGCCCAGGCGGCCGGCATCGACAGCGCCGGACGCCCGCAGCCGGCGAGGCGGCCAATGCCGCGACCGCCGGCGAAAGACCGGCCACGCGAACTGAGCATCACCGAGGTCGAGCCGCTGATGCGCTCGCCCTATGACATTTATGCCAGGCGCGTGCTGCGGCTGCAGCGGCTCGACCCGCTCGGGACCCAGCCCGACGCCAAGGAACGCGGCTCGATGATCCACAAGGTGTTTGAGCGCTTCGTCGCCGAAGGCCTGAGTTTCCGCGGCGACGATGCGCTGCCGTCGCTGGAACGCATGGCGCGCGAGGAATTCGCGGGGCTCGATGCGATCCAGGAGCGCCGGGAAATCTGGCTCAGGCGCTTCCGGCGCGCGGCGGAGATGTTCCTCGACTATGAGCGCGGCCGCACGGGCCTCGTTTCGTCGCGCACCGCCGAGATCAAGGGCCGCTGGATCTTACCCTCCACCTTCGAACTGGTGGGCAAGGCCGACCGCGTCGACCAGCTCAGCGACGGGACGCTCGAGATCATCGACTTCAAGACCGGTGGCATCCCCGGCTCCGCCGACATGAAGGACTTCGATGCGCCGCAATTGCTGCTCGAGGCGGCGATGGCGCGCGAGGGCGTATTCCCCGGTATCGCGAAGCGCGACAGCTCGGCGCTCACCTACATCAAGATCGGCCTCGGTCCGGCCGCGTTCCAGGTAACGCCGTTCCGCCTGCGCAAGGGCATGACGCTGATGCAGGCGGTCGATGAGATCGTGCGGCGCCTGCAGGGGCATGTCGATGCGTTCCTGCTCAACGACCGGCTGCCGATGACGTCGCGCATCCGGCCGCGTGTCATCACCGGGCGCAAATCGTTCCCCGGCGATTACGACCACCTGGCGCGCACCGATGAGTGGACCCTGACAGCGGGAGTGGACGATCCATGAGCCGCCGGCTGCTGCAGCCGATGCCGGAGGCGATCACGCGCAGCCAGCGCGAGGCCTCCAACCCGCGCGGCAGCGTGTGGGTGACGGCCAATGCCGGCTCCGGCAAGACCTACGTGCTCACCGCCCGCGTGCTGCGCCTCCTGCTGAGCGGCACGCGGCCCGAGGAAATTCTCTGCCTCACCTACACCAAGGCGGCGGCCGCCGAGATGCGCGGCCGCGTCGCCGAGCGCCTCGCGCGATGGGCGCTGATGGACGATGCGGCGCTGCGCGACGATCTCGCCCAGCTTGAAGGCGAAGCACCGACCGCGGGGATGCTGTTGCGCGCCCGCTCGCTGTTTGCGCACGCGCTCGAAACGCCGGGCGGGCTCAAGATTCAGACCATCCACGCCTTCTGCGAGGCCGTGCTGCACCGCTTCCCCAAGGAAGCAGGCGTGCCGTTCGACTTCACGGTGATCGAGGATTTCGAGCGCGACGCCATGCTGATGGAAGCGCGTGAGAAGGTGCTCGCCGCTGGCCTTCGCGGCAGCGGCGAAGCGCTAGCGGTGGAGACTCTGTTCGGCCTCCTCAGCGACTTCCAGATCAGCACCGCAATCATCGAGACGCTCAACCAGCAGCGCGTTCTGCGCAAGGTGCTGGCCGATGTGCCGCGCGCCAAGCGCGAACTGCGAAAGCTCGCCGGCGATCCGCCTGGTATCGACGCGGTGCTGCACGACATGGCGCGCGGCTACACGCTCACTGCCGCCGACCACCGCGCGATCTTCGAGCTCGTGCGCCCCGACCCCGAAGGCGACGGCTTCGTCGACAAGCTTGCCTGGATCGAGCCAGGCCACCCCGATCTCGACGCATTGTACGACGCCTATCTGACGCAGACCTTCACCGCGCGAAAGACGCTCCTCAAGAAAGCGACCGCGGTACTGATTCCCGACATCGCGCAGAAGGTCGCCAACGAGGCACTGCGCCTCGAACTGATGCACAATGACCGCATGCGCGCCGAACTGGTGGAGCGCAGCGAGGCGATGCTCGACATCATCGCCGCGATCTCCAGCCACTACGAGCGCAACAAGCGAGCGCGCTCCCTGCTCGACTTCGACGACCTCGTCGAAAAGCTTGGCACGCTGCTCGACAATGAGAACCAGGGCATCTGGGTTCGCTACAAGCTCGACCAGCGCATCAGCCACATCCTCGTCGATGAGGGGCAAGACACCAATCCGCAGCAATGGGCGGTCATCACCTCGCTGATCGCCGAGTTCTTCTACGGCGAGAGTGCCGCCGACCGCCCGAGGACGCTGTTCGTGGTGGGTGACCAGAAGCAGTCCATCTTCTCGTTCCAGGGCGCCGATCCCGAGGTGTTCGTGAACCTCGGACGGCAGGTGCTGTTCACCGCGCGCAGCGTCAATTTTGCGATGTCGACACTGAAGCTGCATCACAGTTTCCGTACGCTGCCGCATGTGCTGAGTGCCGTGGACAAGGTGTTCGCGCAGCCGGCATTGCGCGATGGCGTGCTCGAGAGCGACTTCGTGCACGATACGGCGCGCGCCGAGGGCGGCGGCAGGGTGACGCTCTGGCCACCGGTCAAGGAAGTCGAGGAGGAGTTCGACCCCGACAACTGGCCGACAGAACCGCCGCCGGTGCAGACGCAGAGTGCGCAGCGCAAGGTCGCCGAGCGCATCGCACGGGAAATCCGCCGCTGGATCGACGACAGGCGCCCGCTCGGCCCGCGCGGCCGGCCTGTGACGGCGGACGACGTGCTCATTCTGGTCCAGGTGCGCAGCGTTCTTTTCCACGAGATCATCCGGGCGCTGATCCGCGAGGGCGTGCCGACGCCTGGTGCCGACCGGCTCGCGGTGACCACGCATATCGGCACGCTCGACCTGATGGCGCTGGGCGATGTGCTCAGCAACAGTGCCGACGATCTGCAGCTCGCCGCCCTGCTGCGCTCGCCGCTGTTCGACATCTCGGAAGAAGATCTGTTCGATCTCGCACAACCCCGGGCCGAAAAGGAGCACTTGTGGGATGCGATGAAGCGTTCGACCCTGCTCTCGATCAGCACGGCCCATCAGCAGCTCCGCGAATGGCGCAGTCGCCTCGATTTCGGTCGCCCGTTCGATTTCTACAGCGACGTGCTCTACGCGCATGGCGGCCTGCGGAAGTTCCGCGCCCGCTTCGGTTCGGAGATCGACGATGTGGTCAGCGAGTTCCTCGAGCTCGCCCTCGCGCACGAGCAGTCGGAGCAGCCGTCGCTCGCCGGCTTCCTCGCCGAGCTTCGCTCGCGCGATGTCACGATCAAGCGTGAGCTTGCCGATGAGGGTGCAGGGGTGCGCGTGATGACTGTGCATGGCGCAAAGGGGCTCGAGGCCCCCATCGTGATCCTCGCCGATGCAGCGAGCACGGAGGAAGGGCGCGACCGGCGCTCGATCTTCATGCAGGCGACGCCCCCGCTCTTCATCCATGCCTCGAGCAAGGCGATGCATGTGGCGGAGACGCTGGAGCATCGGCAGGATGCGGAGGATGCGCAGAAGGCCGAGTACTGGCGCAAACTCTATGTCGCCATGACGCGCGCCGAAGACGAGCTCTATGTGACCGGCTATCTCACCAAGGCCCGCGAGGGCGTGGGGAGCTGGTACGAGGCGATCGAGCAGGGACTGCGCGACGAGGCGGAGGAGGTTGCCGACACCGACGGCAATGTCACGGCGCTTGTCTATCCGCGCGAGCGCCCCGCCGATGCGCCGGCGCGCATGATGGACGTCGAGACACCCAGTGTCGGGGCGATCAGCCTGCCCGAACTGCCCAAATACAGGCTGCGTCGTATCGTCCGCCCGTCGCGCGCGGCCGACGATGCCGATCCGGCGCGCGTGCTCGAGACCAATGCGGAGCGCCTTGGCGATCCGCGCGACCCCGAAGCGGCACGCAAGGAGGGCATCGCGCTCCACGCGCTGCTGCAGCATCTGTCGCATATCGACAGGGCGCACTGGGACGCCGTTTCAGAGCGGGCGCTGCCGACGCTGCTGCCGGGCAGCAAGTCGCATGCCGCGATCCTCACGCGTGCGAAATCCATTCTGACGCGGCCCGAGCTTGCCCATCTCTACGGTCCGGACTCGCGCGGCGAGGTACCGATCCTCGCGCGCGGGATGCGCGGTACCACGCCTGTTACCATTGCCGGACGCATCGACAGGCTCGTGGTGAAACCCGGACGCGTGCTGATCGTTGACTACAAGTCCGATGCTCGCCCGCCAGGATCACCGGACGGCGTTCCAGCCGCATATCTGAGCCAGATGGGCCTCTATGCGCTGGTTGCACAGCAGCTTTTCCCCGGTCACTCTATTGCGACGGCTATTCTGTGGACGTCCTTGGAAACATTGATGGATTTGCCCGCAGCCAAGCTTCGCGAAACGGTGGCCAGCTTCACCGTGGGGTGATATGGATTGAAGCGTCGCTGGACTCTTCCTAGCTTTTGGATCACACACCCGCCACTTCGTAACTGAAGGCGATATCCCGAAGGGAAATTCCTCAACATGACCACTCACGTTTCCGACGCCAATTTTGGCGAGGAAGTACTTTCGTCCAAAGAACCCGTTCTCGTCGATTTCTGGGCTGAATGGTGCGGCCCGTGCCGCGCGATCGCGCCCGTTCTCGAAGAGCTGTCGTCCGAGCTGCAAGGCAAGGTGAAGATCGTCAAGCTGAACGTCGACGAGAACCCCTCGACCACGGTGAAGTACGGCGTGCGGTCGATCCCCACGATGATCCTCTACAAGGACGGCGAAGCCGTCGACATGAAGATCGGCGCGGGTACGCCCAAGGCCGGCCTCTCCAAGTGGCTCTCGAGCTACGCCGCCTGATCACAGCGACACTGTAGGCAATCAGAAACGCCGCCCGGTCCGTCCGGCGGCGTTTTTGCTTGTGCGCGGGCGCGTGGGAGCCGCTTTTCCCGTCGCTGCCCGTTGCGTGAAACGCCATCCCTTTCGCGGTTCGGCGACTCGCGTTAGCCTCCATCGCCAATCACCGATGGAGCGACGCATGGGGCTGCAGGTCAACGACGCGAATTTCTCGGCCGAGGTGCTGGGCGCGACCGAACCGGTGCTGGTGGATTTCTGGGCCGAATGGTGCCCGCCCTGCAAGGCGATGGATCCCATCCTCGACGACCTGTCGGTCGAGCTCGCCGGCAAGGTCAAGATCGTCAAGCTCGACGTTGAGACCAATCCCGGCATCGTGACGCAGTACAATGTGCGCGCCATGCCCACGCTCATCGTGTTCAAGGGCGGCGAACCCGTGGACATGAAGGTCGGCGCCGGCCAGTCTCGCGTGCAACTGGTCAAATGGCTCGACAGCCACGCTGCATGAGGCGGTTTGACCGATAGCGCGCGGGCGTGTAGCCCAGCGCGCAGGATTTTGCCCGGAGCCTCCATGTCCAGCCGTCTTCAGCGCGTCCAAGCCCGCATGGCCCAGACCAATACCGACCTTCTGGTGGTCGGCCCCTCGAGCCATCTCGTCTGGCTGCTGGGTCTGTCGCCGCACGGCGACGAACGCCCGGTGATGCTGATTGCGACGCGCGACAAGGCAGCGATCCTGATGCCGGCGCTCAATGCCGACAGCCAGCGCGGCCTCACCGACTTGCCGTTCTACACGTGGAGCGATGCCGAGGGGCCGAATGTGGCGCTCGCGAACCTCCTCGCCGATCTCGGTGCGACGGGCGAGAGCCTCAGCGTCGCCCTCGACGAGACAATGCGAGCCGATTTCGCCCTGCTGCTGCTCGGCGCGCTTAAATCGCCCCGCCACGGCTTCCTCAACGACACGCTGAGCTTCCTGCGCGCGCAGAAGGACGGTGCCGAGTTCGACCTGCTGAAGGGCGCGGCCCGCATCGATGACGCGGCGATGACGGCGGCCTTCGCATTCCTCAAGCCCGGCATGAGCGAGCTCGAGGTCGACGCCTTCATCCGCGATTTCTTCCGCCAGCGCGGCGCGCGTCCTGAGTTCACGATCGTCGGCTTCGGCGAGAACGGCGCCTTCCCACACCACCACAGCTCCGAGCGCGTGCTCAAGGCGAACGACACGGTGCTCATCGACATCGGCTGCCGCATCAATGGCTACCCTTCGGACATGACGCGCGTCGGCACCGTCGGCCAGGCGCCTGAGGGCTTCGACGACGTCCACGCGGTGGTCGAGCAGGCGGTGCAGGCGGCGCTCGCCGCCGTCCGTCCCGGCGTGCGCGCCAGCGAGATCGACGCCGCGGCGCGCGGCGTGATCAGTGCTGCCGGCTATGGTCCGAACTTCCTCCACCGCACCGGACACGGCCTCGGCATCGACGTGCACGAGCCACCCTACATCACCGCTACGAGCGAGACGATCCTCGAAGAAGGGCACGTGTTCTCGATCGAGCCGGGCATCTACCTTGCGGGCCGCTTCGGTGTCCGCCTCGAGGACATCGTGTTCGTCGGCGAGGACGGGCCAGTCGTCCTGTCAGACCTGTCGCGGGCTGCTTTCCGCCGATAGGCGGCGCACTGGCGCGGCGCGCGGGAAGCGTTCTACAGTCGCTCCGAAAGGGGGAGACTGCATGCGCGACGACCAACTCATGGCCAAGCCGTTCCATCTCGACGGCGCGGCCATCGCCTGGGTACGCGAGACGCTCAAGCGGCTGACACCGGACGAAAAGATCCGACAGCTCTTCAATCTGCGCATCGGCGGCAACGAACCCGAAATGCTGAAGGCAGCGCAAGCCTTCCGCCCGGGCAGCATCACGCGCATGCCGGGCCCCGACTGGACCGCCGAACGGCACATCATCGCCGAGTTCAACGCGGCTGCGCCCGTGCCGCTGCTGGTTTCCGCCGACCTCGAGGGCAGTCGGATGAGCATTCCCGGCGGCGGCGAGTTTCCCAATCCGCTGGCGCTTGCCGCCATTGACGATGTCGAATTCACCACCGTCGTGTCCGAGGCGATGGCGCGCGAAGCGCGGCAGGTTGGTCTCAACTGGTCGTTCACGCCGGTGCTCGACATCAACGCCAGATTCAAGAGCGCCATCGTCGCGACGCGCGGCTTCGGCAGCAATGTCGACACCATCGAACGGCACGCCCTCGCGCAGATCCGCGCCTTCCAGAAGCTGGGCATTGCGTCGGCCATCAAGCACTGGCCGGGCGAAGGCTTCGACGACCGGGACCAGCATCTGGTGACGACCGTGAACCCGCTCTCGATGGAGGAGTGGGAGGCGCATTTCGGCCGGCTCTATCGCGCCGGCATCGAGGCCGGTGCGATGAGCGTGATGTCGGCACATATCGCCCTCCCCGCCTTCATCCGGCAGCACAATCCGGATGCGGGAGTCGAAGCGTACAGGCCGGCCTCGATCAGCCGCGACCTCAATGAGAGGCTGCTGCGCCAGCAGTTCGGCTTCAACGGTCTCATCGTTTCCGACGCCACCGGCATGGCCGGCCTCAAGGCGTGGTCGACGCGCGCCGATTATCTGCCCGAACTGGTTGCCGCCGGCTGCGATGTGATCCTGTTCGCCGATGACGCGGAGCGCGACTACGGCTTCGTCGCGGCCGCGCTCGAAGACGGAAGGCTGAGCTGGGAGCGGGTTGACGACGCGGTGACCCGGCAGCTCGCGCTCAAGGCCGCGCTCGGCCTCCACAAGCCGACGCCGATGCCGGCTGTCGACGTTGCGGCAAACCGGCAGCTCGCTGAGGACGCCGCGCGCCGCGCGCCGACGCTGGTCAAGGACACGCAGGCGCTGCTGCCGCTCGATCCCGAGAAGCACAGGCGTGTGTTGGTGTTCTCGACCGGCATCGTCTTCCCCTTCATCCCGCACCCGGTGCCTTTCGCTCTACCCGAAATGCTCAGGCAGAGCGGCTTCGAGGTGACGATGGCCGACAAGGGGGTGTGGGTGAACCCCACGGACTACGACCTCGTGCTCTATCTGTTCGGCGAAGAGACGCTGCTCACGCGGGGTCACATCTTCCTCGACTGGCTGCGGCTCAATGGCGATTTCATCACCGCCATGCAGCGCTACTGGACCGATGTTCCAACACTGATGATCTCGTTCGGCTACCCGTATTATCTCTACGACGCGCCGCGCGCTCCAACCTATATCAACGCGTACTCGACAACCGACACGATGCAGCGCGCCGTGGTCGAGGCACTGCTCGGCAGGCACGAGTGGAACACCAACTCGCCGGTCGATCCGTTCGCGGGGGACGAGCAGGCGCGGTATTGAGCCTCACTCCGGCGGCGTGCCGTTCTTGTCGAGCACGTAGCCGCCCAGATACAGCGAACCGCAGATGACGACGCGAGCGCCCTCCACCTTGGCCGCCTCGTCGATCGCTTGGCCGAGCGCGCGATAGGGGCGCGCATCGAACCCCGCGCCCCTTGCTTCCGAGGCGATGTAGCCCGCCTTGTGGGCGTTCTCCTCGCCGGGGATAGTCAGCGTCAGTACCATTGGGTGCATCGGCTTGAACGGTTCGAGGAAGTCGCGTGGTTCGCGCGTGTTCATCATCCCCAGAATCAGGACCAGCGGCCTGGGACGCGCCCGGTTCATCTCCTCGAGCGATACCGCCAGGGCGGCGGCGCCATGCGCGTTGTGCGCCCCGTCCAGCCAGAGCTCGGACGATTTGGGGAGGCGATCGCGCAGCTTACCTTTGAGCGCCTGGATGCGACCGGGCCAGACCACGCTCCGCAGCCCCTCGGCGATCTGCGCCTCGCTCACTGGCAGCTTGAAGTGGCGGACAGCCGCGACAGCGAGCGCCGCATTGTCGAACTGGTGGTGCCCCACCAGCGCCGGCGGCGGCAGGTCGAGGAGACCCGCTTCGTCCTGGTAGATCAGCCGGCCATCCTGGGGATAGCCGTCATAGTCGCGGCCCTGGACGAAGGGCGCGACGCGCAGCCTTGCGGCGGCACGTTCGATCGCCTCGAGCCCTTCGTCGCGCTGGCGTCCGATCACGGCCGCCGCACCGCGCTTCAGGATCCCCGCCTTGTGCGAGGCGATCTCGGCGACGGTGTAGCCGAGCCATTTCTGGTGGTCGAAATCGACGGGGGTGATGATCACGCCGAGGGGATGGTCGATGACATTGGTCGAGTCGAAATCGCCGCCAAGCCCGACTTCGAGCAGCAGATAGTCGGCCGGCGTCTCGGCGAACAGCTTCAGCGCCGCGGTCGTTGTGATCTCGAACTGGGTGATGGCATTGCCACCGTTGATCCGCTCGACCTCCTCCAGCGCATCGTTGATGCGACGGGTCGAGACCAGCTTGCCGGCGAGCCGGATGCGCTCATTGAAGCGCACCAGGTGCGGCGAGGTGTAGATGTGGACGCGCTTGCCCGCCGCCTCGAGCATGGCGCGCAGATAAGCGATCGTCGAACCCTTGGCGTTGGTGCCGGCGACATGGATCACCGGCGGCAGCCGCTGCTCGGGGTTGCCGAGCTTATCGAGCAGGCGCCGCTCACGCGCCAGATCGAGGTCCATAAAACGGGGATAGAGCGTCGTCAGACGCTTGAGGATCGCATCGGTGCGGGACATCAGGACACCGGAGAGGGACGCGCTGCCCTCATACAGGATTCGGTGAAGGCGGCGCTACTCCGAAGCCGCCTGCGCCACCGAACCGTCGAGGTCGTCGTCATTGGCGACCTGCGGCAGGGGCTGCTTGGGCGGCGCCTCGCTCAGGCCCGCCGGCGACGCCGCGCCGGTGAACATGGCGATCAGCGAGCCGATGGTCGAGCGGAGGTTGTGGCGGTGGACCACCATGTCCACCATGCCATGCTCGTAGAGATACTCGGACCGCTGGAAGCCCTTGGGCAGCTTTTCGCGGATCGTCTGCTCGATGACGCGCGGGCCGGCAAAGCAGATCAGCGCGCCGGGCTCGGCGATGTGCACGTCGCCCAGCATGGCGTAGGAGGCGGTGACGCCGCCGGTGGTGGGGTTGGTGAACACCACGATGAAGGGCAGCCCGGCATCGCGGAGGCGCAGCACGGCAACCGTGGTGCGCGGCATCTGCATCAGCGAGAGGATGCCTTCCTGCATGCGGGCGCCGCCCGAGGAGGCGAACAGAATGAACGGCGTCTTGGTGTCGGCGGCCTTTTCGAGCCCGGTGATCACGGCCGAACCGGCGGCCATGCCGAGCGAGCCGGCCATGAAGTCGAAATCCTGCACCGCGACCGTCACGGGCTGCTGGTAGAGCTTGCCGGTCGCCACCAGCACGGCGTCTTCCATGCCGGTCTTCACCCGCATATCCCGGAGCCGGTCCGTGTAGCGCTTCTGGTCGCGGAACTTCAACGGATCGGTCGGCACCGTCGGCAGCGGCACGAGATCGTATTTGCTGTCGTCGAGGAAGGCGGCCAGCCGGTCATTGGCCTTGATCTTCATGTGGTGGCCGGAGCCCGGCACCACCCACTGGTTCGCCTCGAGATCGCGATAAAACACCATCTCGCCCGACTCGGGGTCCTTGACCCAGAGGTTTTCCGGCGTCTCACGCTTGTTCAGAAACGACCGGATTTTCGGGGGAAGAACGTTGTCGATCCAGCTCATGACGATCCCTTCGAGGCGATTGCGGCCCGTCTAAGAGGCGATTGTGGCAATATAGGCGCGGGCCGTGCGTCGCGCAAATCAGGCGCGGGCCCGGCGCACACCCGAAGCGAGGCCACTGACCAGCGTCGTGACCGCGGCAACCGTGCCGGCGGTCGCCTTGCCGTCAACGAGCGAGCCGAGCACGGCGTTGCAGATCGCCGTGCCGACCACCACGCCGTCGGCGTCGCGGCCGATGATCGCCGCGTCATCGGCCGTCTTGATGCCGAAACCGACGGCGACCGGCAGCTCGGTATGCGACTTGATGCGCTTGACCGCATCGCCCACCGCCGCGTGCGACTTGATCGCCGCGCCGGTGATGCCGGTCATCGAGACATAGTAAACAAAGCCTGAGGTGTTCTTGAGGATGACAGGCAAACGGCGATCATCCGTGGTCGGCGTCGCCAGCCGGATGAAGTTCAGCCCGGCCTTGAGCGCGGGCACGCACAGCTCGTCGTCTTCCTCGGCCGGCAGGTCGACGATGATCAGGCCGTCGACGCCCGCCGCCAGCGCGTCGGCGATGAAGCGGTCGACGCCGTGGATGTAGATCGGGTTGTAGTAGCCCATCAGCAGGATCGGCGTATCGCTGTCGGTCGTCCGGAACTCGGCGACCATCGCCAGCGTCCGGTTGAGCGTCTGGCCCGCCGCGAGGGCGCGCTGGCCGGCCGCCTGCACGCCCGGCCCGTCCGCCATCGGATCGGAGAACGGCATTCCCAGCTCGATGAAATCGGCCCCTGCCCCCGGCAGCGCCTTGAGGATGGCGGTCGACGTCGCGGGATCGGGGTCGCCGGCCATGGTGAAGATGCCGAGGGCAGGACGGTTCTCGCGCGCGCAGGCGGCGAAGCGATCGGCAAAGCGCGTGGTCATTCGATCATCCCCAGCATGCGGCCGACGGTTTCGACGTCCTTGTCGCCGCGGCCGGAGAGGCACATCACGATGACCTGATCCTTGCCCATTGTCGGCGCCAGCTTGATCACCTGCGCCATCGCATGGGCGCTTTCGAGGGCGGGGATGATGCCTTCGATGGCGGTGAGGAGCTGGAACGCCTCGACCGCTTCGGTATCGGTGATGGGCACGTAGTTGACGCGCTTCATGTCGTGGAGGAACGCATGCTCCGGCCCGACGCCGGGATAGTCGAGGCCGGCAGAGATGGAATGGCCTTCCAGGATTTGCCCGTCGGCATCCTGCAGGAGATAGGTGCGGTTGCCGTGCAGGACGCCGGGGCGGCCGCCTGTCATTGAGGCAGCATGACCGTTCTCGACATCGATGCCGTGGCCGCCAGCCTCGGCGCCATAGATGGCGACGCTGGGCTCATCGATGAAATCGTAGAACGTCCCGATGGCATTGGAGCCGCCGCCGACGCAGGCGACCAGCGCGTCGGGCAGCCGCCCCTCGGCGTCCATGATCTGCGCGCGTATCTCCTCGCCGATAACCTTCTGGAAGTCGCGCACCATCGCCGGATAGGGATGCGGACCCGCGGCGGTACCGATCAGGTAGTAGGTCGTGTCGACATTGGTGACCCAGTCGCGCAACGCCTCGTTCATGGCGTCCTTGAGCGTGCCGGCGCCGGCCGTCACGGGCCGCACCTCGGCACCCAGCATCTTCATGCGCAGTACATTGGGCCACTGCCGCTTGACGTCGGTGGCGCCCATGAACACGACGCAGGGCAGATCGAACTTCGCGCACACCGTGGCCGTCGCGACGCCATGCTGGCCGGCACCGGTCTCGGCGATGATGCGGGTCTTGCCCATGCGCCGGGCGAGAAGGATCTGGCCCAGCGTATTGTTGATCTTGTGCGAGCCGGTATGGTTGAGCTCTTCGCGCTTCAGATAGACCTTCGCCCCGCCCAGGTGCGCGGTCAGCCGTTCGGCGAAATAGAGCGGAGACGGGCGACCGGCATAGTGGGTACGTAGGTCCGCCATTTCGGCGGCAAACTCAGGATCGGTCTTGGCGTGGTCGTAGGCCGCTTCGAGATCGCGGATCAGCGGCATCAGCGTTTCGGCGACATAGCGCCCGCCGAAGATGCCGAAGCGGCCATCCTCATCGGGGCCGTTGCGCAGTGAATTGGCCCCGCTCAGTGGCACGACGCTTACTCCCTCAGGCGGAAGCCGCTCTCGCCTTCTCGATGAAGGCGCGGACCAGTCCCGCATCCTTGACGCCCGGCGTCTTCTCGACGCCCGACGAGACATCGACGCCCATCGGGCCGACCGCCTTGATGGCGGCGGCGACCGTGTCGGGCGTCAGGCCTCCCGAAAGCATGAAGCCCAGCGACGGGTCAAGCGCCTTGAGCAGCGCCCAGTCGAAGGTATCGCCCAGACCGCCCGGCCGATCGGCGCCCTTGGGTGGCTTGGCGTCGAGCAGGATGCGGTCGGCGCACTCGGCATAGGCCGCGACATGCGCCACGTCCTCGGCCGAGCCGATCGGGCAGGCCTTGATGATGGCGATGCCGGCCTCGTCGCGGATGGCTTCGACGCGATGCGGCGTTTCGGGTCCGTGGAGCTGGATCCAGTCGGGCCCGAGCGCGGCGACCTGCGCCACCAGCGTATTGTCGGGATTGACCAGCAGCACGCAGCTTTCGACGCGGCCACGCGCCATCGAGATCAGCTCGGCGATGGGGTCGAGCTCGAGATGCCGCGGCGAGCGCGGGAAGTGCACGAAGCCCACAATGTCGGCACCGGCATCGACCGCCGCATCGAGGATGGCTTCATTCTTGACGCCACAGATTTTGATGAGCACGGGGTCGGCCATCGCTTACGGCTTTGCCAGGTCGTCGACGGTGAGCGAGGGGCGGCGGATGGCGTTCATCTCGCGGTTGAGCCGCTCGGCCTCGCGCTTATAGGCACGCTCGTCACGACGATGCGGCGCCTGCGCGAACCAGGTGGCGATGCCGCCCAGCAGCACGCCGATGAGCAGCACCGCGAACAGCACGAGGAACAGCGGCACACCCACACCCGGCGTGGTCAGCGCTTCGGAGGGCACCAGCGGATTGAAATTGACGACCACGAGCTGCCGGTTGGCGAGTGAGAAAACAATCATCACCAGGCAGAGCGGCACCAGCACAACCCAACCAACAATGCGTCTGATCATGCGGTTACGTTCCGGATCCCCGGCCGAAGCAAGTTACGCACCGCATGTCCGGCGCTATGCCTTGTTGAGCCGTTCACGGATCTCCTTGCCGGCCTTGAACTGCGGCACATACTTCTCGCCGACCTCGACCTGCTCGCCGGTGCGCGGGTTGCGCCCCACGCGGGCCGGACGGTTCTTGACGGCGAAGGCGCCGAAGCCACGAAGCTCGACGCGGTCGCCACGGGCCATCGCATTGCCAACCTCATCGAGGATGGCGTTGACGATGTTCTCGACGTCGCGCTGAAACAGATGCGGGTTCTCGCTCGCAAGCTTCTCGACCAGTTCAGACTTGATCATCTCGCCCCCGGGCGGTTGTGGTCGCGACGGTAAAGGATAATCAGTGTTCCTTAGTCAGCGGGCAACCTGCCAAAGCGAAACCAGCCCGTCAAGCAGAACGGGCCCTTCGGCCGGCAGTCCCATTGCCGCACGGGCCTGTCCGCCCAGCCACTTCCCCCAATTGGCGTAGGGCGGCTGCGCCTGCGGATACCAGGTGACGACCGGCAGGTCGGGCTTGATGGATTTGTTGGCCTCGAGCCAGGCGATGGCTTCCGCCTCGCCGCCGACTTCGTCGACAAGCCCGCTCGCGATCCCCTGATTGCCGGTGACGATGCGCCCGTCGGCCAGCGGCAGGACCTCGGCGCGCGTCATGCCGCGGCGCTCGGCCACCACATCGACAAACCAGGAGAACGAGTCGTCCACCAGAGCCTGGAGCGAGGCCCGCACCTCGTCCGACATCGGCTCGTCGATGTCGGGCTCGGCCTTGAGCGGCCCCGACGCGACCTTGTCGAGATCGACGCCGATCGTGTGCATGAGCTTACTGGCATCGGTGGTCTGGAACAGCACGCCGATCGAGCCGACGATCGACAGGCGCCGCACGAAGATGCGGTCCGACGCGATCGCGGCCATATAGGCGGCCGACGCCCCCAGTTCCTTCACATAGGCGACGACCGGCTTCTTGGCGCGCAGCTTGCCGATGGCGTCGTAGAGCTCCTCGCCGCCGGCGGTGGTGCCGCCTGGCGAATTGATGGCGATCACCACTGCCTTTACGTCGGGGCTGTCGCCGATCCTCTTGAGCGCAGCCAGGCGCAGCGGATCGGATGCAATGGTCCCGTCAATCTCGATCCGCGCGATGGTGTCGCCGGAGATGCCGTTCTCGGTCGCGAAGCGCGCCGTCCCGGCAAGCACCGCAATCACCAGTGCGATGAACGCAAGCATGCGCCAGCGAAACCGCGACCGCCGGAGCTGGCTCGCCGCGGGTATGGCGTGCGACGGATCGACGATCGGATCGGACATGAAACGGCCTCTGGCAACTGGCGCCGGCTTACCACGCCCGGCGGGATGCTCCAACTACAGCCGCCGCACCATCAGCCGGGCCTCCGGCTCGTAGGACAGCAGCTTGGGGAACAGTTCGGGGATGTCGGCGACCGCGAACTCGTGCTTTTCCCAGTACGGCACGCTGCCGTTCACGGCGACGAGGCTCATGGTGGGGAAGCCGTGGGCGCGGGCGTGCTTGGCGAGCGCGTTGGTGATGTAGCTCGCGGCGCCCACCCGGCGGGCGACCGGCAGCAAGGCGAGGTCGTGGATGTAGTAGGTGTCGGCGCCCTCAGGAAGCTCACCGAGCAGACTGTTGAGCCGCGGCAGCGTGCCCATGGTCCAGGGATGGCTCAGCACGTAGCCGGCAGGGCGCTCGTTCACTTCCAGCAGGTAGGAACCGAAATGGTAGAGGCGCTGGCGCTCGGCGAGCACGTCGGGAGATTCGAAGAAATCGGGGTGAACGACCCCGGCGATCTGGACGACATCGTCGAGATCGTAGCCGGTCATGGCGCGCCAGGCGACGCCCGGTAGCTTCATCGCATCCCCCAAAAACAAGGCCCGCACCGTTAGGCGCGGGCCCCAAATCCGTCAACTGTGCCGACCCGGCGATATCCCCGCCTGCGGGGGGATGCCGCTATCGGGTCACTTCTTCTCGCGATCCTTGAGCGCGGCGCCCAGGATGTCGCCGAGCGAGGCGCCCGAGTCCGACGAACCGTAGGCGGCAACGGCTTCCTTCTCCTCGGCGATTTCCAGCGCCTTGATGGAGAGGGCGATCTTGCCGGTCTTGCGGTCGTACTGGGTGACGCGCGCGTCGACCTTCTCGCCCTTGGAGAACCGCTCCGGACGCTGGTCGTTGCGGTCGCGGCTGAGATCGGCGCGGCGGATGAACGCCGTCATCTCGCTGCCCTCGATCTTGACCTCGATGCCACCATCGTTGACCTCGGTCACGATGCCGGTGACGACCGAACCCTTGCGCAGGCCTTCGCCCGAAGAGTCCTTCTCGTCGCCGGTGGCGAGCTGCTTGATGCCGAGCGAGATCCGCTCCTTCTCGACATCGACGTCGAGCACCTTAGCCGAGACGATATCGCCACGGTTGTACTCGTCGAGCGCCTGCTCGCCCGGCTTCTGCCAGTCGAGATCGGAGAGGTGGACCATGCCGTCCACGTCGCCTTCGAGACCGATGAACAGGCCGAACTCGGTCTTGTTCTTGACTTCGCCCTCGATGGTCGAGCCGATCGGGAACTTGTCCGCGAAGGTCTCCCACGGATTGGCGAGGGTCTGCTTGAGGCCCAGCGAGATACGGCGCTTGTCGGGGTCGACCTCGAGCACCATCACTTCCACTTCCTGCGACGTGGAGACGATCTTGCCGGGGTGGACGTTCTTCTTGGTCCACGACATTTCCGAAACGTGGATCAGGCCTTCGATGCCCGGCTCCAGCTCGACGAACGCACCGTAGTCGGTGATGTTGGTGACGCGGCCGGTGAACTTGGCGCCCACCGGGTACTTCGCCTCGATGCCTTCCCACGGGTCGGCCTGGAGCTGCTTCATGCCCAGGCTGATGCGGTGGCTCTCGTGGTTGATGCGGATGATCTGGACCTTGATGGTCTCACCGATCGAGAGCACTTCGGACGGGTGGTTGACGCGGCGCCACGCAATGTCGGTGACGTGCAGCAGGCCGTCGATGCCGCCCAGGTCCACGAACGCACCGTAGTCGGTGATGTTCTTGACCACGCCGTCGACGATCTGGCCTTCCTCGAGCTGCTGAACGATCTCCGAGCGCTGCTCGGCGCGGCTCTCTTCGAGAATCGCGCGGCGCGACACGACGATATTGCCGCGGCGCTTGTCCATCTTGAGGATCTGGAAGGGCTGCGGGACGTTCATCAGCGGGCCGATGTCGCGGATCGGACGGATGTCCACCTGCGAGCGCGGCAGGAACGCCACGGCGCCTTCGAGGTCGACGGTGAAGCCACCCTTGACCTGGTTGAAGATGATGCCTTCGACGCGCTGATTGGCGTTGTAAAGCTCTTCGAGCTTGACCCAGCTCTCTTCGCGGCGGGCCTTCTCGCGGCTCAACACCGCTTCGCCCATGGCGTTCTCGACGCGGTCGACATAGACCTCGACTTCCGAGCCCACCTTGATGGTGCCGTCACGGCCGGCAGCGCCGAATTCCTTGAGCGCGATGCGCCCTTCGGTTTTGAGACCGACGTCGATGATCGCCAGATCCTTTTCGATCGCGACCACGATCCCCTTGACCACGGCGCCTTCGACGGCGTCGTTGTCCATGAACGAGTCCATCAGGAGCGACTCGAAATCTTCTTTCTCGGCGGTTTGAATAGCCAAACTCTTCTCCACTGCGACCGGTGGCTGGTGTTGAGCTGGCCCGGCTCTACCGCTCAAGCAAAAGCGGTCCGGTGCGCGAAAGCGCGAGCCAGCGATGTGATGGTAGTTTCCGGAGCCGGACCTTAAGCGATGACGAAGGGGGAAGCGGAGGAAGGTTGGATTAAGCCCCTTTCGAGGCTGCCTTCCCGGCCATGACCCCGTCGACAATGGCGACGGCTGCGCGGAGTGCGGCCTCTATATCCAAGCGCGTGGTGTCCAGCAAGTGGGCATCCGCGGCCTTGTAGAAGCCGCCATGCGGGTTGGCGCGGTCCCGCGCGTCCCGCTCCTCTATCTGGTGATAGAGGGCGTAGCGGTCAACCGGCAGGCCTTTTGCCTCGAACTGCCGGGCCCGGCGCTCCATGCGCGCCTTGGAGTCGGCCTCGATGAACAGCTTCACGTCGGCATCGGGGCAGATCACGGTGCCTATATCGCGTCCGTCGAGCACGGCGCCGCCCGGCTGGCGGGCGAAATCGCGCTGATACTGCCGCATCGCCTGCCGGACGTCGCCGATCACCGCCACCTTGCTGGCAAGCACGCTCGCCTCGGCGCTGGTCAGCGCCTCGAGATCGGTGAGATGGGCCGTGTCGAGCGCCCGGGCGGCGGCAATGGCCCGCGCTTCGAATTGCGGCGTATCTGCAGCATCCCTCACCGCCAGCCCCACCGCCCGGTAGAGCAGGCCGGTATCCAGGTGCGGCAGGCCATAATGCCGCGCCAGTCCCTGCGCGAGCGTGCCCTTCCCCGAAGCGGCCGGTCCGTCGACGGCGATGATCATGCTGCCGAGGAACCGCATTTGATGTATGCCGGTCAAGCCGGGCGCACGCATTTCCCAGCCTTCGTTCGAGGCATGCGCCAGACGCCGGAGAGAGCCCCGCAAAACCCACCGTTTTTGCGTTTGACAGGGGCAGACTTTGGCCCTAACCGGACGAACCCGAGCGGGCGGCCCCGCGTTTCAGCTTCAAAGAGGAAGTCAGCCTTGGCCAATCAAGACCGCGGCACCAAGCGGGAAGACCCCGATACCGGCAAGAAGTTCTACGATCTTAACCGGGATCCGATCGTCTCCCCGTACACCGGAAAGTCCTATCCGCGCTCCTATTTCGAGCAGAATGTCGTGTCGACCCGCAAGGTTGGCCGTGACGAGGACGAGACCGAGGAAGAAGAAGTCGAGGTCGAGGAAGTGACCGCGGCCTCGTCGGACGAGCCCGAAGTCATCTCGCTCGAAGACGCCGACGCCGAAGAGGCAGGCGAGGAGAGCGGCGAAGAGATCCCCGATATCGAGGATGCCGAGGATGTCGAAGACATCGGCGAAGACGACGCCGACACCTTCCTTGAGGAAGACGAAGAGGAAGAGGGCGACCTCGACTTCGACGTGGGCGGCGGCGACGAGCGCTAAATTGCCGCTTGCGTCCTCAGGGACGCTCGACTAGACAACACCCGCGCCGCGACGGGCAACCGCCGCAGCGTTCCCAAGACTACCACAGGCATCGTGGGGCCATAGCTCAGTTGGGAGAGCGTCTGAATGGCATTCAGAAGGTCGTCGGTTCGATTCCGATTGGCTCCACCATCCGCCTCTTAACTCCCTGACATCGCAGCGGTTAGCCAACGGTCGTTGGGCAGGTTAGCCAACGGTTCGTTCGCGCTTCGTCTCGATACTCTCGCCCGGCATAGTCGGTGTGGTCGATCCAGGCGGACTACACTGGGCCACTTGCCGCGATTTCGGCCTTCAAGTGCATCATCACCTCCTGGAGTGGATCCCGAGTGCCTGTGGGGTAAAGTGCCTTTTGAGGAATAGGCTGAAAGGTTTCTCCTACCCAAAGTGCTGATGGCTTGAACCTGAACTTGGCTACGAGCCGTCGGCCAAAATCCATCTCGAGCAAATTGTAGTGGGCACGTTGCTCGATGTCGGCGACCTCTGGATACTCCCCTAGACGATGCGGCCAGAGATGTGCTCGGTGACCACGCGAAACTCCGAGCAGTCTTAGAAGCAGCATTGCACCCATTGCGATTGGACTCGCGGACTGACCGACTGTCTCAGCTCGCTGCTGGGATCTCTGTCGACGAGGCCGACGTGACTAAGGATCCGGTGCTGCGCTTCCGTCGCGACGTCATGTCGATCCATCATCTGCGGTTTTCATTTGCCCGCTCACTGCTTGAAGGCAAGATCGCAAAGCGCATTGCCGAAGGTTGGGAGCAGGCATGGGCCTCTCAGCGTTTTCTTCTCAAAGCCCCATTGCGGCACGAAACCGAGTTCGCAAAACTAATCGCCGCCGCGCGCTCAGGTGGGCTCGCAGAGGCAGCCGCACTGGTCGTCGCGGCCTCTGATCTCGTCAACCATGGCCTTGCTGATGGTTGGCTCGACATCCCAAGGCAGCTTAGTCGCTCCCTTGCCGCTCAAGGTGCCTAGAGCTAGTTAGCCAACACGAGAAATTCGCATTGTAGATCAACGGGTGGCCCGGGCCGGTTAGCCAACGTAACCCATTGAAACGCCTCATCGCTGGCATTCCGATTGGCTCCACCAGCCTCTTACACAGCGACCAGGCTAGACCTCACAAAGGCCCAGGCGGAGACCGGGCCTGTGTGCGCATGCCCATTCGTGGGCGCGGATGCGTCCCGGGCCATAGGTTCGCGGCCGTGATGTCTCTCAGCGCCGGAAGGCTTGAGCGGCCGGCTACGATCGCAACGCGCGCAGCGAAGCTTCCGTCGATTGGGTAGGCATGTATTCGAGCCCAACCATGCCGCGATAGCCGTTGTCGGTGAGCCATTGCAGCCGCCGCCGCCAGTCCATCGTCCCGCTGCCCGGCTCATGCCTCCCCGGGGCATCGGCAAGGTGCACGTGCGCGACGCGATCGAGTCGGCCCTTGAGCACTTCGGCAACGTCTTCGCCCATCACCGCCGAGTGGTAGATGTCGTAGATCAGCCTGATCTCGGGGCGGTTCAGCTCGTCAATGATGTCCAGCCCTTCCACGGTCGAGGGCAGAAAGTAGCCCGCATGGTCCACGCGGGTGTTGAGCGGCTCGACCATCAGCACGACGCCCGACCCCTTGAGCACGTCGGCGCCGCGGGCGAGGCATGCAACCAGTGCGGCGCGCTGCTCCTCGCGACTGCGACCCTGCAGATCGGCGCCCGCCTGGGCGATCAGAGCGGGCGCGCCGAGCCTGCGCGCGATGTCGATCGATCGTTTCAGCCCATCCAGGAACGCGCCGTGCTGCGCCGGGTCGGTGAGCGGCACCATCGGCTCGGCCACCATACCGGTCACCGCAATGCCGGTCTCGCGCACGGCGGCGAGCATCGCGTCGATGTCCTTGTTGGTCCACAGCCAGAACTCGATTCCATCGAGCCCCGCCTTGTGGGCAGCGCGAACACGCTCGGGGAAATCGCCGACTTCGGCGAACAGCCACTCGATGCAGGCGGAGTACTTCATGACGTCCCTCATTTCCGATAGTCGATGATGACCTGGAGCACGTCGGGCGCGCCCTGGTCGAGCAGGCGGTATCCCTGCCCCGCTTGCGCGAGCGGAATACGATGCGTAACGAATCCGGCGAGGTCGGCCGCATACAGGTCCATCAGCTCACGCACGATCTCGCCGCGTCGCGCGACACTCCACATCGGCCCGAGCATGGGGTTCACGGCGCCGACCTGCGACGAGATGATCCGCGTCCGGTTGTGGTGGAACTCTCCCGACAGCTGAAGGCTCTCGAAGGTACCGCCATACCAGGACATGGCGACGACCGTGCCATTGTAGCCGGCGGTGCGAATGGCCTCGTTGAGCGCCGGGGCGGCACCCGACACCTCGATCACGACATCGGCGCCACGCCCGCCGGTCAGCTCGCGCACGGTCTCGGCCACCTTGTCGGTGGCTGGATCGAGCGTATGCGTCGCACCGCCCGCCCGGGCCGCCTCGCGGCGCGGCGCGAGCCGGTCGACGGCAATGATGCGACGCGCGCCGGCACGCTTCACCAGACGGGTCGCCAGCTGCCCGATCACGCCAAGGCCCGACACGACGACATCGGCGCCGAGCGGGATGGCCGCATCAAGAACGCCATTATAGGCCGTATTGAAGTTCGCAAAGAACGCGCCGAGCTCCGGATTGGCGAGGTCGCCAAGCGGCACGACCGCGTTCGCGGCGACGATGGCATGCGCTCCGTGCGGCGAATAGGAGAAGACGAGGTCGCCGTCCCGCAGATGCGTTACGGCACTACCGCGCTCTGCCACGCGGCCCACCAGGGTATAGCCGTAGCGCGCGGGCCATTTCCAGTCGGGATCTTCGGTTGCCGAGAACAGCCGCGTCGCCGGATCCATGTGCTGGCGCCATTGCGGCGCGTAGCCACGGAACACGTTGAGTTCGGTCCCGGCGCTGATGCCGGAAACGACCGCCTCGATCAGCACCTCATTGGCCCCGGGCTGCGCCAGGGGCTCCTCTCGAACATCGAGCTCGCGCGGCCCGGTGAAGTACAGCGATTGCGTGGTCCTGCCCATGAATGCTCTATCCCTTGACGCCGCCGGCGAGCAGACCGCCGACGAGTTGCTTGCGGAAGATGAAGAAGAGGATCACCGCCGGCAGCGCGATGACGACACCGCCCGCCATCACCTGACCCCAGCTGAACTGGTACGGATCGAACAGGCTCTGCAGTGCCAGCGGCAGCGTTCGCACTTCCGCTTTCGACACGATCGCAAGGGCGATGACGAACTCGCCCCAGGACAGCACGAAGGCGAACGTTCCAACCGCCACCAGCGCCGGCCGGATCAGGGGCAGCACGACGCGCACCAGCGCGCCGAATCGGCCGGTGCCGTCAACCATCGCCGCTTCCTCGAGGTCGCGCGGTATGGCGTCGATGTAGCCCTTGAGCATCCACACCGCGATCGGCAGCCCGAGCGCCAGGTGGATGAAGATCAAAGCGGTGAGCGTGTTTGTCAGTCCGAGCTGGCGGACGATCACCACCAGCGGCACGAGGATTGCCACCGCCGGCAGGGTCTGCGTGCCCAGGATCATCAGGCTGAACAGATTGCGCCCGCGATAGTCGAAACGGCTCAGCGAATAGGCCGCCGGCGCCGCGACAAAGGTCGTGACCACCGCCACGACGAGCCCCACGATCAGGCTGTTGCGCAGGGCCGTGAGAAAGCCCTCCTTGTTCCAGATCGCGATGTAGTGATCGAACGTGACGCGTGTCGGCCATGGATTGCCCGACATGATGTCGTGCTCCGGCTTGATCGAGCCGAGGAAGACCCAGATGATAGGGACCAGCATCAGCAGCACAGCGACGATGGTCACGGCATCGAGGATCAGATCCCGGGTGGCGCCGCGGCTCCGCATCAGTTCGACCTCCTCAGCCGCAACACCGCGAGCGAGGCCGCGAACAGGATCAGCAGCATGACGACGCTGATGGCGGCCGCGTAGGCCGGACGCAGGTCAAGGAACACGGCGCGATAGATCTGGATGCCGACGATGGCGGTGCCGTCCTGCGGCCCGCCCTTGGTCATGATCCACGCCAGATCGAAGCTGTAGAAGGCAAGGATGCCCAGGATCAGGCCGACGATGACGACGGTGTTCCAGATCGAGGGGACCGTCACGTGCCAGAACTGCGCCCACGCCCCCGCGCCGTCCACCTCGGCTGCTTCGTAGAGCTCGTCGGGGATCGACTTCAGCGCTGCGATCAGGGCGATCACCATGAACGGCGCGCCCTTCCAGCCTGAAATGAAGGTGATGGCGGCCAGCGCGCCTGCCGGATCGGTGAGAACCGAGCGTCCGCCCGCGAGACCGATTAATTCGAGGATCTGGTGGATCGGCCCGACATCGCTGTCGAGCAGGAAGCGCCAACCGAAGCCCAGCACGATGAATGGCGTGACCCATGGGATGAGGATCAGCGCCGATCCGGCCCGCGCCACGGCGGTGTTGCGGTTGAGCAGCAGCGCCAGCGGCAGGGCCAGCGCGATCTCCACCACCACCGTCCCGACGGTCCAGATGGCCGTGCGCCCAAGGGCCGCCCACAGCGCCCCGTCCTTGCTGACCGCGATGTAGTTGATGAGCCCGCCGAAGATCGGCTGCGGCCGCTTCAGCATGTACCAGTCCTGGAGCGACAGCCAGACTTCGTAGATGAGCGGGATGACCGCGATTGCGATGGTGACCGCCACTGCGGGGCTCACCATCGCATAGGGGAGGAGGTGGTCCTTGCGGAAGCGGGCGGGGACAATTGCCCCCACCCGTTTTGCCCGGGAACCTGCGTTGTGCGACGCCAAGTCGGTTACTCCGGGCTGTGCTGCGGTCAGCGTGCCAGCACTTCGTTGATGGTGGTGCAGAGCTGGGTCGTCGCGGCGTCGACCGACTGCTGGCCGAGCGCCACAGCCTGCACGGCCTTCTGGATCGTATCGACTTCGAGCTGCCCCATCTCGGCAATGGCCTGCGACGGGTACTGGTAGGGGCGCGCATCCGCCAGCTGTTCGACGAACAGCGGGTAGGGATACGCATCCCACGGCGCCCCCTTGGCGAGGCTGACGCTGCCGGGGAGGAAGCCGGAAGCGACGGCCATGTCGCGCAAGGGCTCGCCATGGGTCGCAAAGAAGATGAACTTGGCCGCGGCCTCCTTCACCTGAGAGGCTTCCCACAGGACGAGCGGCCAGCCACCGAGGAATCCGGTGCGATTGACGGGACCCGCCGGGATCTTGGCAATGCCGATTTCGTCGACGAACGACGCACCCTCATCCTGCAGCTGCTTCAGCATGGAGGCATTCTGGATGTGCATGGCGTAGTTGCCGTCGGCAAAGCCGCGGCGCAGCGTGTCGCCGTCGAGCGTGGGGGCATCGGGGTGCGTGCCGCCGGTCTTGTAGATATCGGTATAGACGGTCAGCGCATCCTTGAATTCCTGGGTATTGAATCCGCACGAACCGTCGTCGTTCAGCATGCGGGCGCCATAGCCCAGATAGGTGCTCATGAAATTCTGCACTGTATTGTAGGTGATGCTCATGGGCATCGCGATGCCGTAGTACTTGCCGGCGCCTTTTTCCGACAGCACCTTCGCGGCGTCGCGCAGTTCCTCCCAGGTATCCGGCGGATCGTCAGGATTGAGGCCGGCCTCGCGGAACAGGTCCTTGCGGTAGAACAGCGCTCGCGTTTCCACCGCGATGGGCGACGCCCAGATCTTGCCGTCGAGAATGTAGTAGCCCTGGTCGCCCGGCCACATGTCGTCGGTTATCTTGATGCCGCTCTCGGCCTCATAGGCGGCGACGTAGTCGTCGAGCGGTGCCAGCGAGCCCGTCGCCTGGAACTGCGCGACGACGTTGTTGCCCAGCATGGAGATATCGGGCAGGCCGCCCGTTGCCAGTGCGGTGACGAAGCGCTGCTGCTGCTCCGACCAGGGAACGAGCTCCATGTTGATCTTGATGTCCGGGTTGGCCGCTTCGAACTTGGCGATTGTGTCGCGCCAGGCTTTCACATCGGTGTCGCCGGTGAAGAACTGCCAGAAAGTCACGTTGGTCTGGGCAGCCGCTGGCTGCACCAGCGCGACGCCCGCGAGCAACGCGCCCGTCGCGAGAACCCTGAGTAAACCCATTTCTCTCTCCCTGATGGTGGCCGCATCTTTGTCGGTCCGCCTTCGGCGCGATCCCTCCAGACCGCCCCAACGGCCGCAAAAGGCCATGTGTCATCGTTGACACATGCATCGTTAGCAGGCACAGGGAGGTCGGTCAATGCGTATGGTGGAGCTTGTTGGGCTTGCCGGTCAGCGTGGCGGCGGGCCGACCGAATGCCTGATCACGAGCCGGCTGGGGAGCCGCACGGGTACCGGCGACCGGTCGCCCTCGATCATCGACAGCGCCATGCCGAAGGCTCGGCGCCCGAGCTCCTGCATGGGCTGCGCCACCGTCGTCAGCGGCGGGGCCAGATTCTGCGCGAGGGTATCGTCGAACCCGATGATGGAAATGTCTCCCGGGACGCGCAGACCCATTTCGTTGATCGCCTGCAAGGCGCTCGCCGCAAGGATATCGCACGTCGCAAAGATCGCGGTCGGACGCTTGTCGCGCGGCAGCGACAGGAACGCCTTGGTGTGACGGTAGCCGTCGCGACCAGTCCCGTCCTCGGGCGAGTAGTATGCGCCGTGGCCTACATACTCGTCGCGCCACGACAGGCCCGCATTGAACAGGCCGATGCGATAGGCGTTCTCGCGTTCGGCCTCGACAAGCCGGTCGTCCACCATAGGCGTGCCGCCGATGAAGGCGATCCGCCGGTGCCCAAGCTCGATGAGATAGGCCATCGCTTCCAGCGCTCCGACCTCGTTGTCGACGGTCACGGACGGCGCATCTGCCGTCACGCGCCGCTCGACCTGCACGACGGGAATGCGCTCCTTGAGCAGCAACGCGACATCGCTGACCTCGATCGCCGTGGTGAAAAGCACCGCGTCCACGCGCTGCTCGATGAAGCGCTCAATGCCGGCGCGCTCCCGCTCGGCGCTGCCATTGTGATTGAACAGCAGCGTGCTGAAGCCGCGGGCGAACGCCTCGTCCTCGGCGCCATGCGCCACGTTGACGAAGAACGGATTGGCGGTCACCGCACTGACCACGTGTCCGATCGTGTAGCTGCGCTGCTGCCGCAGGTTGCGGGCCATGGCATTGGGCCGGTAGCCCGTCGCCTTCACCGCCGCTTCGATCTGCTCCCTCGCTTTCGCAGAGACGTAGCCTTGATTCTTGAGGACGCGCGCCACGGTGGCAGTCGATACCCCGGCGATCCGAGCCACTTCCATGAGTGTCGCAGGCTTGTTCATGGATCGAAGCGATACAACTCCCACTCCCCACCGTCGATCCCCCAGAAAGGACAAGCAGCGGGCGCCGGTTGGATGCCGGCCTGCCCTATCGCTTGGCCCGCCCCCTGCCTGTCGGATCGTTCGGGCCTATCGGTACTGCCAAGGGTAACAGCGAGATCGGCGGTTCCTCAGGAGACCGAGACCGACGCCCGTCAGTTGGCGCTATGCGGCCCATTGTCAGGACGCCAGGTGGCGGCGTTCGACCAGGCTCGCGAAGTAGCTCGCCCCGACGGGCAGGATCTCGTCGTTGAAATCGAACGTCGCGCTGTGGAGCTCGGCGCTCGGACCGTTGCCGATCAGGGCATAGGCGCCGGGGCAGCGCTGCAGCATGTAGGAGAAGTCCTCGCCGCCCATCGTCGGGCGCGCGTCGCCATCGACGTTTTCGGTGCCAACCACAGCGGCGGCCGTGGCGGCCGAAACCCGCGCGTGCTCGGGGGTATTGATCGTGGCCGGGTAGCCGCGGTAATAGGCGACGACGGCTCGCGCGCCGAAGGACGCGGCAATGCCCTCGACCAGATGATTGAGGCGCGCCTCGAGACGATCGCGCAGGGCCTCGTTGAGCGTGCGGACAGTGCCGTTGAGCACGGCGCTGGATGGAATGATGTTCCACGCGGAGCCGCAATGGAGCTGCGTGACCGATACCACCGAGGCGTCGAGCGGGTCGGTGTTGCGCGAGACAAGTGTTTGCAGCGCGCCGATCAGCTGGCCCGCCACCACAACCGGATCGATGGTATTGTGCGGCCAGGCGGCGTGGCCACCGGCCCCCTCGATGGTGATCGTGAACTCATCGGCAGCGGCCATGATGGCACCCGGCCGGACCGCGAACGTGCCCGTGGCCTGCCCCGGATAGTTGTGGAGCGCATAGACCTCCTCGATGCCGAAGCGTTCGATCAGACCGTCCTTGACCATCACCTGACCGCCGGCGCCGGCCTCCTCGGCGGGCTGGAAGATCAACACCGCGCGGCCGGGGAAATTGCGCGTCGCCGCCAGGTGTCGGGCCGCGCCCAGCAGCATGGTGGTGTGTCCGTCATGGCCGCAGGCATGCATCCGCCCGGCGATCGTGCTCGCATGGGGCAGTCCGGTCTGCTCGGCGATGGGCAGGGCATCCATATCGGCGCGCAGGCCAATGCTGCGCCCGCTCGCCTGCCCCTCGATGACGGCAACAATTCCCGAACGACCGACGCCGGTCGTAATGTCGGTGATGCCGAAGGACGTGAGGAGGCCGAGGACGCGCTCGATCGTTGCCGGCAGCTCGAAGCCCAGTTCGGGATGACGGTGGAACTCGCGGCGCCACGCCGTCAGGTCTTCGGCGCCTCGGGCGATGGACTCGATCAGTGGCATGATTTTCTCCTGGTGCGATCAGCCTTCGAGCGGTTCGCCGAATTGGTCAAGCCAGGCACCGGGCACCAGCCGGGAAAGGCGGGCCCGTGCCTCCTCGGCATCGATCTGGGCGGTACGGACCGCCGCATGGCCGTCCTGCGGGATGTAGCCGATGGCTGCCCGCGCGGTCTCGATCTCCCAGCGCATCCCCGGATTGGCCGAGACGAGATTGAGAAGCACGAAGCCTGCAATGTCGGCTGCCAGCGCTCGATCGACCGCCTGGAGCAGGTCGCGGTTGGAGAGCCACATCTCCTGGCCCCAGGTGCCGATGCCCAGATCCGGCCCGGGGATGTTGTCGCCTGGCGGGATGTTACCGATGCGGAAGGCGACGAAACCTGCGCCGGTCTCGGCAGCGAAGGCACGTCCCATTTCCTCGCAGATGAGCTTTGAGACGGCATAGGGGTTGAGCGGGGCGGGCGGCGAGTCGGGCCGGATCGCTTCCGGACGGAACCGGTAGCCGCCCATGACCTGATTGGTGCTGGCATAGACGACGCGGCCAACCCCGTGAGCGCGGGCGGCGCGCAGGACATTGCCGGTCATCAGTACGTTGCCGGCATGCACATCGGCCCAGCTGGCCTTCGGCCGACCCTCGCCGGCAAAATGCACGATGGCGTCGGCGCCGGCGATGCTGTCGGTCCAGGCGGCGTCATAGCTGCCGAGGTCGACGGCGACGATCCCGGGAGCGGCGCGGCGATCGAGCAGCATCAGGTCATGTCCTGCGCCGGCAAGATGCGCGGCAACCTTGCCACCCAGATTGCCGGTGGCACCGGTGACGACGATCCTGCTCATGGCTACAGCGCCAACGTGGTTTCGGTGTCGAACAGATGGACCGAGGCCGGATCGAGCCATGCTTCGCCCGACCAGCCGGCGCCGATCGAGGCGTCGAGCAGTTCCATGCCCACGATCTGGTCGCCGGCGGGGCCGCGATAGTGGACGATGGCCGAATTGCCCAGGTGCTCGACCAGTTCTATGCGTGCGGCAAGGCTGGCGCCGCCGGGCACGCGATTGATCGTGATCGCTTCGGGCCGGATGCCAAGCGTGACGGCGCGGCGCGAGCCGAGACGGGCCGCCTGTCCGTCATCGAGCGGCAGGGTGAGGGAGCCGGCGCGAAGCAGCGCGCGCCCGCCCTCGCTGTCGACTCGCGCTTCCATCAGGTTCATTTGCGGCGAACCGATGAAGCTTGCGACAAAGGCGTTGGCCGGCTTCTGGTAGAGTTCGAGAGGCTTGCCCTGCTGCTGCACCTTGCCGTCGCGCATCACCACGATGCGATCGCTCATGGTCATGGCTTCGGACTGGTCGTGGGTTACAAAGAGCGTGGTCGTTCCCATGCGCCCGAACAGCAGCTTGAGTTCGGCACGCACGCGGACACGCAGCGCGGCATCCAGATTGGACAGCGGCTCGTCGAGCAGGCACACGGTCGAGGGCCGGATGATGGCGCGGCCGATGGCCACCCGCTGGCGCTGGCCGCCGGACAGCTCGCGTGGCTTGCGGTCGAGCAGGTGGCCGATCTCGACCAGCTCGGCCACCTCGCGCACGCGGCGCTCGCGCTCTGGCTTGGCGACTTTCTGCACGCGCAATGGGAAGCCGAGGTTCTGCCGGATCGTCAGGTGCGGATACAGCGCGTAAGACTGGAACACCATGGCGATGCCGCGCTCGCGCGCGGAGAGCTGCGTGACGTCCTTGCCATCGATCATCACCGCGCCGGAACTGGGCCGCTCGAGCGCGGCGACGATGTTGAGCAAGGTGGTCTTGCCGCAGCCGGAGGGACCGACAAGCGTGGTGAACTCACCCGGCGCGATGTCGACCGTGGCGTCACTGACGGCGGTGAAGGAACCGAAGCTCTTGGTGATCCGGTCGAGACGGAGATAATTTGCCATGGATCAGCCTTTCACGGCGCCGAAGGTGAGGCCGCGGATGAGATAGCGCTGGGCGGCGAGGGCCAGCAGGAGCACCGGGACGAAAGAGGCAACGCTGAGCGCGCTCATCGGCCCCCAGGCGAGCGCGTTGTCGCCCACGAAGCTGGCGATGGCCACCGGTATGGTCTTGGCGTTGAGCGTGGTCAGCGTGATTGCGTAGAGAAGCTCGTTCCACACGGCAATGAACACGAAGGTGGCGGAGACGGCCATCGCCGGTACCGACATGGGCAGCACGACCCAGAGGAAGCGCTGCACCACGGTGCAGCCGTCGACCATGGCGGCGCGCTCGACCTCCTTGGGCAGATCCTGGAAGAAGGTGAGCATCATCCAGGTGACGAAGGGCAGCGCCAGGCCGGTGTAGGCGATCACCAGTGCAGCCTGCGTATCGAGCAGGCCGAACTGCCGCATCAGCAGATAGTAGGGGATGGCGAGGCTCACCGGCGGGAACAGGCGGCAGATCAGGATGGCGAACAGAAGAATGCCATTGAGCCGCCAGCGCATGCGGATGCGCGCCAGCACGTAGGCGCACAGCGTGCCGGCCGCGGTGGCGGTGAAGGTGGAGATGACCGCCACGACCGCGGTGTTGAGCATGTAGCGCTGGTTCAGCGGATTGCCCATCGCTTCTCCCCAGTGACCAAGCGTCAGCTCGGGCGGAAAATAGACCGGCGGGTTGGTGAAGAAGTCGCGCTGGAACTTCAGCGAGTTGAGCACCAGCCAGTAGATCGGGAAGATGATGACCGCGAGGAGCACGAAGAGGCACACATAGAGTGCGAGCGTTTCGAGGCGCGTGCGGACTGGAGGAGCGGGCGCTGGAGCGGCAAGGGGCGCGGTCGTGTCAGTCATTGAGGTACTCGCGGGACGAGGAGACGGCGCGCAGGAGCAGCCAGATCGAGAGCGGCAGCAGGATGATGAGGAATATCCACGAGGCCGCCGAGGCCAGCGGGTAGTCGAGGAAGCGCTGGCCGACGCGATAGATGTAGAGGTTGAGCACCAGCGTTGCTTCGCCCGGACCGCCGCCGGTGAGCGCGTAGATGAAATCGAAGGTCTTGAGCAGATCCATCAGCCGGATGAGGATGATGATGAGGTAGTAGGATGCAAGCTGCGGAAGCTTGATCTCGAACAGGATGCGCAGCGGGCCGGCGCCATCGACTTCGGCGGCGCGGAGCGGCTCGACCGGCAGCGACAGGATGCCGCCGATGAGGATCATCGCCACGACGCAGGTGTTGGAGATGACCTCGACCATGATGACCGCCATCATCGCCGTGTCCGGCGCCGAGACCCAGGTCAGCGGCTCGATGCCGACCAGTCCGAGCAGGTGGTTGGTCGGTCCATAGTTCACGTTGAGGAGCAGGCGCCACAGAATGCCCAGGACGACGGGCGGCAGCATGAGCGGGATGAGCAGGAGCACGCGGGTCAGTGCGGACAGCTTGCCATTGATGCGCTCGTCGGTGAGCAGCAGGGCGACCAGCGTGCCGAGCACGAGCTGCACGGGGAGCGCCACGAGCGTATAGACCAGCGAACGGCCGCCTGCTTCCCAGAACGCGTCGGACGTGAGGACTTCGAGGTAGTTGTCGAGGCCGGCGAAGGCCCATTGCGAGCCAGGGCGGCGGATATCCCAGTCGGCGAGGCTCAGTCCCAGCGAATAGAGCAGCGGGACCACATAGGTGAAGAGCAGCGCGGCAACGCCGGGGATCAGGAAGAGCAGGCCAACCTTGCGGTCATCCCGTAGCAGTCTGCCGAGCATGCGCTATGCCCCTGTTGAATGTCTCCTGCCGGTAGCCGCCAGGAGACGGATGATGGGATGCCGAGACTATTCGGCGAAGACATCAGACCAGTTGTAACCCTGCGGCCCCTTGGACGCATCGAACACTTTGTTCCACAGGTCGGCCGACTGCTGGACGCCTTCAGCAGAGGTGATGCTGCCGTTCAGCGCCGCCGAGAAGATGTCCGCAGAACCGAGGAACCAGTCGAGGAAGGTCGGCGAGGCGATGAACGAGGGGTAGAACGAGGCCTTGTAGCTGTCGACCACCGCCTGCATGCCGGGGAACTTCGCTTCGACATCCTTGTCGAGCAGCACCGAATTGCGGGTCGAGTAGATGCCGTGATCGATCATCAGCGACTTCGAAGCTTCAGGCGACGAGATCAGCTGCAGCCATGCCCAGGACGCATCCTTGTTCTTGGAGCCGCCGGAAATGGCCCAGTACCAGGGGCCGGCATTGCCCGGTCCGGGCGGCACGGTGGCGGCCCACTTCCCCACGACCTTGGAGCGCTCCGGGTCATTGAGGCTGGGCTGGATGTAGTCGGGCCACTCGATGGTGAATGCGGCTTCGCCATTGAGGAAGACCTGGTCGGCCTCCGGGATGTCCATGCCGAACACGCCGCGCGGCGCGTAGGAGAACAACTCCTTCAGCCGGTCGAGCGCGCGAACGCCTTCGGGGCTGTTGAACGTCGGCTTGCCTTCCGGCGTGAAGAGTACGCGCTTTTCGTTGCCCATATAGGCGCCGAAGAACATCTTCATCAGCTGCACCGAAACGCCGGCGCCGACATAGCCATACACACCGTCCTTGTTGAGCGCGGCGGCGGCGGCGTTGAGTTCTTCCCAGGTGGTGGGAACGGCAAGTCCGGCAGCCTCGAGCAGATCGGTGCGGTAGAACATCACCATGGAGCGACCGGTGAACGGGATGCCGTGGCGCACATTGTTAGCGACGCCGATCAGCGCGTTGAGGCCCTGATAGTCGCTCATGTCCACGCCCGCGGTCGCGATGCGCCCGTCGAGCGTCTCGAAATAGGCTGCCACATTGGCATCCCAGCCGCTGTCGACGTCGATGACGTCGTAGCTGCCAGTGCCGCCGATCGCGTCATTGATGATCGCGGTCTGCATCTGCTCCCAGGGTTGCTCGACGATCTGGATCGTCGCGCCGGTCTGGGCCTTGAACTCCTCGGCCAGCGCCTTGTAGCCGGCGATACGGTCTGCGGCGCCACCTTGGGTCAGGTGAGTGATGACCACGCCGTCGAATTCGCCGGCATGGGCACCCTGGCTGAGAGCCATTGCCAATCCGACGGCAAGTGGTGCGAGGGCACGTCTGGTTAGTCGCATTTTTCCATCTCCACTATTCGTTTTCGCGGTGTTGTGAGCCCGTTGTCGGGCCCTGGGGCACCCGGCGGCGGCGCGGGAGGCGATGCACCCGACGACGCCACCGTGCGCCATTTCGTATTCCGGCACGGGGCCGGCCGTCGGCGCCGCTCAGCCCTCCAACTGGGCAGCGACCTCGAGCGCTGCTTCCGTCACAATCGCCAGCGTCTGGTCGACGATGGCGTCGTCATGCGCCGCCGAAACGAACCACGCGCCCCGCTCGAGCACCCGCACCCCGCGTCGCAGCAGAGCCAGGGCGAACAGCGCGTAGCCGCGCTTGTTGGCCTGCGCCAGGTCGCGATAGTTGCGCGCCGGCGCGTCGAGGCCAAAGGCCACGTGGAACATCGATTCAAATCCGGTGACCTGCGCCTTGATACCGGCCGCGGCGAGCGCTCCCGCGACACCGTCACGCAGCCGCAGGCCACGCGCCGACGTCGCGTCATAGTGAGCCGGCGTCAGCTCTTGCTGAGTGGCGACCAGTGCGGCCATGACGACGGGATGGGAGTTGAAGGTGCCTCCGTGCAGGACGCCGTCGACGAACATATCCATCAGATCGGCTCTGCCGGCGATGGCCGCGGCGGGGAAACCGTTGGCGATGGCCTTGGCAAAGATCGAGAGATCGGGCGTGACGGCGAAGCGCTGCTGCGCGCCACCGGCCCCCAGGCGAAAGCCGGTGATGACCTCGTCGAAGACCAGGATCGTGCCGTGTCTGCGACAGGCAGCCAGTGCCCCCTCGAGGTAGCCGGGTAGCGGAGCGATGGCGCCCTGGTTGCACATCGCCGGCTCCATGATGACACCGGCCACGTCTCCCCGCGCCAGCCGTCGCTCGAGCGCCGCCAGATCGTTCCACTGCAGAACGTCGACTCCGCGCCCATCGTCGGCGCTCTGCCCCAGGCTGCCGGCCACGCGGACGGGCTCGTCGCTCGGGCCGGCGGCATTCAGCGCGGGTGCGGTCGACCACAGGATGTTGTCGAACCAGCCGTGGTAATGCCCTTCGAACTTGACGATAGTGCGCCGGCCGGTCGCGGCGCGCGCGAGCCGCATAGCGGCCTGCGCGACCTCCGAGCCCGATGAGCCGAACCGGATGCGCTGTGCCGACGGAATGCGCGCCTGGATAAGTTCGGCAGCGCGATACTCCACCATGGACTGCCCGGCGAAGAGGATGCCGCTCTGCATCTGCCGGGTCACGGCTTCGCAGACCGGCGCCGGATTGTGACCCAGCACCATGGCGCCCATGCCGCCGTAGTAGTCGATCAGCCTGTTCCCATCGATGTCGATCAGATGCGCGCCCTCGCCGCGCTCGAACACCAGCGGACCAGGCGACATGCCGAGCCGGAAATTGGAGTTCACGCCACCCGCAACGAGTTTGGCACCCGCCGCGATCTGGGCGGCAGACTTGTCGAAGCTTAGAGTGACTTGCAGGGGACGTGGCATTTCTGGACCGGTATTTTCTCTGTGTTGTCATCAAGGCAATCACGGTCCAGAATGCGTGTAAAGGAACTGCCGTTTCGTTGGAAGGAACGGCTGGGCTTGATGGAGACAGGATGAACAAGCCGTCCCCCTATGTCGTTCTGCCCGTGCAGAAGGCGCTGGCGGTCCTTGAGCTGGTCGCCGAAGGCACCGCGGGGCTCGGACTGTCGGACATCTGCGCCGAACTGAAGCTGCCCAAGACGTCGGCCTTCCGTTACCTGCGTACGCTGGTCGAGTCCGGGTTCGTCGCGTTCGACGACAGCACCAACACCTATTCGATCGGTTCCAAGTTCCGCTCGCTCGCCAAGGCTGACAGCGGCCTGCACCGGCTGCGCATGATCGCGCGTCCGCATATGATCACGCTGGTGAACGAATTTCAGGAAACCGTGAACCTCGCCGTCATGCTCGATGGCGCGGTGAATTATGTGGACGTCGTGGAAGGCACGCGACTGCTGCGCATCCAGGGCAAGGTGGGCGACCGGCATCCGCTGCACTCGACCGCGCTCGGCAAGGCCATGCTGGCGCGCCTGCCGGAAACAGCGCTCCAGGCCGAACTGGGCCGCCGGCCGCTCGTGGCGCGAACCAGTAGAACGCTGATCGACCAGTCGCTGCTGGCCCGCCAGCTCCGGCAGGTGGCACGGCAGGGCTACTCCACCGAGACCGGCGAGAACGCCGACGACGCCGCCTGCGTGGGCGCCGCCATCATCGATGACGGCGGCTACCCGATCGCGGCGATCAGCCTGTCGGCGCCCCGCTCGCGCCTCTCGCGACAGTTGCTCCCAAAGGTCGGCGCACGGATGGCCGAAATGGCCGCCGTCATCTCCCGCGATCTGAACGCCTGATCAGGCCGCTTCATCGCTGAGCGTGACGTAGGCCCAGCGCTCCGGATTGTGCACGTTGCCGTTGCCCATGGTCGACCAAGTGTAGCCTTCATAGGGGGTAGCGCCCGGCCAGGCCTTGGCCATTTCGGCTGCCTTCTCGGACTCGGCCCTGTTATGACAGGCGCGATAGGCCTGGATGCGGAGTTCGTTGCCGGGCGAGGGCGGCGCCAGGCCGATGTGGGCGAGGCTGGCCCAGGGCAGCGCGTACTCCACCGTCCAGCCCGCGTCGACATCGTGCGGCATGTTGAGCGTGCCATCGATCGCGACGGCGTGGCGGAGACCGGGCAGCTCCCAGTTCATATCACCGACGCGGCCGGCCCGTTCACCGCCGCGGGCGGTGTAGTAGACGAAGTCCCGCGTCTTGAAGAGCTCCTCGATCCCGGCGAAGTCCCTGCTCTCGATGAGCGGCTCGAGCCAGGTCCAGCGAAACTCGTAGATCGTGTTGATCGGATTGACGCCCAGCTCATAGTAGCGCCCGTCGCCCTTGACGAAGATCTCGGCGTCGTCGTCGCGCATGTAGAGCTGCTCGTGGTGGCGAACCGCCGCGCCGCGAATGTCGGGATCGGTGACGCGGTATCCGGCATAGAGATAGGTTTCATCCCAGAGCAGGGCCACGGAGCATGGCGGCGCGTCGAGGATGCCGGTCTCGATGCGACCCAGCGGGGCAGACCATTCGGCCCGTTGCCAGGCCGGCTCGTCGAGGCGGCCGTCGATCGTGAGCGGGGTGGCGACCCGCTTGCAGACATAGCGCGGTATCGGTGGCAGCTCCCGTGTGGGGACGTTGGCGACGGTCGCCCAACGCGGCACCTCCGGAAACTGCGGCGAAGGCCCGATAGCCAGGTGGCCATCGGAAAGGAACTCCGGCTTGAGATCGGAAGCAACCGAAGTGGTGTCGTCGGACTGTGCGGTCATGGGCGGCCTTTGAGGGTGAACTCGTCGAGGGGATAGAGCGGGCGGGTGACCCGCGAAAAATTGAGGCGCCGCATGTTCGGACAGGTCGGGCCGGGCGTGTCGGCGGTGAGCACGCGGGCCGCCAGCGGCTCGAAGCCGACGCGGAAGTGCGAGGGAGACTTCACGAAGGCCAACGCGGCATCGCGGATCGAAAGCCCGAAGGCCTCGTAGATCCCTGTATCCCACTCGTAGGCCGGCCGGGAGCGCAGCACGAGCCGGATGTCGCCAATGGCGAGTACCGCGGTCGGCCCCTGCTCCATCACCATGCCGCGCGCGCCGGCATCGCGCATCTGGTAGCGGCCGTCGCTGACGGAAAGGACGCGCGCCCGGATAGCAACGGGTTTACCGTCGGCGACCGAATGGGCGTGGCCGACGGCAAGGTTGACCTCGGCGCCGACGCCTGCGGCAATGGCCCGCGATGCGCCCGCCGCGTCGCGCAGCGTGAGGTAGGAGAGCCTGCCCGCACTGTCTGCGCCCGCAGCCAACAGGGCAGCGAGCACCGCCGTACTGTCGGCGGCCGATCCGCCAGTAGGCGCGTCGCCGGCATCCGCTACGACTGTGGTTCCAGCAGAGATGAGCCCGATGCGGATCGCTTCTGTCAGTGCGGTGAGGTCGGGCTCGAACTGGTCGCGCCTGTCCCAGGCCATGTCCGCCAGCCGGTCGGCAGCCTGCTGGGCCCGGGCGACGTCGCCGTCCGCGCATACCAGCACGCCGAAGCCGAGGTCCGGTACGTCGAGCCATGGCTGGACCGGAAACAGGCTCGCATGCAGCACTTCGCCGGTCGCCTCCATGCGTCGCGCCTCCCGCACGATGCTTGCGAGCGGCTCGTCCACCGTGCGTGCCTTCACCGGGCTGACGATCAGCGGGCGCTTGGCAAAGGCCATGACCGGCCGGCGGCGGCGCGCCAGCGTCTCGAGCAGCAGCCGAGCGGTGCGCTCGCCGGTCTCGTACATGTCGATATGGGGGTATTCCTGGTAGCCGACATAGAAGACGTCTGGCTGGATGGCCTGCGGCGTGACGTGGCCGTGGAGGTCGAAGGACACGCCGATCGGCGTTCCCGGTGGCAGCACCTCGGCGACCCGCGCGACGATCTCGCTTTCGGCGTCCGGATTGTCCTCCACCACCATGGCGCCATGCAGGGCCAGCAACACCCCGTCGACCGGTCCCGCCCCGGTCAGCCGGCCAACCATGCGCGCCATCAGGTCGTCGAACGCCGCGCGCGTGACCGTGCCATTGGCGATCGCGTTGGCGGCGATGAGGGGCACGATCTCGGCCTCCACCGAGCGGAGCACGTCGATGAAGGCGGGGATCTCCGTTCTCGCCGTCGCGAAGCCGCTGAGCAACTCGTCACCTTCGCGCAGATACACCGCGCGGAAGGTCTCGAGGTTGGTGCGCTGCGGAACGAAGGTGTTCGTCTCCTGCATCAGCAGGCCGATCGCGACACGCAAGCGGTCCCCCTTTTCTTTCAGTGCCTTCAGGTCTCTCAGTACCTGCAAGACAAGGACGAAGCGGGGGCCGGGTCAATCGACCGGTGTTTCGTCGGGCGAACCCGACGGGGCTAGATCACGTCGAGCGCGTCCCGTGAGCCGAGAGCTGGGAACGGGGCGGTGGGAAGCGTCTGGTACCAGTAGGCGACCGACGCAATGTCGTCCTGCAGCGGGAGGTAGCGGCGATTCTTCTCGATGCGCCAGCCGAGCGCCTGGATGGTGACCTGCAGATCCGTCTCGAAGCGGATCGGGTCGGGAATATGCCAGCGGTAGAGCCCGAAGCGCTGCTGCGCGTTGTAGAGGCCGTCGGGACGGATGATCTGGGGCAGGCCGGCATAGGGTGTCGTGTATTCGGTGTAGCCGCCGGGCTTGCGCGGGTCGATGCTTCCCGGATCGAAATTGTAGCCGCCGCAGAAATAGTCCTCGGTGCCCGTCCCGCAGATGGTCGGGAACTCGCCATCCCCGTCCATGTAGAACTTGATTTCGCCCTCGCCCCACCAACCGTTGTTGTTGACGCCCCAGGCCATGTAGGTGCCGACATAGTGGCCACGCCCCTGCACGCCGTCGAGGATTGTGTAGACCTCGCCATAGGGCAGCGGATTTGTACGGCGGAACTGCGCATGGAAATAGGCGCAATCCTCGGGGACCTCGGTGAGCGTGTAGTTGAACTGGTAGTAGACCGTGCAGGGCTCGCCGTCGCGGTTCTCCAGCGTGATGCGCGCCCGCTCGCGGAACGGCATCTCCCAATAGCAGTTGAAGGCCCGTCCTGGATTGACGCACACCGCCAGCGACGAGACGTGGGCGTAGATCCCCCAGCCATTCGCGAAGAAGTCACCGAGCGGGACTTCGACCGAGGGGTGCTCCTGGCCATCCCAGTAGATGCGGAGAATGAGGCTGCGCCATTTCTGAGAGTTCGTGACCATCCACATTTGCTGGATGGCGCCCGGTCCTTCGATGTCGGCGAGCGTTCTGAGCTCACCCGGCTCCATGTCGATGGAGGGAGAGATCTTCCAGCCGCGTCCGAGCTCCCGCGCATGGATGGCGCCGGTGCCTTCCGCCGCCATGCCGCCCCTGCCCTTCTCGCCGGTGAAGTTCTCCGGACTGATCGAGCGCGTCTTCGCGCTCGACAGGCGCGAGAGCGTTCCCATGTCCATACCCAGTCCCGAAAACCCGACCATAGTGCCTCCTGCAGTCGTCAAGACGCCGCGCTTCGCGAAAGACGAAGCGCGGCGATGTCGCTTAGTTGATTGATGTTACCAGACCGCGTTGAGCTTGGGAGCTTCGGTGCCCCACCACTTGCGGTAGGTTTCGTCATAGCGTCCCGACGACACGTAGGTCGACGCGAACAGATCGAGCCAGCGCAGGAAACTCGGATTGTCCTTGCGGATGCCCAGCGTGATCGGATCGGACGAGTAGGTTTCGGGCAGGCTCATCAGCTGGTCCGGATAGGTCTTGGCGATCCAGTCGATGCCGAGGCTGTCCTCGATATAGGCGTCGGCCTTCTTCTGGCGCATCTGCAGGATCGCATCGCCGGGGTTCTCGATGTAGACCAGCTCCGCCTCAGGGGCGCGCTGCTTGACCATGGCTTCGCCGGTCGTACCGCGGCCGACGACGACCTTCTTGCCGGCGAGATCCTGGAAGCCGGTGATGCCGCCGTCCTTCTGGACGAGCAGGCGGATACCGGTGCGCAGGTACGGGAACGAGAAGTCGACCGACTTGGCGCGCTCGGTTGTGGCCGTGATGTTGCAGATGATGACGTCGATCTTGTCCGACAACAGCATCGGGATGCGGGTCGAACCCTCAACCTCGACGATCTCGAGCGCCACGCCGAGTTGCTCGGCGAGCATGTTTGCCACGTCGACGTCATAGCCCTTGGGATTGTTGTCGGCGTCGCGGAAGCCCGCCGGCTCCGACGTCAGGCAGATGCCGGCGCGGACCGTCTTGGCGTCGATGATCTTTTGCAGATCGTCGGCCTGCGCGGCACCCACATTGCCGCACAGCAGGACGATCCCCGCGATTGCGGACGTGATCCATGATTTCTTCATTTCATTCCTCCTTGTCGCCGTTGCCGGCATCCTTTGACTTCGTCAGACATCAAGGTGCATGGCGACGCGCCGCTCAGGGGCCGCCATTCCATGTTCCCAGATCCAGTAGTCGACACCCTTGGCTTCGCCGAACGAGGCGACGCGATGGTTGCCTTGGGCATCGATTGCATGCAGGGCCACGCCGCGAATGAGGCCGCCCTTGAGGCGGCGCAGATCGCGTCCGGCTTCAAAGAGTGCGTCTTCGAGGCTGAGGCCCATTTTGAGATAGAGGACGACGGCGCGCGACGTGCCGGCGCGGATCGTCATTTCGCCCGTATGCGTACAGGCGCAGGCGCCATAGGCCGCATCGGCATAGGAACCCGCGCCGATGATGGGGCTGTCGCCCAGACGCCCCGGATACTTCCACGCCCAGCCCGATGTGCTCACCGCGCTGGCCATGCCGCCCTGCCCGTCGATCGCGAGAAACACGGTCGTGTCCTTTTGATACTCGGGGTCGGTGGCGCGCTGGCAGAGCTCCGACAATGGGATGTCGGGAAACGCGGCCCGCTGGCGCTCGTCGAGGGATTCGTTGAGGACGCGCTGCCAGGTGGCGTGGGCGGCGGGCGTGAGGTTGTCGAGGCGCTCCGCTGCGATCTCGGCCGCGAACCGCGCCGCCCCGGCACCGACAAGGATCTCGTGCGGCAGACGTTCCATCACGGCGCGCGCGACCGAGACCGGATTGCGATAGCCCACCAGGCCGCCCACGGCACCGGTGCGCAGCGTCGTGCCATCCATCACGGCAGCATCGAGCTCGACCTGCCCCAGAATGTTGGGCCAGGAGTTGTAGCCGACGCTGCGGATCGCTGGGTCGACCTCGACGAGACGCACGCCGGCCTCGGCCGCATCGAGTGCCGGACGCCCGTCGCGAAGGGCTTTGGCGGTCTCGCCGATACCGACGCCGCCTTCGTGGTTGGTGACGATCAGCATGTCAGTGCTTCATCTTGTCGATGAAGCGGGCGATGCGTTCGTCCGACTGCCGATTGAAGAACGTATCGGCGTCCTGATGCGCGACGAGGCTGCCGCGCTCCATGAAGGCGACGCGATCGGCGACGCGCCGGGCGAATTCTATCTCGTGCGTGACGAGAATCATCGTCGTGCCCTGCCCCGCGAGATCCTCGATGACCCGCAGGACCTCCGCCGTCATTTCGGGGTCGATGGCCGAAGTGACCTCATCGAGCAGCAGATGACGGGGATTCATCGCGAGGGCGCGGCAGATGCCGACGCGCTGCTGCTCGCCACCGGAAAGCTCGGCCGGATAGCGTTTGGCCTTGTTTTCAAGGCCCACCATCTTGAGCAGCTCCATGGCCTTGGCCTCGGCCTGCGCACGGCTTTGGCGGAGGACCTTGGTCGGTGCGAGCGTGATGTTCCCGAGCGCCGTGAGGTGCGGGTAGAGATTGAAGTGCTGGAACACCATCGAGGTGCGCTTCTGGATCTCCGCCGTGCGATGCTTGTCGAGCACCGACATGCCATCGACCCGGATATCGCCCTGCGAGATCAACTCGAGGCAGTTGATGCAGCGGATGAGCGTCGACTTGCCAGCGCCGCTCGGCCCCAGGATCGCCGTCACCTCGCCGTCCTGGAACTGCATCGACACCGCGCTCAGCACCTGAAGGTTGCCGTAGTGTTTGTCGACATTGTCGATTTCGATCATTGGGCGAGCCTCATGCGGCAGCTTCGAACCAGGTGTTCTTCGCCTGCAGCCGGCGTTCGACACGCGCGGCGAGGAGAGAGAGAACCTTGGCGAGGATGAAGTAGACGAGGCCGATGATCGGCCAGATGATGAAGGGCTTGAGCGTGCGCGTGTAGAGCACGAGGCCCGAGCGGGTGAGATCGGTCACGCCGATGATCGACACCAGGGACGTGGTCTGCAGCTGGCTGATGGCGAGGTTCATGGTGGGCGGAATGGCCGTCCGAATGGCCTGCGGCAGCACGACATAGAGCATGGTCTGTCGATAGCTCAGGCCGAAGGACGACGCTGCCTGCCACTGGCCGCGCGGGATGGCATCCAGCGCCGCCACGAGGTTTACGACGGTGAACGCCGCGGTATTGATCGACAGCGTAAAGATCGCGGCCTCCGCCGGCCCCGGCGCGAAGGGAGTGACCATCGGCAGGCCGTAGAAGACGAGGAAAAGCTGCACGAGCAGCGGCGAGTTCCTGAAGGTCTCAACGAACACCACCACCATCTGGGCGAGTACCGGAATCCGCGCATGGCGGATCAGCGACAGGACGAAGCCGAGCCCGATCCCCAGTGCCATCGAGACGCTCCACACGAGCAACGTCCACTGCAGGCCGCGCCAGAGCAGATAGAGGTCTGCGATGCTGAATTCGAGGTTCTGGTAGATCATGCGTGCCCCCGCATCACCGGACGCTCCGCAACGCGTGAGAACAGCAGCGCATAGATGGAATTGACGATCCCGGAGACCGTGAAGGTGACCGCGCAATAGGTGACCAGCACCGTCAGATAGACCTCGAAGGGCTTGAAGGTTTCGGCCGACACATTGGCCGCGTTGCCCGCGAGATCATTGACGGTGATCGTCGACAGGACCGACGTGGTCAGCACGAGGTTGACGAACGCGTTCCCGAGCGGCCGCCACGCAATGCGCAGCGCGTTGGGGAGGATGAGGTAGCGGTAGATCTGATAGCCGGACATGCCGAACGAGCGCCCCGCATCGACAATGCCCTTCGACACCGTCTCGATTCCTGCGCGGATGATCTCGGCATTGCCCGCGGCACAGGCGAGGCTCAGCGCTAGAATGCCGGTCGGCATCGGGTCGGTTGGAATCCCGATTTCGGGGAGGCCGTAGTAGAGAAAAAAGAGCTGGACGATGAACGGCGTGTTTCGGAACACATCGATGTAGACCGACGCGAAGATGCGCAGCCCGCGAGTGCGGGAAATGCGGCAGATGGCGAGCAGCAGGCCGAGCGCGAAGCTGAGGAAAATGGCCGCCACGGCGACGAGCACCGTCACCGCCAGCCCTTCCAGCAGATAGTCCAGGCGCGAAAGCACCGGAGAGAAATCGATCCGCATTGACCCCAACCGCCGGCACCATCTTGCCGATGGGTGGGAATGCTAAAGCCGCAATGTGGCCATCGTCAATCACATAACTACAAAAAAGATGACCGTTTTTGAGCGATTGGCGCGTCGCGACTAGCGAACGTGATTTCTTGACGCTATAGGCTTGAAGCGATGCCATCGCGCTCGTGTCATGCCGGCGGGGCGTCCGCTTGGGGGGAAATGCGGTGAAGATCGATCGTCTCGGTGCAATCCGGCAGCAGCTCTACACCAATGGCCAGATGGCCATTGGCGACATGTGCGAGGCCGTCGGCGCCTCGATCGCCACGGTCCGCCGCGACCTGCTCACGCTCGAGAAACAGGGCCTGATCGAGCGCGTCCATGGCGGCGCGCGGCTGGCGCAGGGCGCGAGCACGGAGCTTGCCTTCGGCCTGCGCGAAAGTGCCAACATCGCCGCCAAGCGCGCCATCGCCGACCTGGCGTTCGGCATGCTGCGGCCGCACACGACCATCTTCCTCGATGCCGGCACGACCGTATTGCAGCTGGCGCGGCGGCTGCGGCTCGAGCCGATGCCGCTGACGGCCGTCACCAACGGCCTGCCGGTGGCGCAGGAGCTGATGGGCGTACCGGGTGTCGCCGTGATGATCCTCGGCGGCGAAGTCCGGCCGGCCAATGCCTGCATCGTCGGTCCGATCGCCGAATCACAGCTCGACCGCATGCATTTCGACCAGCTGTTCATGGGCGCCGGGGCGGTCGGCGACGACCTGACCATTTCGACGGGCGACCTGGCCGAGGCCAGCCTCAATACGCGCATGCTGGCCCGTTCCCGGCAACGCATTGCGCTGGTGGACGCCAGCAAGTTCGGACGGAACGCCACCTTCGTGGTCGGCACAGTGTCCAACCTCTCGCACGTGATCGCGGACCCCGTCCCGGCGCGCTGGCGGCAGGCGATCGCCAATGCGGGGGTGGACCTACTGATTGCCGAGCTGGCGCCTGATCCGGTCTAACTCCCTGATATTGCTGTAATTTCTATCAGGCGAGAACGAGCAGGCGGTAGCCGACGCCGGGGTCGGTGATGATGAAGCGGGGGTTGGCGGCGGGGTCGCCGAGCTTTTCGCGGATGTGGCCGATGGCGATGCGCAGGTAGTGCGTGTCGGCGGTATGGGCGGGGCCCCAGACGGTGGTGAGGAGCTGCCTGTGCGTGACCAGCCGGCCGGCGTGCCGGGCAAGCAGCGCCAGGACGTCGAACTCCTTGCGGGTCAGGCCGACATTGGCGCCGCCGCGGGTGACCGTGTGGGCGGCAAAATCGATGACGATATCCTCGAAACGCAGGGCCGAAGTTTCAACACTTTGGGGTCGACGCGCGCGCAAAAGCGCACGAAGTCGCGCCAGCAGCTCGCCGGTGGCGAAGGGCTTGGTGACGTAATCGTCGGCGCCGGCGTCGAGCGCGGCGATCTTGTCGGTCTCGGCGTCGCGCACCGAGAGCACGAGGATGGGCATCTGGCTCCACTCGCGGATAGCGAGGATGGCGTCCCTGCCGTCCATGTCGGGGAGGCCCAGGTCGAGCACGACCACGTCGGGCGCTTCGGTGGCGGCACGTTCGATGCCGAGCCGGCCGCGATCGGCCTCGAGCATCGTCATCCCGGCGCTCTCGAGCGCGATGCGGAGGAAGCGGCGGATGGGCATTTCGTCTTCGACGACGAGGATGCGGGGCGAGGTCATGGAGCGCTCATCGGGGCGGCCACGGGCAGGTCGAGCTCGATACGGGTGCCGCGGCCGTCGGGACCGGCCAAAGCGCGAACCGCACCGCCATGAGCCTCGATGAAGCCGCGCACGATGGCAAGGCCGAGGCCGGTGCCGGTGGGGCGCCGGTCGCCCTCGGTGACGCGGTAGAAGAGGTCGAACACCTTCTCGCGCTCGGCCGCGGGAATGCCCGGCCCCTGGTCGGTGACGGCAAGCGTCACGACGCGGCCGGCGGCATGGCCCTCGATGGTGATGGTCGAGCCGGGCGGGGCGTATTTGGTGGCGTTCTCGAGCACATTGGTCAGCGCCTGGCCGATGAGCACCGGGTCGACATCGAGCCGCGGCAGATCGGGAGGCAGCGCGACGTCGATGGCGTGGCCGGCGAGCGCCGTGCGCAGATCGGCGCGCGCCGTGCCGATCAGCTCGCCGGCATCGACGGCGCTGCGCCGGGGCTTGAGCGCACCGTACTCGATACGGGTCATGTTGAGCAGGTTCTGCACGTAACGGTCGAGGCGCCGCGCTTCGTCGAGGCCCGCTTCGACAAGAGCGCGACGCGCGGCCTCGGGCAGCTCGCCCTCAAGGCCGGTGAGCGAGCCGATCACCGACACCAGCGGCGTGCGGAGATCATGGCTCAGTGAATTGAGCAGCGCCGAGCGCAGTTTCTCGCCTTCCGCCTCGACGCGCATGGTCTGGAGGTCGGCGGCCATGCGCGTCCGCTCGACGGCGACGGCCACCTGGTCCTCGACCGCCTTGAGCAGCCGGCGCACGTCGGGATCGGCGCCGCGCCGCGGATCGGCGAACTGCAGTCCGACGACGCCGAGCGGCGTGGCGGCGGCGAGTGGAACGAACATCCACTCGGAGGTGGGCAGCGTGGTTGTGCCGGCGCCGGCGGGCTCGTTCCGGTCGTAGGCCCAGCGCGCGGCAGCGGCGGCGCGCGGCTCGAGCTCTTCCTCGATCGAGGGATAGCCCTGCACCTGCTCGAGCTCGCCGGATGCACCCGGCATGAGGATCAGCGCGTTGCAGTTGAGCGTCGCCGCGATGTGATAGGCACCGGCATAGAGCACGTCGTCGAGGTCGGATTTGGCGGCGATGCGCTTGGCGAAGTCGTAGAGCATTTCGGTGCGGCGCTGGTTGAGCCGCAGCGTCGCGACCTGCTGGCGCAGGCGGCCGGCGAGCGTGCCGGTGAACAAGGCGCCCACGAGGAAGATGACGATGGCGACGACCGAGTCGAACTCGGCGATGGCGAAGCTGAAGCGCGGCTCGGTGAAGAAGAAGTTGTAGGCAAGGAACGAAACCAGCGCGGTGGCGAGTGCCGGCACGAGTCCATAGCGCGCGCCGACCGCGAGGACGACGACGAGATAGACCACCGAGAGCGTACCGGGATCGACAAGCTCGATGGCGTCGATGCCCCAGGCGAGAAGCGTCGCGACAAGGGCGCCGCCGAGCCCGGCCGCGACCGCCTGCCAGGAGAGGCTGAGGCGCGGCAGGCGGAAGATGGCGCCGCGATCGGTCGTTTCGCCCGCCACCATCGTCACCTCGAAATCGTGCGCGGTGTCGAGCAGCCGATCGGCCACGGCTTCGCGGTTCCACGCCCACCAGTGGCGTGGCCGCGGCCGGCCGACGAGCAGGCGCGTGACATTGCGCGCCCAGGCAAAGGCGACGAGCTCGCGCGCCACCGCCTCTTCGGCGCGCAGCGTCACGGTCTCGCCGCCCAGCGTCTCGGCAAGCTGCAGCGCTTCGTTGGTAAGGCGGCGCGCCGCGTCGGGCAGCGCCTCGTGCCGCGGCGTGACGACGGTGACCGCAATCCACGGAATGCCGCCCCGATCGGCCATGCGCTTGGCGGCGCGCACCAGCGACTTGGCGACAGGGCTCTCATTGATGCAGACCAGCAGCCGCTCCTGCGTCGGCCAGGGCCCGGTGGTGGCGTTCTGCTGCATCAGCGAGAGCATGTCGGCGTCGACGCGGCTGGCCGCGGCGCGCAGCGCCAGCTCGCGCAGCGCCGTCAGATTGGGGCGGGTGAAGAAATTGTCGAGGGCGCGACCCACCGCACCGGCGCGATAGACCTTGCCGTCACGCAGCCGGTTGATCAGCTCCTGCGGCGGCAGGTCGATCAGCTCGATCTCGTCGGCGCGTGCCATCACTTCGTCGGGCACCGTCTCCTGCACGCGGACGCCCGAAATACGCGCCACCGCATCGTTGAGCGATTCGATGTGCTGGATGTTGAGCGCCGTGGTGACGTCGATGCCGGCGTCGAGCACCTCCATCACGTCCTGCCAGCGCTTCACATGGCGCGAGCCGGGAACGTTGGTGTGGGCCAGCTCGTCGATCAGCGCGAGCTGTGGCCGTCGCGCCAGCAGCGCATCGAGGTCGAACTCCTCGAGCTGTTGGCCGCGATAGTCGATGCTCTTGCGCGGCAGGAGCTCGAGGCCGGCCAGCAGCGCCGTGGTTTCGGCGCGGCCATGCGTTTCGACCAGCGCCACCACGACATCGACGCCCTGCCGGGCGCGGGCCGCGGCTTCCTGCAGCATGGCGTAGGTCTTGCCTACCCCCGGCGAGGCGCCGAGGAAAATCTTCAGCCGGCCCCGCTCCCCGCGCGAGGCTTCGGGCAGGAAGGAGGCGGGATCGGGGCGCGTGTCTTCCACCGGGCTATTCCCGCGAAAGCGGGAACCTCCGTGGTCGGGGGTGGGTCACAAACAGAGGTCCCCGCTTTCGCGGGGATGACGTCGTGGGGGTGGCGGCGTCGCGGCTCACGGGGAGCGATGCCAGTGGGTGCGGCTCTTTCACAGGGTCATTCCCGCGAAAGCGGGAACCTCCGTTGCCGGTCATGCATCGCAAACAGGGGTCCCCGCTTTCGCGGGGATGACGTCGTGGGGGTGGTGGCGTCGCGGCTCTCAAAGGGCGCATTTCCTCCAATTGTGGCTGGGGAGACGGCGGCGGCGATCATGGAGCGAAGGCATCCAAAGCGAGGTTGAGGGCGAGGACGTTCACCCGGGGTTCGCCGAGTATACCCAGGTCCGGCCCGCGAGTGTTAGCTGCGACAAGCTCGCGCAGGCGGGCTTCGTCGATGCCCCGCGCCGCCGCGACCCGCGCGATCTGCGCCGCGGCACCGGCCGGCGAGAGGTCGGGATCGAGGCCCGAGCCCGAGGCGGTGACGAGGTCGGCCGGGATCGTGGCATCGCCATAGGCGGCGGCCCGTTCGGCGAGAGCGGCAAGAAGCGCCTTGCTGCTCGGCCCCAGATTGGTGCCCGAGGAGGTCGAGGCGTCGTAGTTCACCGCCGAGGGACGGCCGTGGAAGTAGCGGTCGGCGGTGAAGGCCTGACCGATGAGGGCCGAGCCGAGCAGCGTGCCGTTGCGGACGATCTGCGAGCCGTTGGCCTGGCTGCTGAACGCCGCCTGGCCGATGCCGGTGATGGCGAGGGGATAGGCGACGCCGCACAGCAGGGTGAAGACCACGATCAGCACGAGGGCCGGACGAAAATGGGACAGCATGATCGCCTCCTTCAGGCGAGACGCAGCAGATCGACGACGAGGTCGATGAGCTTGATGCCGATGAAGGGCGCCACGAGGCCACCCACACCGTAGATGAGGAGATTGCGGCCCAGCAATGCCGAGGCCGAGGCGGGAACGTATTTGACACCGCGCAGCGCCACCGGGATCAGTGCGACGATGACCAGCGCGTTGAAGATCAGCGCGCTGAGGATTGCCGAACTCGGCGTGCCGAGCCGCATGATGTCGAGCACTGCCAGACCTGGGTAGGCGGTGACGAACAGCGCCGGCAGGATGGCGAAGTATTTCGCCACGTCGTTGGCGATCGAGAAGGTGGTCAGCGCACCGCGCGAAATCAGCAATTGCTTGCCCACCAGCACGATCTCGATGAGCTTGGTCGGATCGCTGTCGAGGTCGACGAGATTGCCCGCTTCCTTGGCGGCGGGGGTCCCCGAATTCATCGCCACGCCGACATCGGCCTGGGCGAGCGCGGGCGCGTCGTTGGAGCCGTCGCCGCACATGGCGACGAGGCGGCCATCGGCCTGCGTGCTGCGGATCAGCTCGAGCTTCTTTTCGGGCGTGGCCTCGGCGAGGAAATCGTCGACACCGGCTTCGGCCGCGATGGCGGCGGCGGTGAGCGCGTTGTCGCCGGTGATCATCACGGTGCGGATGCCCATGCGGCGCAGCTCGTCGAAGCGTTCGCGGATGCCGGGCTTGACCACGTCCTTGAGATGCACCACGCCCAGGATGCGCGTGTCCTCGGCAACGACGAGCGGCGTGCCGCCCGAGGAGGCGATGGTGCGCACGATGCGGTCGAGCTCGTGGCTCGCCGGCTGGTTGACATGGCGCAGGATGACGTCGGCCGCACCCTTGCGGATGCTGGTGCCGTCCTTGAGGTTGGCGCCCGACATGCGGCTCTGCGCGGTGAAGGGCACGAAGCTTGCGCCACTGGCCGTGTCGTTGCGCAGGGCGAAGCGCTTCTGCGCCAGCGCGACGATCGACTTGCCCTCGGGCGTGTCGTCGGCGAGCGAGGCGAGATGGGCCGCCTCGGCGAGCTGCTGTTCGGTGATGCCAGGCAGCGGCATGAAGGCGTCGGCCATGCGGTTGCCGAAGGTGATGGTGCCGGTCTTGTCGAGGAGCAGCACGTCGATATCGCCGGCGGCTTCGACGGCGCGGCCCGATTTGGCGATCACATTGGCCTTCACCAGCCGGTCCATGCCGGCGATGCCGATGGCCGAGAGCAGCCCGCCGATGGTCGTCGGGATCAGCGTGATGAACAGCGCCGCCAGATAGATCACCGGGATCTCGGTGCCGCTCCACATCGCGAACACCGGCAGCGAAACGACCACGAACAGGAACACCAGCGTCAGCGCGGCGAGCAGGATGTCGAGCGCGATCTCGTTGGGGGTCTTCTGGCGCTTGGCGCCTTCGACCAGCGCGATCATCTTGTCGAGGAAGGTCTCGCCGGGGCGGGCCGTGACCTTGACCACCAGCCAGTCGGAGACCAGCCGCGTGCCGCCGGTGACCGAGGAGCGGTCGCCGCCCGACTCCCGGATGACGGGTGCGGACTCGCCGGTGATGGCGCTCTCGTCCACCGAGGCGACGCCTTCGATCACCTCGCCATCGGTGGGCACGATATCGCCGGCCTCGACGAGGACGACGTCGCCCTCCTCGAGCGCCGCCGCATCCTTGGGATGATGGATGTCGCGGCGGCGTGGATCGGCGAGCACCTTGGCGCGCGTCGTCGAGCGCGTGGCGCGGAACGCATCGGCACGCGCCTTGCCCCGGCCCTCGGCAATGGCCTCGGCGAAATTGGCGAACAGCACGGTGAACCACAGCCAGATCGCGACCTGGATGCCGATACCGAAGCTGTCGGCACCCGCGACGCCGTCGCGGATGACGAGGATGGTGACGAGCACGGCCGTCAGGCTGGTGACGAAGATCACCGGGTTGCGCGCCAGGCCGCGCGGATTGAGCTTGAGCACGGCCTGGCCGAGGGCGCGGCGCAGGATGGCGCCGTTGAACAGGCCGATTTCGGCGGTGGTGGATGTTGCTTTGGTCATCATGAACCTCAGAAGCTCTGCCCGGCGGCGATCGACAGATGTTCGGCGATCGGACCGAGGGCGAGCACGGGCAGGAAGGTGAGCGCGCCGACGATCAGGATGGTCGCGACGAGCAGGGTGACGAACACCGGCCCATGGGTCGGGAAGGTGCCGGCCGAAGCGGGCGCGGTTCTCTTGGCGGCGAGCGAGCCTGATATGGCGAGGATCGGGATGATGTAGCCGAAGCGGCCGAGCAGCATCGCCAACCCGAGGAAGGTGTTGTGCCAGTCGACATTGGCGGTGAGGCCGGCGAAGGCGGAGCCGTTATTGCCGGTGGCCGAGCTGTAGGCGTAGAGCAGCTCGGTGAGGCCGTGCGGACCCTGGTTCAGAACGGCGCTCTGGCCGGTGCCGACGACGAGCGACAACGCCGAGAAGGCGAGGACGCCGATCGGCATCACCAGGAGAGTGAGGGCGGCGAGCTTGATCTCACGTGCCTCGATCTTCTTGCCCAGATATTCGGGCGTACGGCCCACCATCAGGCCGGCAAGAAACACCGTGACGATCACCAGCAGCAGCATGCCCGTCAGGCCGACGCCGACGCCGCCGAAGATCACCTCGCCCAGCTGCATGTTGAGCATGGCCACCATGCCGCCCAGCGGCGAGAAGCTGTCATGCATCGAGTTGACGGAGCCGTTGGAGGCGGCCGTTGTCACTTCCGCCCAGAGCGCGGAATTGCCGACGCCCAGCCGCACTTCCTTGCCCTCCATATTGCCGTCGGCAGCGACGACATTGGCGGGATAGAGCGGGTTGGGCTGGATCTCGGAGGCGTAGATGGCGCCGAGGCCGACGACGAACAGGATGCCCATCGCCGCGAACAGCGCCCGCCCCTGCCGGCGATCCCCGACCATGCGGCCATAGGTGAAGCAGAAGGCGACGGGGATCACGAGGATAGCGAGGACTTCGAGCAAGTTGGCGATCGCCGTCGGGTTCTCGAAGGGATGCGACGAGTTGACGTTGAAGAAGCCGCCGCCATTGGTGCCGAGCTGCTTGATGGCGATCTGCCCGGCGACCGGGCCGATGGCGATGGTCTGCTCGGCGCCCTCGAGCGTCGTGGCTGTCAGCGACGTGTCGAGCGTCTGCGGCACGCCCTGCCAGACGAGCAGCAGCGCGAGAACGATGGAGATCGGGAGCAGCACGTAGAGCGTTGCTCTAACCATGTCCGCCCAGAAGTTGCCGATGGTGCGGAGCTGCTTGCTGGCGAGGCCGCGCGCCACGGCGGCAGCGACGGCCATGCCGGAGGCGGCGGAGACGAAGTTCTGCGTCGTCAGCCCCGCCATCTGGCTCAGATAGCTCATGGTGGTCTCGCCGCCATAGCTCTGCCAGTTGGTGTTGGTGACGAAGCTGATCGCCGTGTTGAAGGCGAGGTGGCCGCTGAGCCCGGGGAGCCCGAGCGGGTTCCACGGCAGCAGGTGCTGGAACCTGAGGATCAGGAACAGCAGCGCGAAGCCGGCGAGATTGAACGCGACCAGCGCCAGCGCATAGGCGCTCCAGTGCTGCCCCTGCTCGGGCCGGATGCCGGCGGCGGTGAAGATCGGCCGCTCGAGCCAGCGCAGGAAGCTGGCTTCGCCGGCAAAGACGCGCGCCATGTAGGCGCCGAGGGGAATGGCGAGCGCCACGAGCACAGCGCCAAACAGGACGAATTGCAGGATATCCTGAGCCATGGCCGCCTCAGAACTTTTCCGGGCGCACAAGCGCCACGAGGCCATAGACAAGGATCACGGCGGCAAACAGCAGGCCGAGGCCGACATCGAAGCTCATCACAGCCTCCCCGCCAGCGTGACGGAGGCCGCGATCAGCCCGAAGGCCGCGGCCCCGCCGAGGAAATAGAGAAGATCGGCAAGCATCGCCTGCTCCATCGGTTGGGATGGAGCGGAGGTAGGCGGGGCGGGCGTAAAGCCGCCATCTGACATGGGCGAACCGGCGTAATGCGGGCGTAAAAACCTGGCGGGCTTGACTTCTCGTTCGTCTCTTAATTAAATGAATTAAGTATTGGTGAGCGGCAAAGCCGCCCCAGGGAGGACAGATGCCAAGGCACGCGACCAATGCCGGCACCAGCCGGGCCCTCAACCGGCGGCTGATCGTCAATGAGATCCGGCGGGCGGGATCGATCGCGCGCAGCGAGCTGGCCGACCTCACGGGTCTCTCGGGCGCCGCGGTGACCTTCATCACCAGCGAGCTGATCGAGGAGGGTCTGCTGCGCGAAGATCCCGAGTCCGCCGGGCAGCGCCGCCGGCCGCTCAGCCTCAACTACAGCAATCATTTCGCCATCGGCATCAAGCTGACCGAGACCGAGCTTCAGGGCGTCCTCACCGACCTCTCGACAACTGTCATCGCGGGGCAGCGCCGCGCCGTGGACGCGCACCAGCCTGAGCAGGTCGCCACGGCCTGCGCCGAGCTCGCGCTCGAGCTGATCGCGCAGAGCGGCACGCCCGTTTCGCGCGTCTCCGGCATCGGCCTCGCCCTCCCCGGCATCGTCGACGCCCGCCAGGGGATCGTTACCGAGAGCAGCCGCATCGGCTGGCACTATGTGCCGGTCGCGCGGCTGATCGCGGAAAAAGCGGGCCTGCGCGTCTGGGTGGACAATGACGTCAACGCCTTCGCCCTGGGCGAGCACCTGTTCGGCCTCGGCCGCCAGGCCCAGTCGGTGGCGGCGATGACCATCGGCCGCGGCGTGGGCGCGGGGCTCGTGGTCAATGGCGGGATCTTCCGCGGCCATCGCGGCGGCGCCGGCGAAGTCGGCCATATCCCCATCGCCATCGACGGCCGGCTCTGCGAGTGCGGTCGCCATGGCTGCCTCGAGGCCTATGTCTCGGAGCAATCGATCGTCAAGCAGCTGCATGAGCGCTCCGACGACTATCGCAAATGCTCGGCCGACGACGTCCTGGCGCTGGCCCAGTCCGGCAATTTCGACGCCCTGGCCGTCCTCGACCGGGCTGGCGGCGGGCTCGGGCGCGGGCTCGCCGCCCTCGTCAACATGTTCGACCCCGAGGTGCTGGTGCTGGGCGGCGAAGGCGTGCGCTTCCTGCCCTATTTCAAGAAGGCGATGACCGGCGAGTTCGAGCGCCTCGCCTTCGGCGAAAAGCGCCGCATCGATGTGCACGAGTGGAACGACGACGCGTGGACGCGCGGCGCGGCCGGGCTCGTGGTGCAGCAGTTCTTCAACTTCGACGTCCCACCCGGGGCCTCGCCGATCCGCGCCGCGGAGGGTGAGGCGGAACCTGTGGGAGAGACGCTGGAGCTTAGCTACCGGCCGCTCTGAGCGGCCATTCAACGACAACAAGAGAGGACATCATGCGGAGGACTACCACAATCTCGGCCTTGGCCGGGCTCGCTACCCTATTGCTCAGTGGAACGGCGCTCGCCGCGCCGGTGACGGTGTGGATCATGGGCGACTCGTCGGCCAATTTCGACGCCCTCGTCGCCCCGTTCGAGACCGAGACCGGCATCGACGTCGAGACCGTCGCGATCCCGTGGGATGCGGTCGATGAAAAGCTCACCACCTCGGTCGCGTCCGGACAGGGTCCCGATGTCGTGCAGATCGGCCTCAGCAAGCTGCGCACCTTCGCCGATGCCGGCGCCCTGCTGCCGCTCAACGACCTCGTCGCCGGCTATCCCGGCCTCGCCCCCGAGAACTTCGCCGACGGCGTCGCCGGTGACGCCACCGCCGTCGCCGGCCAGATCGTCAGCGTGCCGTGGATCAGCGACACGCGCGTGCTGTTCTACCGCAAGGACATCCTCGAGGCGGCCGGCTTCGCCAATCCGCCGGCCACCTGGGACGAGCTGCGCGCCATGGCCAAGACGCTCACCGCGCGCGGCGACGGCCAGTACGGCTACTACATCCCGCAATGGGACAGCCCGCTGCCGGTGGTGATGACCTGGGACAATGGCGGCGACATCGTCAATGCCGACGGCAATGTCGACTTCACCTCGCCCGGCTTCGCCGCCGCGGTCGATCTCTACACCGGCCTGCATGCCGATGGCAGCGTGCCCAAGAACGGCGACTTCGACCAGACCCAGGGCTTCATCTCGGGCATCGCCCCAATGCTGGTGAGCGGCCCCTATCTCGCCAAGGCGATCGCCGGCGCCGCGCCCGAGCTCGACGGCAAATGGGGCATCACCACGCTGCCTAAGGGCAGTGCGTCGGGCACGTCGCTGTTCGCCGGTTCAAACATGGGCGTCTTCGCCACGACCGACGCGCCGGACGAGTCGCTGAAGCTGCTCGAATTCCTGTCCAAGCCCGAAACGCAGGTCGAGTGGTTCAAGCTCAATGGCGAGTTGCCCTCGGTGAAGGCCGCGCTGGCCGATCCGGCGCTCGCCGACGATCCTCTGGTCACGGTCTATGCTGCCCAGCTCGCCGACGCCAAGGTGCTGCCGATGGTCTCGAACTGGGACGGCGGCGTGGGCAGCGAACTGCTCAAGGCGCTGAACTCGATCGTCCTCACCGGCGCCGACCGCGCTACGGCCCTCGCCAATCTCGCGGCGGCGACCGCCGGCGAGAGCATCAACTAAGCCCTCCTCCCTGCGCCGCCGCTGGCACAATGCTGGCGGCGGCGCGCATTCCCTGCAAGTCTCGCGCCCCATGACCCGCCGCCTCGCCCCCTATGTGTTTGTCGGCCCAGCGATGCTCCTGCTCGCGACCTTCGGCGTGTTCCCCATTCTCGTCGCCGGGCTCGTCAGCCTCACCAACATGAATCTGGGCGGTCTCGCCCGCTGGTCCAACATCAAATGGGTGGGCCTCAGCAACTACGCCAAGCTGTTCCGCGATCCGGATTTCTGGCAGGCGCTGTGGAACACCGTTTTCTTCGTCGGGCTGGGCGTCCCCTGCGTGGTGCTGCTGTCGCTCGGCGTGGCGTTGCTGCTCAACCGCTCGCAGGGACCGTTCTTCCGCGCGCTCCGCGCCTTCTATTTCGTGCCGGCGATCACCGGCATCGTCGCCATCTCGCTGGTGTGGAGCTATCTCTACAACACGCAGTTTGGCCTGCTGAACTATCTGCTGTCGCTGGTCGGCGTGAAGCCGGTGCAATGGCTGTCCGACCCGACGCTGGCGAAATTCTCCGTCGGCCTTGTCGCGGTGTGGCGCGGCACCGGGCTCAACATCATCATCCTGCTCGCCGCGCTCCAGGGCATTCCGCGCGACTACTACGAAGCGGCGGCGCTCGACGGCGCCAATGGCTGGCAGCGCACGCGGTTCGTCACCGTCCCCCTCCTCTCCTACGCCCTGTTCTTCGTGACGGTGACGACGCTGATCGGCTGGCTGCAGTTCTTCGACGAGCCGTTCGTGCTCACCGATGGCGGACCGCTCGGCCACACCACCTCGGTGTCGCTGTTCATCTACAAGGAGGGCTTCCGCGGCAGCCAGTTCGGCTATGCCAGCGCCGGCTCGCTGGTGTTGTTCGTGATCATCGCCGCCGTCACGCTGCTGCAGCTCCGGCTCAGGAGGCGCGACCTCGAATGAACGCCAGCCCCGCCCAGCGCACGCTCACCATCATGGTCGCCGTGGCGCTCGCCATCGGCGCACTGATCACGGCATTCCCGTTCCTGTGGATGCTGCTCGCTTCGTTCAAGCCGCAGCGCGAAGCGCTCGACTTCCCGCCGACGCTCTTGCCGCTGGCCCCGACCCTCGAGCACTATGTCACGCTCTTCGTCCAGCTCGATTTCGGCCGCTACCTCGTCAACACGCTGCTGGTCGTCGCCATTTCCTTCCTCGGCCTCCTCATCATGGCGATGGCGGGCTATGGCTTCGCCAAGTTCGAGTTCCGCGGCCGGCGCTGGATGTTCTTCCTCGTGCTCGCGACGATGATGATCCCGGTGCAGGTCACCATGATCCCGACCTTCCTCATCCTCAATGCGATGAAGCTCACCAATACGCTGGCCGGCATCGCGCTGCCGACGCTGGTGAGCGGCTTCAACATCTTCCTGTTCCGCCAGTTCATGAGCACCATTCCCGACGAGATGATCGAGGCAGCGCGGCTCGACGGCGCCGGCGAGATGCGCATCTTCGTGTCGATCATCGTGCCGCTGGCGGTGCCGATCTTCGCGGTGCAGGCGGTGCTCACTTTCATCGCCGGCTGGAACAGTTTCCTGTGGCCGCTCATCATCGCCAACGACCAGAAGCTCTACACGCTCTCGGTCGGGCTCTCGCTGCTCAACCAGCAACTTGCCGTCAATCCGTCGCTGCAGATGGCGGCGGCGGCGCTGATGGTGGTGCCCATGTTCGTCGTCTTCGTCATCTTCCAGCGCCACATCGTCCAGGGGTTCACCCTGTCGGGCCTCAAGTAACCTCCGGAGCCAGTCGTGCCCTTTATCCGCCGCCCCGCCGATTTCTCGGGCTTCGTCCGCCGTGAAGGCGCCGCCATCGTCGACGGTGCCGGCCGGCCCCTGCTGCTGCGCGGCATGGGCATCGGCAACTGGCTGCTGCCCGAAGGCTATATGTGGAAGACGAGCCCCAAGGACTCGCCGCGCCAGATCGAGGCGCTGTTCGTGGACCTCGTGGGCGGCGACGCGGCGGGCAGCTTCTGGCAGGGTTTTCGCGCCAATTTCTTCAACGAAGACGACGTGCGGCGCATCGCCGAAAGCGGCTTCGACCATATCCGCCTCCCCATCAGCGCACGGATCGTGCAGGACGAGGACGGCAGCCCGATCGAGGCGGGCCACGCCCTGATCGACCGCTGCGTCGAATGGTGCCGCACGCACAATCTGTGGCTGCTGCTTGACCTCCACGGCGCACCCGGCGGGCAGACCGGCACCAATATCGACGACTCGCCACGTGGCGAGCCGGACCTGTTCATCGATCCCGCGCGCTACCGCGACAGGACGATCGCCCTGTGGCAGGAGCTGGCACGACGCTACCGGCACGAAACGGTGGTGATGGGCTACGACCTGCTCAACGAGCCGCTGCCCAATGAGTGGCAGCACAAGTATCCCAATGAACTGGTGGCGCTCTACAAGGACCTCACGCTGGCGGTCCGTGCCATCGATCCCGACCATCTCATCATGTATGAGGGCGCGCACTGGGCGACCAACTGGTCGATCTTCACCGAGGCGTGGGACGAGAACAGCGTTCTCCAGTTCCACCGCTACTGGATGCCGCCCGACCGCGCTCATATCGCGGAGTATCTCGACGCGCGCGAGCGGCTCGGCCTGCCCATCTATATGGGCGAGGGTGGCGAGAACAACCTCCACTGGCTCTATGCGGCGCACCGGCTGTACGAGACGCATGACATCGGCTGGAACTTCTGGCCGTGGAAGAAGATCGACACGCGCACGTCGCCCGCCTCGATCGCGCCACCCGAGGGCTGGAGCGATATCGTCGGTTTCGCGCAGGGCGGACCGCGCCCCTCGCCTGCCGGCGCGCAGGCAACGCTCGACGCGCTGCTCGAGGCGATGAAGATCGGCAACTGCACCTGGAACGAGGACGTCCTCCGCGCCATCATCGCCGATGCCCCTGCCGAGGTGCCGGCCTGGGCCTATGGCTATCGCGGCGCGGGCGTGTCCTTCGCCGTGGCCGGCGGCGCTGCTCATCCGGACGTGCGGCCGGACGAGGCAGCGGGGATCGTGCCGCTCGAGGCCGAAGGCTTCGCGCTCAGTTTCCACCACACCAACGGCCGGCCCTATGCGCTCAACGAGCAACTGGGCGTGCGGCTGTCGGCCGGCGACTGGCTGGAGTTCGAGTTCGACCGCCTGCCCGAGGGCGCTGCCCCCGCCCTGCTCGACCGCGAGGGCGGTGTGATCGCGGCAAGCTTCGCGCGCACGCCGCGCGGACTGCGGGCGACCGCGAAGGAGAGCGGGCTCGCGGCCCGGCTGGTGTTGCGCGCCCGCTAATTGGCGATCGAGCGCAGGATCGAGGTGCAGCGCGCTTCGAGCATGGCCAGCTCGGGCTGCAGGAAGCCCGGGGCGTCGTTGCGCAGATACATGATGGTTTCCGCCGCGTCGCGCGCGTCGGGATAGAGCGCGCTGATCTCGCCATGGGCGCGGCGGCGCGCCAGCAGCTCGACGAAATCGGCGACGACATTGATCTCGCCGATCAGCAGTTCCTGGGTGGTCATGGCGGGGCTCCTCGTGTCGTGCGGCTATCAACCGGCGGCGCGGCCCCGGGGTTCCGTCACAACGCTGTCAAAGGCAAGTGCACTTCCGCGCGAATCCCCCCATAGGTCGCCGCGGGAGCTCGACGATGACCAAAGACGAAGCCCAGCGCGAAGCCATGCGGCGCTGGTGTGAATTGCCGATCATGAACCGACAGACGCACAAACAGGCGCGGGATTTTTCGGAAGTGCTGGCACCGGCCCTGCCGTTCCACACAATGGGCAGCCGGCAGCGCATCATCGAGGCGTGGCTGGTGCGCGACATCGAGGAACGCGACAGCGTGGCGCAGGATCTCGCGGCCAGGCGGCAGGGCAGCTAGCGGGCACGCCGCGCTCTCCTGGCCGATCGCCGGGAGAGCGCGGCGGAAGCCGGACGGCTTGCGCCCGATCAGGCGATCTTGCCGTAAAGCTCGTCGAACAGGTGGACCAGGTGGGTGGCCGAGTAGATGCTGCCATAGTTGACGTTGCCCTTGGAGGCGACGACGGCGCCGGCGGCGACCGCCGGCAGGCGCTGCCATAGCGGCTCCTTGGAGAGCACGTTGGTTTCGTCGGTCCCGGTTGTTGCAAGCAGGAAGCCGTCGACCTCGCCCAGCACGTCGAGGAAGCTCTCCGACGTCACCTTCTCGGCCTCGTATTTCTGCAGGTCGCCTGGCGGAATGGTTTTCGCGCCGAGGTCGGCAAGCACCTGCGCATGCAGCATGTTGGAGCCGTTCATCGGCCACAGGCCGCCCGCATCGGGCTGCACGCTGATGACGGTCTTTTCGCCCAGCTTGCTGCCATGCTTTGCCTGCACGCCGTCGACCAGCGCGTCGTAGCCGGCGATGGCGCCTTCCGCGCCGCCCTCCATGCCGAGGAAGCCGGCGAGGGTGCGGAACTGGTTGCGCCAGGTGTCGTCGCCCTTGGTGGGCAGCACCGGGGCGATCTGGCGCAGCTTATTGAGCGGCCACCAGACACTGTCGGGATCGTAGTCGCTGCAGATGATGAGATCGGGGTCGAGCGCGAGCACCTGCTCGACATTGACCTCCGAACCCACGAACGCCACGTCCTTGCCGATCGGCACCCAGGCGCCGGGGACGGAATGGCCGTAGCCGACGATCGGCAGGCCGAGCGCCAGCGCCGGCTGCATGTCGAGCCGCGAATCGATGGCGACGACGCGCTGCGGCCGCGCTGGGATGTCGTAGGTGCCCAGCGAAGTGGTCACCGAACGCATTTCGCCCTGGGCGAAGGCCCGGCCCGGCAGCAGGCTCGCCCCGGCAAGGCCGATGCCAGCGAGCGTGAAGGCGCGGCGGGAAAGTGATGTCATGACGCTGATCCCTTGGTGAGCGTTAATCGAACGAGGGGACGGGTGTGGCCGGGTCGCCATCGGCGGCGAGCGCGGGCGGCAGGCACCAACAGGAGGACAGGGCGAGCAGGATGCGCATCATGGCGAGCCTCATGGTCAAAAGCGGCGCCATACGCACAAATATGACTATGATTGTCAAGATATGTGCCCTGATATTCGAATCCCACTCTAGAGCCATTCCAAACTAGGCCAGATTAAGTTGACTTGGCAGATCATGATTGTTAGCGCCTGCCTCGAAGCGCCTCAGGAGCCCGCCCCATGCCGCCGTCCCTCGGCCGCCACGCCGTCATGCCATTGGCTGCCCTGTGCGCGGCACTGTTCGGCCTGTTGCCGCTGGGCGCGGCGGCCGCGGAGACCTTCACCTATGACGGCTACACGGCCGAGCTGCCGGTGCACCCGCGGAAGGCCGACGCGCAATGACCGATGCGGCGCGCGACGTGGCAGCACGCGAGGACGACGAACGCGTCGGCCTTGCCGCGACCAATGCGCAGCGCGGCTTCTGGCTGCTGATCGCCATCGGCGTTCTCGTTTTCGTGCTGCTCGCCAGCATCGCGATCGGCTCCAAGGACATTCCCCTGCCCACTGTCATCGACGCGTTGTTCAACTACAATGACAGCGACGACCACGCGATCATCATGGCGTTGCGCGTGCCACGCACGGTCCTGGGCCTCGGCGTCGGTATCGCGCTCGGCCTCTCCGGTGCGCTGATCCAGGCGCTGACGCGCAATCCGCTGGCCGACCCCGGCATCCTCGGCGTCAATGCCGGCGCCAGTTTCTTCGTGACGCTGGCGGTGGGCCTGTTCGGCTTCACCAGCATCAGCTCCTACATCTGGTTCGCCTTCCTCGGCGCGATCCTTGCGACCGTGCTGGTTTATGCCATCGGCTCGGTCGGCCGCGGGGCCGCGACGCCGATCCGCCTGACGCTCGCCGGCGTGGCGATCAGCGCCGTGCTCAGCGGCGTGCAGTCGGGGCTCGAGCTGCTCAACCCGGCAACGTTCGACGCGATGCGCTTCTGGCGTGCCGGCTCGCTCACCGCGCCCGGCTACGACAACATCGTCGTCGCGGCGCCCTTCCTCGCCATCGGCCTTGTCCTCGCCATCGTCGCGACGCGTCCGCTCAACGCCATCGCGCTGGGCGACGATCTGGCGGCCTCGCTGGGCGCCAACATCACCCGCACGCGCGTGACCGTCGTCATCTCCGTCACCCTCCTCGCCGGCGCCGCCACCGCCGCGGCGGGTCCCATCGTCTTCATCGGCCTCATGATCCCCCACATTGCGCGCTGGCTGATCGGTGCCGACCAGCGCTGGATCGCGGCGCTGACCATCGTGCTGTCGCCGGTGCTGCTGCTCAGCGCCGACATCATCGGGCGCGTCGTGATGCGGCCGGGCGAATTGCAGGTGGGCATCGTCACCGCCTTTGTCGGCGCGCCGGTGCTGATCCTCCTCGCGCGGCGCCGCAAGGTGAGCGGATTATGAGCCTCATCGGGCCGAGCAAGATCGATTTCGGGCGTCCCACGGGCATTCTCAATCTGTGGGGCGGCAGACTGACGCAGCGGCTCGACCTGCGCGCGCTCCTTGTCTCAGCCGTCGTCGTGGCGATCGCCATCGCGGTGGCGCTGGTGACGCTGACGAGCGGCGAATTCCAGATCGCCGTTCCCGAGGTCGTCGGCGCGCTGTTCGGCCAGGCGACCGCCAAGGTGCATATGGTGGTGGTCGAGTGGCGGCTGCCGCGAACCTCGTTGGCGCTGATCATGGGCGCGGCGCTGGGCATCAGCGGCGCGATCTTCCAGTCGCTGACGCGCAATCCGCTGGGCAGCCCCGACGTCATTGGCTTCGATTCTGGCGCCTATACTGGCGCGCTCATCGTCATCATCGTGCTCAAGGGCACGTTCTACGCCGTGGCGGGCGGCGCGCTGCTGGGCGGCATCATCACCGCCCTCGTCGTCTACCTGCTGGCCTGGCGCGGCGGCGTGCAGGGCTTCCGCCTCATCATCGTGGGCATCGGTATTTCGGCGATGCTCAATTCCTTCAACACCTATCTCCTCATCCGCGCCGACCTCGAAGTGGCGATGGCCGCTGCGATCTGGGGCGTCGGCTCGCTCAACGGCATGACGCTCGAACGCCTCGCGCAGGTGTGCGCCGTGCTCGCCGTGCTGGTTCCGGCGGCATTCTTCATCTCGCGCCCGATGCGGCAGATCGAAATGGGCGACGATGCAGCCCGTTCGCTCGGCGTTAATGCCGAATGGACGCGCCTCGCCATGACCATTGTGGGCGTCGCGCTCACCGCCACGGTCACGGCGGCGGCCGGTCCCATCGCCTTCGTCGCGCTGGCGGCCCCGCAGATCGCCATGCGGCTCACCAAATCGGCCGGCGTCGCGCTGCTGCCGTCGGCCGCGACAGGTGCCCTACTGCTCGGCGTCGCCGACTGTCTGGCGCAACGCGCATTCGCGCCCACGCAACTCCCCGTGGGCATCGTCACCATCTGCATCGGCGGGCTGTATTTCGCCTGGCTGCTGATGCGCGAAGCCCGGCGATAGAGGTGGACAGAATGAACCAGATGAGCTCCATCATCGCCGCCGAGGAACCACGCCTCGAAGCCCGCAACGCCACCATCGGCTACGACAAGCGCATCATCGGCGAGCGGCTCAATGTCGCGATCCCCGACAAGTCGTTCACCGTCATCGTCGGTCCCAACGCCTGCGGCAAGTCCACGCTGCTGCGCGCCCTGTCGCGCCTGTTGAAGCCGACCGCCGGCGACGTGGTGCTCGACGGCAGGACCATCCATTCCTACGCGGCGCGCGACGTGGCGCAGCGGCTCGGCCTGTTGCCGCAGACCTCGATCGCGCCGGACGGCATCACCGTCGCCGACCTCGTCGCGCGCGGCCGCTACCCGCACCAGAAGCTGCTCCGCCAATGGTCGAAGGACGACGAGGCCGCCGTTGTCGATGCGATGCACGCGACGCGCGTGGCGCCGTTGTCGCGACGCTTGGTCGACGAGCTCTCGGGCGGCCAGCGGCAGCGCGTCTGGGTCGCGATGGTGCTGGCACAGAAAACGCCGATCCTGCTGCTCGACGAGCCCACGACCTTCCTCGACATCGCCCACCAGATCGAACTGCTCGACCTGCTGCGCGACCTCAACCGCCGCAGCGGCCACACCATCGTCGCCGTGCTGCACGACCTCAATCAGGCCTGCCGCTACGCGTCGCACCTGATCGCCATGCGTGACGGCAAGATCGCCGCCGAGGGCAATCCGCGCGACATCGTGACCCCGACGCTGGTTGAGGAGGTGTTCGGCCTGCCCTGCGTTGTGATCGAGGACCCCATTTCGCACACACCGCTCGTCATTCCGCGCAGCGGCGGCATCCATCCGTTCGAGGAGAAGGCACCATGATGCGCGCCCGCACCATCACCGACGACATCCATCGCGACGCGCTCGGGCGGGACCCGGCGCGGTGTCCCCCATCCCTTCGCCTCGACCCGCCGGTCGCAGGCGCGGCGATCCCCTCCTCCACCCGGAAAGACGACCACATGACGATCACCCGCCGCATCTTCACCCTGGGCCTTGCCGCCATTGGCATGGCCGCTGCGCTCACCGCGCCCGCGGCCGCGCAGGACACCTATCCCGTCACCTTCACGCATGCCTTCGGCGAGACAACGCTCGCCGCCAAGCCCGAGCGCATCGTCACCATTGGCTGGACCACGCAGGACGCGGTGCTGGCGCTCGGCGAAGTCCCGGTCGCCATCCCCGAGCAGATGTGGGGCGGTGACGAGAAGGGCGTGTTGCCCTGGGTCAACGACGCGGTGGCCGCCAGCGGCAAGCCGGCGCCGGCGGTGATCAATTTCGACACCGACATTCCCTATGAGCAGCTCCTCGCGCTCGATCCCGACGTGATCCTCGCGCCCTATAGCGGGATCACGCAGGACCAGTATGGCCGCCTGTCGGCCATCGCGCCCACCATTGCCTATGCCAAGGACCCGTGGGCCGGCTCGTGGCAGGACATCACGCTGACCGTGGGCAAGGCGCTGGGCAAGTCGGCCGAAGCGCAGGCGCTGGTCGACAGCGTCAACGCCAGATTCGCCGACACCGCCGCGGCGCATCCCGAGTTCAAGGACAAGACCTTCACCTTCGGTTCGCTGTGGGTAGGCACCGCCGGCATGAACGTCTATTCGGCCACCGATCCGCGCATCCCCATGGTCGAGCAGCTTGGCCTCAAGGTATCGCCGGGCGTGCTGGAACTGAGCAAGCAGCCGGGCTACTTCTTCGATGTCAGCCTCGAGAATCTTGCCAGCGTGGATGCCGACGTGCTGATCCTGCTCGATGAGGGCGGCCCGGAGGCGGACGCGCTCTACCAGAACGACCTGATCCGGCGCTTTGCTCCGGTGGCGGATGGCCGCATGCTCCGCCTCAACGGCAAGAGCTATGTGATGGCCACCTCCGCGCCGTCGCCGCTCAGCATTCCGTGGATGCTGGACAAGTTCGTCGCCGGCCTCGCCGACGCCGCCAAGTAGTTGACCGAGGGCGTCGTGCCCTCCTGATGAGGGCACGATGCTCCGCCGTTTCTTCGCCTATTACCGTCCCTACCGCCGGCTGCTGCTGATCGATTTTGGCGCCGCCGTGCTGCTTGGCCTGCTCGAACTCGCCTTCCCCTCGGCGGTGCAGGCCTTCATCGACCGCCTGCTGCCCACCGCCGACTGGCCGCTGATCCTCCTGGCGGCGGGCGCGCTGCTCGTCATCTACATGTTCAACACGGTGCTGATGGGCGTGGTGAACTATTTCGGCCATGTGCTGGGGATCGGCATCGAGACCGATCTGCGCCGCATCGCCTTCGCGCACCTCACCAAGCTCAGCTTCCGCTTCTTCGACAACCGCCAGACGGGCGAGCTCATCACCCATGTCACCAAGGACCTCGAGGATGTCGGCGAGGTCGCGCACCACGGGCCCGAGGACCTGCTCGTCGCCGTGATGACGTTCTTCGGCGCACTGATCCTGATGCTGCTGATGCACTGGCAGCTCGCGCTCGTCACGCTCGCCATCGTCCCCGTCGTCACCTGGCTCGCCGCCGTCTATGGCGCGCGGCTCACCCGCAACTGGCAGGAGATCTTCCACCGCGTCGGCCGCTTCAATGTGCGCGTCGAGGAGAGCCTGGGCGGCATCCGCGTGGTCAAGGCCTTCGCCAATGAGGGCCACGAGCAGTCGCTGTTCGAAAAGGACAATGTGGGCTATCGCGACACCAAGCTGCACGCCTATGGGCTGATGACGGCCTCGATCACCATCACATATCTCTCGACCCGCATGCTGCAGCTGATCGTGATGCTGGCGGGTACCTGGTTCGTGGTGCAGGGCACGCTCAGCTATGGCGGCTTCATTGGCTTCCTGCTGCTGATCGACGTGTTCATGCGCCCCATCGACAAGATTACCGGCGTGCTCGAAAGCTATCCGCAGGGTTTTGCCGGCTTCCGCCGCTTCAGTGAGCTGCTCGACACCGCGCCCGATATCGCCGACCGGCCCGGCGCCACCGAGGCGCCGGCGCTCAAGGGCGACATCGTCTATCGCGACGTGTCGTTCTCCTATGGCCAGGGCCGCCGCGTGCTCGACCAGTTCGACCTCAGCGTGCGGGCCGGCGAGACGGTGGCGCTGGTCGGCCCGTCGGGCGCCGGCAAGACCACGATCTGCTCGCTGCTGCCGCGCTTTTACGAACCCGATGCGGGCAGCATCAGCGTCGACGGCATCGACATCCGCGACATGACGCAGGCCTCGCTGCGCAGCAATATCGGCATCGTGCAGCAGGACGTGTTCCTGTTCGGCGGCACCATGCGCGAGAACATCGCCTATGGCCGCCTCGGCGCTTCGGACGACGAGATCATGGACGCCGCCCGCCGGGCCCAGCTCGACGAGCTGATCGCCTCCCTGCCCGAAGGGCTCGACACGCAAGTGGGCGAGCGTGGCGTCAAGCTGAGCGGCGGACAGAAGCAGCGGCTCGCCATCGCCCGCATCTTCCTCAAGAACCCGCCTATCCTTATCCTCGACGAGGCGACATCGGCGCTCGACACGGCCACCGAACAACTGATCCAGGCGTCGCTCGCCGAACTCAGCCGGGGCCGCACGACGCTCGTGATCGCGCATCGGCTCGCCACCATCCGCAATGCCGACCGCATCGTGGTGGTCGACGATGGCGGCCTCGCCGAACAGGGCACCCATGCCGAGCTCGTCGCCCGCGGCGGCCTCTATGCGCGGCTTAATGCCTTTCAGGCAGGTGGCGGCGCGGCCGCCTCGATGGGCTGAACGGGCACAGCGTCAACGACCCGTTAAGGCTGCGGCTTAAGGCTTCCTAGCGGCCCGTCTGGCAAGCTGCGTTCCGACGGGGCGTGTCTTGGGTCGAGTGCTGCAAATCCTCCGGCTGCCGGTGCTGCAGGTTGCCTTTGGCGGCCTGCTGCTGGTGGCGGCTGTGCTGCTGGGGCTGTTCGCGCCGCTCGACAATGCGCTGCGCGGCCCGCGCTACGGGCTCGCGCCGGCGACCGCCAGCGGCGCCATCGTCTTCGTCGATATCGACACGGCAAGTCTTGCGAGCGTGGGCGTGTGGCCATGGCCGCGCAGCGTGCATGCGCGGCTGCTCGACGCGCTGATGGCGCTCGGCGCCGGCCGCGTGGCATTCGACGTCGACTTCGCCGTGGCTTCCGACGCGGCGGGTGACGCCGCCTTCGAGCGCGCCCTCGCCGATGCCGGCGGCTATGCCCTGCTCGCCGCCTTCCAGCAGCAGCAGGTCGGCGTCACCGCGCCGGCGGTCAACATGCCGCTGCCGCGCTTTGCGCAGCATGCCGATCCGGTGTCGGTCAATGTCAATCTCGATGCCGACGGCATCGTCCGCTCCTATCCCCTGGGCATGTGGCTGGGCGGACGCTGGGTGCCCTCCATCGCGGCGGTGTTCGGCGACATCGCGCCCAATGCGCAAGGTCAGTTCGGCATCGACTATGCGATCGATCCGGCGAGCGTGCCGCGCCTCAGCGCGGCCGACCTGCTCGCGGGCCGCGTGCCGGCCGCCGCCGTTGCGGGACGCGACGTGGTGATCGGCGCCTCGGCGGTGGAGCTGCGCGACTTCTTCGTGGTGCCCCGCCACGGCATCCTGCCCGGCGCCTTGCTCCAGATCGTCGCCACCGAAACGCTGCTGCAGGGCCGGGCGCTCGTAGGCGCCGGCCTCTGGCCCGAACTGGCCGCGATCGCTCTTCTCATCGGCATCGGGGCCTGGCTGCGCAGCGGCCGGCGGCTATGGCTCGTCGCCATCGCCTGCGTCACGCTGGCGGCAGGCACCGAAGCTGCGGCAGCCTTGCTGCAGGCGCGTGTCGCGCTGCTGTTCGACACAGCGGCCATCCATATCGGGCTCGCGGCGATCCTCCTCACGGCCCTGCTCGACGAAGTGCGGCGCCGCGGCGAACAGCATCGCCTCGCCGCGCGCGAGCGCGATGCCGTGCGCGTCGTCCTCGACCGCGTCATCACCGACAGCTTCGACGGCGTGGTGATCGTGCGTGACGACCGCCGCATCATCTCGGCCAGCCAGTCCGCCGCGCGCCTCCTGGGCCATGTGCTCATCGGCGAAGAGGCGAACGCCGTTCTTCCCCTGGGGCTCATCCGCGTCGTCGACGAAAGCTTCGCGCGCGCCGCCGTAGCGCCGGTGCACGAAGTGGCGATCGAGACCGCCGCCGGGCCCCGCCAGCTCGAATACGCAGCGACACCGTCCAGCGTCGAGATCGATGGAGCGACCCGCGACGTCGTCAGTCTCAGCTTCCGCGACATCACCGAGCGCCGCGCCGCCGAGGACCGGCTGCTCTATCTCAGCCGCCACGACCCCGTCACGGGCGCGCTGACGCGTTCTGCCCTGATCGAGGAAGCGCAGGCGCGCCTCAGCGCCGGCCAAGCACTGGCGCTGGTGATGCTCGACCTCCGCCGCTTCCGCGCCATCAACGACACACTCGGCCACAACCAGGGCGACGTGCTGCTGCGGCTGGTCGTGTCGCGCCTGCGCAATATGGGTCCGGACGCCGTGGCGCGGCTGGGCGGCGACAATTTCGCGCTGCTCGCGCCAGCCATGGACGGCGAGCGTCTTGCCGGTTTCGCCGAGAGCATCGCCGAATGGCTGAGCTTTCCCTATCAGCTCGACGGCGGCCACAGCGCGGTCGTCGCCGCCAGCGCCGGCGCCACCACGTCGCTGGTCTCGGGCAGTGACGCCGAGACGATGCTCATCCACGCCGACATGGCGCTCTCGGCGGCCAAGGAGAGCGTGGGCAGCGTTGTGCGCCTCTACGAGCCGGGCATGGACAACCGGCTGCAGGCCAGCCAGCAGATGGACGCGGCACTGCGCGGGGCCCTGCACCATCAGCAGCTCACGCTGGTCTACCAGCCGCAGATCGAGCTGGGGACCGGCCGCCTGATCGGCGCGGAGGCGCTGAGCCGCTGGAACGACCCAACGCTTGGCATCGTGTCGCCCGCCGACTTCGTCGCGGCGGCCGAGGAAACCGGCCTTATCGTCGAGCTCGGCGCCTGGGTGCTCGAGGCCGCCTGCCGCGAAGCCGCGACATGGCCAGAACATATCCGCCTCGCGGTCAATGTGTCGCCGGTGCAGTTCGAACTCTCCGACGTCGCCGAGACGATCGAAACGGCGCTCCAGCGCGCCGGCCTCGATCCGCGCCGCCTCGACATCGAGATCACCGAGGGCGTGTTCGTGCGCAACGCGACGCAGGTGACCCGCACGCTCGAGATGATCCGCGCCATGGGCATCGGCATCGCGCTCGACGATTTCGGTACCGGCTATTCCTCGCTGGGCTATCTGGGTCAATTGCCCATCGACAAGATCAAGATCGACCAGCGCTTCGTTCGTGAGCTGCCCGGCGATCCCGAGTCGATCGCCATCGTCACCTCCGTCCTCGGCCTCAGCCACGCCCTGGGCAAGACCACCGTCGCCGAAGGCATCGAGACCGCCGCCCAGGTCGACCTCCTCCGCGCTGCCGGCTGCACCATCGGCCAGGGTTTCCACTTCGGCCGCCCGATGAGCGCGGCCGCTCTGCTCGAGCTGGCCAGCGGCCCGGAAACAGCCGCCGTCGCGTGAGCGAGACCCGCGACAGGCGCCCACGCTGGCGCCAGGCCTCACCGGCGCCGCCCACCCCAAGCGTCATCCGAGGAGGGGCAATCCTTGTGGAAAACCACATCAGTTTGACTCGCGGAGTGCCCAGCATTCCCGGGCCTTTGCCCCCGATTTCGAGCCAACTTACGCACGTCCTTCCGACCTATTGTATGGTGCCCCCAGTCGTCACCGATCCCCGCGCGTACTGACGAGGTGCGGGTGACGAGGGTGGGAGGGCTGCGGTCGCGCAGCCTGGGGTTCGTGTCGGACTGCCGTGGCACATCGATGCCCACGGCGCTCACGCCACGTGCCCGACAGCCCCACCGGCGGAGTGCGCGGAGGCGTCCGGAATTCCGGCGCTTTCCCCTTTTCTCGGAGGCGCTATCCGCGCGCTCCGCCCGCGGGGTCGTTTGCCCCGCGGTTCCCCTGCACCGGGACCTCACGGTCACCGGGAACTTCGCGCTGCGCGATAGAGCGACGTTTTAGGCGAACACGCTGGCGCCACGATCGGCGGCGCCCACCAGGGCGCGGAAGCCGGCGAAGAGCTCGCGGCCCATGCCGAAATGCTCGCCGCGCAGATCCTCGGTGGCCGGCGTCCGGCTCATCAGCTCGCGCTCGTCGCCAAGGAAGGTCAGCGTACCGGCCTCGGCATCGAGGCGCAGCAGGTCGCCGTCGCGCAGCTTGCTGATCGGTCCGCCGTCGAGGGCCTCGGGTGTCATGTGGATGGCGGCCGGCACCTTGCCCGACGCGCCCGACATGCGGCCGTCGGTCACCAGCGCCACCTTGAAGCCACGGCCCTGCAGCACGCCCAGCGCCGGCGTGAGATTGTGCAGCTCCGGCATACCGACCGCCTTGGGGCCGGCAAAACGCACCACCGCGATGAAGTCGCGATTGAGCTCGCCCGCCTTGAACGCCGCCTGCAGGCCCTGCTGACTGTGGAAGACGCGCGCCGGCGCCTCGACGACCCGATGCTCCGGCTTGACCGCGCTCACCTTGATCACCGACCTGCCCAGATTGCCGCTCAGCAGCTTCAGCCCGCCCGAAGCAGAGAAAGCCGTCGCCACCTTGGTCAGCACCTTGGGATCGCCGGACTCCGCCGGTGCCGGTTCAAAGGTCAGCTTGTCGTCGATCAGCCGGGCTTCGGCGGCATAGTTCGACAGCCCGCTCCCGAACACTGTCTTGACGTCCTCGTGCAGATGACCGCTGGCGAGCAGCTCGCGGATCAGGAATCCCATTCCACCCGCCGAGTGGAAGTGGTTCACGTCGGCGACGCCGTTGGGATAGACGCGCGCCAGCAGCGGCACGACCTCGGAGAGATCGGCCATGTCCTGCCACGTGACCTGCAGCCCCGCCGCGGCGGCGATGGCGATCAAATGCAGCGTGTGGTTGGTCGAGCCGCCGGTCGCGTGGAGGCCGACGAGGCCGTTGACGATGGCCTTCTCGTCGATGACGTGGCCGACCGGCGTATAGTCGTTACCCTCGGCGGTGAGCGACAGCGCCCGCTTCGCGGCTTCGCGCGTCAGCGCCTCGCGCAGCGGCGTGCCCGGATTGACGAAGCTCGCGCCCGGCAGATGGAGACCCATGATCTCCATCAGCATCTGGTTGGAATTGGCGGTGCCGTAGAAGGTGCAGGTGCCCGGCGCGTGATAGGACTTGGCCTCGCTCTCGAGCAGCTCGGCGCGGCCGACCTTGCCCTCCGAATAGAGCTGGCGGACGCGCGCCTTCTCGTCATTGGGAATGCCCGAGGGCATCGGCCCGGCCGGCACGAACACCGCCGGCAGATGGCCAAAGGCCAGCGCCCCAATCAGGAGGCCCGGCACGATCTTGTCGCAGATCCCCAGGAACACCGCGGCGTCGAACATGTTGTGGCTGAGCGCGATCGCCGTCGCCATGGCGATCACGTCGCGGCTGAACAGGCTCAGATCCATGCCCGGCTGGCCCTGCGTGACGCCGTCGCACATCGCCGGCACACCACCCGCCACCTGTGCCGTCGCGCCGATCGAGCGGACCGCGTCCTTGATGATGGCGGGATAGGTCTCGTAGGGCTGATGCGCGCTCAGCATGTCGTTGTAGGAGGTGACGATGCCAAGGTTGAGCGCCTTGGTGCCGGCGAGCCGCGCCTTGTCGGTGGGCGAGCAGGCGGCAAAGCCATGCGCCAGATTCCCGCAGCTCAGAGCCGCGCGATAGACGCCCTTCGCCCGAGCGGCATCAAGCCGGTTGAGATAGTCGCGACGCGTATCGGCGCTGCGTGCCGCGATACGGTCGGTCACGTCCTGGACAGCCTTGAGGACAGACATTTGGGCTCCTTGCCCGGGTCAGGGGCACCAGTAGATGGTCAGCGGCGTTTGGGTCTGGCGCAGGATAGCACGCACGGGCATGTCCTCTACGGGACCTTCTGCCTCAGCCTTGCCGAGCGTTTCGACCTTCTCTCCCCCCTCGATATGCAGATAGAGCGCCCTCGCGGCGAGCAGCACCCTGAGCGTCAGCGTGACGCGTGGTTCGCCTGCCCCCGGCGCCCTGATGGCGACCACCGGCCCCTCAGCCGTCAGCGCCTCGGCCAGCGTATCCCCTCCGGGAAAGAAGCTCGCCGTATGTCCGTCATTGCCCATGCCCAGGATCACCGCATCGAACGGCTGCGGCACGTCGCGCTGGGCTGCGCACGCCGCATAAGCGTCGGGTTCGGTGCCGCCCTGGTAGAGCGGCACGAAGCGCGCCACGGCCGCCCTGCCCTGCAGCAGGTTCGCCTTGACCAGCCGGCCATTGGAGCGATCCGAGGTCTCATCGACCCAGCGTTCATCGACCAAGGTCACCGTGACCTTGTCCCAGGGCACGTCGGCGCGCTCACTCAGCGCCTTGAAGAAACGCGCCGGCGTCGAACCGCCGGAGACGGCGAGCGATGCCGCGCCGCGGGACTTGATCCCGGCCTTGAGATTGCCGGCCACGGCCCCGGCGAGCGCCTCGGCCAGTTGCTGCTTGTCGCGGAAGTCGCGGCGCGCCGGCCTCACTCAGTTTTCCTCATGCCAAGTGCGGCCATCGCGCTCGATCAGCGCCACCGCGGCCGACGGGCCCCAGGTGCCGGCATGATAAAGATGCGGCTGGTCGGTGGCCGCATCCCAGGCGCGGCGGATCGGGTCGATCCACATCCAGGCCGCTTCGAGCTCGTCGCGGCGCATGAACAGGGTCTGGCTGCCGCGGATCACATCGAGCAGCAGGCGCTCATAGGCCTCGGGCGTACGCTCCTGGAAGGTGGCCGCAAAGCTCAGGTTCAGCGGCTCCTCGCGCAGGCGCATGCCGCCCGGACCTGGGTCCTTGATCATCATCAGCAGCTTCACGCCCTCGTCGGGCTGGATGCGGATGATCAGCCGGTTGGGGCGCGGCGCGCCTTCGGCGTGGTCGAACATCGAGTGCGGGATGTTGCGGAACTGGATGACGATCTCGGAGGCGCGGCTCGCGAGGCGCTTGCCGGTGCGGAAATAGAACGGCACTCCCGCCCAGCGCCAGTTCTCGATCTCGGCCTTGAGCGCGACGAACGTCTCCATGCGCGAGCCCTTGCGGTCGTCGGGCAGCTCGTCCTGGTAGCTGGGCACGACCTGGCCGTCGACCGAGCCATTACGGTACTGGCCGCGCACGGTCATCTTGCCCACATCGCCATTGGCGATCGGCTTGAGCGAGCGCAGCACCTTGAGCTTTTCGTCGCGCAGCGCATTGGCGGCGTCGGACGCCGGCGGCTCCATCGCCACCAGGCAGAGGAGCTGCAGCATGTGGTTCTGCACCATGTCGCGCAGCGCGCCGCTCTCGTCGTAGTAGCCACGCGTGCCGGCGCCGACCGACTCGGCCACCGTGATCTGCACGTGGTCGATATGGGCCGAGTTCCATACGGGCTCGAACAGGATATTGGCAAAGCGCAGGGCGAGGAGGTTCTGGACCGTCTCCTTCCCCAGATAATGGTCGATGCGGTAGACCTGATCTTCGGCGAAGATCTTGCTGACCTCGCCATTGATCTCGATCGACGACTGCAGGTCGTGGCCCAGCGGCTTTTCGATCACCACGCGCGCGTCGCGGCGGTAGTAGCCCTGCTTCTGAATGTACTCGCAAGTCGGTCCGAACAGGTCGGGCGCGATGGCGAGATAGAAGGCGCGCACGATCTTGGGATCGTCACGCAGATTGGCGGACAGGTCGCCCCATTTGGCCGGGTCGGTCACGTCGTTGGCGACGTAGGAGAAGGTCGACACGAAGCGGTCGATCACCTTGTCGTCCTGGTAGTCCTTCTCGACGAACTGGGCGATCGAGTCGCGCGCCGCCTGCTGAAACTCGGCATCGGTCAGCTTGGTGCGCGACACGCCGATGATGCGGCTCTGTTCGTCGAACTGGCCGTCCTTGAACCGATGGTAGAGCGCCGGGATCAGCTTGCGCTTGGTCAGGTCGCCGGTGGCGCCGAAGACGACGTAGTCGAAGGGCTGGACCGGGATGATGCGGCTGGACACGCTCTTATGTCTCCGTTCGATGTAGTTCATGCGGCGAAGTTCTGATGTGCGAGAATGACCGCGCCCGAGAGGTTGTCGCCGAGCGGCCTGACGATGAAGTCGCCGTAGCGATCAACGAGGATGGGATAGAGACGCTCGCCGACGCCGCCCGTGGCGGCCATGCGGGTCGCGCCACGCAGCTTGAACCAGCGCACATAGTTGTCGACATAGCCGAGTTCGAGGTCGATGAGCTCGCGCGCCACGGCGTCGCCCTTTTCGTAGTACTCGAAGATCATACGCGAGAAATCGCCATAGGCCTTGGGCGTCGGCCCGACGCTGACAGCGACCTCCTCACCGCGGTAGTCCTTGTAGGCGACGCTGTCGGTGGCCTTGGGGAAGGACCACTCCATCACATCATCGAGGGTGCCGCCGAGCGCCTGAACCACGGCCTCGGTGAGGGGCGAGCCCGACACCAGTCCGTCCGTCGCCTCGACAGCGCGGCGGATCAGCTCGCGGCCGAGGATCGCGCCCGACATCTGGTCGCCGACGTAAAAGCCCCAGCCGCCGGCCTGGTGGCGCTGACCATCGACGATGGCGAGCGCGGCCGAGCCGGTGCCGGCGATGATCACCGCGCCTTCCTCGCCGCCCAGGGCGCCAGCATGGGCGGCGTCGATGTCGTCATAGACGCGCACATTGGCGAATTTCCACGGGCGCTTGGCGAAGGCGTCGCGGTCGATCACCGAACGTCCGCCGGCCATGCAGAAACACGCGTGCGTGTTGGCGTAGTCGGCGTCGGTGAGACCGGCGGCGGCGAAGGCGGCCCTGGTGCCCTCGAGGATCGAGGCATAGGCAGGATCGGCATTCTGAAGCTGCAAATTGGACGGGCCGCCACGGCCTTCGCCCAATGTCCGGAGGTTTTCGTCGGCGAGGCGAATCCGGCAGTTGGTGCCACCACCATCTACGCCAAGGTAATATCGGGTCAATTCCGGCCCCAAAGTTGGTCGTCACGCCCCCTCCGGCGCGGGCGGACCATAATGCGATCGCCCCTTAGACGAAAGGAGAATATGCAAGCCATTTCCGGCCTGCATCCGGGCTTGCCGCATAGGGGCCATGCGACCAATCTCTGCCCGCTCGCGTTTGGTCGAGTCGGACGCTTCAGGCGGAGGAGCTCCATGGGACATGTGCTGGTTCTGGGCGGTGCGCGCTCGGGCAAAACAGGCTTTGCGGAACGGCTGGCGATGCGTGCCGGCGAACAGCCGCTCTATCTGGCGACGGCGCAGGCGCTCGACGCCGAAATGCGTGAACGGGTGAAGCTGCACCAGCAGCAGCGCCACAAGCGGTTCGCGACGCTGGAGGAGCCGATCGCGCTCACTACGGCATTGAAGGCCGCGGCGAAGTCGCATGACGTGATCCTCGTCGACTGCCTGACGCTGTGGATCACCAATCTTCTGGGTACCAACCACGACGTGGCCCGTGCGGTCGAGGAACTGGCGACGGCGCTCCCCACGATCGAGACGAGCCGCGTCATCCTCGTGTCCAATGAGGTCGGGCTCGGGATCGTGCCCGACAACCCGCTGGCCCGCACCTTCCGCGATCTCGCAGGCGCGACGCATCAGCGGCTGGCGCAGATCTGCACCGACGTGCATTTCGTCGTCGCGGGCCTGCCGATGACGCTCAAGGGCGAGCGCCTGACCGAGAGCTCGGTGCTGCCGCCGGTGGCGGATTAGGCGAAGCGCCAGAGGACGAGGCCGAGCGCGATGCTGGCGGCGAGCAGCAGGTTCATCGCCATCCAATAAAGCTCGAGCGCCTTGAGGATATCGAGCGCGGTCAACTCCGCCCGTCCGTCCCCGAAGGCGGGGAGGTCGTGCACTTCGCCGTCATAGGCGCGCGGGCCGCCGAGGCGGAAGCCGAGCGCCCCGGCGAAGGCCGCCTCAGGCCAGCCGGCATTGGGCGAGTCGTGCTTGCGCGCGTCGCGCAACGCGGTCGACCACGCCGCTTCCGGATCGGCCCGCCGGACCATGAATGCGGCGCCCGCGACCAGAAGGGCGGAGAGGCGCGCCGGAACCCAGTTGAGCAGATCGTCGAACCGGGCGCTCGCCCAGCCGAACGCGCGGTAGCGCTCGTTCCGGTGGCCGATCATGGAGTCGGCGGTGTTGGCTGCCTTGTAGATCAGCGCCCCGGGCAGGCCGCCGACGAGGAGCCAGAACAGCGGAGCGACGACGCCATCCGATGTCGACTCGGCGAGGCTCTCGATCGCCGCTCGTGACACGCCCGCCTCGTCGAGCGTGTCGGGATCGCGGCCGACGATCTGGCTGACCGCGCGGCGACCGCTGTCCAACGCGAGGTTGAGGCCGTCGGCCACGGCTTTGACAGCCCGGCCGAGCTCCTTCTGGGCCAGGAGGCTGGACGCAAGCACCGCCTCGAGCACCCAGCCGAAGGGCACGCGGCGAGTGATGGCGATAACGAGGAGCCCAATGGCGAGGACCGTGAGCAGCAGCAGAAGCAGCGCCAGGAGACCCTTGAGCCGGCGCTTTTCGCCGCGGTTGAGCCTGCCGTCGAGCCAGGAGATAAGGGCGCCGATCCAGGTCACGGGGTGGCCGATCATCTTGAACAGCCAGGGTGGGTAGCCGACGACGCGCTCGATCAGCAGCGCCAGCGGGGCGAGCAGCCAGGCCATCAGGCGACCTCGCCGGCGAGGTCGACGAGCGCGTCGAGGTCGAGATGGCTGGCGAGATGGGCGGCAAGACCGTCGATTGCTGTCTCCACGGCCCCGTCGTAGTCGACAGGCGACTGCATATTCAGAAATGCATGACGAAATGCGTTCGAGGCGAAGATGCCATGCAGGTACGTTCCAACGATCAGCCCGTCACCGGACGTTGCGCCGTCGTCGTTTCCTGCCATTCGCGAGAACGGACGAGCGCTGTCGGCGCCCGAAGTGACGCCCATGTGCATGTGATAGCCTGAAAGGGCCTCGCCGGTAGCGAGGTGGGTCGCATGCTCGACACGCAGCTCCTTGGTGGGGCCCAACACGGTGTCGACGACCAGCAGGCCGAGGCCGGCGCTGGTGCCCGGCGTACCTTCGATGCCGTCGGGATCGGCGATGGTGCGACCGAGCATCTGGTAGCCGCCGCAGATGCCGAGGATGCGCTTGCCGGCGCGATGATGGGCAAGGATGTCGATATCCCAGCCGAAGCGGCGCAGCGCCTCGAGGTCGCCGCGGGTGGCCTTTGAGCCGGGCAGGATGATCATGTCGGCAGCCTGTGGAATGGCCTGCCCAGGTTCGACGACGACCACGGAGAGGCCCGGCTCAGCGCGGAGAGGGTCGAGGTCGTCGAAATTGGCGATACGCGGCAGGCGCGGCACGGCGATGACATAGGACCCGCCGGCGCCGGACGGCTTGGCGTCGAGGGCGAGTGAGTCTTCCGCCGGCAGCTTCGCTGCGTTGGGAAAGAAGGGGAGCGGACCAAGGCAGGGAACGCCGGTGCGCTCCGTGATGAAGGCCGCGCCATCGGTGAAGAGGGCTGGGTCGCCGCGGAATTTGTTGACGAGGCTCGCACGGATCAGGGCGACATCGCTTGGGGCGATGACGGCGAAGGTGCCGACGATCGCGGCGATGACGCCGCCACGATCGATGTCGCCGACGAGGATGACCGGCACCTGGGCGGCTTGGGCGAAGCCGAAATTGGCGATGTCGTTGCCGCGCAGATTGACCTCGGAGGCACTGCCGGCGCCTTCGACGAGGACGAGATCGGCGTCAGCGGCCAGCTCGCGATAGGCGGCGAGTACCTGCGGCATGAGCTCGCCGCGCATCTTCCAATAGTCGCGCGCGGCATAGGAGCCGACGCGCCGACCGCGAACGACGAGCTGGGCGCCAGATTCGTGCTCGGGCTTGAGCAGCACCGGGTTCATGGCGGTGAGCGGCTCGCGCCGGGCGGCGCGGGCCTGCAGGGCCTGGGCCCGGCCGATCTCGCCGCCATCGGCGGTGACGGCGGCGTTGTTGGACATGTTCTGCGGCTTGAAGGGGGCGACGCGCAGGCCGCGATCGGCGAAGGCGCGGCAAAGGCCTGCGACGATGGTTGTCTTGCCCACGTCGCTGCCGGTGCCCATGAACATCAAGGCCTTAGCCATCGGCTGGCTCCGCGGCGTCGATGACATGGGCATACGACCCCATGACGCGGCCGGCAACGGCGCCCATCGGCGGCAGCGACGTGCCGAGGGCGTCGGTGGCGGCGAAGAGGGGGTTTGCGGCGCCGCCGGTCGAATAGTGGAACTCGTGGCCAAGGAGGTGCGCGGGCCAGGGCAGCGGGCTCTGGTGGCTCAGCCGGCGGTAGCCGAGGGTGCGTTTGGGCCGGCTGATATCGGTATGGATCGGCAGCAGGCCGGCCATCCGATGGGTGGCACCGGATTTGTCGGTGAGGGTTTCGCCGAGCACCATGTAGCCGCCGCACTCGCCGTAGATCAGGGCGTTGCGGGCTGCGGCAGCGCGCAGCCCAGCGTGGAAACCGCTCGCCGCCGCCAGCCGCTCGCCATGCAATTCCGGATAGCCTCCTGGCAAGAACACTGCATCGCTATCCATTCTCGCATGCTCATCGGCAAGCGGCGAGAAGGGGGTGACCTCGGCGCCCTGAGCGCGCCAGTCGCTGAGGAGGTGGGGGTAGATGAAGCTGAAAGCGTCGTCCATGGCGACGGCAATGCGCTGCCCCAGAGGCGATATCCTTGAAACGCCGGGCAAAAATCTCGGCACTTTCGATGAAAGGGCGGCCAAAAGATTAAGATCGACGAACTGCTCGAGCGCGTCCGCGGCAGCGGTGACGACCGCATCGAAGCCGACGACCTCGTCTGGCATGACGAGACCGAGATGCCGCTCCGGCAGGTGTAGGACGTCGCGCCGGGGGAGGACGCCGAGCACGGGGACGCCGAGCGGCGCGAGCGCTGTAAGCAGCAGCTGCTCGTGGCGCGTGGTGGCGACGCGGTTGACGATGATGCCGGCGACGCTGACGTCGGGTCGGAAGCGGGCGAAGCCGGAGACCAGGGCGGCGATGGACTGGCCCTGCCGGTCGGCGTCGACCACGAGGATGACAGGCAGGCCGAGCGTAGCGGCGAGGTCGGCGGTGGAGCCGGTGCCGTCGGCGGCGCCGTCGAACAGGCCCATGACGCCTTCGACCAGCAGCAGGTCGGCGCCCGCGGCGTGGGCGGAGGCGAGGGCGCGCAGTCGATCGGGCGACATGGCCCAGGGATCGAGGTTGATAGCCTCGCGGCCGGCGACGCGGGCGAGGATGGCGCGATCGATATAGTCGGGGCCGGTCTTGGCGGGGGCAACCGCGAGGCCACGACGCCCGAGAGCGGCCAGCAGGCCGAGCGTGACCACGGTCTTGCCCGAGCCGGAGCGCGGCGCGGCGATGACGAGGCCATTAGCCAAGGCCGTTCTCCCGCAGCGCGCCGACATACCAGTCGAGATCCTGGCGCAGGCCGCCGACGGCACCAACGACCACGATGGCCGGCGCCTTGAGCATGGGCTCGATGCGGGCGATATCGCCCAGCGTGCCGTCGACCACATACTGATCGGGCAGCGCCGCGTTACAGACGACGGCGACGCGATCGGCGGGGGCGCGGCCCGCCGCCATCAGCTTGTCGGCGATCGACCGCAGGTGCTTGACCGCCATGTACATGACGATGATGGGCGCGGCATTGGCGACCGCCGCCCAGTCGACCGCCGCGGGGATGCCGCCGCTTTCGTCGTGACCGGTGAGGAAGACGACCGCCTGGTTGGTGTCGCGGTGAGTGACGGGAATACCGGCATAGGCCAGCCCGCCGACGCCCGCCGAAATGCCCGGCACGATGCGGAAGCGGATGCCGCGGGCCACCAGCGCCAGCGCCTCCTCGGCGCCCCGGCCGAAGATGAAGGGATCGCCGCCCTTGAGGCGCAGCACGCGCTTGCCGGCTTCGGCCAGCTCGACCAGCCGCAGCGAGATGTCGGCCTGCTTCGGCGACGGTTTACCGCCGCGCTTGCCGGCATAGATGCGTTCGGCAGCCGGATTGGCGAGGGCGAGCAGCGCGTCGCTCACCAGGGCGTCATAGACCACGACATCGGCTTCAAGCAGGCCGCGATAGCCGAGCAGCGACAACAGGCCCGGCGCGCCGGGGCCGGCGCCCACCAGCCAGACGGTGCCCGGCTCGAAGACGGGCCAGTCGAGAGAATCGAGTGCGGCAAAGCTCATGCTATAGGATTAGCATGGCCGACAGCGCGGACGATGCCCCGACCGATCGCCCCCTGCGCCGGGGCTGGACCACGGGCGCCTGCGCCACCGCGGCGGCCAAGGCGGCGCTCGGCGCGCTGACGGAGGGCCAGTTCCCCGATCCGGTGACGATCACGCTGCCCGGCGGCCAGATGCCGGCCTTCGCGCTGGCGCACGAGGCGATGGGCGAGGGCTGGGCCGAGGCGGGCATCGTCAAGGATGCGGGCGACGATCCCGATGTGACGCATGGTGCGCTCGTCGTTACACGCGTGACGCGGAGCGCGCCCGGCAGTGGAATCACGTTTCATGCCGGCGCGGGCGTTGGCACGGTGACCAAGCCCGGCCTGCCGATCCCTCCGGGCGAGCCGGCGATCAACCCGGTGCCGCGCCGGATGATCCGCGAGGTGCTGGGCGCGGGCGATTATGCCGTGACCGTGTCGGTGCGCGACGGGGCACGGCTGGCGCAGAAGACGTGGAACCCGCGGCTCGGCATTGTGGGCGGGCTCTCGATCCTGGGGACGACCGGCATCGTCATTCCCTACTCCTGCGCGGCGTGGATCGCCTCGATCCAGCGCGGCGTGGATGTGGCGCGGGCGCTGGGGCTGACGCATGTGGTGGGCTCGACCGGCGACACAAGCGAGACGGCGGCCATGGCACGGCTGGGCCTGCCCATCGAGGCCTATCTCGACATGGGCGATTTCGTCGGCGGGCTGCTCAAATATGTGCGCCGCCGCCCCATAGAGCGCGTCACCATTGCCGGCGGCTTTGCCAAGCTGGTGAAGCTGGCGCAGGGGGCGATGGACCTTCATTCAGGCCGCAGTCAGGTGGATTTCGAGATGCTTGCGACCCTGCTGCCGGACCAGCGCGAGCGCGTGCTGGCCGCCAACACGGCCAATGAAGTGCTGGCGCTGGGCGGCCCTGCCCTTGCCGCAATGATTGCGTCTGTGGCGCGCGCGCAAGCGCAGGCGATGGTGGGCGACGCGGCGCGCATCGATGTGCTGGTGGTGGACCGCAACGGAACGATCGTGGGCGAGAGCGGCTGAATGAAGATCCTGATCCTGGGCGGCACGACCGAGGCGCGCGAACTGGCCGAACGGCTGACGGCGCTCGGCCACGACGTCACCACGTCGCTCGCAGGACGGACGCGCCGCCCGGCACTGCCCGCCGGGCAGTTGCGCGTGGGCAAATTCGGCGGTGTCCCCGGTCTCGTTGGCTATCTCAAGGCGGCGGGGGTCGAGCGGCTGGTGGATGCCACGCACCCATATGCCGGGCTGATCTCGGTGAACGCGGTGGCCGCGGCGCAGGCGAGCGGCGTTCCACTGATACGCTATATGCGACCGGCCTGGGACGAACCGGCTGATGCGGCCTGGCTGCACGTGCCCACGATCGAAGCGGCCGCGGCGGCGTTGCCGCCCAACGCCCACGGCTTCATCACCACGGGACATCAGGGGCTTGAGTATTTCGTCGGCCGCGACGACTGCCGGCTGGTGGCGCGGTTGATCGAGGTGCCACAGATCGATCTGGGACATATGGAGCTGCTCATCGACACACCGCCTCATTCGCTCGCGAGCGAGCGGTCGCTGTTCGACCGATACGACTTCACCCATCTGGTGAGCAAGAATTCGGGCGGCGCGGCGACGTGGGCCAAGCTCGACGTGGCGCGCGAGCGCGGCGCCACGGTGATCATGGTGGCGCGACCGGCCTACGGGCCGGCGCATGAGGTGGGTACGGTGGACGAAGCGGTAGCGGCGGTGGCGACCCATTGAGCACCGCGCAGCGAGTGGCGCTCGCTCCAGCGGGGCCGCTTGTGCCTACCCTGCCCGCTGCTTCTTCTTCCCTGCGTTGCGCAGCACATGTGCGAAGTCGGCGGCATAGAGGCGGCTGTCGCGGAAGCGCGTTTCGCCGAAGACACGGCCGACGAAGATGAGCGCGGTGCGAGTGATCTTCTCTTCGCGCACCCGGGTCCGCATTTCGGCGAGCGTGGTGACGATGATCTCCTCGTCGGGCCAGGTGGCGCGATAGATGACGATCGCCGGGCAGTCCGCACCGTAATGCGGGGTGAGCGCGGCTTCGACATAGGCGAGGTTGCGCACGCTCAGGTGGATGGCGAGGGTCGCGCCGCTCTGGCCGAGCATTTCGAGGCTTTCGCGCGGCGGCATGGGCGAGGCCTTGCCGGAGGTGCGCGTCAGGATGATGGTCTGGCTGATCTCGGGCAGCGTCAGCTCGGTGGCGAGGCGGGCCGCGGCGCCGGCGAAAGCCGGAACGCCGGGGACGACCTCATAGGGAATGCCGAGCGTATCGAGCCGGCGCATCTGCTCGGCGACGGCACCATAGATCGAGGGATCGCCGGAGTGGACGCGGGCGACGTCGTGGCCGGCGACGTGCGCCCTTTCGATCTCGGCGACGATCTCATCGAGATGCAGCGGCGCGGTGTCGCGCACGAGGGCGCCCGGCGGCGCGGCTGCGACGATCTCGGCGGGAACGAGCGAGCCGGCATAGAGGCAGACCGGGCAGCGCTCGATGAGGCGCTGGCCGCGCAGCGTGATGAGGTCGGGCGCGCCGGGGCCGGCGCCGATGAAGTAGACGGTCATGGCATGGCGTCCCTGCCCGCCGCGCGGCCGAGCGTGCGATCGCCTGCGCTCATATCCCGGCCTTCACATGGTAGCCGCGCGGCGTGAAGGCGATGGTCTTGCCGTCGCCGCGCTTCACGGCGCGCGAGGTGGAGGCGCCGATGAGGACGATGGTGAGCATGTCGACCGTGGTGGGATCGAACGCGGCGAGCGTGGTGACGGTGACCTGCTCGGCGGGGCGGCCGAGGCTGCTCGCGACGATGACGGGCGTTTCGGGCGGACGATGCGCGAGGAACAGTGTCCTGGCGTGTTCGATGAGATCGGTGCGACGCTGCGAGCGCGGATTGTAGAGCGCCGTTACGAAATCGCCCGACGCAGCGGCGGCGAGGCGTTGGCGGATGGTGTCGCTGGGCGTCAGCAAATCGCTCAGCGAGACGCAGGCGAAATCGTGGCCGATGAGGGCACCGGCCGCAGCGCTGGCGGCCTGAAACGCGGAGATGCCGGGATGGATGTCGACGGCGACGCGGCGCGCGGACTCGGACACCTTTCGCGCGCCGACAGCCTCGATGAGCTCGAACACCAGCGAGGCCATGGCATAGATCTGCGCGTCGCCCGAGCAGACGAGCGCGACGGTTTTGCCCGTTGCGGCGAGCTCGAGGGCGTGGCGGACGCGCGCTTCCTCGTCGCCGAGGGGAAAGCGGTGCTCCTCCTGGCCGAGGCGCAGGTCGGCGACGAGATCGAGATAGAGATCGTAGCCTACCCAGTCGGTCGCGGCGTCGAGCGCGGCGACGGCGGCGGCGGAGCGACTCGCTCTGTCGCCGGGACCGATGCCCACGACATGAAGCAGCCCGGGCGCGCGGCCGAGGCTCAGCGGATCGATGGGCGCCTTGGCGCGGCCGATGGCGCAGGTGGCGCGCTGCGATTTGCGCTTCTCGACCAGCAGGCTGCCGGCCTTGAGCGCCGCGGCCTCGGCGACGCCGGGGGTGCCGGTTTCGGCTTCGACGATGGGCGAGGGATTGAGCAGCCGATAGCGCTCCTGGTTGAGCTCGGCCGCCGTGAAGATGCGGAGCGGCACGGCGAAATGGGCCGCCGCCGCGTGGAACGCCGCTTCATCGGACTTGATGTCGATGGTGGTGAGCGCCGCGAGGGCCTGCGGCGCGAGGTCGTGCGCCGCCAGCGTCTCGGCGATGAGGCCGATGACCTCGTCGGCGGCGACGCCGCGCTCGGCGCCGATGCCGGCAACGAGCGTGCGCGGATGATAGAGCAGCTCGCGCTCGCGGCGCGTGGCGTGCTCGTCGATGCGGATTTTCACCGTGCCGGCCGAGCTCACCGGATAGCCGGCTTCGGCGAGCCAGGGCGCATGGCCGTCGACGACGAGACGGCCACCGATCAGCAGCGCCATCATGGCCGGCTTGGCAGCGGCAGGATCGGCGAGGACGTAGCCCGGCGGCGGCTCATCAAGGCCGCGGGTGAATTTGGCGTCCGACGCGGTGGTGAGCGCGGCGCTGCCGCCCAGATGTGCAGCGATCTCGCGGGCAAGACGGTTGGCGCCGTGGTGGCCGCCCAGCAGCGACACCACCTGCGTGCCGTCCTGCGAGACGGCGAGCACCGGCGGCTCGCTCTGCTTGTCGCCCAGCGACGGCGCGAGCAGGCGGATGAGGATGCCGGCGGCGCAGACGCCAACGATCGGGCGGCCCTCGGCGAACAGGCGCGGCAGCAGCAGCTTGCCGTCTTCGCCATTGTAGCCGCAATGATGCACATCGGCGCCGACGAGCGGGGCAAGGCGCGCCGCGGTTTCGGCTCCGGAGGCCGCGAAGGTGACGATAGCCGGCTTCATCCCCACGCCTCATCGCCGCGATAGCACAGGATGGTGGAGAAATAGGGCCGCTCGCCATAGCCGAAGCCTTCGAGCGGGGTGACGCGCTGGCGCACGGTGGTGGCATGCTCGACGACGACGGCGTTCCTGCTGTGGCCGGTTTCGCGCAGCAGATCGCGGATGCGGTCGAAATGGCGGCCGACCTTAATGATGGCGGCGGCGGGCGCGGCGGTGAGCTCGGCGCGCAGCACCTCGTCGGGGAGTGGGGCGGGCAGGACCTTGAGGACTTCGTTGCGCGCGGCGATGGGACGCGCGGCGGCGGCGGCAGCGGCGGTGAGCGAGGTGATGCCGGGGACGATCTGCACATCGGCGCGGCCGGCGATGCGGGCGAGCACATACATGGCCGAGCCGTAGAACAGGGGGTCGCCCTCGCATAGCCAGGCGGCGTCGCGGCCTTCGGCGAGATGGGCGAGGATGGCATCGGTGGCGCCGTCATAGGCGGCCTGCGCGGGGCCGCGCTCGACGGTCATGGGGATGGTGACGGGCAGCAGCACCGCGCCGGGGAGGATATGGCGGGCCGCGATGTCGCGGGCGAAGGCGGCACCCTCGCCGGTCGAGGGATAGGCGACGACGTGGACGCTGCGCAGCGCGCGCACGGCGCGCAGGGTGAGCAGCTCGGGATCGCCCGGGCCGACGCCGACGAGGTGGAGCGTGCCGGTGTGCGTGGCGCTCATGGCTTGGTGACGCTCCATTGCGTGACGGGCAGGCGCGGACGAAGCGCGCGATGGCTGCCGACGCTGTCGAGGGCGGCGATGTCGAGGCGGAGCAGCTCGCCGCCGAGGCGCGTGTGGCGTGCGTAGAGCGCCTGCTCACCCTCGAGCGTGACGGCGTTGGCGACGAGGCGGCCGCCGGAGCGCAGCGCCGTCCAGCAGGTGTGGAACAGCGTTTCGTTGGCGACGGCGCCACCGAGGAAGACGGCGTCGGGTGCCGGCATGCCGATGAGGCTGTCGGGCGCGTCGCCATTCTCGATGCGCAGCGTCGGCGTGCCGAGATTTGCGGCATTGACGGCGATCATCTGCAGGCGCTCGCCTTCGCGCTCGAAGGCGATGGCTGACGCGTCGCGGGCGGCGCGCATCCACTCGATGCCGATGCTGCCGCAACCGGCGCCGACATCCCACAGCAGCGCCCCGGGATAGGGCGCGAGCCGGCTGAGGGTGACAGCGCGGATCTCGCGCTTGGTAAGCTGGCCGTCATTGACGAACACATCGTCGGGGAGGCCGGAAACCGTCGACAGCAGCGCCGCACCGGGATCGGCAACGCAGTCGATGGCGAGGACGTAGAAATCGCCCGTCGCGAGGTCGAAGGCGCGGGCCTCGCCGGACGCCACGCGCTCGTCCGGACCGCCGAGATTTTCGAGAACCGTCAGCAGCGAGCGGCCATAGCCGCGGTCGACGAGGAGCCTTGCCACATGCGAAGCCGTGGCGGCATCGGTCGTGAGCGCGAGGATGCGGTTGCCGGGCGTGACGTGCGGGTGGACCAGCTCAGCCGGCCGCGCATGGAGCGAGAGCGTCGCGAGGTGCTGCATGGGCCAGCGCAGGCGCGATGCCGCATACTGGAGGGACGAGGCATGCGGGATGAGCCGGACCTCGCCGGGCGCGAGGTGGCGGGTGAGCGTGGCACCCACGCCGAACCAGAGTGGATCGCCGCTCGCGAGCAGTACGGTCGGCGTACCGCGCAGCTCGCCGATTTGCGCGAGCATGGCGTCGAGCTTCATCGAGCGCCACGGGATACCCCGGCCGAGACGATCGATGGCGCGCTGCGGACCGACGATCACGTCGCAGGGCGGGATCGGCGGCATCGGGTCGCCTTCGCCGAAGCCGATGATGGTGAGCCACGGGGTCATGTGCCCGCTCCCGCGGCGATGGCGTTGAGGGCGGCGGCAGCGATGGCGGAGCCGCCGCGGCGGCCCAGCAGCGTGAGGAACGGAACGCCGCTCCGGCTCTCGGCCAGCGCGGCCTTGGACTCGGCGGCACCGACGAAGCCGACCGGGGCCGCGATGATGGCCGCGGGTTTCGGCGCGCCGGCCTCGAGCAGCTCGAGCAGGCGGAACAGCGCGGTGGGCGCATTGCCGATGACCACGACGGCGCCACGCAGCCGGTCGCGCCAGAGGTCGATGGCCGCGGCGGAACGCGTCGTGGCGCGCTCTGCCGCGAGGTCGGGCACGGCGGCATCGTTGAGCGTAACGATGAGCTCGTTGCCGGGCAGATGGCGGGCGATGATCATGGAGCGGACGGCCTCGGCATCGCACAGGATCGGCGCGCCGGCGGCGAGTGCCGCGGAAGCTGCCGTGGCAAAGTCGCCGCCCACCCTGATGTCGCCGACGATGTCCACCATGCCGCAGGCATGGATCATGCGGATGACGACGTCGCGCAGTGGACCGCTGAAGCGGGAGAGATCGGCCTCCCGCTCGATGATGGCGAAGCTCTGGGCGTAGATGGCGTCGGGATTGCGCAGGTAGCGGCGCGCCGCGATGCGCAGCAGGTGCTCGTGGCCGACGCCGGCGATCCAACCTTCCTCCTCGAGGGCATCGCGCTTCTGGCTGGCGAGCAGCACGCCGGGGGCGCTGAGGAACTCGCCGAGGAGGCCGGCCGCATCGAGCTCGGCGAAGCGCGCCACCGAGACCTCGACCTGCTCGCGATCCTTGGGCTCGACCGTGCCCGAGAGCGGGAACATCGATGGATAGATCTCAACCAGCGCGAGCGGTCCGAGATCGGCCTCGAACGCGGTTTCGAACGGCCACACTTTGGCCTCGGGGAACTCGGATTTGAGGTGTCGCAGACGGGCGATCCCCAGCAGCGCCTGGCTGCCTACGGAGCCCGCACCGCTCAGCTTCCACACCGGCTGCGGGCCGCGCGCATAGGATTCCGCAAGGCGGTGCTCGGCGATGTGGAGATAGCCGTGCAGGGGCCGCGTGGGCAGCAGGTCGGCATAACGGTGGTGCGGCGGGTGGCCCCAGAAATGGGCGAGCTCGAGCGTGCGGTTGAAACCGGAGGCGACCTCGAAGCGGTTGGACTTGTTCTCGCTCGAGTCCTGCACGGCCGCGCCGATCGCCTCCCACATGGCGCGCCAACCGGCCTTGCCGGCAATGGCCCGCGCGGCGCCCTTGGGATAGCCAAAAACGAAGTCGAAGCCGACCATGATGCGTTCGCCAGCGGCGCGGGCGGCGGCGAGCCGTTCGATGAGGAGCGCCGTGGCTTCGGCGCGGGTGGGTGGATTGAGCGACGGACGCAGCCCTTCCGGGCCACGCTCGGCGACCCAGATGGAATCCTTACCGGCGCGGCGCTCATTGGCCGCCGACCAGTCGACCGCGATGTAGCGATCGAAGAGTGTCACGTCACTTCTCGCGCTCCGCCCGCGCCAGCTTGCCCGGAATTCTGGGCAGCGTCACCGGGCCATGGGGGTGTTTCGCGTGCGGATAGGGGTGGTGATGATGATCGTGGGGGTGCGCATGCTCCTTCGCGCCGGCTGCCGTGGCTGCCCCCTCATCCGCCCGTTGGTCGAAGCCGGATGAGGGTGAGGCCGCTTGCACCGGCCGGGCCAGCAGCGCGTGTCCTTGCGGCTCATGCGCATGCGAGTGCCCGTGCCCATGTGTGTGCAACGGCGTCCAGGGCAGGCCGTGCTTCTCGCAGAATGCTTGATCGCGGCAGGAGCTGTCGCAGTCGCCACCGCAGGGGCAGTTTTCGAGGCCGCCGCCAATGCCTTCGACGTGGTGATGATGGCTCTCCTGGCGAAGGCCGACTTCGGCCTCGAAGCCGAGCACCTGCTCGCGATATTTGCACATCGCGCAGTTCATCAAATTCTGGCCGACCAGCATTTCGCGGATGCGGTCGAGGACGGTGTCGATGACCAGCGGGTGGTCGTCGAGATAGGGCGCGTTGAGGATCTCGATCCCGGGATACTTCGCCTGCGCCGCCTCGGCGGCGTCGTAGATGCGATTCACCAGCACGCCGGTGAACAGGAAATAGGGGAAGACGACGATGCGGCGGTAGCCGAGGCGCGCCGCATGATCGAGCGCGGGGGCAACGAGCGGGAAGGTGACGCCGGAATAGGCGACCTCACCCCAACCGAAACCAAGGCCCTCCCACAGCATGCGCATGACCTTTGCGACATTGGAGTTGGCATCGGGGTCGGAGGCGCCGCGACCGACAACGAGCAGCAGCGTCTCGGCGAGCGGGATCTGGCGCGGCGACTGCGCCAACCCTTCGCGGATGCGGTCGCCGGCAGCGCGCAGCATCTTGAGGTCGACGCCGAGTTCGCGGCCATAGGTGATGCGCAGGCCCGGATGCGCCGCCTCATAGGTCCGGAGTACCGCTGGAATATCGTTCTTGGCATGACCGGCGGCGAACAGCATGCCCGGCACGGCGAGCACATGGCTCACCCCCTGGGCGCGCAGCCGGTCGAGGCCATGGTGAATCACCGGATTGGCGAATTCGAGGTAGCCGTATTCGACCGGGATGCCGGGCAGCCGCTGCTTCAGCGCTTCGGCAAGGACGGCGAATTCGCCGACGGCCAACTGGTTACGGCTGCCATGGCCGCACAGCATGACGCCCGTATCGGGCGGCAGCAAAGGCAGGTCACTCATCTTCCCTCCGCAGCTCCGGAATTGGTCCCCTGATTGGGTCGACCGCACCGGACGTGTGTCTCAGCCGCATAGCAGGGCTGCCGCGCGTTGCGCCTTCATTGTCAGAGGCAATGTGCGTGGTCAATCAAGCACTTCGCAGTGCTGCGAATGCGGTTGGAAATCATTCGCAGATTCAGGCACTTGCGCCCTTCGGGCGGCCCGGCTATGGCGCGGCCTGGAACAACGGGGCAGCGGTTGATGGCGAACGAGTCGACATCGTCGGTGGTGGCGCGCGTGGCGCTGGGCAGCCTCGCGATCGGCCTTGCCGTGCTGGCGCTCAAGATCGCCGCGGCCTGGCTCACCGGCTCGATCGCCCTCTATTCGGACGCGCTCGAAAGCGTGGTCAATGTGGTGACCGCCATCGTGGCACTGGTCGCCGTGCGGCTGGCGGCGCGACCCGCCGATGCCGCCCTGCCCTATGGCTATGGCAAAGCCGAGTATTTCTCGGCGGTGATCATCGGCGTGTTCATCGCCCTCGCCGCCATTCTGATCTTCGCCAAGGCCTGGGACGGTTTCCGCGCGCCGCAGCCATTCACCGCCGACCCGGTGGGCCTCGGCATCTCGATGGGCGCCACGGCGCTCAACGCCATCTGGGCCTGGACGCTGATGCGCATCGGCCGGCGCGAAAGCTCGCTGTCGCTGGTCGCCGACGGCAAGCACCTGATGACCGATGTGGTTTCGACCGTGGGCGTGTTGATCGGCGTGCTGCTGGTGGTGGCGACCGGCTATCACCAGCTCGATGCGATCCTTGCGGCGCTGGTCGGCCTTGCGATCCTGTGGTCGGGCTGGCGGCTGATCCGCGAGAGCGTGATCGGGCTGATGGACGTCGCCGTCGACCCCACGACACTGAGGACGATCCGCGACGTGATTTCGAGCAATGCCGAGGGCGCGATCGAGGCACACGATATCCGCACGCGGCAGGCGGGACGGACGATTTTCATCGACTTCCACCTTGTGGTGGCAGGATCGATGAGCGTCGAGGAAGCGCATGCCATCTGCGACGGCATCGAGGCCAAGCTGCGCGAGGCCGTGGCCAATGCGCAGATCACCATCCATGTGGAGCCCGAGGCGAAGGCGAAGCACTCGGGGATCGTGGTGGTGTGAGGCCCGCGGGCGGGCTGGTCGCATGGGCTTGGTGCGCTGGGCCAGCCCGCCGCACTAGGCCGGCGGCGGATGGGCCCACAGCATCGGTTCGAGGTGATCCTCGAACAGCAACCCCGGCTGCGCCGCCACGGCGTCGTCATAGGTCTCCTCGGCCCTGAGCGAAATGCGGAGAAACGCCGCCATGCCCTCTGGACCGCGCGCATCGGCCATCGGGTAGAATCCCGTTTCAAGACGGCGCAGCATTTCACGCTTGGAGCGGATCATCTTTTCGGTGACGCCCGGGCCGTTGCTCATCGACACCGAGAGCTTGAGGTAGTCGTGCAGCGGGGTGCCCAGGTGCCAGCTTGCCCGGACCGACCGATAAAGCTGCAGCAACAGCTCGAGGTCGGTCATGTTGGTGAGCTCGAGATCGTAGCGGGCGTCGGTCCTGCGGCGATCCCACAGAATCATCGAATCCATCGACAGCGAGGTCCATTTGTAGACCGCGGGCGAGAGCTCGCGGTCGGGGCCCTGCCCGACCAGGCGGAGCTGCCGGCCCGTCTCGTCGTATTCATCGAGCGCGACCGAGACGATGGCATGGTGCCCAAGCGCGGCGACCGCCTGAGCGAGCTTGTCGGGCTTGAACCGGTCGTCGGCGTCGAGGATGGCGGCGTAGGAGGCCGTCAGCGCGTCGAGCGCGACGTTGCGGGCACGCGAGGCGCCGCCGCCGATGGCGCCCGAGCTGACGAAGCGCAGGCGGGGGTCGCGCAGCCCCTCGGCGGCCAGCATCGCCTCGTAATCGGCGCCGTCATCGGCGACGATCCAGTGTTCCCAATCGGGCCAGGACTGGGCCAGGACCGAGCGGACGGCAGCGCCGATCCAGCGCTCGGCGCGGTAGCAGGGGGTGATGATTGCAACGGTTTCAGCCATGGCGGCGCGATCCTTGAAGGGGAGCCGATGCTGCCCCATATTTCAGCCATCCGGCGGTGCCGCTCAAAGGTTGCTGAAACCTGGGCTGCCGGGAAACGTTGCTTAATCAAGGACGGACACAATGTCTCGTGTCTCGATGTTCTCGGCTCCGTTCCTGCTTGGCTTCGAGGCCTATGAGGAACGCATCGACCGGCTCAGCCGGGCCGCGGACGGGTATCCGCCCTACAACATAGAACGAACCGTCGAAGCGGACGGCAGCGAGACCTTCCTGATCTCGATCGCGGTTGCAGGCTTTGCCCAGGGCGAGCTCGAGATCAACCAGGAAGACAACCAACTGCTCGTTCGCGGCAGGCAGAAGGACGATCCGAGCCGGCAATATCTCCATCGCGGGATCGCCGCCCGGCAGTTCCAGCGCAGCTTCCTGCTTGCCGACGGCGTCGAGGTGAAGGGCGCCGTGCTCAGCCATGGCATGCTTGTCATTTCGGTAGTCCGACCCAAGGCTGATAGGCTCAGCCGCCGCATCGAAATCCGTTCTGCCTAGAGAGGGGAACACCATGCAAGACAGATCAGAACACACGCTCCCCGATAACCCGCTGCGGCACCTGACCGCGGCGCAGTTCATGGCGCTGGGCGGCAACGCGGTGGTGTTCATCCGCCCCATCAGCGGCGCCAAGCTGGGCGAGTTCATGGACGATGTCGACGACACGGCCGCCGAAACCGAGTTCCAGCTCGTGGTGTCGGCCGACGGCCAGCCGCTACTGGTCGCCGACAGCCAGGAAGCTGTCGCCGAATGGCTCTCGGACAAGAATCTGGGGATTGTCGCGCTGCACTGAGCGCGGGGCAGGCACCGCCCCCCGCGCCCCTACCGTACCGAGCGAACTACGCCGCCTTGGTCGTTTCGAGCGGCTGCGTGAGGATGGCGTAGAGCCGCTTGGGGTCGTTGGCGCGGCGCAGGCTCTCGGCGACCGAGTCGGTCCTGAGCACGCGGGCGACGCGGGCCAGCGCCTTCAGATGGTCGGCGCCGGCGCCCACGGGCGCCAGCAGCATCATGACGAGGTCCACCGGCTGGTCGTCCACCGACTCGAAGTCGACGGGGACGCTGAGCTTCATGAACACGGCGACGACTCCCTTGAGACCGGGGAACCGGCCATGGGGAACGGCGATGCCGTTGCCGAGGCCGGTCGAGCCCAGCGCCTCGCGGTCGTTGAGCGCGGCGAAGATCTCTTCGGCAGTGAAACCGGTGGCGGCAGCGGCCCGAGTCGCAAGTCGTTCGAGCACTTCGCGCTTGGTCTTGATGTCTGTGCAGAAAAGCACGGACTCCTCGGAGAGGATGTCGGCCAGATCCATTAGATGTACCCTAAATATCGTCCCGGCGTTGCTGGCCTAGTTGGCCCGGAGAGCCGGATCAATCCAGCCTATGTTGCCGTCGGCGCGGCGGTAGACCACATTTAGTCCACCGTGTCCAGCATGGCGGAACATGACGATATCGGCCTGTGTAAGATCGAGTTCCATCACCGCCTCCTCGACGCTCATCTGCCGCAGGTTCGACGTCGTTTCGGCGATCACGGGCGGCGAGTAATCCTCCTCCCATTCGTCGGACTCGTCGGGGGCGGCGAGCACGTAGCTCTGCGCCTCGAGCGTGTCTTCGCCATTGACGTGCCGGCGGTGCGACTTGAGCCGGCGGTTGTAGCGGCGCAGCCGCTTCTCGATGGTGTCGCTGAGGATCTCATAGGCCGAGATGGCGTCGCCGCCATAGGCACTGGCCTGCAGCACCGCGCCGCTGTCCAGATGGACCATGCAGAGCGCGTTGAATCCCGAGCCTTCGGGCTCGAGCGTCAGATGGCCGGTGTAGCCGCCATCGAAGTACTTTTTGACGACAGTGTCGAAATGTCCCTCTGCCCTGGTTCTGAGTGCATCGCCCACATCCATGTTCTTGCCTGAGACGCGTAGGGTCATGGAAATCCTCTTGGTGGGTTGAACCTCCGCCCTGGCAGCGCCCGCAAACGCCGACCCGGGCACCCCAAGACTAGACCCGGGGCACATCAGGGGCAATGCGCATCGGACCCGAGAGTTTCAGTCGATTTTCGGCGGTGCCGCGCGAAAAAACGCTTGCAATTGCGAGCGCTTAGCGGGCCGCGACAAGGGCCCGCTTCTGCCTGCGCCGGATCACCGATGACGGGATGTTCATCGCCTCGCGATACTTTGCCACAGTGCGGCGCGCGACCTCGATTCCCTGCTCCTTGTGGAGCAGTTCGGCGATGGTGTCATCCGACAGGATATCGGCGGCCGGCTCGGCATCGATGAGCTGGCGGATGCGATGGCGCACGGCCTCGGCCGAGTGGTCGGCATCGCCGGTGGACGAGGCCAGCGCGGTGGTGAAGAAGTACTTCATCTCGAACAGGCCGCGGGGCGTCGCGACATATTTGTTGGAGGTGACGCGGCTCACTGTCGATTCGTGCATGTCGATGGCGTCGGCGACAAGCTTGAGCGTCATGGGCCGCAAAAAGGCGATGCCGCGATGCAGGAACTCGTCTTGCTGGCGCACGATTTCGGCGGCGACCTTGAGGATTGTCTGGGCGCGCTGGTCGAGGCTCTTGGTCAGCCAGTTGGCGGTCTGCAGGCAATCGACGAGGAAGGTCTTGTCGGCGCTGTCGCGCGTCCTGCCGGTGACGCTCGCATAATAGGTGCGATTGACGAGGACACGGGGCAGGATGTCGGCGTTGAGCTCGACGATCCAGCCGGCCGGACCCTGGCGCACGAACACGTCGGGCACCACCGCCTCGACCGGTCCCCGCTCGAAGGCGCGGCCGGGCTTGGGGTCGAGGCCGCGCAACTCGCCCAGCATGTCGAGGAGGTCCTCGCGGTCGCAGCCGACGGTGCGGGCGAGCGCCACGAGGTCGTGGTTGGCAACGAGATCGAGATTGTCGAGCAGGCGCTGCATCATCGGGTCGAGCCGGTCGCGCTCGCGAAGCTGGATGGCGAGGCACTCGCGGACGTCGCGCGCGAAGACGCCGAGCGGGTCGAGGGTCTGGAGCTCGAGCAGCACCATCTCGACCGCATCGACGGTTGCACCGAGCTGCTCGGCGATGGACTCGAGCTCGACGCCGAGATAGCCGGCTTCGGTCAGGCCATCGGTCAGGAAGCGGGCGATCAGCCGCTCGGCCGGATCGGTGAGGAGCAGGCCGATCTGCTCCCACAGGTGATCGGAGAGCGTGGGGCGCGCGGCGACATACTGGTCGATATCGGGCGCTTCGCCACCCTCGCCGCCGACGGGCCCCGACCAGTCGGCGCCGAGGCGATCCTCGCTGCGCTGCTCGGGAAAGACGTTGTCGACTTCGGTGTCGTAGGAGCCGGCGATGGCATCGGCGGTCTGCGGACGATCGACGGCGGCGGCGCTGTCGTCGAACGGGCTCACCTCGATGGGCGCCTCGGCGGCCTCGGCCGGCTCACCGCCGTCCTCGCGCTCGAGCAGCGGATTGCGCAGCAATTCGGCTTCGACGAAGGCGTTGAGCTCGAGATGGCTGAGCTGCAGCAGGCGGATCGACTGCATGAGCTGAGGCGTGAGCGTCAGCGACTGCGATTGCCGGACTTCGAGCCGCGGCGCGAGGGCCATACTTCGTGCTTCCCAGCGCCGCGGAAGGTGCGACGCGCCGCGACCATGGACTATTCGCACGGTGAGGGCAAGAAGCGTGCCAGACGAGCTATTCGCTCTTTTCCGCTACACCGCGAAGCTGTCGCCCAGATAGACGCGGCGGGCTTCGGGGTCGGCGGCGATCACTTCGGGCTTGCCCTGGATCATCACCCGGCCGTCATGGATGAGGTAGGCGCGATCGACGAGCGACAGAGTTTCGCGCACCGAGTGGTCGGTGATGAGCACGCCGATGCCGCGTTCGGTGAGCTGGCGCACCAGCGCCTTGACATCGGCGACGGCGATCGGGTCGACGCCGGCGAAGGGCTCGTCGAGCAGCATGAACACCGGATCGCCGGCGACGGCGCGGGCGATCTCGGCGCGGCGCCGCTCGCCGCCCGACAGCGCCAGCGCGCTGACATTGGCGAGATGGGCGATGCCGAACTCGTTGAGCAGCCGGTCGAGCCGGGCGTGGCGCTCGGCGCGCGAGCGCACATGCGATTCGAGCACAGCGAGGATGTTTCCCTTGACGCTGAGGCCGCGAAAGATCGAGGGCTCCTGCGGCAGGTAGCCGATGCCCAGGCGCCCGCGCTGGAACAGCGGCAGGCGCGTGATGGGTTCGCCGTCGAGCCGGACTTCGCCCTTGTCGGGGCGGAGCAGCCCCATGATGATGGTGAACACCGTGGTCTTGCCGGCGCCGTTGGGCCCGAGCAGGCCGACGGCCTCGCCGCGACGCACGGCGATCGACACATCGTGCACGACGGTCTTGGAGCCGAAGCGCTTGGCGAGGCCATGCGCGACGAGCCAGCCGGTCTGATCGACGCGCTTGCCGCCCTGATCGGTCATTGCGTGGTGAACACGCCCGTGACGCGCCCGCTCGAGCCGCCGCCCTGGAACACCGTTGTATCGGCGTTGAGATCGATGACCAGATCGGGGCCGCCGACCGTGCTCGTGGCGCTCACCACCATGACATTTCCAGTGATGCGCAGCGTCTGCGCCTTGGGGTCGTAGATGGCGCGGTCGCCGGTGGCGTCCTGGTCCTCGGTCTTGATGCGCACGCCGCCGCTCGCAACGAAGCTCTTGACGCTGGAGGGACCGTTCTCGCCGTATTCGACGACGACCTTGGGCGCCCACACGGTGAGCTTCTTGCGCTTGACGACGACGCCGCCGGTGAAGGTTGCGACGCGCGCCGCATCGTCGACGACGAAATTGTCGGCGGTGATGTTGACCGGATCGGCCTCCTGCGCGCCAACGGGCAGCGCCAGCGCGAACAGAGCGAGGGCAACAGCGAGAAGCCGCATCATTCGGCCGCCTCCGGCAGATCGGGGACAACGACGGTGGCGCGGGTGAAGGTCCAGGTCTGCACCTTGCCGTCGCGCACCATGGTGTCGGCGACGATGGTGGTGCCGTCGGGCAGCAGCAGGTCGACCGGACCGTTGCTGAAGAGCAGCTCCCTGCGATTGTCGGCGGCGACATCGGTGAGCGTCCCCTCGAGGCCATCGCTGCCGTTCACCGCGACGACGCCGGGCACGGTGACGTAGTCGGTCGCGGTATCCATCGTGGCCGACGCGGCGCGCGCGAAGTAGGACACGCCGTCGGGCTGCAGCAGTTCGAGCGTGGCGTCGTTCATCTCGATGATATTGCTCCTGTCGATCGGCGTGCGCGCCTCACGAGCCGTCACCAGATACCGTGCTCCATCGCTTCCCATGCCGGAATATTTAGGCGCTTCCACGACGATGTTGCCGCGGTCAACGCGGATGCCGGAGACGCCGTACTGGCGCATCAGATTGGCGACGTAGATCTGGCCGGTGAGCGTGAGGAAAGCGATGACGCCGATGGCCGGCACGACGATGCGCAGCAAGGCCACGGTACGGTTGCGGAAACGCAGCCGGTCGAGGATCGCGGAGCGCTGGTCGTAGGTCTCGGCGCGGCCGACTGCCATCAGGAATGCGCGAAGATGTCCTCTTCGTCCCAGCCCAGCAGATCGAGCTCGATCCGGGTCGGGAGGAAGCGGAAGCAGGTTTCGGCCAGCTCGAGGCGCCCCTCGCGGCGGAGCATGCGGTCGAGATGCCGCTTGATGTCGTGCAGGTAGAGCACGTCGGACGCGGCGTACTCCATCTGCGCCTCGCTGATCTTGTCGGCGCCCCAGTCCGAACTCTGCTGCTGCTTGTTCATGTCGATGTTGAGCAGCTCGCGGGCGAGGTCCTTGAGGCCGTGGCGATCGGTGTAGGTGCGGCAGAGCTTGCTGGCGATCTTGGTGCACCAGACCGGGCCGGTGACGACGCCGAAGCGGTGCTTGAGCACGGCGATGTCGAAGCGCGCGTAGTGGAAGATCTTGGTGCGGTTGGGATCGGTCAGCAGCGACACCAGATTGGGCGCCTCGCGCAGATCGGCGGGGATCTGCACGACGTCGGCACTGCCGTCGCCGGGCGAGAGCTGCACCACGCATAGCCGGTCGCGGCGCGGGTCGAGGCCCATGGTTTCCGTGTCGATCGCCACTTCGCGGCCGTAACGAGACAAATCCGGAAGGTCGCCCCGGTGCAGGCGGGTCGTCATAGCGCCCCCAATTGGTGTCAAAACGCGTAATATTGCGAGGTTGTGTGCCACAGCATCTTGGCGATGGAAAGGCCGGGATACTGCCCGGGCCTGGGCGATTGAGTTGACAGGCGCGCCAAAGTTCGGCCAAGCCACCAGCGCCAGTGGTTGAAGCGGTAGCGGGCGTGGACGAGGCGGCGAAACGGCAGAAGCGGAGCAGGCGGCGTACGCACGACCTGGCCTATGTGCTGGGCGAAGGCGCGTCGGTGGGCCGCAACCGCGTGCTGCAGGACGCCTGGTCGGTGGCGCCGCTGGTGCTGCTCAACGCCGTGCTGATCGTTGTCATCTATCTCGCGGTGATCGCCCGCGGCGCCCGGCCGGACTGGGGCGCGTTTGCGATCGTGGCCTCCTCGCTCGCCGCCCTGCCGGTCATCATCGCCTTCGTGCTGGTGTCGCTGCGCGACCATGAGCAGCCGGTGACGGTGGCGACCTTCGTGACGGCGGTGACGACGGCGGTGCTGATCGCCATCCTCTCAGCGCTGCGCATCTTCATGAGCTATTCGGGCGTGCTGTTCTGCGCCCTCCCCACGGTGTTCGTGATGATCGTGGTGATGATGCGCCTCAAGCAGGCGCAGACCGAGCGCGTCGCGATCCTCGATTTCCCCGGCGCGGCGGCGGCCGCCGCCAAGATCGGCGGCAAGCTGCCCATCATCCGCGGCGCCGATGCGGATTTGGGCGCATTCGACCGCTTCCTCATCGACGTGGGCACGCACTATTCCGACAAATGGTCGCGCTTCCTGCTGCGCTCCTATATGCGCGGCGTCCTGGTGACGCCGTGGGTCCAGTTCCTCGAACTGCGGCGCGGGCGGGTCGACATCCATTCGTTCGACCTCAGCGACATCGTGCTCCGGCCCAGCCAGATTCTCTATTCGCGCGCCAAGCGTGTGCTCGACGTGTTCGGCGTGCTGGTGGCGTTCGTGCCGGCGCTGATCGTGGGCGGCATCACCTATGTCTACATCCTGATGCGAGCGGGGCAGCCGGTGCTGTTCCGGCAGGAGCGGCGCGGCTATGGCGGCAAGGCCTTCACCATCGTCAAGTTCCGCACCATGCTGCCCAGCACCGCCAGGCATTCGGCGCTCGACAATGACAGCCGCATCGTCCCCGGCCTCAAACTGGTCCGCAAGTTCCGCCTCGACGAGATTCCGCAGATCATCAACATCTGGCGCGGCGAGATGAGCTGGATCGGCCCGCGCCCGGCAACGGTGGACGTGGCCGAGGCGACCGAAGCTGTGGAGCCCAAATTCGCAAGCCGTCTCCTGGTGCGGCCCGGACTCACCGGCTGGGCGCAGGTGAATCTGGGCTACGCCAGCACCGTGCACGAGGAAGTCGAAAAGCTCGGCTACGACCTCTACTACGTCAAGAATATGAGCTTCGACCTCGACCTGGTGATCATGGCCAAGACCGCTCGGATCATGCTGTTCCGCACGGGCGCGAAGTAGCGGGCGCTGGTCAGTGGCGCGGTTACCTGTCGCGACGTCGTGAGAAACCGGAAGAGGATCCCCCTCTCCCGGACCTACGGACGACCGAGCAACTCAGACGATAAGGAAGTCGCCTGCATCGATCGACGGCTTGCTCGCAAGCGTCGCGAAAAGCACGGCAGCTACGCCGCCCGGCTTGTTCCCGTCGGCGTCGTAGTAGAGATCGCCGGTGGCCTTGTTGTAGATGATGCGATCGGACCTGTCGTGCGCGCTGACAGCGCCGGCCCTGGCATAGAATTCACCCGAGTTCAGTTCCGAACCGATCCGCCTGAAGATACTGGACTCAAGCGCGATCGTGTCGACGTTTCTCCGGAAGTCGACGATCACGTCGATGTTTGCCTCGCTCGGCGCCGTATCGAAGACGAAGCGATCCTTGCCCGCCCCGCCGGTCAGCAAGTCATTGCCCAAACCCGCATAGATGCGATCACTCCCGGCGCCGGCATTGACTGTGTCGTTGCCGAGCCCGGCGTAGACGCGATCGTTTCCCGTATAGCTGTCGATCGTGTCGTTGCCCGACCCGCTGCGGATCGTGTCCTTTCCGACCAGGATGGAACGCACGAAGGCATCATCGTCTGCCGTCGAAGGAGACAGGTAGATCGCGGTAAGGTTCGAGATGTCCCACGACACGCCGGAGATTACATCGGTCCCGCTATTGATCGACTGGATCAAGCCGTCGACGGGCTCGCCGTCCTCATTGAAGATGAAGCCTCTGCCGAAGTAGTCGACATAGTCAGCGGCGCCAGGAGGCTGAAGCCGGAAGTGAGTGGGTGAGGCGTAAGCCACGGGCGCGCCGTCGGCGTAAAACCCGGCACGAGCCCCACCATTCTCGGGCCCAACATAGACGTTCGTCGTCCAATTCCGAAGATCGTAAACAGCCAAGAAAACCCCCAAAAATAGCGATCTATTCGCGGGTGTCTGCGCACCCGACCAAGCTCAATTGCTCCCTGAAGGATTTAGCATGGAACTTTTCGGGGGTCTATTTGGCCGAGGCAGCATCAGCCGTCCAATCCGGGGGCTCATGCGGCGCGCTATCCCAGCTCGACTGGAACGCGAAGCAGCACTTCTTGGAGTTGCTGGCGGTGGTGCGTCAGTCCTTGCGAGCATCCTCCTTCAGGCGAGAAAGGACGGCGAGAGATAAGGCTGTAGCGGGTTGAAACGGAGGATCGGCGGGAGACGGTCGCCGCGCGTGATCCGACATCGCTTGGGGATGCCTTGGTGCCCTGGAGAGGACTCGAACCTCCACGTCGTTAAACACACGGACCTGAACCGTGCGCGTCTACCAATTCCGCCACCAGGGCAAACCGATGGGCGCGCTTCCCCTAGGGGAGCGCCAGAGGTCTGTCAATCGGCAAAGCGGAGCGCCGCGCCTTGCGCGCGAGCCTCGACAGTTTGCCGGGCTTTCGGCTAGAAGCGGCCATTGTCTTTTCGCCGTGCGGAGCCGCCTGATGGAACACCCGGACCTGGTCACGATTTTCGGGGGCTCGGGCTTTGTGGGCACGCAGATCGTGCAGGAGCTGGCGCGCGCCGGCTACCGGGTGCGCGTCGGGGTGCGCCGGCCGGACCTGGCGGGGCATCTGCGGCCGCTGGGCAGCGTCGGCCAGGTGGCGCCGATCCAGGCCAATGTGCGCTATCCCGATTCGATCGCGGCGGCCGTGCGCGGCGCCTCGGTGGTGATCAACCTCGCGGCGGTGGGCGTCGAAAAGGGCAAGCAGCGGTTCCGCGCGGTCAATGTGATGGGCGCAAAGCGCGTGGCCGAGGCGGCCAAGGCCGCGGGGGTCAAGACCTTCATCCATATGTCGGTGATCGGCGCCGATGCCGGCTCGGCGAGCCTGTTCGCGCGCTCCCGCGCGATGGGCGAGGCCGAGGTGCGCGCCGTGCTCCCCTCGGCAATTGTGTTCCGTCCGTCGGTGATCTTCGGGCCGGGCGACACCTTCTTCAACAAGCTCGGGCTGATCTCCCGCATGCTGCCGGTGATGCCGCTGTTCGGCGGGCAGACGCAGTTTCAGCCGGTCTATGTCGGCGACGTGGCCGAGGCCGTGGCGCAGGCAGTGCAGGGCAGCCTCAAGGCCGGCAAGACCTATGAACTGGGCGGGCCGGAAGTGCTGACCAACCGTACGCTGGTCGAGCGGGTGCTGCGCTATGCCAACCGCACCAACCCGATCCTGCCGCTGCCCGGCTTTGTCGGCCAGATTCTCGCCTTCCCCCTGGGCATCCTGCCCAATCCGCTGGTGACGGGCGAGCAGGTGACGCTGCTGGGCATCGACAATGTGGTGTCCCCCGAGGCGAGCAAGGAGAAGCGGACGCTCCAGGGCATGGGCATCGTGCCGCGGCCGCTCGATGCGGTGCTGCCCGGCTATCTGTGGCGCTTTTCGGCCAACGGCCAGTTCGACCGGCAGACGGCCTGATGGAGATCGTCTCGACGGGCCAATGGCTGCCGGGCGACCGCAATGCCATGGAAGTCGAGGGCAAGCCGCACGGCGCCAAGGTGACGGTGCTGCTCGAACACATGCCGCCGGGCGCGGGACCCCGGCTCCACTGGCATCCCTATGGCGAGACCTGGGTGGTGGTCGAGGGCCGCATCGCCTTCACCGACGGCAAGGTGACGCGCGAGGCGGGACCGGGCGACGTTGTCTATGTGGCGCCCGAGGAGCCGCACAAATTCACGGTAGTCAGCGACCAGCGCATCAAGATGATCTGCATCCACCAGTCGGAAGAGTTCATCACGCACTGGCTTGAGGAGGCGCCGGCGACGGCCAAGCCGTCGGGCCGCCCCCTCACCTGAACAGCAGCACGCCCCACAGGCCGATCGCCCCCACGAAGATGCGCCAGTAGGCGAAGGGCGCGAAGCCGTGGCGGCTGATGAAGTCGAGCGCGTAGCGTACCACGATGAAGGCGAGGATGAAGGCGGCGGCAAAGCCGACGCCGACGGCGAGGCCGAGCTCGGTCGAGATCAGTTCGCGGTTCTTGTAAAGATCGTAGCCGAAAGCGCCGGCCATCAGCGGGATGGCGACGAAGAAGCTGAATTCGGCGGCCGAGCGCTTGTCGGTGCCCAACAGCAGCGAGCCGACGATCGTCGCCCCCGAGCGCGACACGCCGGGGATCAGCGCGACCATCTGGAACAGGCCGATATAGAGGCAGAGCAGCGGCGGATATTCATAGATCGAGGTGTATTTCGGCTCGAGCTTGAGCTGGTCGACCCACAGCAGGATCAGGCCGCCCACGATGAGCATGACGCAGATCAGGATCGGGGATTCGTAGATCACCGTCTTGATGAAATCGTGCAGGAGGACGCCGGCGATGGCGGCGGGGGCGGCGGCAAGGACGACGCCCAGGATGAAGCGCAGCGCGCCGGGCTTGCGCGCCAGGGTGTCGCGGGCGATGGCGATCAATCGCCAGAAATAGACCACAACGATGGCAAGGATGGCGCCCAGCTGGATGAGCACCTCGAACAGCCGGCCGGGGCTGTTGAAATCGAGGAAATGGCCGAGGAGCAGGAGGTGAGCGGTGGAGGAAACCGGTAGGAATTCGGTAAGCCCTTCGACGATCCCGAGCAGCGCCGGCACAAAAATACCTTGATCGCCGTTCATCTCATCTCCTACTGATCGCGGGGCCCCAAAGCCCTGCTCCGTCTAAGCTGATTTGCGCCAGCGCGCCAGAATTGGACCAGACCCAAGCGTCATGCCTCGCCTCCTCCACCACCGGCTCGATCCCGCCTCCCGCCTCGCGCGGCTGATGTTTGCCGAATATGGCGTCGCCGTGGACCTCGAGGACGTCAAACCCTGGGCGCGCGACCCGCATCTGCTGGAGATCAATCCGGCGGGTACGGTGCCGATCCTCATCGACGAGGGGCAGCCCAATGCCGTCGGCGTGCTGTCGGTGCTGCACGCCATCGAGGACCGCTACAGCCCGGCTGCCGTGGCCGGCCTGTTTCCCGCCGATCCGCGCAACCGCCCCGAGATGTGGCGGCTGTGCGAATGGGTGCTGCTCAAGCTCAACGACGAAGTGACGCGCTATGTGGTCGAGGAGAAGATCCTCAAGCGCGACCGGCCGGGCGCCACGCCCGATCCGTCAGTGCTGCGGGTGGCCAAGGCCAACCTCATCGAGCACATGCTCTATTTCAACTGGCTGTTCGCGACCCGGCAATGGCTGGCGGGAGACGCCATGACGCTCGCCGATTTCGCGCTGGCCGCGCATCTCTCCAGCCTCGACTATCTCGGCGATGTCGACTGGGAGACGGCGGTGGAAGTGCGCCAGTGGTACGCCCGCATCAAGTCGCGCCCGGCCTTCCGCACGCTGCTCAACGACCGCATGGGCGGCATGCCGCCGCACGCCGGCTACGCCGACCTTGATTTCTAGCTATACTTTTGTATATACATTGATGAGCTTGTACGATGGGTGTCGTGTCTCGCTACGAGTGGGACGCTGGCAATCTTACCAAATGCCAGAGTCACGGCGTGACGGTTGCCGAGATCGAGCATGTGCTCGACGGCGATCCGTTTCTTGTTCCGGACTACGGGCACTTGGGTGCCGAAGAACGGACGATTGCGATCGGGAGCAACCGAGTTGGTCGTCCGATCTTCGTGGTCTTCACAATCCTAGTAGCGGAGGGCCGAGAGATCGTACGGCCGATCAGCGCTCGATACATGCATAAGAAGGAGATCGAAAGATGGGCGGAAGAAAGGTCCCGGTCCTGAAGACGGACGAGGAGGCCGAGGCCTTCCTGATGCAGGATTTGTCCGACCTCGATTTCTCGCAGTTCAAGCGCCACCATTTCGAGTTCGAAAAGAAGGAAGCGCAGGTCAATCTGCGGGTGCCCGAGGGACTGCTCGAAGCGGTGAAGGATCGCGCCAGGCTGAAGGGCATACCCTATACGCGCTACATCCGGCTGCTGATGGAACGGGATATTGCTGCAAAGTAGCGGCATCGTCGCCGAGCTGCGCAAGCGTGCCCGCTCGCTCGGTTTCGACGCCTTCGGCATCACGGCGGCGGATGCCCGTCCGGACCTGCGCGACAAGCTCGAAACGGCGCTCGCCGCCGGGTGGCACGGCGACATGGAGTGGATGGCCGAGCGCGCCGACCAGCGCGCCAGTCCCGGCGTGCTGTGGAGCCGGGTGCGCTCGGTGATCATGCTCGGGGTCAATTACGGACCCGAGAGCGATCCGCTCGAAACGCTCGGCCGGCGCGACCGCGGCACCATCTCGGTCTACGCGCGCAACCGCGACTATCACGACATCATCAAGGGGCGGCTCAAGGAGATCGCCGGGCTGCTCGAGGCGCGCAGCGGCGAAAAGGTGAAGGTGTTCGTCGACACCGCGCCGGTGATGGAAAAGCCCCTGGCGGAAGCGGCAGGGCTGGGCTGGCAGGGCAAGCACACGGTGCTGGTCAGCCGCGAGTTCGGCTCGTGGTTGTTCCTGGGGGCGATCTTCACCAGCGCGGCGCTGCCGGCGGACGCAGCGCATGAGGAGAGCTGCGGCTCGTGCCGCAAATGCCTCGACGTGTGCCCCACCAACGCCTTTCCCGCGCCGTTCCAGCTCGATGCGCGGCGCTGCCTGTCCTACCTCAACATCGAGCACCAGGGACCGATCCCGCTCGAATTCCGCGCTGCGCTGGGCAATCGCATCTATGGCTGCGACGACTGCCTTGCGGTGTGTCCGTGGAACAAGTTCGCGAGCGCCAGCCGGGAGGCCAAGCTCATGGCGCGCGACGACCTCAACGCGCCGGCACTCGGCGATCTCGCCGGGCTCGACGATGCGGGCTTCCGCACCCTGTTTGCCGGCTCGCCGATCAAGCGGATCGGCCATGGACGGTTCCTGCGCAATGTGCTGGTCGCCATCGGCAACAGCGGCGACCCTGACCTCGCTCGACTGGCCGAGGCGCGGCTCGGCGACGATGATCCACTGGTGCGCGGTGCGGCCGTGTGGGCCGTGCGGCGACTCGACCCACGGAAGGCGGAGCGATTGGCGCTGGACTTTCTGCCTCGGGAGTCCGACACAGCCGTCCGGACCGAGTGGACGCAGACGATCTAGAGATGGGCGTGTTCTTTTTCGGCATGGGCTTTTCCTCGCTGGCGGCGGCCCGGGCCATTCACCAGATCATCGACAGCGGCATCCCCATCGCCGGCACGACCCGGACCGAGGAGGGGATCGAAGCGCTGGCGGACTGTCCCTATCGGCTGCATCTGTTCGATGGGGAGTCGCCGGGAAAGACGCTAGCGGCGGATCTGCGTCGCGCCACGCATGTGGTGCTGTCGATTCCACCCACCGAGGCCGGCGATCCTGCCCTGCGCATGCATCGGGCCGACCTCGACGCAGCCAACGATCTCGAATGGCTCTGCTACTATTCGACGGTGGGCGTCTATGGCGATTTCGGCGGCGCGTGGATCGACGAGTCCGCGCCGACCCGGCCGATCAACCAGCGCAGCGCGCACCGCGTCGAAGTCGAGCAGCAATGGCGCGACTACGCGCAGGAGCGCGGCGTGCCGCTGCTGGTGCTCCGCCTCGCCGGCATCTACGGTCCCGGCCGCTCGGCCTTCGACAAGCTGCGCGAAGGGACGGCGCGGCGCATCGTCAAGCCGGGCCAGGTGTTCAACCGCATCCATGTCGAGGATATCGGCCGCGTCACGGCGCTGGCGGCGCAGCGCAAGCTCGCCGGCACGTTCAATCTCGCCGACAACGAGCCGGCGCCGCCGCAGGACCTGATCGCGTACGCCGCCCGGCAGATGGGTGTTGCGGTGCCACCCGATGTGCCGTTCGAGGAGGCCGATATGACGCCGATGGCCCGCAGCTTCTACTCGGACAACAAGCGCGTTTCGAACCGGGCGATCCGTGATGCGCTCGGCATCGACCTGCTCTATCCCACCTATCGCGAGGGCCTCGGCGCAATCGGCAAGGTGCCGGCATGAGCGTCCCGATAGCTGCGCGCCCGCCGCAGCGCGTGGTGCTTGAGGGCCACTATGCGCGGCTCGAGCCGCTCGGCCCGCAACACAGCGGCGACCTCTATCGCGCCGCGACCGGACAAGAACAGCGTTTTATGTATCTGTTCGAGGCCGCACCGGCATCCAAGGCGGCGATGGACGACTGGGTGGCGCGGGCATGTGCCAAGGACGATCCGCTCTCTTTCGCGGTGATCGACAGGGCGAGCGGACGCGCCGAGGGCCGCCAGTCGCTGATGCGGATCACGCCCGAGCATGGCGTGATCGAGGTTGGCGGCATCTATTGGGGACCGGCGATCGCGCGGACACGCGTGACGACGGAAGCACTGTTCCTCCACGCGCGCTACGTCTTCGACGAACTCGGCTATCGCCGCTTCGAGTGGAAGTGCAACGATCTGAACGAGCCGAGCAAAGCTGCCGCGCGGCGCTTCAGCTTCACGTTTGAGGGCGTGTTCCGCCAGCACATGATCGTCAAGGGCCACAACCGCGACACGGCCTGGTTCTCGATGCTCGACAGCGAGTGGCCGGGGATCAAAGCCGAGTTTGCGCGCTGGCTCGATCCGGGCAATTTCGATCTGGACGGGGCGCAGCGAACTAAACTTCGGTTCTAATTTGTGCGTCGGGTGGCAGGCTGCCGCCCGCCCACCTCCAATGTCATCCGGGCGAAGGCCGGAACCCAAGCCGTCTGCGGAAGACCATCGTTCGGTGCTCGCGGTCGCCCGGCTTTGGACTGCGCTAATCCGCCAGCAAGCCTTCGATGGTGCGCTCGAGCAGCGCGATGTCCTGTTCGCGGCTCAGGCGATGGTCACCGTCGGGCACGAGGGTAAAGGTCACCGGGTCGTTGACGATGTGCTGGACGAGCTTGAGCGCATGCTCCTTGGGCACGTCCTTGTCGCGCGCGCCCTGCAGAATCGTCACCGGGCAGCCGGTCTCGATGATGCGGCCGAGCATCAGATGCTGCCGGCCGTCCTCGATGAGGCTCAGCGTGATGCGGTAGGGGTCCGGCGAATATTCGGACGGTTCGTCGACATAGCCCTGCTTGAGCAGCAGGGTGCGATATTTCTTGGCCATCTGCGCCAGCATAAGCTCGGTCATGTCGGTGGCTGGGGCGATGAGGACGAGGCCCATCACCCGGCTGGCGCTGCGGCGGCGCAGCTCGCGGATGAGGAGCAGCGCCAGCCAGCCGCCCATGGACGAGCCGATGACGATCTGCGGGCCGCCGGTGGTCTCGAACACGGCAAGCGCCTCTTCGAGCCAGCGGCTGATGGTGCCGAGGTCGAAATCGCCGCCGGTCTGGCCGTGGCCGGAATAATCGAAACGGGTGACCGCAAGGCCGTGCTGGGCGCCGAAGCGGTCGAGCGCCAGCGCCTTCGAGCCGGTCATGTCGGAGCGGAAGCCGCCCAGCCAGAACAGGCCCGGCTGGCGGCCGGTGCGCCGTTCGACAGCGATCCGCCGATCGCCCACGGCCAGGAACTCAGTCATGGCGATAAACTCCTACGCAACTCCGCAACAGGCTTAGACATTTGCAATTGCCTGCTGTCGAGTGGATTGACTTCACTCGCCCGAGTCACGATTTTAGCCCCGCTTCCCGAAGAGCATCCGTCAACCGCAGAAGGACCATCTGCCATTCGTCGACCCATGAGACCCGTTGCGCCCCAGAAAGATGGGCCGCAGTCCAACGAGGACATCTCCTCCCCCGAAGTCCAGCTGATCGACGCCGAGGGCGTCAACCAGGGCGCGGTGAAAACCCGCGACGCGCTGGCGCAGGCCCAGGAACTGGGCCTCGACCTCGTGATTATTGCCGCCAACTCGACCCCGCCGGTCGCCAAGATGCTCGATCTTGGCCGCTTCAAATATGCTGCGCAGAAAAAAGCCAACGAAGCGCGCAAGAAGCAGAAGGTGATCGAGGTCAAGGAAATCCAGATGCGACCAAATATCGACACGCATGATTACGAGACCAAGATGAAGGCGGTGAACCGGTTCCTCGACGATGGCGACCGGGTCAAGGTGACGATGCGCTTCCGCGGCCGCGAGATGGCGCACCAGGACATCGGCATGGAACTGCTGGTGAAGGTGCAGAGCGAGCTGGCCGAAAAGGCCAAGGTCGAATCCTCGCCCCGCTCGGAAGGCCGTCAGATGGTGATGGTGCTGGCCCCCAAATGAGGGCATCCGGCGCGCCTTGAGGTAAGAAGAAGGGCGGCCCTGGGGCCGCCCTGTTCATTTCTCCCGAGCCGCTCAGGCGGCGAGCTGGACCCAGGCCGGGGCAATTGCGGTGCCCTTGCCGAGGCCGTAGCCGAAGCGGATGTTGAGCATCCCCACCGGCTCGATCAGGCGCGCGGCGTCGAGCGTGCCGGCATTTTCGACCGAAAAGCCGGCCTTGCGGGCGAGATCGCCGACCTGCGCCACGGCCCCTTCGTCATTGCCGGCGACGAACACCGGGACGCCGCGGGTTTCCGCGACCGGGGCGGCGAACAGGGCCGCAAAGATGGTGTTGAAGGCCTTCACGACCTTGGCGCCAGGCGCGGCGCCCTGGATCTGCTCGGCAGCGGACGTGCTGTGGCCGATCTTGAGGCCGGAGAAATCGGGCGTGACGGGGTTCGAGATGTCGACGACGACCTTGCCGGCGAGGTCGAGTGTCCTGGCAACCTCCACTGCGGCGTCGAAGGGCAGCGCGAGAACGACGATGTCGGCCTTGGCGACGGCGTCGGCATAGCTCAGCTCACCGGCCTTGGGGTCGCGGGCGCCCAGCGCCAGATCCGTCTGGCCCTCGAGCCGCCTGGCGAGGCCGCTGCCCATATTGCCCTGGCCCAGAATTGCGATGGTCATTTGATCTCTCCGTTCGGTTCGTATTCGGTGTGCTGCATGTAAGCCGATACCTGCTGTTACGGAATTGCCGGCCAGCGCGTTTCAGAGTATCGAAATAGTATCGAATGGCTGACCTCGACGCATTGGAGACATTTACGCGCGCCGTGCGGACCGGCAGCTTTGCCGCTGCTGCGCGGGTGCTCGGCATTACGCCGGCGATGGTGGGCCGCCGCATCCAGGGACTGGAGCAGCGCTATGGGGCCCGGCTGATCGAGCGGACGACACGGGCGCAGCGGCTGACGGAGGCGGGCGAGACGTTCCTGCGCCACGCCGAAACCGTGCTGGATGCCGCGGCGGAGCTCGAGGATTCGATGCGCGCCGCGCCGGGCCGGCTCGAGGGTCGCATCCGCATGACCGGGCCGGCGACACTGGGTGTGTTCAGCCTGGCGGGCATCGTCGCCCGGTTTCAGGCCGCCAATCCGGCGGTGACGGTGGAGATGATCCTCTCCGACCGCCGGATGGATCTGATCGCCGACGGGCTGGACCTCGCGGTGCGGATCGGCGAGCTGCCGAGCTCTTCGATGATCGCGCGGCGTGTCGGCACCTACCGGCTGATGCTGGTGGCGTCGCCGGACTACCTCGAGCGGCATGGCGCGCCGGCGGCACCGGGGGAGCTGACCGCAGCCCGCTGCCTGATCAACCTCAACATGTCGCCGCGCAACCGCTGGCCGCTGAGCCGGGGCGGCCGGCAGGAGGTCGCCGAGGTCGAGGGCGGGCTGCAGATCGACAATGGCGAAGCGCTGCGGGTGGCGACGCTCGAGGGCGCGGGCATCGCCTATATGCCCACCGATCTGGTGCGGGCGGATGTCGCGGCGGGCCGGCTGGTGCCGATCCTTGCCGACTGGCAGATGCTGACGCTGCCGATCCACCTGATCCATCCCTCGCGGCGGGTGCCGCGGCGCGTCGCGGTGCTGCTGGAAATCCTGGCGGAGGAGCTCGGGCGGTCGCATCCCAGCTAGGCCGAGTCGGGCAAATCAGCTAGATAACGCCTTATGACCTTCGACCAGCGGGCGACCATCGGCTTTCAGACAGCGCAGCTGGCGCGGCTCATTTCGCTGCGCCTGCGCGAGGGGCTGGCGCCGCTAGGGCTGATGCCCGCGCAGGCGGCGGCGCTGATCGAGATCGGCGCCAGGCCGGGGCTGACGCAGAAGGAACTGGTCGAGCGGCTCGAAGTGGAGCAGCCCGGCGTCGCCCGCACGCTCAACGGGCTCGAGGCCGAGGGCTGGATCTTCCGCGAGAGCCGCGGCGGGCGGGCGCAAGGGCTATATCTCAGCGATCGCGCCGCGGCGGTGGTGCCCGATGCGGTGACGGTGACGGCCGAGATCAACCGGCGCGTGCTGGGCGAGCTGAGCCGGACCGAGCAGGCGAACCTGGTCGACGCGCTCGAGGAGCTGATCCGCGACCTCAAGGCCCGGCAGGACTTGCCTTCCTGAGCCCAGCCCTCTATAGACGCCGCTTCTGAACCGGACCGCCCGGCCGAAAGGCATGCCGTGGCAGTCCAGAATGCGTAGCCCGCAAGGGCCAAACAGGACCGCAAAATGCCAAAGATGAAGACTAAATCGGGCGCCAAAAAGCGCTTTAAGATGACTGCGTCCGGCCTCGTGAAGGCCGGCGTCGCGGGTAAGCGTCACCGCCTCCTCAACCACAGTGCCAACTACATCCGCCAGAACCGCGGGACCAAGATCCTCGCCAAGGGCGATGCGAATTTGGTCAAGTGGTACATGCCGTACGCGCGCTAAAGGAGAGCTGAGATGTCCCGAGTCAAACGTGGCGTAACCAGCCATGCCCGTCACAAGAAAGTTCTGAAGGCCGCCGAGGGTTTCTACGGCCGCCGCAAGAGCTCGATCACCGTCGCCAAGGCCGCCGTCGACAAGGCCGGCCAGTACGCCTATCGCGACCGCCGCGCCAAGAAGCGCAACTTCCGCGCCCTGTGGATCCAGCGCATCAACGCTGCCGTGCGCGAGCATGGGTTGACCTATGGCCGATTTATCGACGGCCTCGTGAAGGCCGAGATCGCGGTGGACCGCAAGGTTCTCTCCGATATCGCCATCACGGAGCCCGCCGCCTTCGCTGCGCTCGTTGCGCAGTCCAAGAAGGCGCTCGGCTACCTGGGCGAGATCGAAGCAACCACCGCAGCGCGCGTCAGCGCCTGATCCGCTAGCCTTTACCGAGGCCACAAGTTAAGCCTTGCGCCGCCCGAGACGGGATGGCGCGGGGCTTTTTGTTTGCCCTTGTGAAACGGAACCGAGATGAGCCTCCAAGACGACATCGCCCAGTTGAGATCCACCCTAACGACTGCAATCGCCGCGGCAGTTGACGAGCAAACGCTCGACAATGTTCGCGTCATGGCGCTGGGCAAGAAGGGCTCGGTCTCGGCGCTGCTGGCAACGCTGGGCACCATGGCGCCCGAGGACCGCAAGACCGCCGGCCCGGCGATCAACGGGCTCAAGAACGAGATCGCCGCCGCGATCGAGGCCAGGAGCGGCGACCTCAAGGGCGCGGCGCTCAATGCGCGGCTCGCCGCCGAGACGGTTGACGTTACCCTCCCGGTGCGGCCGGCGCCGACCACGCAGGGCCGCATCCACCCCATCAGCCAGGTGTGGGACGAGATCACCGCGATCTTCTCCGACATGGGCTTCAAGATCGCCGAAGGTCCCGACATCGAGACCGACTGGTACAATTTCACCGCGCTCAACTTCCCCGAGGGGCACCCGGCGCGCGAGATGCACGACACGTTCTTCCTGCAGCCGGGCGCCGACGGAACGCGCAAGGTGCTGCGCACGCACACCTCGCCGGTGCAGATCCGGGTGATGAAGCAGAGCAATGAGAAGCCGGCCGCCGGCTACCTCACGCCGCCCATGACCCCGCCGATCCGCGTGGTGATGCCGGGCCGCACCTATCGGCACGACAGCGACCAGACGCACACGCCCATGTTCCACCAGGTGGAAGGCCTCGTCATCGACAAGGACAGCCATATCGGCCAACTCCGCTGGGTGCTGGAGGAGTTCCTCAAGGCGTTCTTCGAGGTGCCCGGCGTGACGCTGCGCTTCCGCCCCAGCTTCTTCCCGTTCACCGAGCCCTCGATGGAAGTGGACGTCCAGTGCGACCGCTCCGGCTCCGAGGTGAAGATCGGCGAGGGCAGCGACTGGCTCGAAATACTGGGCTGCGGCATGGTGCATCCCAATGTGCTGCGCAATTGCGGGCTCGATCCCGACGTGTACCAGGGCTTTGCCTGGGGCATGGGGATCGACCGGCTCGCCATGCTCAAATACGGCATGAACGACCTGCGCGCCTTCTTCGACGCCGACAAGCGCTGGCTCGATCACTACGGGTTCCGCGCCTTCGACATGCCGACGCTGTTCGGAGGCCTGAGCTCGTGAGCGAGCCAACCATGATCGACGGCCGTCAGAGCTGGTCGTTCGGCGACAGCCCCGGGCTCGCCGACGAGTTGCTGGCGCTTGTCCTCATGGGCAAGAAGACCGCCACCTGCGGCGCCCTGCGCGACTACATCGCGGACGGCACGCCGATCCCCACGGTCGGCCGGCAGGACGTCGTTCTCGACGGGGCGGCGCGGCCGGCGGCGATCATCGAATACACCGAAGTCACGCAGCGCCGTTTCGACGACGTGCCCGAGGACTTCGCACTTGCTGAGGGCGAAGGCGACTATGCGCAATGGCGCGCCGGCCACATCGTCTATTTCGAGCGCAATGGCGGCTGGTCGCCGACGCTCGAGCTGATCTGCGAGCGCATCCGCGTCATCAAGGTGCTGCCGCGATGAGCGAAGAGGCGCCGATCACGACGTTCGTCGTTACCGACATCGAAGCAGACGGACCGAGTCCGCTGCGCTCGTCGATGCTGAGCTTTGCCTCGGTGGCGTGCGACGTGACGGGGACGGTGCTGGGTGAGTTCGAGGCGGTGCTGGAACCGCGTTCCGACCGGACGCCGCATCCCGACACGATGGCGTGGTGGGAGACGCAGCCGGAAGCCTGGGTGCATGCGACGACCAATCCGGAACCGCCAGAAGTGGTCATGCCGCGCTATGCCGACTGGGTAGAGAGCCTGCCCGGCTTTCGCGTGTTCGCCGCGGCGCCGATGATCTTCGACGGATTGTGGATGGACCACTATCTCGAGACCTATGCCGGCACGCGCGTGCTGGGCACGCCGCTCAAGCATGCACGGCAGATCTTCCGCGGCGGCGGCGTGTGCCTCTACACCATGGCGGGCACGCTGCGCGGCGCCGAGTACCTGAAATGGGGCATGCAGCGCGTGCCGCCCGAATGGTACGGCCATATCGAGCACACGCACCGCGCCATCGACGATGCACGCGGCTTTGCCAATGTGCTCGCCAGACTTTTTGCGATCTCGGGCAGCCTGCCCAAGGTCGAAGCGACCGAAAGTGTCTACAAGAAATGAAGTTCACGCTCGACTGGCTGAAAGACCATCTCGACACCAACGCCACGGCCGACCAGATCGCCGAGGCGCTGACCACCATCGGCCTCGAGGTCGAGAGCGTGGACGACACCGCCAAAGCGCTCAAGCCCTTCGTGGTGGCGCATGTGGTGAGCGCCGAGCCGCATCCGAACTCGGACCATCTCAAGGTGTGCAAGGTGGATGCGGGCACCGGGACGCTGATCGATGTGGTGTGCGGTGCGCCCAATGCGGTGACCGGCATGAAGTCGGTGTTCGCGTTTCCGGGCACCTACATTCCCGGCAAAGACTTCACGCTCAAGGAAGGCGTCACGATCCGCGGCCAGGTGTCGAACGGCATGCTGTGCTCGGCGATGGAGCTCGAGCTTTCCAACGACCATGAGGGCATCATCGTCCTGCCCGACGACGCTCCGGTGGGCACGCCCTATGTAGACTATGCCGGGATCGGCGGCGTGCTGTTCGACATCTCGATCACGCCCAATCGCGGCGACGCCACGGGCATCTACGGGGTGGCGCGCGACCTCGCCGCCTATGGGCTGGGCGAGCTGAACCCGACCAATGGCTACATGGCGCCGGTGCCCTCGCAAGGTCCGAGCCCGATCCCGCCGCTGCCGCAGCAGTTCGGACCCGACGAGCCCAAGGCGATCCGCAAGTTCGCCGGGCGCTACATCGGCGGCGTCAAGAACGGCCCGTCGCCGGAGTGGCTGCAGAGCCGCCTGCGCGCGGTGGGGCTGCGGCCGATCAATGCCCTCGCCGACATCACCAATTTCGTGTCGCAGGGCTGGGGGCGGCCGCTCCACGCCTATGACGCCGACAAGGTGACGGGCACGATGCTACTGCGTAATGCGCGACCGGGCGAAAGGCTGGACGGCCTCGACGGCCGCGAGCACGAGCTCGACGCGACGATGTGCGTGATCGCCGACGATATCGGCCCGCTCTGCCTCGGCGGCATCCTGGGCGGCGAACGCTCGAGCTGCACCGACGAGACGGTGAACCTGTTCATGGAATGCGCGAGCTGGGACCCGCAGGAGGTCGCCAGGACCGGCCGCAAGACCGGCATCGTGTCCGATGCGCGTTACCGGCTGGAGCGGTCGGTCGACCCGGCGCTCACCGAGCCGGGCCTCGAGCTCGCGACGCGCCTCGTCATGGAAATCTGCGGCGGCACGCCGATGGACCCCGCGATCTCGGGCGAGGATTTGTTCCCCAACACCGTGATCGACTTCCCGCTGAGCGAAGTGCGGCGGCTGACCGGCCTCGAGCTGGCGCCCGAGCGGATCGGCGAGCACCTGACGCGGCTCGGCTTCACCGTCACTGGCTCTGGAACGACGGTCCAGGTGGCGATGCCGAGCTGGCGCCCCGACGTGACGCAGAAAGCGGACCTCGTCGAGGAAGTGATGCGCATGGAAGGCGTGAACAAGGTTCCGCTCGACCCACTGCCGCGCCTGTCCGGCGTGGCGCCGCGCATGCTGACGACGATCCAGAGCCGGCGGCGCGCCACCAAGCGCGTGCTTGCGGCGCGCGGGCTGGACGAAGCGGTGACGTGGTCGTTCATTTCGGAGGCGGAGGCCAAGCGCTTCGGCGGCGGCCAGCCCGAGCTCAAGCTCGCCAATGCGATCGCCTCGGACCTTTCGGACATGCGGCCCTCGCTGCTGCCGGGCCTCTTGGCCGCGGTGCGCCGCAACGAGAATCGCGGTTTCCGCGACCTCGCAATCTTCGAGGTGGGCCAGGTGTTTTTGAGCGACGAGCCCGAGGGCCAGCACACCTATGCGACGGCGGTGCGCGCCGGCAGCCTGCCCAGGACCTGGCAGGGTGGCGGCACGCTGAGCGTGTTCGATGCCAAGGCCGACCTCGCGGCAGTGCTCGATGCGCTCGGCCACGACATCGACAAACTGCAGGTGGTGGCGGAGCCGCCGGCCTGGAGCCATCCGGGCCGCGGCGGGCGCGTGCAGCTCGGGCCGACCAACGTGATCGCCTGGTTCGGCGAACTGCATCCGGCGTGGGCGGCGGAGATGGATCTGACAGGGCCGGTGGTGGCGTTCGAGCTCGACCTCGACGCGATCCCCGAGGCGCGCAAGAAGGCGACCAAGGGCAAGCCGGCGCTCAGGCTGAGCGATCTGATGCCGCTCGAGCGCGACTTCGCCTTCCTCGTCGACCGCGGCGTGCCGGCGGCGACGCTGCTGCGTGCGGCGCGCAATGCCGACAAGGCGCTGATTTCCGATGTCGACATCTTCGACCTGTTCGAGGGTGCGGGCGTGGGCGAAGGCAAGAAGTCGGTGGCGATCCGCGTGACGCTGCAACCGACCGACAAGACCCTGACCGATGAGGAGATCGAGAAGGTGGGCGCCGCCATCGTCGCCGCCGTGAGCAAGGCCACCGGGGGTACGCTGCGCGGATGATGGAAGCGGCCCTGCTCGACGCTGAGTCTTCGGCAGCGGCGCTACCCGCAGGCACGCGCCGCGAGCCGCGCGTGCCGCAGCGCAGGCGGGACCAGGCCTTTCTCGATGCGTTCGACGCGACGGGGATGGTCTATGACTGCTTCTGGCACGCGGATGGCCGGCGCGTGCTGCTGGTGGGACCGCCACCGGTCAATCTGGTGGCCGACTACTATCTCGCCCGGTTCACCGCCCTGCCCTCGGGCAACGCGGTCACGCGGCGGTTCCATTCGAGCCTGTCGGTGATGATCACCGAGCTGATCGACGTCCCCACCGGCAGCACGGCGATCGCGATCCGGTTCGGCAGGGAGACGATCGAGCTGCCGATCCGCGCCAATCTGTCGGCGCAGCTCGCCGGCGCGCGGATCCTGTTCGGGATGAACAGGAACAACGATCTCAGGTGGATCGGCGAATGGGCGCGTTTCCACCAGCGGCTCCACGGCACCGATACGATTGTGCTCTACGACAATGGCTCCACCGACTATGCGGTGGAGGCCGTGGTCGAGACGCTGCGCGCGGTGCCCGGCCTCGCCCATGTCGCCGTGCCCGTGTGGCGACAGCCCTTCGGCCGGACCGATACGGCGGTGCGGCTCAACCCCTACTGGGCGCATTTCCCGCAGATCGCGAGCATGAGCGCAGTGCTGCGCCGTTATGGCGCGCAAGCGACGGGCATCCTCAACGCCGATATCGACGAACTTGTCGCGCCGCCGGGCGGCCGCTCGATCTACGCGGTCGCCAGCGGCCTCAGGCACGGGCTCGCGGTGTTTCGCGGGCGCTGGATCGAGGCGGTTCCCCTGGCCGACGCGGCGGCCGATCATCGCGGCTACGGGTTCTCGCTGACGGACACCAAGCGCGCGCGGTCGCGGCCCAACAAATGGGCGCTTGACCCGCGGCGCGGCTGGGTCGCCAATCTCAAGGTGCACCCTTATTGGCACTGGATTGCGGGCCGGCCGATGTTTTCCAAGATCACCCCCGACGGTGCGCATTACTGGCACTTCCGAGGCATCAATACGAACTGGAAGCGCAGCTCCGATCCGGTGCCGCGCGAGCTGCTGACGCCGGACGCCGATCTCGCGGCCGCGTTCGCGAGGGCGGCCCCGTGAGCGCGCTTCGCGACAGGATCGACGGCGCCGCGGTGTGGGCGATCCTCGTGCTGACGCTTTCGCTGTCGGTGGTGCTGGGACTGCTCACGCCCTACATGCTCGTCGCGATCGGGGTGATCCTGCTTGTCGCCCGGCTGAGCGACGGGACGTGGCGGCAGGCGCTGACGCCCGCGCCGCTGACCTTCCTCGGCATCGTGCTGGTGCTGCTGGCCTGCTTTGCCATCACCGCGCGGCAGCCCGGCGATGTGCTGTTCATCTTCAACTTCGTGGCGCTGGTGCTGTTCGCGCCGATCTACCTGACGCTGAGCGACAGGCGGCCGGCCAATGGCGCGGTGATCGTAGCGCGGCTGGCGCTGCTGGGCGCGCTGCTCAGCGTCGTCGTGATGCTGGTGCGTATCGGCTATATGGGCGGGCGGCGGAGCGATGCCGGCCTGATCGGCGTGATCGTGCTTGCCAACACCGCGATCATCCTGGGCTTCCTGGCGCTCGTCGGGGCAGCGGCCGATCGCGGCTTCTGGCGGCTGGTCTATCTCCTCGGTCCGGTGGCGGGCGTATCGGCCGAAATCCTCACCAAGTCGCGCGGGCCGCTGATGGCCATTGCGCCGCTCGCCATTGCGGCGGCGATCTTCCTCGCGCGGAGCCTGCGCATCAACTGGTGGTGGGTCACCGCGGGACTGGTGGCGGGGCTGGCGGCCACGGCGATGTGGGTGATGAGCCTGGGCGGCCGCATGGCGAAGCTGCCGGGCATCTTCTATTCGATGCTGTCGGGCGACTTCGTACGCGACCGCACCGCCGAGTTCCGCCTCGATCTCTACCAGGCCGGATGGAAGGCGTTCCAGGAGGCGCCGATCATCGGGCATGGCTGGGCGCGGATCATGGACGCGTCGATCCCGCATCTCAGGAACCAGGAGCTCGCCGACCTGCCGCAGCTCCACAACGACTTCCTCGATTTCGCGGTGGCGGGGGGAATCGTCGGCATCGCCTGCTATGTGGCACTGCTGGCCGCGCCGATCGTGCTGGGGCTGCTGTCGCCGCGCGACGGCCTGCGGCGCGTGCGGCTCTATGGCTGCACGGTGATCACGATCGCCTATTTCTTCGACGGGCTCACCGACCTGATGTTCGGCTTCGAATTCCACACGGCGCTCTATGCCGCCATCCTCGCCATCCTTCTGGGCTACTGCCGCGAGCGGGAGCCCGGCAAATGATCGGCAGCCTGTTCGGCCAGATCGGCCTGTTCCTCACCGCACTGTTCCTGGGCGCGACGCTCGTGCTGCCGTTCAATGGCGGCTACGTGCTGGCCTATGCGCTGATGGTGCTGACGGTGCTGCTGGTGGTCGGCCTCGTGGCGGCACGGACGCGCTGGGTCATCGGGCCGGCGGGCTGGTGCTTCATCGCCGCCTTCGTGCTGATCGGGATTGCGTTCAGCATCCATGGCGACGCGCTGATGGCGGTGAACTTCGCGTTCCTCCTCGCCCTTATCCCGCTGGTCAACTGGTTCAGCCGCTATGCGGCGCCCGATAGCGCCGTGGTGGTGTCGTGGGTGGCGTTCGTGGGAACGCTGGTGTCGGCAGTAACGGCGCTGCGCGAGGTCTCGTGGCTAGGCAACAGCCGGGCGGAGGGCTGGTGGTCGGACCCGATCTGGGCGGCGGAAGCGGCGCTGGTGCTGGGCTTCCTGAGCCTCGTCGCCTTCCCCGCGATGCGCAGCCGCTGGCGCTTCGTACTGTTGCTCGGGCCGGCGATCGGGCTCGGGGTCGTTGCCCTGTCGGGGTCGCGCGGACCGCTGGTGGCGGCGCCAGTGATCGCCCTCGCGTTGATGCTGACGAGCTTCCGGCCGTGGTGGAAGCAGATCGTCGCACTCGGCGTGGTGGTGGTGATCGCCGGGGCAGTGATGCTGCCCTTCGCGCCCAAGGTGCTGACGCGCCTCGAGCGGACGACGACGGTGATCGTACAGCTCGTGACGACGGGGACGATCAAGGAAAAATCAGCGGGCGCGCGGCTCGCCTTCTGGAAGGCGGGCACCGCAGCCTTCGTCGACAGTCCGTGGGTGGGCTATGGCTGGAGCAAGCGCGTGCGTTCGGCCTACCAATACCTGCCGGACAAGGGCAAGGCGTTCGATGCCAAGGGCAGCGGCCTGCGCGGCAATCACCATCTGCATGCCGACATTCTCGACATGGGCGTGTCGGCGGGCGTGATGGGGCTCGCCGCCTATGGGCTGATCCTGCTGGCGCCGCTGCTGGGCGCGCTCCGCTCGGCGCGCGACAGCCAGTATGCGGCGCGCGTGACAGGCGCGGTGGTGCTCAGCGTGGGCTATTTCGCCTGCGGGCTCACCTATCTGATGTTCGGCTATGAGTTCCACACCACGCTCTATGTGGGACTGGCGGCGATCATCCTGGGTTTCTGCCGCGATGCGCCGCCGGCGCCCCGGGAACGAGTCAGTCCGGCAGGCTGAGCGGGGGGTGGCTGTCGAGGCGCGCGTCGCCGGTGGCGGCGTCGATGGCCTTGAGCTCCTTGTCGGTGAACTCGAGATTGTCGAGCGCGCCGAGACAATCCTTGAGCTGCTCGATAGTGCGCACGCCAATGAGCGCCGAGGTGATCTCGCTGCGGCGCAGCACCCAGGCCAAGGCGAGCTGCGACATCGTCTGCTTGCGCGCCTTGGCCACCTTGGCGAGGGCATCGACGGCGGCCAGCACCTTGGGCGCCAGCCAGCGCGTGCCCACAGTAGAGCCGGCGCGACCCGCGCGCGAGGCACCGTCCTTGCCCTTGGAGTATTTGCCCGACAGCACGCCCTGCGCCAGCGGCGAATAGGGGATGACGCCGACGCCCAGTTCGCCGCAGGCGTCGATGGTGCCGTCTTCCTCGATCCAGCGGTTGAGGATGGAGTAGCTGGGCTGGTGGATGGTGAGCGTGACGCCCATGGCGGCGAGGATGCGGTGCGCCTCGCGCGTTGCCTCACGCGGGTAGTTTGACACGCCGACATAGAGCGCCTTGCCCTGCCGCTGCAGATGGGCGAGCGCGCCCATGGTTTCCTCGAGCGGCGTATTGGGGTCGTAGCGATGGGAATAGAAGATATCGACATAGTCGAGACCGAGCCGCTTGAGGCTCTGGTCGGCCGAGGCGAGGAGATTCTTGCGGCTGCCGAACTCGCCATAGGGCCCCGGCCACATGCCGTAGCCGGCCTTGGAGGAAATGATGAGCTCGTCGCGATAGGGCCGGAAGTCGCGCGCCATGACGTCGCCGAACAGCTCCTCGGCCGCGCCGGGAGGCGGGCCGTAATTGTTGGCGAGGTCGAAATGGGTGATGCCGTGGTCGAACGCGGTGCTCAGGATCTCGAAGGCCGAGGGATAGTCGCGACTACCGCCGAAATTCTGCCAGAGGCCGAGCGAGATGGCGGGAAGCTTGAGCCCCGAGCGGCCGCTGCGGCGATACTTCATGGCGTCGTAGCGCGTGTCCAATGCGCGATAGGTCATCGTTCGTCCTCGATCTCAGGCTGCTTGAGCGCGCGCCGGTCCCCGGGCTAGAGATGGCGCAGGCGTCAAAGGGAAACCGGCCGTGACAGTGCCGCAAAGGCTTACCGCCAGCAAGACGATCCTCCTGCTGCTTCTTCCGGTTTTCTCGGCTTCGGCGATCCCCGCGCTGGGGCAGCAGTCGACCGACGCGGACCGGCAGACCCCTGTTCGTGTGTACGACGGACGAGGTCAACGATGTGGGCTATCTCGACCTCAACGGCATCCCCCATGACGACGGGACATGGAGCAATCTGCGCTTCGAGCGTCACGCCGACGGCGACGGCAAGCTGATCTATGCGTTCCCGCCCGGTGGCGTCGATGGTAAAACGGCGTTCCTGTTCTCGCATTCGGACGGCCCGGATGGCTATCTGGTATCGATCCGATGGGCCGATGAAAGCCGCGACTATGTCTACTACTCGCTTGCCATTCCGCCTGACCCCGAAGTCGAGGACGATGCGGGCGGCGGCGCGGCGGGCCTGGCGATCGGCAAGGATGGCAAGCTGATCGAGCGCATCGGCTGCGACGAGCGGCCCTCTATGTTCATCAGCTATATGCGTGAGGCGATGAGCTGCGACACTGCCAACCCCTATGGCGAGGCGGCTTGCGGAGAGGACCCACATGAGCGGGCCGAGGGCCTCGACCCCGGGGCGATCGGCATCGTGCCCTGACGAGAGGGTTTGACGGCTTGCATCAAGGCTTCTAATGCTGAGGCCAGCGTGGCGGCTCGCCGTCACCGCGCTCATATCGGCATCGTTGATCGACAATGGACCTCGACCAGATCAGGACGTTTGACCGGATCGCCCAGGATCTGAGCTTCACCAAAGCGGCGGCGACACTCAACGTCACGCAGGCGACGGTGTCGATGCGAATGCGGGCGCTCGAGGAACTGCTGGGCGTGACGCTGTTCAACCGCGGCCGCAAGGTGACCCTGACGGACCAGGGCATGAGCTTCCTGCCCTATGCGCGGCGCATGCTGAGCGCGGCACAGGAAGCACGCGAAGCCCTGCGCCGGGCCGAGCGTGGCCGCGTGTCGCTGGGGTGCCTGCGCAGCCTGATCCTGCCGCTGATCACCGAACCGCTACTGCGTTTCCAGGACAGCTATCCCAATGTGGACGTGCTGGTGGAAGAAGGGAACCACCGCGACCTGACGGCGATGCTGCGCGACCGACTGGTGGAACTGGCGATCGTGGTGTGGCCCAACCTCGATCCGCTGATGCCCGACATCGAGCCGCTGCTGGTGATGCGCGAGGAGGCGCCGCTGGTGGTGGCGCCCGAGATCGCCGACAAGCTGGGCGACAGTTTCGACCTCGCCGACCTGCTCGAACTGGTGCCGCGGGTGATATCGCTGGGCTGGTGGCAGGTCGAGCCCGACGCGGCGGTTGCCCTCGCACGGCGGGCCCAGACCTTCGTGGACATTCCGGCGGGGCCGGCGCGCCGGCTCGCCATACGCGGCGTCGCCACGGGGCCATTCATCCGGTCGTCGGTGGCCGAGGATCTCGACGCGGGGCGGCTGGTTGCCGTAGCGCCGCGCGACTTCGCGCCGCTCTATCGCGACGTGGCCCTGGTGGCGCTGTCGGGAGCGACGCTGGAGCGGCCGATGATCCGCGACTTTGCCGCCGAGATCGCACGGGAGTGCGGTGCTGTGGGCACGGTGCTGGAGAACCGGCTCGCGGCCAGCTGAGGGGCTCAGGCGCCTTCCCAAATCATCTGATGCTTGCCGTGATCGTCGGGCATGTAGACGCGCGAGCGGCGTCCCTTGTCGCCGAAGGTGCGGGCGATGGTGAGCGCCTCGGTTCCGGCCTGCCGCTTGGAGGGGAACGGCCCGAACTCGGTGCCCTCGTTGTCGATATACCAAGCGCCCCGCGCTTCGAAGATGATGAACCAGTTGGTCTGCATGGCCGCCTCCGTCGCCCACAACTCCGGCGACGGCGGATCGTTGCAGGCGAATCAATGGCTTGTGGTGCCGATGAGCCGCTGGCGGATGACGTTGGAGATGCTGTCGAACAGGAACACGACGAACAGGATGAGCAGCACCATATAGGCCACCTTGTCCCAGTCGGAATTGGTGCCCATCGTCTCGAGCAGCTTGAGGCCGATGCCGCCGGCGCCGACGGCACCGATGATGGTGGCCGAGCGGGTATTGCTTTCCCAGAAATAGAGCGACTGGGAGACAAAGACGGGCAGCACCTGCGGCACGACGCCGTAGCGATTGACCGCGCCGCCGGACGCCCCCACCGAGCGCACGCCTTCGCGCTGCCTGTCGTCGATGTTCTCGATCGCCTCGGCATAGACCTTGCCGAGGGCACCGGTGTCAGTGAACAGGATCGCCGCGATACCCGGAATGGGACCGGGGCCGAAGCCGCGCGTGAAGAACAGCGCCCAGATCAGCATATCGACCGAGCGGATGACATCGAAGAAGCGCTTCATCAGCCAGTTGACCGGTCGGCTGGCGGTGATGGTGCGCGCCGCGAGGAACGCCAGAGGGAAGGCGATGAGAGTGGCGAACAGCGTTCCAACGAAGGCCATCACCAGCGGGCTGGGCCGTCAGCAGCACGGCGCTCATCGCCAAGCCAGCCAGAAGTTCACGTCTCAAGACCATTTCTCTTCTCCCTTTGTGTTGCCGGCCCTGCCGGTCTTCAGTCCGCCTCGACGAGCTTTGCCGAGGGATTGAGTTCGAGGCCGAAGCCCGGTGCATCGACGATGTCGACGCGGCCGCCTTCGGGTACGGGTTCATTGAGGAACAGGCTGCCGAAGCTGGGCAGCACGCTGGTGCCATCGGGGCTGTTGGCGACGTATTCGCTGAACGGCGCGTTCGTCTGGCTCAGCACATAGTGATAACTGTAGGGGCCGCTGCCATGCGGGACGATCGGCAGATCGTAGGCGGCCGCATGCGCCGAGATGCGGAGCAGTTCGGTGAGGCCGCCCACCCACATCACATCGGGCTGCAGGATATCGACATTGCGACCCTCGATCAGCTTGCGGAAGCCGTAACGCGAGTACTCGTGCTCGCCGGTCGTCCAGCGCATCTTGGGATGCGCGCGCTTGAGCAGCGCAAAGCCGTCGAAGTCGTCGGGATGGAGGACCTCTTCCCACCAATGGATGTTGAGATGAGCCGCCGCCTCAGCCATCTCGATGGCGTAGGGCACGTCGAACGACATGTAGCAGTCGACCATGATGGGATAGTCCGGTCCGACCTTGGCGCGGAAGTCGGCGAGGATGGCGACGTTCTCGCGGATGCCGGCGCGGCCGCTTGCGGGGCCGTGCGGTATCGGCAGCTTGCCGCCGAAGAAGCCGAGTCTCTGCGCGGCATCGGGGCGGGGACCGGTGCAATAGAGATCGACATGGTCCTTGGTGCGCCCTCCGATGAGCTTGTAGACCGGCTCATTGCGCAGCTTGCCCAGCAGGTCCCACAGAGCGAGATCGACGACGCTGATGGTGGCGAGCGTCAGTCCCTTGCGGCCGTAGGGCATCGAGGCGCGGAACATCTGATCCCAGATGCGATTGAGGTCGCGCGGGTCGGCGCCGATCAGAAAGCGGCTGAAATGGTGGTTGATGAGCCAGCAGGCCGGCGGTCCGCCAAAGCCTGTACCGCGTCCGACTTGGCCATCCTCGGTCTCGACTTCGACGACGATCGAGCCCAGTACGCCGACACCCCAGCTCGTACGTGTCTCCCTGTATTCGGGATAGACCGACATCGGGTTCGAGATCAGGCTGTCGATCAACCAGTGGCCACCCTTCTGGCGGAAATAGTCACCGCCCCCTGCGCCGTCGAGCAGATAGGTCCGCACAGCCTTGATGCGTGGGGTGATGGTCACGGTTCAGATCCTGTAAAAGCGTTCTGCATTGGTACGGAAGAGTCTTGCCTGCTCGTCGGCGGTCACGCCCGATACCGCTTCGGCGAAGGCATGCCAGAGCGTCGCGTAGTCCGAGAACAGACGGTCGACGGGAAAGTTGGAGGCGAACATTGCGCGCTCGACACCGAACGCATCGATGCACTCGTGCGCGTAGGGGCGGATGCTCTCGATGGTCCAGCGGTGATCGAACATGCCCAGGCCGCTGATCTTGACGTGGACGTTGTCGCAGGAGGCGAGCAGGCGCATGCCGTCGCGCCACTCGCGCCAGCCCTGCGGTGCCGCGCGGTCGACGAACATGCCCGCATGGTTGAGGACGATGGGGGTGCCCGGGAAGCGGCGCGCCACTTCCGCTGCACGTGGCATCTGGTGGGGATAGAGCTGCAGATCGAAGCTCAGGCCATGCCGCTCGAGCAACGCGAAGCCAGCCAGCCAGCCAGGCTCGTCCATGAAGGCCCGCCCGACATAGTCATAGGTCTTGTCGGGGTGAACATTGAGGATCTGACGAATGCCCCGCAGGTTTGACGCTGTGCAATGGGCCTCAAGCTGCGCGTCGGCATCGGGACGAGACAGGTCGACATAGGCGACGATGGCATTGGGCAGCCCGGTCTCATCGGCCAGCTGCTGCAGCCAGCGCGTCTCGCGCAGCGGATCGGCGGCAATGGCGTCAATGTGGACGACCTTGAGGATGTCGATGTCGCCCGCCAGCGCCTTGAGATCGGCCGGCAGGTGCGGCACGCACATCGGGCGACTGTCACCCAGGAACCCCTCGCCCGGACTGTCGAGCCCGGGATAGTTCCCTGGAACCATGTCCCAGAAGTGGATGTGGGGATCGACGACCTGAAGCGTCATTGCAGGTTCACGAACATGCCGCCATCGACGAGCAGCGCCGCACCGGTGACGTAGCGCGCCATGTCGGAGGCGAGGAAAACGACGCAGTCCGCTACGTCATCGGGCTGACCCAGCCGGCCGATGGGGATGCGTTTCTCGAAATACGCGCGCTTGCCCGGCTGCGAGAGATCGTCGCGATTGAGGTCGGTGACGATGGCGCCCGGCATCACCGAATTACAGCGAATGCCATAGGGTCCGAGCGCGATGGCGACGGACTGCATCAGCGAATGCACGCCCGCCTTGGTTGGCGTGTAGTGCGTCTGCATGGCGCCGCCGACGAGCGCGCTGATCGAGCTGGTGGCGACGATCGCGCCGCCATGCCCCTGCGCCTTCATCTGGTTGGCGGCGGCCTGCACCACATAGAAGGCGCCGTGCAGGTTCACTTCCATCGTGCGCTGCAGCAGGTCGGCCGGCAGATCGAGGAAGCTGTGGAACGGACAGATGCCGGCGTTGCTGACCAGCACGTCGACGCGGCCGAACTCCGCGACAGCCTGGGCGACGAGCCGCGCGCTGGTTTCGGGCTGCGCGATGTCGCCGTCGATCGCGATGGCGCGCCCGCCGCTCTGACGGATTTCTCCGAGCACGGCGTCGGCGCCGGCCTGATCGCGGTGGTGCAGGAGCGCCACCGACGCGCCCTGCCGCGCGGCTGCTACGGCGGTCGCTCCGCCGATCCCGCGCGACCCCCCGGTCACGACGACAACCTTGTCTTCAAGCAGCTTCACGATGTCCTCCCTTGTGCTTTGCTCACACATCGCAATTTGTAAGTCAAGTTGCGATGTTGGTATCTTGAGTAGCAGCGTAGCTTGCGCGATAGTCGCCGAAACGCTGATCGACTCTGGGGAATGAAGTGGCAGAAAATTCGGTGCGCGCGGGGCTTATGGCGGTGGGCCTGGGCAGCTACTGGCCACAGTTTCCGCGGATGCGCGGCGTCATCGATGCGGCGCATGCCCGGCTCGAGGCCCTTATCGGGCAGCACGCCGAACTGGTGAGCGCCGGGATGGCCGACGACGCTGAATCGTCGCGCGCGGCCGGACGCATGCTCGCGGCGGGCGATGTCGACGTGGTGTTCGTGCATCTGGCCACCTACGCCAATTCGGAGACGCTGCTGCCAGCCATCCGCGCGCTCGACGTGCCGATCGTCCTGCTCAATGTGCAGCCGGGGCGGGCGCTTGACATGGAGCGGACGCGCGACATCGGCGACTGGCTCGCCGCCGGCGTGACCCCGGCGGCACTGCCTGAAATGACCAATGTCCTGCTGCGCCTGGGCAAACGCTTCGACAGCATCACCGGCCATCTCGACGACGATGCCGAGCTCAGCGAGGAACTCGCGCTCTGGTGCAAGATCGCCGGGCTGGGGCGCCGTCTGCGGACCCAGTCGCTCGGACTGCTCGGCCGGCCCTTTGCCGGAATGATGGACCTCAATGTCGACGAGACCCATCTGATGGCGCATTTCGGAACCTTCGTGCGCCACCTCGACTGGGACGACGCCGTGGCCGAGATGAAAGCCGTCACGTCCGACGAGCGCGATGCTGCGGTCGCCGAGCTCCGGCAGACCTTTCCTGCCTCGACTTCGCTGGCGGCGGCGGAGTTCGAAACGGCGGGCACCGTGCTGGCAGCACTGCACCGCGTCGTTGCGCGCTACAATCTGAGCGCCATTGCAAGCCACTATGAAGGCGCAAGCGGCGGCGAGCGCGCCGTCCTGCTGTCGGCCCTCAATCCCGCCCTGTCGGTTCTCAACGCCCGGGGGATCGCCTGTCCCGTCGAGGCCGACATGAAGGTCGCCTTTGCGATGCTGGCGCTCAAGACCGTCGGCGGCAGCGCGACGCTCGCCGAGCTCTACTCGATGGACTTCAACGACGACGTCATCATTATCGGCCATAGCGGTGCCGGCGACCCCGCGATCTCGGACGCCCCACCCCGCCTTGCCATGTCCGAGGTGTTCCACGGCAAGTCGGGCAAGGGATATCTCACGCAGTTCTATCCGCGCGCGGGAGATGTTACCCTGCTCTCGGTGATGCAGGATGCATCGGGCGGCTACCGCATGGTGGCGGCGGAAGGCGAGATCGTGCCGGGACCTACGCTCCAGTTGGGCGACACCAATGCGCGCGTGCGCTTTCCACAGGGCCTCCGCCGCTTCATCCGCGAGTGGAGCGCGCGCGGCCCGACTCATCACGGCGTCATGGGCTATGGCCGGCAGATCGACAGGCTGTCGCGCGTCGCCATCGCGCTCAAGCTCCCTCTGGACGTGGTTGGATCGTGAGCCAGGCTGCACTCGACTCCCTGATCAGAATGGCGCCGGTGGCGCGCAAATCGGCTGCCGAGATGGTGGTCGAGAAACTGCTCGAGCTGATCTATTCGGGCAGCGTGAAGGCCGGCGACACGCTGCCGACCGAGCAGGAGCTGAGCGCCGCACTGCAGGTCAGCCGGCCGGTGATCCGCGAGGCGCTGCGCGGCCTCCAGATCCTGGGCGTGGTCGAGACCCGGCAGGGCGGGCGCTGCAGCGTCACCGACCTCAAGCCCTCGCGCCTCGCGGCTCCCCTGCAGTTCCTGGTTGGACTCGACCACGACAATGTCGAGGCGCTCTATGAGGCCCGCCTCACCGTCGAGGGTGAACTGCTGGCACTGGGTGCCGCGCGCGCGGACGAGGCCGCGCTCGAGCATCTCGAGCACATGGTGCATGAGGGCCATCGACTGACCACCGACCCGCTCGCCTTCCGCGTGATGGACCTCGAGTTCCACCACACGCTGATGCGGCTGGCGGGCAACCCATTCCTCGAGCGGACCGCGCAGTCGCTCTATCACATCGGCGCCGAGGTCCGCCGCGTGGCCTCGGAAACGCCGGGCGTCCTGACCAACAGCGCCAGGGAGCACGAGCTGATCCTCGAGGCGCTGAAACTGCGCGACCCGGAGCGGGCCCGCCGTGCTATGCACACGCACCTCGCCAGCATCCTGCGCACCACGCGCGAGGCCATGCAGCAGTCGCCGTGAGGTGAACGGCGCGCGGGGTGCTAGCTGCCGGCCCCTGGAGGATAGGCGTGCCAGTCGCCCGTCCAGGTCCGCGCGCCACCCTGCGCAATCAGCTCCCGGGTGACGGGCACTTTGCCGGCGCCGCCCGGCAGGTCCAGCACATAGGTCGGCTGGGCCAGCCCGGACAGGCGCCCGCGCAGCGCCTCGACTAGGTCCAGACCCTCGGCAAGCGTCGTGCGGAAATGCGATGTCCCTTTGGCGAGGTCGCCATGGTGGAGATAGTAGGGCAGGACGCCGAGCCTGAGGAACGCGCGCATCAGCGTTTCGAGCGCCGGCACGCTGTCGTTGATCCCCTTGAGCAGAACTGTCTGACTCAACAGCATGACCCCTGCGCGGCGCAGCGCCCTGAGGCCGGCCTCTGCCGGCCCGGTGAGCTCGTCGGCATGGTTGCAGTGCACGGCGAGCGCCACCGTCTTGTCGGACCGGGACACCGCGGCGACGAGATCTTCCGTCAGGCGTTCGGGCGCCACCACGGGAACGCGGGTATGCCAGCGGATAATGTCGAGATGCGGAATGGCGTCGAGGTGGGCCATCACCGTCCGGACGCGCCGCGCCGAGAGCATCAGCGGATCGCCGCCGGTCAGGATCACCTCGCGGATTTCCGGGCGCGCGCGCACGTAAGCCGCGGCTGCCGCCAGATCCTCGTCGGACATGGCGCCATCGCCCTCCGGGCCGACCATCTCGCGACGGAAGCAGAAGCGGCAATAGACCGGGCAGACGCTGACCAGCTTGAACAGGACGCGATCGGGATAGCGGTGCACGAGCCCGAACAGGGGGCTGTGAGCGTCATCCCCGATCGGATCGTGACGCTCGGCCGGTGTGACGGTGAGCTCTCGCCGATCCGGAACGAACTGCCGCCGCACCGCGCCATCCGTGTCGCCGGATCGCATGACAGCGGCCATCGGCGGACTCACGCCGACGGCGAACTGTTCGGCGACGGGCTCGAGCTCGGCGAGCGCCGCGGCCGGCAACAGCCCGGCAGCGACAAGGTCCTCGATGGACCGCAGCGTCTTGTCTTTGACCAATGGAACGATCATGGGACGCAGCAGTCCTGGCCGCAGGCCCGCCTTGAATGTGGAGACTGGCGCGCCTGGACGGCGCGGTTTCGAACCAGCTTCTGGCAGATTTGGAGGCGTGGAGCCAGTACCTTGAGCGCCAGCAGTCCCCGGACTCTCCGGTGCCGCCATGCCCCTGAGCGAGGACTTTGGCATCGCTGCGAGAGGATCGCCCTCGCCGACACCCCGCAAACGGCAACCGCCCTTCGGACTGCGGCTGACGGTCGAGGAACGTGAGCGGCTCGAGCGGGAGGCCGCCGGCCTGCCCCTGGGCGCCTACATCAAGTCGCGGGTGCTGGGAACGCCAGTGCTCGGCCGGGCGCGCCGCAGCGGGCTGCCGGTTGCCGATCGCGAAGCCCATGCCCAGGCGGTGGCCCTGCTCGGCCGCTCACGCCTCGCGAGCAATCTGAACCAGCTCGCGCGGGCGGTGCATATCGGGGTGCTGCCGACCACGCCCGAGACCGAGGCAGAGCTGCTGCGAGCCCTCGGCCTCCAGGCGGAGGGTGGCCGATGATCCTAAAGGGCTCGGCCCGCGGCAGCGGCCAGAACCTGGCGGCCCATTTGATGCGGCTCGACGACAATGAGCATGTGCGGCTTTACTGTGCGGCTTTGCGGCGGACGATCTGGCCGGTGCCTTCCGTGAGGCGGAGGCAGTGAGCCTGGGCACAAGGTGCACCCAGTAGCTGTTCTTGCTGTCGCTCAATCCGCCCGAGGCCTCGCGGCTGCCGAAGGCCGCCTTCGAGGAGGCGGTGGACCGGATCGAGCAAAGCCTCGGCCTTGCGGGGCAGCCGCGGGCGATCGTGCTCCACGAGAAGGACGGCTGGCGTCACGCCCATTGCGTATGGTCCCGGATCGATGCCGACACCCTCACCACCCGACCGATGCCGTTCTTCAAGAACCGGCCGCGTGGAGCCCGCCGGGAGATCAGCGTAGCCAAGACGAATGATGATCGAGGCACTGCCAAATACACCGATGGGTTTACCGATAGCCAGCCCGCCGCGACTCTCCGGGCAGATGCGCGAACGCTACGCCCCGCATTCCGACGAAGGCTTCGAATTGCGATAGCGCTGCCAACCTGATGTCGTTCCCGCGCGACTTAAGGCCGAGCGCCAAGGCTAAAGGGCTGAACATCAGCCCCGCGTGCCGGCGTGTGAATCGCGATCCTCAGTTCCGGCTTCTCGAACAGCAAAGAGCGCAGAAGGTATGAGAGGACATGAGTGAGGAAAGGGTCGCCACTGGATGGTCCGACTGCGTCGGCACGCTGGCGGCCCGACCGCTACACGACCTGCCCGAGGCATGAATGCCGGACATCCTACGTGGGTAGTCACCTGAGTCGTGCCCCTTCAAGGCCGGCATCAAACCAGTTCTGACCCCCGTTGATCGGCGGCAGCGCGCTTAAAGGGACTGTCTGATGCGCTGCCGCCGAGATGCTGACCGGCGCGAGCTCCCAAGCGCCTGTACGCGGCATACGGCGGTTGCGGAGGTCTCTCCGCGCACGTGACCAGCCATCACCAAACTATGTCACTCGATGACACGTCCGTCTATCACTTCGATCACGGATCACGCTATGGTTACCCGGCATCGGCCGGGCCTCGGTGTTCACGCAGTCGATGGGCTGTAGACCGTTATTAGGGTGGTCGAGAAGTCGTCGTTCATCGCCCACACTTTGGCGCGGGGAACATTGCCATGTAGGGTAACGGCCTCGCCCAACACCTTCTCAGCAGCTTTGAGAGCGGACGATGCATCGGTCGATATGAGTCCGCCATCATCCTCACCGGTGGGCCGAAGCGGTTGCACTGAATAGAATTGGCTCTCGGACTTCACGGCGATGACTTGTCGACCAACAGCCAACGCAGAGAATCCAAACTCTTGCGCAGCAACCGCTCCTGGGCGCTCAACCCGGCGGCGTGCTCCTTGACGAGTGTCTTCATCAGCCGGATGGCCTTAGGCGTAGCGTGCACGCGAGAAACACGCGCATCGACAGCATCGGACTTGCGCTCGGCCAGGCCAGCCTCGCTCAGTCGGTTGACAAGTTGCACGGCACCATGAGGCACAAGAATCATCTCCTCGGCGAGCGACCCAACACTAACTCCCGTCTCGCGTTCGCGTATGAGAACAAGGAGCGCCTGATATTGCTGTGATGTGATGCCGGCCGCTCCGACGATACCTTCGCTGAAGTTCAGGAACCGCCGCAGCCCGAATCGGAAGGTTGCCAGTACTTCGACGGTCTCAGCGAAATCGGGCGCTACGAGTTTGCGTTTCATCGGCGGATGACATGGATTTATCAGCCGATGATATAAAGCAGCCGTTTGCGAAAGCAACTGGCTGCCGAGCTGGCAGCGACGCTGAGAGAAATCTAGACCGTCGCAACCGAGCGTCGCCCACGTGAGCGCATGGCGGCGTAACTACGGGTTCGCGAGAAGGCTCGGCAGCGGCATGTCGCGTGCATCCTGGACAGGTCGGGAAACGAACAACTGGGCATAGTACCAGCCCTCGGCTTCTAGATCCGCACTGTCGACGCCAAGCTCTTCGAGATTGGCGAGGACTTGCTTACGCTCGTTTTCGTCGACGAACCGACGCTGCGGCGTCAGGCGGTCCAGCTTTTCTGTCACGTATCCCTGGGCGGCCAGCGCCTCTGCCGCATCGGTGAAGTCGAACATCCGCAGTACCGTGTGGCACATCCAAGGATGATTGTCCTGACCGCACTCGAGCAAACGATCAAGTGTGCGATTGGTGACGTAGCCAAAGCATCCGGTCGATAGAATAAGGTCGGCTCGCGAAAGGAGCTTCCGGTGCGCGGGCGTCAGCTCGCAGTCATCCTCTTCGAGGTTGACGGTCGTGCCGCCGTCAACAAGGCCGGCGTCAATAGCATATCTCAGGGCGCGATGCGCCGTGTCCATGCCGATGACCTCGAGTTCAGGATCATAAGGGTCGGAAAAGAACTGAGCGTCCTCGCGCAGCATGCCGTCGCGCGGGATGTCGGCCATCGAGGTGTAGTGCTCGCGCAGGTCCTCGAAGGTCATATCGTATTTCAGCAGCGCGGCGTTCACTCCATAGGAGCATCCGATGTCGAGGAGGCTGGTCTCGGGGCGTCGCCTGATCTTCCGAAGCGCGTTGATGAGCGCACGTACCGTTCCCTTCGCCTCTTGCGGGATGCAGTATCCAAGCGTACCGAGAGTCTCAAAGTACGGGACCGGGTCGGTTCGATTATAGATGCCCGACATATCCGCCTTCCCGCTGGCGTCATAGTTCTGATTCACGGCCGCTACCTACTGATTTTGGTCGGCCAAGGCTGGTGTCGCCCCTGGCTGCTGTTCGGCGATCTCCCCATCGGCCTCGGGCAGAACGAGAACAGGTCCCTGATTCACTTTCGTCAGGTCGCGGGCGACACCATCGCCAAAGATCATCGGAAGTACGCGCGACCGGCCAAACTTCCCGACCACAACCAGTTGGCTCTCCGCGGTCGCAAGACGCTCGGCAACGGCCCTGACGGGCTCGCCATCCAGAACGGTGATACTCACTCTGTGCCCGGCATGGGTCAGGCGCAGGCCGATGCTCTCAAGATCTGAGCGAATGAGCTCCGTCAGTTCACCGACATGGACGACCTCTCCCGGAAGGGCTTCGAGCATCCGGCTCTGGACCAGGTCGTCGAGGCCGCGACTGACTTCGTTGTCCTTGCCTACCGCCAGAAGCCAACTCGCCAACGGGCGGTAGGCTCGGGGAACGATCAGGACGAGCTTGCTGGCGACGTGCACCACGTTGCGCAGCTTGGACCCCAGGCGAAGGCCAACGAAGTCGGCGGTCTCGCCTCGCTTGCCGACTACCGTCAGATCGAAGTCACTTTGGCTCTCCTCGGCGAAGTGGCGAAGTTCGCCGACAATGACGCGGCCGATGACAGCCCCGGCGCCGGCATCCCCTATGCGTGTTGTGAGGCGATCGACCAGCTGCTGGGCTTGGTAGGTCAACTGCTGAAGCCTGGCTTCGCTGTAGCTCGCGCTGCCGCTTACGATACCCGGCCCACCGACGGCCAGCCCAGCCATGCCGGCGTTTACAGCAGCCGGATCGATGGGATCGAGGACGTGGACGACATCGATGCTCGCGCCTGTGAGACCCGCAACCCAGGCGGCGTGGTCCACGACACTTTCCGCGTATACCGAGTGATCTACCAGGGCCAGTATTCTATTCATGCTGCTCTCCCGGGCTTGCTTGGAGGAGCTGGCGAGCCGGGGGAGTATGACGGGCCAGCGCAGCTATGACCTGTTGCGACGTCACGCGTCCGATCTGATGGCCGAACTCGTCGATCACGCCGACCCACTGGTTGGCGGCAAAGAGCGGTAGAACGTCATCACAGCGCGCCGTCGGCGGGACAGCAGCGTCGCAGACGGAGAACTTCCCCTGCTCCATGATCGAACTCACGTGGATCGCGCGGGCTTTGTTCACGTCGCGGACAAACTGCTCGATGTGATCGTTTGCCGGCCTGAGGACAATCTCCTCAGGCCGCCCCTGCTGTTGGACGACACCGTCCCGCAGCACGGCCACGCGATCGCCGATCTTCAGCGCTTCGTCAAAGTCATGGGTGATGAACAGGATCGTTTTGTTCAATGACCTCTGAAGGCTAATGAGCTGGTCCTGCATGCCCGAGCGGATGAGCGGATCGAGCGCCGAGAAGGCTTCATCCATCAGGAGGATGTCAGTATCCAGCGCCAGTGCCCTGGCAAGGCCTACGCGCTGTTGCTGGCCGCCCGAGAGTTCGCGCGGCCGGGACTTCTCATACCCCGCGAGCCCAACCGTCTCGATCCATTTGGCCGCTTTTTCGAGCCTAGCGTGCCGGCCTACGCCGCGGACCTCGAGTCCGTAAGCGACGTTGTCGAGGACCGATCGATGCGGGAGGAGCCCGAACTTCTGGAACACCATCGCAACCTTGTGCCGACGGAAATGGCGCAGTTCGTCATTTGCCATCTGTCGAACATCGGCGCCGTCGACGAGGATTTCGCCGGATGTCGGCTCGATCAGCCTGTTGACGTGGCGGATCAGTGTCGACTTGCCGGATCCGCTGAGGCCCATGACGACGAAGATCTGGCTCGGGGCTACGTCGATCGAGACGTCGTTGAGACCTATCACGCAGCCGGTCTCGGCCTGCACGTCCGTCTTGGACCGTCCAGCATCGAGAAGCGCTTGCGCAGCGAGCGAGTTCTTGCCGAAGATCTTTGTGACGTTGCGCATACGGATCGCGACGTCGCTGGAATCATAGCGAATAGCGTTCATATGCGTACCTCCTGCAGGCCGATGCGTGCCTGCAGTTGTTTGCCGAAGGACTGAGTAACGCGATCGAAGATGATGGCGAGGACGACAATGCCAAGCCCCGCGAACAATCCGCGGCTTACCTCAAGTCGCCCGATGCCCTGAAGCACCTGATAGCCGAGGCCGCCAGCGCCAATCATGGACGCAATGACAACCATGGCGAGGGCCATCATCGTCGTCTGATTGATGCCGGCGAGGATGGTCGGAAGGGCGAGCGGTATCTGAACGCCGAGAAGACGCTGGCCCGGATTGGCACCGAACGCGCGGCTTGCCTCGATGACTGCGGGATCGACAGAGCGCAAGCCCAGGTCCGTGAGCCTGACGAGTGGCGGAGCCGCATAGACAATGGTCGCCAGCAGCGCCGGAATCTTGCCGGGACCGAAAATCATCACGGTCGGGATGAGATAGACGAAGCTGGGCAGCGTCTGCATGAGGTCGAGGATCGGCGTGATCACCTGGCGGACGCGCAGCGACCGCGACATCCACACGCCAACCGGAATCGACACGACGATTGCGGTAAGGGTCGCTGCAATCATGAGCGCCGTGGTGATCATCGCGTCTTCCCACAGGTCCATAACGCCGAGGAAGATCAGGGCAGCAAACACGATCGCGGGCAGCTTCCACTGGCGCGTGGCCAGCCATGCGGCGAGCGTCACCAGGGCAATGATCACCCACCACGGGGTGGCGAGCAGTGCAAATTGGATGGCGTTGAGGAGTCCAAGCAGCGGGCGGGCGGCTGCTTCGAAAGCGCCCCCCCAGTTCGCGACGACCCAGTTGAGGGCGTCGTCGACCGCGCGTCGGAGCGGGCGGGTATCGACAAATTCGGGAAACATTCTGACCTCAGAGTTCTCTGCCGGGTGCCAAGCCGACAATGCGGTGCTTAGGTGGCCGAGCCCCGGCCACCCTTGCGCCATGGCTCAGCCCAGGCTGGCTTCAACCTTGGCTGCGACGTCGTCCGGCACCCAGGTCGTCCAAACGTCCTTGCGCTCGCGCAGGAAGTTCTCCGCGGTTGCGGCGGCGTCTGCCTTGTTCTCGTCGCCATAGACCAGCAGCGCGCTGATCTCGTCGTTGGTCAGTCCAACTTTGGCGAAGTAGTCGGCAACAACCGGAGCGTCCTCCGGAACCCAGGCGGCTGCACCCACGATCGCAGGCGATGACGGATAAGCTGTCTTGCGCGACGGCTGGTCACAGTCCGGGTTCGTGTTGCAGGCGTAGATCTCAGCATCCACCGGCCCCATGTCGAGTGGCACGGCGTCGTACTTGCCCAGGATCGACGTCGGCCCCCAGTAGTAGAACAGGATCGGCTCGTTTCGAAGGAAGGCTCGCGCTATAGACGCGTCGAGCGCTCCGCCCGAGCCCGGCGAAAACAGGTTCCAGCCGGCCTCGGCCATGTCGTAGGCCTCGAACAAGGCGGAGGTCGAGATTTCGCAAGCCCAGCCCGGTGGGCACGAGTAGAGGCGACCCTCGGTAGGATCTTCGGGATCAGGGAACAGCTCAGGATGCGCGATCACATCGGCGACGCTCTTGAGATCCGGGTGCGCCTCCTGCACATATCGGGGGATAAACCAGCCCTCGAGCGTGCCGTCGGTGATGGCGTCCGAGAGCTTCACGACCTTGCCCTCATTGATAGCTTCCGTCCACTGCTTCTCGATCGAGCTGGTCCAAAGCTCGGGTGCTATGGCGGGCGAGCCTCGGCTCAGCATGGAAGACGACGTGGGGACGGTGTCGCCTGACACCACCTCGACATCGCAGCCGTAGCCGTTCTCGAGGATGAAAGCGTGTATACGCGCAAGTGCAGCGGCCGAAGGCCAGCTCATCTCCGCAATGTCAATACTCCTGTCGGTACCGCAGACGGTCTCGTCTGCCGCCTGAACTGGCATGCTCGCCGCGGCAAAGCCGATGATCGCCGCAGCGAGCGTGCCTTTCCAGAAGTGCTTCATGCATGTGTCTCCTAAAAAAAGAAATACCACCCCCGGCCGGAGGCCGTTGGTCATGACAACTCGAAACTTTTGGTCGAGACGCCCTTGATCGCGGACACTCAGTCCGCGCACAGAGATATATCAGTGCGTGATGTACGAGTCTACCAAAGCATCCGATGTCACGCGGCGCCTTTGATCTAGTCGACCGTTCTAGTCTCGTTCACCGATCAGTGGACAAGCGTTTTTGGCAACTTGCGGTAATCATCGGTCCATCGGGTCGCTCGATCACAAGTCTGTGCATCGGCGACGTTCTCAAGTTCCATCGCACGGCAAAGTCCATCGTGCACGAAGGGGGCAATATCAGAGACGTGCCCGTCTTGTCGCACTTCGTCGAGGGCGACCAACTGCTCCTCAAGGAAAGCCATTTCGGCTTGAGAACGCTGCTGAGGTGGAGTGACCGTCGTTGACGTCATTGCGTGGCTCTTATGGACTGTGATCGCGCTCTCGGTCTGTAGCCAACAACATATCATACTGTGATAGATATCTCAACCACGCACGCGGGAGGACCTCGCTACGAAGGCAAGATGCAGCCGGAAAGCCAATTGCTGACGCAGTGTTTTGTATGTGTTGCAGTCACTGAGCAGCGTGTGGAATCGCTTCTACAAAATTGCCCAAACCTTGCTCCGTTCCGATGGTCGGGTTCCCAGGGCCGCCGCGAATGTGCCAGTTGGCATACGCGTCTCCCGCGAACCGCTGAGAACGGTGGCTGTCAATAGTGTCGACCCACCGATCCAACTCAGTAGCTGAAAGCTCGCGCCGTACCTTCGCTGTCAAAGACGCGCCGAACGGATCCGATCTGATCGACGCCATAGTAGAGGGCCACTGGAGGATTGCTCCTTACATTTGTTCCCTCGGGATAGTATTCGCTTGTGGTGTCGCTCTGATCATCTCGTGCCTCGCAGAGCTCGGCGCCGCACCAAATGGCTCGCACGGTCATGTGAAACGAGTTCGGGCTGAAAGGCGCGGACACGAGCCGGAGCTGTCCCTGCCTTCAACTGTAGCTCGCGGGCGGGTTTCTTGCATGAGGAGCGGCAGCCGGTTCGCCACGGTGGCAAGCAAGCTCGGCGCGCCGGCATATGCGCGCCATCCCGGACGCTGGTCGGTCCATTCGAGGTCGTCGGGAGTCGGCAATAGAATCGGAGCGCCGAGTAGCCGACGCCCTAGAAGTTGCCCAGTCGCTGCGACCTATGCCGCTTCGGCGGCGGCGTTAGCCACGGTCGCTCCTCTCGCCTGAGCATCATCCGAATGCTCCACGAACATCATCGCCGACGGCACCCAACCCCGACCTTCTCGCGCCCCTCGCCAGTGGCATGCTGGCGGATCACCGAACGGATAGTCTTGCCAGTCGACGGGCCCTTGTCCCCTGGTGTCGGTGTAAGCTCGCAGAAAGGGTTCACGCGCACCCCGGTGCGCGACAAACGAACCACTGTGCGGCAGTCTCCGCCGCATGCCGCCTCTCTGCCCTTGGCCCGCGATCGTGGCCCGAATGGGCCGAAACCCGACTGCAGCGGTTCGGTGCGTCTGGCGAGGTCACGAGCCCAGCGGCATGGGGTGCGATGAGGCCCAGCAACTGCTCCATCGCCCTGCCTCCACAAAACCGTCGGGGTCAGACGTGATGGCTGCGCGGAGAGCTGAAGCTGGCACCGACTCCCATGGGGCCGTGGGACTTTGGCGCCCTTGCAGCTACCCGCTGACGTGGCCTTCCGTTGCCTCCAACTTGTTAACCTCGACTTGCACGACTCCAGAGGGGTTCGATGGAAAGTGGAGGTTTGTGATGCAGACCAGCCCATCTTGAGCAAAAAGCTCAACAAGCCCGTTGTCGACGAAGATGTCGATGTGATCGACGTGGGCTGCCAACTCCATTGAATAGTCGTGAGCCAGGCCGGCGATGCTGTGGGTATCTCTTCGCATGGTGCGGACGTGCACTGCATTGCCGCGACGGGACACCACAAAATGCGGCTCTGTGCTGCCGAACAAGTTGACCTTCAGCTCGCCGGAGTGGTTCCAAAACAGGCGCAAACGATACGTCCCGCTCGTCGGCGTCTGGCCCGAGGCGAGAAGCTCGAAGCGGGCGCTAACGGCCGCCGGCACTTTCTGCTTGAGTCGTCACCCATATTGGCTGTCGATCAGGCTCAACTCCCGAGGGAGGGTCATCACGCCCCTGAAGGCTGTCGTGGGCACGTTGTGGGCATACTGCCAGTTGCTGGCCCAGGCTATCGTTGTGGGACGTTCGGCGCCGAAGAACGACTGCGCCGCGTAGTAGTCGCGGCCGTGGTCGGCCCAGAGGACGGTTTCCGGCCGATTTCCGTTGACGAAGCTGTGCCCATCGAACGCACCGATGAAGTACTGCGTGCCTGAACCTCCGCCATATGAATCGCTGCCGATCCCGACCATCAGCACCCAATGCGTCGTGCCGTCCGGCGCTTGCAGAGGAAACAGGTCGGGACATTCCCATGGACCGTCACCATGCTGTCCGTCGTGCTCACCGAACGTGCTTTCGAGCTCCCAATGCACGAGGTCCGTCGACGACCGGATGCCGATGGACTGACCGTGAGTGACAACCATAATCCAGCGTTGCGTCTGCGCGTGCCAGAACACCTTCGGATCGCGGAAGACCAGAAGTCCAGGATTGCCGACGATCGGGTTGTGCTGATCGGGGGTGAAGCGCGTCAGCCCGCGGTCGGCGTGCACCAGGCACTGCACCTGAAAGTCTGACCCATCCGGCCGCGCGCGATGGGCCGTGTAAAACAGCTTGACCTCTCCGGAGGGTGTTTCGATGGCACTGCCGGAAAAGCACGTTCCGAGCGCGTCCGGATATAGAGCAATCGGATGCTCGATCCAGGTCGTCAGATCTGGGCTGCTGGCGTGCCCCCAATGCATCGGACCGTGCACTGTGCTGTGAGGTTCGTGCTGGTAGAAAATGTGCCAGATGCCATCGACCTGGATCAGCCCATTGGGGTCGTTCGTCCACCCTGAGCGCGGCGAGAAATGCAGCGCTGGACGATAAGGTTCGGGGGAGTTCACAGCTCCCCTCCGCCGAGTTTGGCAAAGCTCGCCTCGATGGTCGCGATGCCGTCTTCGACATAGAGGACCGGTGCGATGGCCGCCTTGCTGTAGGTCCGGTGGGTCAGCGCGACCTGACGGTCCAGGAAGACTTCGAGTATGTCTCCTCGCAGATAGATATCGATACGCAGGGAGCCACTGGTGCGCGGCGGCAGCCAGGCCGTCACGTGCGGTGTGGGGCGCCTGTCAGGCTCCCTGCCGGCTACCTGATCTCCGAGCGTGATATCGCCCGTTGCAGCACTGAAGAAAAGATCGAGGCCCTCGTTCAGCCCGTCGCCCGAAAATAGACTGAGCCCGATACCACCGCGCAGATCATCGAAGGCGGCCTCGACGGTGAGCTTTGCAAGTTCAGGGGAGTCGAGTTCGACAGGGATCGCTGTAGCGGCATATTTTCCTGCAGCTCCGCCGCGGCCCCCTTCCCAGTCGCCGGCCAACGGTCGCAGCAACAGCGGTTGCGGCGGTGCAAACTGCGCCTCGATCTCCTCCGGCGGGCGGACGCAAAGACGGCCGTCCTCGCCAGCGTAGATTTCGCGCGGCAGACACATGTCGCCGCCCCAGAGCCACTCGCCATCGTCAGAGAATCCGCGACGATCATGCACCCACCCGAACGCGATGCGACGGCCCTTGCCGTCTGTCAGCGATTTGGCGGCATACCAGCGCGCGCCGTCGAGCGCGTCGTGGGCAGGCATGCGCCAGGGTCCTTCGAGCGTGTCGGCTTCGCGATACATCGTCGCCGCGTGCTCGCTGAAGCGCGAAAAGACCATGCGCCACTTTCCTCCGAGCTCGAAGACCTCGGGGCATTCCATGCAATAGGTGTTGCCGGGCGCGTAGAAGGGCTCGGGTTGCACCGACCACTGGTCGAGGTCGGATGACGTGCAAAGCACGACGACGCCGCGCCGTCCAAGCGGCCCCTGCCGGACGCGACCCGAAAGCAGCATCCAGTATTCACCCCTGGCCGCATTCCAGAATACGAACGGGTCTCGCCAGTCCTTGGCCTCGAACCAGTCGGTGTCGGGCCCGAAGAGGGGATTGCGCGGGTCCTTGGTGAAGGTGATCCCGTCGACGCTGGTCGCGTGGCAAATGGTCTGCGGCGTTTCGCGCGGACGGTTACCGCCCGTGTAGAAGATGTGGATCAGACCATCCTTGGCAATGACCGACCCCGTCCAGATGCCGTCGGGATCGGCTTCTTCGCGCGTGCCGAGTGGCAGCACGATGCCGAGGTCTTCCCAGTGGACAAGGTCGTCGCTGACGACGTGTCGCCAGGGTGTGCGGCCGCGGTCGGGCTGGTCGAGTTTTCCTGCCGGAGCCTCGAGGTAGTAGAGGTGATAGCGGCCCTCGTGAAAGAACGGGATGGCGTCGCCCTGCGGTCCGTCGATGCGGGGATCGCGGACTCCGGCAAAGTTCATGGCGACGGCGGACATTGCGGTGGTCATTATTGGTCTCGATGAGGCTGGGTCAGCCCTTGGTGGCGCCGCCCTGGATGCCGTAGATGATGGCGCGGTTGAGGACGAGTAGGGCGAGGAGCAACGGCGTGATGGTGACGCAGACGGCAGCGAACGTTGCCGTCCAGTCGATCGAGCCCATCGCGCCCATGTAGCTTTGCAGTCCGAGTGGAACGGTCTTCATGTCCTTGTCGAGGACGAAGGTGTTAGCGAAGATGAAGTCGTTCCAGATGAAGATGGTATTGACGAAGACGACCGTCACCACGGTGTTCACGGACATGGGCACCGTGATCGAGAAGAACGTGCGGTAGGGCCCTGCTCCGTCGACGGTCGCGGCGTCGTAGAGCTCGCGTGGGATGTAGCTGTAGAAGCTCTGGAACAGGTAGACAGCCATCGGCAGCGAGAAACCGACCAGCGGCACGATGATCGACCAGTAGGAATTGAGCAGACCGAGGTTGCGGTAGTTTAGGAACAGCGGCACCAGCGTCACGTGCGCCGGTACGACGATGCCGACGATGAAGAAGCCGAGCACGAGGCGGCTGTATTTGAAGCCGAGCACCTGGATTGCGTAGGCCGCCATCATGCCGAGCACGACGATGAGCGCGTCGGCGGCGAGCGTGACGATAGCACTGTTGAGCAGGTAGTGGCCGAGATTGCCCTGCGCGAAGGCGCGTTCGAAATTTTCCAGGGTGATGACGCTGGGGATAGCAAACGGATTCCCGGCTGCGAATTCTTGAGCGGGTCGCAACGCAGTCAGCAGGATCCAGACCAACGGGTAGACCTGCACCAGTACGATCAGCAGGATGATCACCTGCGAGAACGCGCGCTGGAGGTTGAGGGCGCCAGTGCCGGGGAAGGATGGAGCGGAGCGGTTCACGACAGCCTCGGATGTCATACCGTGAAGCCCCTCTTGCGGACCATGAACAGGATCAGCCCGACGGCGATGAGGCACTCGACCACGATGGCGACAGAGAGGGCGCTGGCGTAGCCGAATTGGGTGTGCGCAAAGGCGGTCTTGTACATGTAGGTGGTGAGGAGCTCCGATGACTCGCCCGGCCCGCCATTAGTCAACAGGTACGGGATGTCGAAGCCGCGCAGCGCATTGGTGGTCGCCATGATGGTCGTGGTGATCCAGACCGGACGCAGATAGGGGAAGCGCACATAGCGGAAGACCTGCCACTCGGTAGCGCCGTCGAGCTTGGCGGCTTCCTCAAGGTCGCGCGGCACGGCGAGCAGGCCACCATAGAGGATCAACATGTAGATGCCGAAGAAGCGCCAGCCTTCCGGCACGGACACGGCGGTAAGCACCGTGCCGAGGTCGGACAGCCAGGCCCGCGTCAGCACCTCGAGTCCGACAAAGTCGAGCAGCTGGTTGATGAGGCCCGGGGGGTCGAAGGAATAGAGCCGGCGGAAGAGCAGTGCGATCGCAACCGTCGAGACGATGGCCGGCAGAACGACCAGTGTCTTGATCACCTCGCGGCCGCGCGTCGCATAGGTCAGGAGGTTCGCTATCAGCAGCGCGACGCCGAGTTGAAAGACGAGCGTCACCGCGACATAGACCAGCGAGCGTCCGAGTGAGCCCCAAAAGGACGGATCGGCGGTGAACATCTTCACGTAATTGCCCAGGCCGACGAAGACGGGATCGAAGATGCCGTCCCATTCGAAGAGGCTCAGATAGAGCGACTGGAAGATGGGGAGCACGACCGCGACGACGTAAGCGAGCAGCGGCGGTGTGAGGAAGACGAGGACTGCGATGCGCGATCTGTAGGACAGCATGGTCGATCCTCCTCCAATCGGCAGCCGGACCAGGGCCCGGCCGCCAGAGTTGCACGTCAGGGGACGAGAGACGAGTTAGTTGAAAAAGCGCGGCGCATTCTCGGCGATGGCGGCGTCGACCGTCTGCTGGAACTGCTCGGCGGTGATGTTGCCCTGAAGGAGGAGGGTCAGCTGTTGCTGCATCACCGTGTTCGACTTGGGATCGAGCTGCGTGTCCCAGGGCACGGCATAGAGCGAGCCGAGCTTGGGGATTTCACCGACGATCTTGGCATAGAGCGGTGCGTCGTTCGGCAGCTTCTCGGGCGTGTAGGTCATCGGCGAGAGGGCGCCAGTGTTGGCGTAGAGCTCAGAGTAACGTGTCAGCATGTATTTGACGAAGTCGTAGACCAACGGGTCGAATGTGCCAGAGCCCACGGCCATGCCGATACCGGAGTTGACGAAGAACTCGTTGGCGCCGGTCTGCGCATCGGGGGTCAGCGGCAGCGTGAAGTAGTCGATGTTGCCGCGCACCGCCTCGGCCTGCGAGGCCTCGTTGATCATCGCATCGGTTTCCCAGGTGCCCATGTAGTAGATTGCGGCCTTGCCCTGGGTGAACTGATCGCGTGCATCGGTATAACCTTGCGCCGAAAAGTCTTTGGCGAGGCAGCCATTGCTGGCAAAGCTCGCGAGCCATTCTGTCGTCTTAACGCCGATCGGGTCGGAGAGTTTGGCCTCGCCCTTCTTGAGCTTGTCGAGGTAGTCGCCGCCCGAGAGCCGGAACGGATACCAGGCGATCATGCGCTGCGGCGGCCAGCCATCGACACCGTCGAGCGCCAGCGGCAACACGCCCGTCGCAGCGAGCTTGGGGCAGAGCGCGGGCAGATCGTCGAGCGTCGATGGCGGGGCGACACCCGCAGCCTCGAACATTGCCTTGTTGTACCAGAAGACCTCCATCCCGAACTCGAGTGGGATGAGGTAGAGGCTGCCGTCGCCGAAACGATCGTAGTTGAGTGCGACGGGGCGGAACTGATCCGTGAGGCCATAGCTCTCGAGCAGTGCCGCCGTATCGACCATCAGCCCCTGCTGACGCAGCTTGTCGGCGAAAGGCGTGGCGTCGGTGTCGAAGAATTCGGGAAGCTGACGCGCGGCCGCCAGCGTCTCGAGCTTCTGCAGATAAGACGGGCGGTCCGGTGTCTCGACGATGTCGAGTTTGAACCCGGGATGCTGCGCTGCATATTCGTCGGCGATAGCACGAACGGTGCTGAGCACCGGACCGTCGGACGGCCGCGACGCGAGCCAGGTGATCTCGCGCGGCACGATCTCGCCGGCCGGCGGAATGGCGGGGCTCTGGGCGAGCGCGGAGCTGGCGGCGAGCAGGGTCGCCAATGCGGCCACAAGGGCAAGTTTCATGATGTTCCTCCCGTTTGTCCGTGCGACCCGGTGTTCACCCTGTCTCACGATGGTCAATCGGTATTCGCGATTGTCTTACGTTGTCAATACAGATTCTGGCGCTCTTTCCGGGACCCTGGCGGTGGAAGGTCCGAATCTGGTGCCTGGCTTGCAAACTGCTGTCCTTCGTCGGACAAGGGCCGCATGGCAAGTCAACGCGAAATCGCCGAACGAGCGGGGACCTCGCTCAAGACCGTGTCACGGGTGATTAACCGCGATCCCCTGGTCAGCGTCGTGACGCGCGAGCGGATTGAAGCGATCATCGCCGAGATCGGCTACGAGCCGAACCAAGCAGCGCGCATGATGCGTCTCCAGCGGTCAGATGTGATCGGCTTTCTCGCCGACGGTGTTGCGACGACCCCATCCTCGATCGACCTGATCCGGGGTGCCCAGGACGCAGCCTGGGAGCACGGCAAGCAGATGATGCTGTTCAACATCGAGCAAGGGGCGCCAAGCCACCATCTCGCTGACTCGCAGTTGACCGCTTTCCGCGCCGAGGCTGTGATCTACGCGGCGCGCTACCATCAGGCGGTGAAATTGCCGCCCTCGTCCGTGCCACGCATCCTGCTCAATTGCTTCGATCCAGAAGGCAGGCACCAGGCGGTTATTCCCGACGACTATGCCCTCGCACGCGGACTCGCGGACGCTGTGTTCACTCGCGGTTATCGGCGTCCAGTGTTCCTCAACCTGTCAAAGACCATCGTAGCAGCGGGACTGCGAGCATCCGGCATTTCCGACTCCGCCAACGCGTTGGGGATCGACATGACACCCCGGATTCATACAGCCGTCGAGGAGGGAAATGGCCGTGTCACCTTCATCGCAGATCGCCTGCTCTCCCGCTTGATGGCTGAGCCCACCGACCAACGCCCCGACGTGATCATCTGCGGCCAGGACATCCTAGCGATGGATGTTTATTTCGACCTGGCGGAACTTGGCTTTAAAGTTGGGCGTGACGTCGCCGTGGTCAGCTTTGACAATCTTGAGCCGATCGCTAGCCTACTCAAGCCGGGGCTCTCCACCATGGAGCTGCCTTACTACGAGATGGGGCGAAGGGCGATGATGGCGGCGATCAACAGTCCCAACGGTCCTCCCGTTACGCAGCGGCTGCATGGACGGTTTGTCGATCGAGCTTCACTTGCAGAACTTCATTCGTGAGTATGGTGTCCGGAATGACGCTTGAGCGGCTACTGCTCGTGCCGTAGATCGCGCAGTTGTTCGCGAACACCCCGATGATCCCACAACCATGCACGACGCGGATCCTGCAGGCCAAAGGAGCACGAGTCACAAGTTGCCATACGTTGCGAGCGATTTGAGGCAGTGCTACCGATCGTTGACTGATGGACCGCTTATCGCAGGGGGCCGAGAGTGCGAGGGTTTGCCAGGGGGACCAGGGCCGCCTTTGTTACGTGGATGGTTGTCATTTCGTTCGCTGGTTTCGCGAAAGCGCAAGGCGTCCCAATCCCCGATCAGCAGGCCATTGCGATGCTCGTGATGCTTGAAGATTTCTATCTGAAGTTTACGCACATCGAGGTGAGAGACCGCACGTTCAAGGAACACTACGCCTCGATCAGAGGACCCGCGATCGACCGCAGCTTACGCTCTAGCTGCTAAAATGGGTAGTCTGGATGCGCAGTACATGGTGGCGCTGATCTATGAGGACGGCCGTCACGTGCCTCGAGATACGGAGCTCGCAGAAGCGCTTCTTCGCGACCTTGCCACGAAGCAGCACGCAGGGGCAATTGACAAGCTTTTCCGCCTGGAGGGCCATCAGAGCCTAGAGCAGTATAGGCAGGATGCTCGCGAAGCTGCCGAACGAGACGAGCAAGCGAAGCAGCTTTTGGGGGTGATCGTGCTGGGCTTTGCGGCACTCGCGGTCGCTTCGGCGACGAATCCCAGCTCGCCGGCGCCTCTTCCGTCGGACGACGGCTACCGACGAAACGAATGCGACACCTTGGCCCAAGGGTATGCGCTGGGTGGTGGAGACCATCTATTGGGTTCGTTTCTGGCACTTAATTGCTGAAGTACCGCGCACGCTCTGCAGCTCCGCCTTCCTGCTGCAGGGGACGGCTCGAGATGAGCGGCTGCGGGACGGGCACCAGACTTCGCCGGCGCCATAGTCGGAGCAGGTAAGCGAAAGAGCCAGTCCTCGACGGAACAGTCCGAACTGCGATCCTAGAACGCCGGTCTATCTAGGGCGCCGATCGACCTCCCGCCAGGTCGGATAGCGTCGGTCGCGCCCATTGTCGACACGGGCAGCCGACACCGCCATCATCAGAATTCCGGTATCGATAGCTTGACGCGGGTTGCGGAAGGTCTCGCCCGAGGTGACGCAAGAGCGAACTCGACCGCATCGAGCGGCAGGTCTCGCAACTGCTCGAACGCATCATGGATGCGTCGATCCCCAGCGTCATCGCGGCCTATGAAAGCCGCATCGCGGCGCTCGAGCGTGACAAGCTCGCGGTCGCCGAAAAGCTGGCCCATGGCATCCAGCCCAGGGCGAGCTTCGACGACACACTTAGAACCGCCCTCTGTTGATTGCCACTGAGAACTGACCCAGCAGGCTGGGATTTTTCCATCGAGATTTGACCCATGTGTGACCCTTGCCC
>MKUZ01000021.1:15814-71633 GCA_001899065.1 Devosia sp. 66-22 | reverse complement strand
CGCCTCGCCGCTCCCTTGCCCACAGGGCGAAGGAGCATCCCCCAAACCCGGGAGCCGCATGGCCGCCCGGTGGGTGCGCTCGTGCAATTTGTAGAGGATCGGCCATGCCGCAAAAACGGTTCGCACATCACATTCGATGCATTACACAGGGCCCGCGAGTTGGAGCCTATGCCTGATGCCCAAGACCGACATTGCGCGGCGCGTCTACAATCACACCTGGAAGCTCGATCCGATCGTGCGCTCACTGCTCGATACGGACTTCTACAAGCTCCTGATGCTGCAAATGATCTGGGGGCTCTACCCCAGGGTCGACGCGACCTTCTCGCTGATCAACCGCAAGCACACAGTGCATCTCGCCGAGGAGATCGATGAGGGCGAGCTTCGGGCGCAGCTCGACCACGCGCGCACCCTGCGCTTCTCCAAAAAGGAGATGATCTGGCTCGCGGGTAACAGCTTCTACGGCAGCAAGCAGATCTTCTCGCCCGAATTCCTGCGCTGGCTCGAGGACTTCCGCCTGCCCGACTACCATCTCGAAAGGACCGGCGGCCAGTACGAGCTGACCTTCCCCGGGCGCTGGGTCGAAACCACCATGTGGGAAATCCCCGCGCTCGCCATCATCAATGAGCTGCGCTCGCGCGCGGCGCTGCGCGACTACGGCCCGTTTACGCTCGATGTCACCTATGCGCGGGCCAAGGCCAAGATGTGGGAGAAGGTCGAACGGCTCAAGCGCCTGCCCGATCTGCGCATCTCCGACTTCGGCACGCGCCGGCGCCATTCCTTCCTGTGGCAGCGCTGGTGCGTCGAAGCCCTCAAGGAAGGCCTCGGCGACAATTTCACCGGCACCTCCAACGTGCTGCTCGCCATGGACAACGATCTCGAAGCGCTTGGCACCAACGCGCACGAGCTGCCCATGGTCCTCGCCGCGCTCGCCCCCAATGAGGAAGCCCTCCGCGCCGCGCCCTACCAGGTGCTGCAGGACTGGGAGAGCTATTATGGCGGCAACCTCAAGATCGTCCTGCCCGATGCCTTCGGCACCGATGCCTTCCTGCGCGACGCGCCCGATTGGGTGGCCGACTGGACCGGTTTCCGTCCCGATTCGGCTCCCGAGATCGAAGGCGGCGAGCGCATCATCCGCTGGTGGCAGGAGCGCGGCCGCGATCCGCGCGAAAAACTGCTGATCTTCTCCGATGGCCTCGATGTCGACGCCATCGAGGGCGCCTACAACCATTTCAGCGGCCGCGTCCGCATGGCCTTCGGCTGGGGCACCAATCTCACCAACGATTTCGCCGGCTGCTCGCCCTTCCCCAATCCGCGGCTCGATCCGATCTCGCTGGTGTGCAAGGTCAGTTCGGCCGACGGCCGCCCCGCCGTCAAGCTCTCGGACAATCCCGAGAAGGCGACCGGCGATCCCAAGGAGATCGCGCGCTATCTGCGTATCTTTGGCGACAAGGGTCGCGTTGCCCACGAGGTGGTTGTGTGACGAAGTACTCCGCCTGCATCGAGTGGCTGTTCGAAAAGGAAGCCCCGGTCTTCGCCGACCGTATCCGCGCCGCCCGGGCCGCCGGCCTTTCTGGAATCGAGTTCTGGGACGCTTCCACCAAGGATCTCGACGCGGTCAGGGCAGCGCTCGATGAGACAGGCCTGTCGATGGTCGGCATCCTCTGTGCGCCGATGCGCCAGATCACCGATCCCGAAATGCATCCGCTCTTTCTCGAGAGCGTCCGCGCATCGCTGCTCGCCGCCCTCCGGCTCGGCGCCCCGGTGATGGTCGTCACCACCGGCGACGAGCGGCCGGGCATCCCGCGCAGCGTCCAGCATGCCGCCCTCGTCAAGGTGCTCAGGGAGGCGGCCGACATCGTCAAGGGCTCGGGCGTCACGCTCGCCCTCGAACCGCTCAACGATCGCGTCGATCACCCCGGCTACTACCTCACCTCCACCGTCGAGGGTCTCGACATCATCGACGAAGTCGACCGGCCCGAGGTGAAGCTGCTCTACGACATCTATCACTCCGCCATGATGGGCGAGCACATCGAGGACGTGCTCGACGGCCGCCTCGATCGCGTCGTGCACGCGCACCTCGCCGACACGCAAGGCCGCGGCGAGCCCGGCAGCGGCAACATGGACTGGCGCGCCCGGCTCGATTGGCTCGCCGATCATGGCTACCAGGGCTTTGTCGGCCTCGAATACCGCCCGACCGGGTCGACAGAGGACAGTCTCGGCTTCATGCGCTGATCGTTCGACAGACGACAACAGTCCTGTGTCGTCCTTCGGCATTCTCGACCAATCGGCGCCGCGCCATATTCTGCGGCGAGACCGGGCTCCAGCCCGAAGGAGTTGAAAATGCTCAATCAGATCAAAGGCCTCCACCACGTCACCGCGATGGCCAGCAGCGCGCCCGAGAACAATGCGTTCTGGACCCGCACCCTCGGCCTCCGCCGCGTCAAGCAGACCGTCAATTTCGACGAACCCAGCGTCTATCACCTCTATTACGGCGACGAGCACGGCACCCCCGGCTCGGTGATGACCTACTTCCCGTTCCCCCACATCATCCGTGGTCGCCCCGGCACCGGCGAAGTGGGCACCACCGTCTTCTCTGTTCCCGAAGGTTCGCTCGATTTCTGGCAGCAGCACCTCGCCGCCCAGGGCGTCGCCGACCTCAAGCGCGACGAGAGTTTCGGTAGCCGGCGCCTCGCCTTTTCCGGCCCGGACGGGGATGGCCTCGCTCTGGTCGAGGACAAGAACGACGTTCGCCCGGCCTGGATCGGCGACGGCATTGCCGCCGATCATGCCATCCGCGGCTTCCACTCTGCGTCGTTGCGCCTGCGCGACGCGGGCGCGACCGAAGAGCTGCTCAAGTTCATGGGCTATCAGCACGCCGAAACCCACGCCGGCACCAAGCGACTGGTCCGTCCGGACGGCAATGGCGCCGACGCCATCGACATCGAGACACTCCCCGGCGTGCCGCGCGGCGACCTCGGCGCCGGCTCGGTGCATCACATCGCCTTCGCGGTCGACAACCGCGCGGCGCAGCTTGAGGTGCGCAAGGCGCTGATGGACACCGGCTTCCAGGTGACACCGGTGATCGACCGCGACTATTTCTGGGCGATCTACTTCCGCACGCCGGGTGGCGTGTTGTTCGAGATCGCCACCAACGAGCCCGGCTTCGACCGCGACGAGGACACCGCGCATCTGGGCGAAGCGCTGAAGCTGCCCGCGCAGCACGAGCATCTGCGCAGCCGGCTCGAAAAGACCCTGGAGCCGCTCGAATGAGCGCCTCTTACGACTTCGCCGAAGTCGCGGCGGCCCGTGGTGCGCCGCTGCTCTTGCTGTTGCACGGTACCGGTGGGAACGAGAACGACCTCATCGGTCTCGGCCGCCAGCTTGTGCCCGGCGCCCACCTGATCGCGCCGCGCGGCGATGTCAGCGAAGGCGGCTCGCTCCGCTTCTTCCGCCGCACCGGCGAGGGCGTCTACGACATGGTCGACCTTGCCCGGGCGACGGACAAGCTCGGCGCCTTCATCGCGGCGCAAACGGACCGCCTGAAGCCGTCCGCCGTGGCGGCGCTCGGCTACTCGAACGGCGCCAATATCCTCGCCTCGGTCCTGTTCGGCGCGCCCAGGGCCGTCGACCGTGCCGTGCTGATGCATCCGCTCATCCCGTTCGACCCCGCGCCCCAGCCGGGGCTCGAGGGCAAGCAGGTGCTGCTCACCGCCGGGCGCCGCGACCCGATCGCGCCAGCGGCACTCACGGAGCGCCTCGCCGCCTACTTCGCCGCGCAGGGCGCGGAGGCTTCCGTCTCGTGGCATGAAGGAGGACACGAAATCCGGCGCGAGGAACTCGTCGCCGCGCAGCGTTTCCTGACGCAGGACCTTAGCACTTCGTTCACCATGGAGCAGCCATAGTTCAGGACGCGGGAATGCAGGTGGAAGGGGTCGGCGGAGGTCGGCCAACGGCGGTCTATGGCAGCAAAATCGGCGCGCCTTCCGCTGCTCACCAGCCTCCGCTCCAGCATCCTGCTCATTACCCTCGTCGGCTTCGCGATCATCGCCGTCCCGGCCTATTGGGGGTTCAACACGCTGGTCAACACCACCATCGTGCAGTTGGGCACCCTCTTCGCCGAAAAGCAGATCCTGTTCGACCGCTACCGCGGTCTCGGCGCCCTGATGCAGGAAGTCACGCTCGCCGAGACGCTCACCCGCTCGCCCATCATCCACGAATGGGCTCTCGACGAAAACAATCCGGACAAGCGCGAGCGCGCGATCGCCGAGCTCGAGCTCTACCGGGAGTCGTTCTCGAACGGATCCTACTTCTTCGTCGTCAACGCTTCGGGCAATTACTACTACAACGACGCGACCAATTCGTACGCCGGCAAGCAGCTCAGCCACACGCTGAAGCGCGATAACCCGCGCGACGGATGGTACTACACCACGGCGGCCCTCGGTCAGGGTTGCCACCTCAACGTCGACCACGACGACGAGCTCGGCGTCACCAATGTGTGGATCAACTGCGTCATCCGCGACGGCGACAAGGTGCTTGGCGTGCTCGGCACCGGCATCGACCTCACCTCGTTCATCCGCCAGGTCGTCGACTTTCCGCAGGCCGGCGTGCAGTCGATGTTTGTCGACGCAGTCGGTGCGCTGCAGGCGCACCGCGATCCGCGCTTCATCGACTTCCACTCGCTGACCAAGGCGATCGAGAGCAAGAAGACGATCTACAGCCTCATCGACCTGCCGGCCGATCAGGACACCTTGCGATCAATGATCGCTGAGGTCACGACCGGCGACGTCGAAGTGCGCTCGCGCTTCATGCAGATCGATGGGCACCAGGTTCTTGTCGGCGTCGGCTACCTCGACCGCCTGGGTTGGTACAACGTCACCTTCATGGACGTCGACGAGATCATCGACCGCAGCCTGTTCCTACCGATCGGGCTGCTGATCGCGGCGCTGATGATCGGGGTGGCCCTGTTGATCGCCTTCCTGTTCAAGCTGTTCGTGGTCGATCGCCTGCGCAGGGTCGAAGCCGGCGTCGCAGCGGTACCCGCCGGCGCGCCTGTCACGCCAGACCGGCGCAACGACGAGATCGGGCGCCTGTCGCAGACGCTGTCGAGCATGGCTGAGACGGTGCAGGACAATATGCGCACGCTCGAGCGGCTGGTCGAAGAGCGGACGGCGGAGCTGCATGCGCTCGCTTATCGCGACCAGCTCACCGGTATCGCCAACCGGCGCGGCTTTTCGGACAGCTTCGTCAAGGTGCAGACGGCGGCATCGACCGATGCACGTCTGGCCATGCTGCTGATCGACATCGATCGGTTCAAAGAAATCAACGACAGTTTCGGACACCAGGCCGGTGACGAAGTGGCCGCCGAGATCGCCCGGCGCATCTCGGTCGTGCTGCGTCCCTCCGATATCTGCGGCCGTTGGGGCGGCGATGAGTTCATCGTGCTGTTTTCCGATCTCGGATCGCGTCCACTCAGGGCGATCGCAGACGCCATGCGTCGCGGGCTGTCCAACCCCGTGCCGCTGCGGGACGGCCGGACCGTCCCCGTAACGGTCAGTATCGGCGCCTGTCTCGCCGAGCCGGGCGAGACGGTGGAGCAGGTCGCCGACATGGCCGACGCCGCGCTCTACAACGCCAAGGAAGACGGGCGCGACCGCGTCGTCGTCTATGATCCGACGAAATCGCGCAGCAGCGCCGGCAGTCTGACCGGTTGACCGTCATTTTGCCTTGGCGGGGAAGCAGATAGTATCCCCACAAGGAGACCTTTGATGACCAGACTCATTCTCGCGCTCGCCGCGCTGTTGCTCATTGCCGCGCCGGCTGCTGCCGCAAGCTTCGATTGTGCCAAGGCCGGCACGCCATTCGAGCAGGCGATCTGCTCGAGCCCCGATCTGTCATTGCAGGACGAGGTACTGGCGCAGGCATACCAGACGGCGCTGGGTGGGCTATCGGCCGATGCGGCCAGCGAGGTAAAGTCCGCGCAGCGTGCCTGGCTCGGCTACGCCGAGCGCAGTTGCTCGGACGACGCCGAGCCGATTGCCGGCACTTACACCGACGACCAGAAGCAGTGCCTTGCCGGCATCTATCGCGGCCGCATCGGTGACCTCGAGGCGAGCCGGATGCAGGGCGGCTACCGCTTCTACCCGATCGACCGCTATCTGGTGGAACAGGACACGGAAGCGACGGCTGACGATTTCAACAAGGTCGCCGACAAGCGGTTCCAGACCGTAAAGATCGATCGGGACGACGAACTCGCCGTAGAGTTCAACGCTGCGATCGACACCATCATGAGCCAGTCCGAGAACTTCTTCGAGCCCGGGACGACAACGATCGCGGCAGGTGATGTGACGTCGGACTACGACCTAAGCACGAAGGTGTCGGACGTCACCAACGAGCGGATCAGCCTGCAGACCAATGAGTATTGGTACGGGCATGGCGCGGCGCATGGGAACTACTTCATCACCAACCGCCACTTCCTCGTCGACGACAAGCGGCTGCTCGAAGCGTCCGATATCTTCGAGGGTGACGGCTGGCAGGATCGGCTGGGCAAGCTCGCCCTCGATGCTATCAAGGCCAAGCTTGGCGAGGACTATTTTGTCAATTCCGACGACGACGTGATGCCTATCGCGATCGACCCGCTGCGCTGGGATTTCTCGGAGGAAGGCCTCGTGATCCAGTTCAACATCTACGAGGTGACAGCCTACGCGATGGGTGCGCCGACGGTGACGATACCGTGGGGCGAACTCAGCGGGATCACGACGGAGCGGGCGGAGGAGATCGCCTACTACTAGGCGAGAAGGTCGGCCCACTCCTTGTGGCGCTGGAACTGGGCGATCGCATAGCTGCAGAGGGGCTTGATACGCAGGCCCTTCTGCCGCGCATCGGCAATGCCCGCCGAGAGCATCAGGAAGGCGATGTTGTTCCCGCGGAACTCGGGCGGCGTGTAGGTGTGGTCGATGGCAATGACGTCGGTCCCGATCTTGCGGTAGGTCATCTCCGCTTCGAGGTCGCCCGACAGACGGATGAAATAGCGGCCATGGCCGGCGCCGTCCTCATGTTCGACGGTGAATTGTTCAGCCATTGTGCGCTTTCATACGTGGGTGACGTCCTGGGCGAGGTCGGGGAAGAACCGCCTCTCCCTCAGATAGGGGTGAATGGCGAGCGCTGCAATCATGTCGGCGCGCGCATCGTCGTACCTGCCCTGCTTGAGGTAGATGAGGACCCGCCCCGAGAGCGCCCCATAGTGCCGGGGCTCGATGGCGAGGACGTGCGCGATATCGTCCAGCGACGCATCGTAGTCGCCCAGCATGAAATACACCGTCGCCCGCTGGTTCCAGCCCTCCGCATAGTCGGGATAACTGGTGACGACGATGCTGAGTTCATCCACCGCCGCCCCGAGCAAGCCCTCGGCAAGCGAATTGCTGGCGACCGACATGTGGGTAGACAGGCGCGCGTCGGATGGCGCGAACCAATGGCTCCAGATCTGCCGGCTGATCTGGTCGGCCTCTGCCTCGCTGTCGGCAAGGCGCAGTTCCTCGAACAGCTCGTCGATCGCGGCATTGTCGACATAGGGATCGGCAAAGACGGGGAGAGGGGCGGCCGCAAGGACCAGCACCAGCATCGCACAGACTGTGGCGATCAGCTTGCGCATGGCGGCATTGTCGCGCCGCCCTGCACCCAAGTCCAGTAGCGACTTTGCGATCAGTGCCCGGATTCGCCTTCGGCCGGTTTGCCGTACCGCTCCTGGACGGTGCGGCCGAAGCCGCCCAGCCAGGGGGCGAAGAACAGCAGGATGCGCTTCCAGTAGTGAAGGACAACGAACACCACTGTCAGGATGATCGTGCCGAAGATGATCACGAGCTCGAGGCTCAAGCCGATCGACTTCAGCCACTGCGTCAGGAACATGCCGGGAAGGATGTGCGATGCGGCCCAGACGAAGGCCGAGATCGTGTTGATGAGGGTGAAGTAGCCCCAGTTCATGCCCAGCATGCCGGCGATACCGGGGACCACAGCCTTGAGGCCGGTGATGAAGCGGCCGATGAAGATGGCCTTGCCGCCATGGCGCTGGAAGAAGATCTCGCCCCGCGCGATCAGCGGCAGGTGGTTCTTGAACGGCCAGACCGTCTTGACGCGATCCTTGAGCCAGTAGCCGATCCAGTAGGAAATGGCGTCGCCCACGATGCCGCCCGCCGTCGCCGCGAGGAAGATCGGCCAGAACGGCAGGTCCAGTTGGGTGATGAGGCCGCCAACCAGCAGCAGGATGGGAAGCGAGGGAACCAACAGGCCGGCGATGAACACGGCCTCGCCCACGCAGACGAGGAAAACCAGGAAGACGAACAGCCAGTAGTTGCTGGACACAGCCAGCATGGTGGCTTCCATCCAGGACGTAATAGCGTGGAAAAGGTCCACTATGCGGTCTCCCCAAGGCCGAAGCGGACCTCACGCACCCAGCGCGGTCAGCCGTTGATGTTGCGTTCCCCCGCTCATTCCTAGTTGAAATGAGCCATGCGGCAATCTTGTGGAATGTCGCAGTCCGACGTTAAGTGTGGGTAACACCGCCCAAAAGGACAAGAGGCGGCCCGTCGGGGATTCTCACAATGTCGTTGCCCATCCACCACCTGATCTCCTCGGGACCGAGGCCGGTGGCACCCTTCTCGCACGCCGTCGAGGCCGACGGCTTCGTGTTCGTGACCGGCCAGATGCCGACCGATCCGACCGCGCCGGACGCACCGCTCCCCGAGGGCGTGGAGGCTCAGACGACGCGGGTGGTCGAAAACCTCAAGATCGTGCTCGCCGGTGTCGGCCTTGGGCTCGAGCATGTGGTGATGGCGCGCATCTATCTTACGCAGTTCGAGCGCGACTATGCGGCGCTGAACGCCCTGTGGCCAAGCTTTTGGGAAGCGGGCAAGCTGCCGGCCCGGACGACCGTGGGCGTCACCGCGCTCGCGGTGGGCGCGCTTGTCGAGATCGATCTGGTGGCGCGCCGGCCGTAGCATCGACGCCTCTTCTGCTGGGTCGAGCGGAGATTTCAGGCGACCGTGAGGTCCCGGGCTGTGGTCTTGCGCGGCATCATCGAAACCCCACGGAAAGCCGCTCAAGTCGGTGGCGGCGCGGGCGGGGGGGCGCTGGGCCAACGGCGGGTACAGCGCGGCGCCGGTGCACTGACGGACGGAGAGGGGACGAGGCATCGCACCCCTTCCCTGCGCGCTGTGGAAAGATGCCGGGTTCGTGATGCCGGTGGCCTCGTCAGGGCACCGAAGGCGCGTAGACCATTAGCGCCATAGGGTATTTGATTTTGTTTGTTTGCCCGGATTGCGCATTGAGAACGGGCGAAGCGTCACACGCGAACATCTCCAAGGTTGCCGCTCGGGGGTAGCAGATGACCAAAGAGCGGGCTTTCGACTACCCCGAGCCGGTGGCGTTCGTTGTCGACGACGAAGCGCAGGTGCGCGCCTTCGCCTCCAATGCGCTACGCGCGGCGGGCTTCAAACCGCTGCAACTGGCCAGCAGCGCCGAAGTGGACGAGGAGCTGCACGACACCATTCCGCAGCTCATCGTGCTCGACCTGTCCTTGGGCGATTCCGATGCGGTAGAAGTGCTGCGCGTCCTCGACGCGCCAGGCGGCATGAGCGGCTAAGACCTCGGCCGCACCGCCCGCATGCGCTGGCCGCGCATCCGGGTCCTGCTGGCCTCGAGCTTCCCCGAGGAGAAGATCAATGGCAACGGCCAGCCGCCCTGGAACATGCGCCTGCTGCTCAAACCCTACCGCAAGGAGGACCTGGCGCTGACGCTGCGCGAGGTGCTGGCCGAGACGCTGGACTAAGCTTGCCAGTTCAACCCGGCTGCGCCATCACACTGCCGAGGCACGAGGGAGGCAGGGATGGGCGAGCGCATGGTACGCTGGGGAATCATCTCCACGGCGGCGATCGGGATGAACCAGGTAACGCCGGGCATCATGAAGTCGCCGCACTCCGAAGTGGTGGCGCTCGCTTCGCGCGACCTGGGCAAGGCACAGGCCGCGCTCGCCAGGCTCGGGCTCGGCAACGCCAGGGCCTACGGCTCCTACGAGGAACTGCTGGCCGACCCCGACATCGACGCGATCTACAATCCGCTGCCCAACCATTTGCACGTGCCCCTTACCCTCGCGGCGGCCCGGGCGGGCAAGCATGTGCTGTGCGAAAAGCCGATGGCAATGAGCGCCGCCGAGGCCGAGGAGTTGCGCGGCGCGCCCGAGGGCGTGATCATCAGCGAAGCCTTTATGGTGCGGCATCATCCGCAATGGCACCGGGCGCGCGCAGTCATCCGCTCGGGCGAGCTGGGCACGGTGAAGCTGGTGCGCGCCGTGTTCCTCTATTTCAACCGCGATCCCGCCAATGTGCGCAATATCGCCGACATCGGCGGCGGCGGCATCTACGACATCGGCTGCTATTGCGTGATCAGCGGACGCTATCTGTTCGAGGCGGAGCCCCGGCGGGTCGTGGCGCTGGTCGACCGCGACCCCGAGTTCGGCACTGATCGGCTGGCGAGTGTCATCGCCGATTTCGGCGGCGGCCGGCAGTTGAGCTTCGTGTGCGGCACCCAGAACAGCGGGCGGCAGAGCGTCGAGGCGATCGGCGACAAGGGCAGCCTCGAGATCGTCATTCCGTTCAACGCGCCGATCGGCCAGAAGACGGCGTTGCTCGTGGGCAACGGCGGACCGATGGACCGCAGCCTTCACCGTCGCGAGATCATCCCCGAGATCGACCAGTACACCGAACAGGCCGAGAACTTCGCGCTCGCCGTGCTGGGCAGGGCCGAGGCCGCCTATGGCGTCGAGGACGCGATCCTGCAGATGCGCGTGCTGGACGCCATCTTTCGCAGCGAGGCCTCCGGCGGCTGGGAGAATGTGCGCTAGGCGCTATTCCTTCTGGATATTGTAGTCGTACCAGATGCCGTTCTTGACCAGCGGCGCCGGCTTGGTGGCACTGGCGAATTGCGTGGCGGCTGCCGGTAGCGCCACAAGCGCGCAAAGGACGAGAACAAGTAGGCGGATCATCGGTTATTCCTCCCATCGAAGCGATGGCGGATGCTGCGCCGCAGCGGCGAACCGCTGCGGCACTGATCTGTCAGCGGCCGTTCAGCGCCTCAATAGGTTTTGGCGCCGCTCACCATCAGCCGCACCGCGTAGAGCGATGTGGTGCCGCAGATGTAGAGCACGTTGTGCTTGTTGCCGCCCCAGGCGACATTGGCGACAACCTCGGGCACCTTGACCTTGCCGATGAGCGTGCCGTCCGGATCGAAGCAGTGGACGCCGTCGCGGGCGCTGCTCCAGATCCGACCATCGGCATCGAGGCGGAAGCCGTCGAACAGACCTGCCGTGCACAGGCAGAACTGCCGGCCATTCGACGCCCTCGTCCCGTCCACGTCGTAGACGCGGATCTCGGCCGGATGGCCTGGCTTGTGGGTCGCGCCGGTGTCGGCGACATAGAGCAGCTTTTCGTCGAGCGAAAAGGCGATGCCATTGGGCCGCACCATGTCGGTGATCACGGCAGTGACCGCGCCGGTGTCCCCATCGATGCGATAGACATTGCAGGCACCGATTTCGCTGGTCGCCTTATTGCCCTCATAGTCGCTGTCAATGCCGTAGGTCGGATCCGTGAACCAAATCGAGCCGTCGGACTTGACCACCGCGTCATTGGGTGAATTGAGCTGCTTGCCTTCGAAGCTGTCGGCGAGCGTAACCACCGTGCCGTCGTGCTCGGTGCGGCTGACACGCCGCCCGCCATGCTCGCAGGTGATCAGCCGGCCCTGCCGGTCGACCGTATTGCCATTGGAATTGTCGGCGGGATGACGGAACACCGAGACCGAGCCGTCCGTCTCGTCGTAGCGCATCATGCGGTTGTTGGGGATGTCGGACCACACGAGGTAGCGCCCGCCCCCAAAATACGCCGGGCCCTCGGCCCATTTGAAGCCGGTCGCCAGTTTCTCGACCTGCGCATTACCGTTGAACAGCCGGCTGAAGCGCTTGTCGATCACCTCGTAATAGTCGCTGGTTGCCACGTCGTCCCCTCCGGTTTCGTGTGGCCGACAGTCCTAGCGGCGCCGCGCTAAATGTCCATATGCGCCAGCTCGCGCGAGAAGAAGCGCCGGTGCATGCGCAGTAGCGCCGCGCCCTGTGCGGCCCCCGAGCGGCCCAGCTCGCCCGCCACCACCGGCGGTGGCGCGGTCTCTCCCAGGATCGGAAACCGTGCCAGATGCCGCCCCGTGGCCGCCACGATTTCGCGCGTCAGCGCCGACGGCAGCGCCGACTCGATCACCGCCAGCTCGAACTCCATCACGCGCGTCGCATTCATCAGCGCCTGCGCAAGCGCCGCCGACGCCTCCGCGATCCATGCATCGACGATGGCGCCAACGGGCGGCGCGAGCGGCGCGCTGCGCACCACGTCGCGGGGCAGGCCGGCAGCCTCGAGACGCAGGCCCAGCGCATGGAGCGACGCGACCTCGTGCAGGAAGCGCATCTGGCCGTCACCGTCGGTGACCAGCATGGACCCCAGATGGGCCGACGCGCCATTGACGCCTTCCCACAGCCGGTTCTCGGCGACGATGCCGCCGCCCACGAATGTGTCGAGCACGAGGAAAACGAAGCTCAACGGCCGCGGCGCCGGGCGCGCGACGCGCTGCGCCCAGCAGGCGGCGTGGCCGTCGTTGAACAACGATACGTCGAGGCCGGTGGCCGCGGCGGCCGCCCGCGCAATGTCGAGCCCGGCCCACAGTTCCTGCTGACCGGGGGCCGGCTTGAGCAGCGAGCCCGGATTGCCGATGCCACCGGGCGCAGCAAGGCCCATGCCCACGAGGCGCGCCCGCTCGGCCGGCGACAACTGCGCCATGAGGTCGGCCGTGGCGGCGGCGAGCTCGCCGAACACGGTACGTGCATCGGGATAGTCGTATTCGCGCCGGACGCGGCTGAGCACCTGGGTGCCGATGCCTACAAGGCAGACCTCGATGTGGCGCCAGCCAATCTCGGCGCCGATCGACAGCGCCCCGACGGGGTTCATGTAGAGCGGTGTCGCCGGTTGCCCGCGCCGACCGCGCAGCACCTCGCCGCGGGTGACGAGATTGCGCCCCTCCAGATCGGTCAGCACGGCCGATACGGTCTGCGGCGCCAGTTCCGTGACCCGCGCCAGCTCGGCGTTGGAAATGCCGGGCTGCAGCGAAATGACGCTCAGGATCGCCCGTTGGTTGGTCTGGCGCACATGCGACGGCTGTATGCCGCGCCCGACCACGACGACATCGCGCGGACGCTTGATCGAGTCAGACAATCAACTGGCCCCTCGCCGAAGCGCGGCGAACCGCTTGTTACAGCAACTACAGTAATCAGAAAAAACAGGGCGAGGAAACGTCGCCCGCGCTGCTAGAAATGCCGCCGCAGGAGCTTTGACTCGTCATGCCGCGCAAAGATCGCCTCGCGATTACTGTCGGCATAGTCCTGGAACGTGCCCGGCCCGGATACATAGGGGTTCGGATGAGCCTCCTGGAACGAGCCGTCGCGGCGATAGAGCAGCCGGTGCGCGGTCTCGATCCGGGTGCCGTCGTCGTAGAAGGCATAGGGCCAGAAGCGATCCTTGAACTGAAGGAACCGCTGGTTCGCCTCGGTGTAGAGCGTAACGAGCTCGGACCCCGAGCCAGAGCCGAGGAATTCGAGGCTGAAGCGGTCCGGCACGCCGGAGTCCCAGCCCGAGAAGTGGAACATCTCGATAGGCACGCCATCGATGAGGAAGGTCTCGTTGCGCCGTACGATAGCGCGCCCCTCGGCATTCCAGACGGCAGTGTTGAGGCCCGGATTGCTCGAGACGACGATGGCCTCCTCGAAAAAGACCGGGAAGTGGTTTGCCCATTTCTGGTCAGTGAACACGCCCCGGTGCACTTCGCCATAGCTGTAGCCGCGGCAGCGCTCGGCCCAATAGGACACGACCTCGCGCGCCGCCGCCGTGTTGTTGAGCGCAAAGAACCCCAGATTGTAGATGCCATGCGCCATGGCCGAGATTTCGAAGGTCTCGGTGGCAACGCGCGACACGGCCGGCCGGTGGAGGTGTGGCGTCAGCAGGAAGTCGCCGCGCTTGAGATCCTGATCGATGCTCACCGGTTCCGATAGGAGCATCGTATCGGGGTCGAAATAGATGATCCGGCTGTAGCCCTCGTCGAGCAGCACGTCGGTATAGAGCGGTTTGACGGCGGTGCTGAGCTCGACCACCGTGTGCTTGAACACCCAGCCGGGACGGAAGTCCTTGAGATTGGCAGAGGGATAGAGCCGCGTGACGGACGGCGGCAACACCATTTCGGGGCGCGGCGTATCCACGAGGAGAATGTGGAACTCAGCTTCCGGCATGTATCTGGCGACGCTTTCGGCAAGCACCAGCGCCTTGTCCATGTAGGCCCAGTTACAGGAGGTAAAGACCGCCGTTCCCGATGTCCGCGGCTGCGGTGCCCCGGTGGGCTCGAAGCGCTGCTGCAGAGCGGGCAGCGACGGCACCACCGAAATGGCGGCCCTGTTCTGCTTCTTGCGGTCGCGGCGCTTGCGCATCCGCGCCACCTCGGCCCGCCCCTTGGGCGTCAGCCGCCACAGTTTGCGCAGCGCGCGGAGCACGAAGTACTCGAGCTTGTGCCGCAGCTTGGGCCGCTTGCGCGCCAGCCTGTCGATGCGCGCGCTGAGGAAGCCGCGAACCGAACCCGGCTCCGCTTTCGCCCCCCCCGCAGGCGCGCGGTAGCGCGTCCGAATGAGTTCATCCGCCACGGCCACCGGCACGCGGATCTGCCGGCGCAGCACCAGCATCGCCGGCAGCGCCTCGCGATGGGCATCTGCCCGCCGCCGGCGCACCTCCTTGTCGAGGGGCATGAGGAAGGTCGAGGTGACGTGGTCGGTGCTGACGATCAGTTCGCCCAGAAGGAGTTGCTGCCAGAACAGCCAGTCCTCAAGCGCATCGAGCTCGGTGGAAAAGCGCGCCCCCGAGCTTTCAAGCGCGCTGCGACGGAACAGGATCGCCTGGATGGGGAACAGGTTGCGGTTCACTAGGTCGAGCGAATTGCGGGTGCGCCGGAAGAAGACCTTGCGTTCGCCCAGCACGCTGGCGGCCGGATCCTGGACATTGAGGTCGGCCTCCTGCTCCCAGGCTCCCGCGTAGGCGGCAGCCGCGCCCAGATTGTCGTCGAACAGGCGGGTCAGCGTCTCGACATGGTCGGGCTCGAACCAGTCGTCGTCATCGAGAAAGCCGATGAGGTCGCCGCCTGCCGCATCGAGGCCGGCATTGGCGGCCGCCGACCGCCCCCCGGGCGCCTGCGCATAGACTGTGGAAACATCTCCAAATTGGGAGAGATCGATAGCGTCCGTATCGATCGGCTGGCCGTCGACGGCGACGATGACGCTGATGTCGTGGCCGGTCTCTTGCGCCTTGATGCTCTCGAGCGCCCTGACCAGGAGCTTCTCCCGCCCGCAAAACGTGCGAACGATGATATTGACCAGCACTCTGCCCAATCCCCAAAAAAAGACCCAGGGCCCGCTGGCGCTACGCGGCGCGCCGGGCTTCCATCTCACATCTCAAACATAACCGCAGCCGGCCAGCCCGCGCATCGAACAAAGAGAATCCGCTCTCCGCCCGACCCTTGCTACAATGTAAGGCCAAGTCGAACAACCCGGCTAAGCGAGACAAGCGAAATTATGTCGACGCCCGCAAAATTGGGTGGGCGCCGCGCCATGGCAGTGATACTTCAGCGTTGCTTCACCTGCCCTGTGGCGGTAACCCCTCATGTCGGACGCGTCGAGACCGCTATCGCTGCGTGATAGCGCCGCATTGTGGACCTGCCCGGGGAAATGACTACCGAGATCGACATCCTAGCCAGGACAGCATCATTTAGGAATACGAAAGAATTATGCGGGGATTGATCGGATATTCCGGCTTTGTCGGACAGACATTGCTCAAGCAAGCCAAATTTGACGCTATGTATAGATCGACAGATATTTCGAGAATAAACGGAAAATCCTTTAATCTCCTCGTGTGCGCCGGAGCACCTGCACAGAAATGGCGCGCCAATAAAGAACCGAAGGCCGACCAGGCGTCGATTGATACCCTCATCTCCCATCTCAGTTCGGTTCAGGCAGAGCGGCTCGTCCTCATCAGTACGGTGGACGTATTCGCCGTGCCGCGCGATGTTTCAGAAACGAGCGAGGTCTTACATCAGGACTTGCAGGCCTACGGCTTACATCGACGAAAACTTGAGCGCTTTGTCTCTGATCATTTTCCCAAGTCGCTGATCATCAGGTTGCCGGGACTGGTCGGCCCTGGCCTACGGAAGAACGTTCTCTTCGACTTCCGGAACAGTAACAATCTGGGGGCGATCGATAGCCGGCATGCGTTCCAGTTCTATCCCATGGTCAATCTGTGGAACGACATCGGTATCTCCCTGTCAGCGGGGCTGCAGCTGATTCACCTGACGGCGGAACCAGTGAGTGTGTCCGACATCGCCCACGAGGCCTTTGGCTTCGAATTCCGGAATACCCTGCCGGGAAATCCCGTGCGTTATGACATGCAAAGCGAGTTCGCCGACCTCTTCGGCGGCAGGGGGAAGTATCAGTACGGCAGGCGCGAGAGCCTGTTGGCTATTCGGGCATATGCACAGTCGGAGCCGCGATCCGTCGAGGGTAAAGCTCCATGAAGCTTGCCGTCTCCAATATCGCGTGGCGACGGGAGCGAGTTCGCTATGGACCTTCACAATTATCCATCCCTCAGTGGCGCTGCTCACCAGCTTGGGTGGCGCTCGCCTCGTTGCAGCTCTAGGTGGCGCCGGTGGAATTGTGCTCGGAGTGGCGACACTCGCGTGTACCCCTGGTATTTCCCGAGGCGAGATCGCGCTCGTCGATGGAGTCTTCCTGGTAGTCGCCACCATTATCGTCTTTCAGTCGGTGCGGGTCGGACACAAACTGCTTGGAGGTAGCGACCCACAATCTCTTCCCGCTCCCCCACCGCTCATGCTGGCGACGGCGGTCTGGCTGGTCACGGTGCCGCTGAGCTACCCACTCACGCTGCCCGTTGACGACTACCACTTCGGAGAGAGCCTCCTTGCGTATCAAGCGCTCTTGGAGGGCCCCAACTGGTTCACCGACTTCCTGTCGCCACATGGCTACTCCGACGCGCTGGGAGGCGTATTGGCCAAGCTACTTGGCGATGACTCCGGCCCTGGTATCTATGCCGGCGACATTTTCCTTCTGCATGCACTCGCGTTCATCGTCTCGTGGCGGATCCTGAGGCGGCTCGGTGCGGTCGGAGGCATCTTTCTTGCTCTGGTGCTGCCGCAGAACTCCAACATCCTCTTCGTTTTGCTCATCCTCATCGCTGTCGCCGAGGCGGCAACCTCTTCTAGACCCTGGGCGGCTGGAGCCCTTGCATCGCTGCTCAGCGCCGCAGGTGTCTTGCTCTACGCCGGCCCAGCGGTTGCCGCAGTCCTTTCGGCGTTCGTCGGCGGTCTTTTGTTCCACACACTCAGCGGTCGGCGGAGCATCATCGCCTATCTGGGTGGCGCTGCTCTATCGAGCATTGCGCTTCTGGCGATCGCCTGGCCGATGATCCGGGGACAGTTCCATTTCCTCAGCGTGTCGGCGGCCGCAAACCTGACGATCTACGGCAACAGCTCCCTCGACATATTCGCCCAACATCCGCAGAATCTGATGTTCGCGGCATCGCCGATGCTCGCCGCCCTTGCCATTTCCTGGAAGGAGCTTCGCTCGCGGACAACAGTCCATGCCTTCCTCGCGCTCGGCGTAGTGGTGGTGCCAATGGTCACCTTGGCAATGCTGCTTAACTCCTACGCCATGGCGCGCCTCGATGATGCTGGCGCCCGAGCGGTCATGGCGGGATGCGTCTGCCTGATCTTCCTTCCATTCTTGGTAAGGCTGGTGGCTCCAACCAGGCGCGATGCCATAACCGCTGGCCTCTGTGCATCCCTGCTCATGCTGGTTGCGCCACCCAGCTCCGCGATCCTGTCCGAGCAGCCGCTGGTATTTCCACCTAAGTGGGAGAGCGGCGCTGTGATCGACGCGTCAGTTCCACGACTGGGCAGTGGAAGATTTGAAGCAGACCACGTGGAGCGCATCAAAGCTGTGAAGCGCACCGTGGACACGTTGCTCGAGCCAGGCGAGACGTTCCTTAACCTGACCAACCGAAATGCGCTCTACTACTACCTCGACAGACCCATCCCTGTTCCGGTCTCAAGCACCTACAATGCGGCCCCCGAGGCCCTGCAAAAGGCCTTCATCTCGGCCATTTCGGACAGCATCCCGCCGCTCGCATTGATCGAGGTCGACAACATCGAGCACGACGGGTTCAGCCTCCCGCTACGGGCTCACTCGATCTACGACTTCTCTGTCGCGAACTATGTACCCTTCCTGCGAGAGGGCCACACCTACGGCATCCGACGCGACCTCGTCGCGAGGCTGGAACGTCTTCCCACGGAGACAGCATCTGCTTATTCCCTCTCACAGGTTACTGATCAGTACTGGGTCGATGGTGTCGCAGCCGGGGACAATGCGGCTCGGTGGTCCTTCGTCGTTGATGGACTGACGGCTCTCGCTCTCAAAGTCGGAGATACACTGAGATTCTCCGATGGCATCGATCGTGTGATCGTCGAGATCGAGGACAGAAAGATACGCACGGCTCCTTCCCTTCCGGTCGACGCTGCCCCGAACGGTGACCGGCTGTCGTTCACGATCACAAATCGAACACCCGCGCCCCTTTCCGAGGAAGATCTTTGGGCCGCGGCGTTCCATCAAGGCTACTTGGCGCGACTGCCATCGGCGTGGGGCCGCTCCAGCGCGACCCTGCAGGGCGAGCTGGCCGGCCCGTCGGTGCGATTTCATACACCGTCCCTGAGCGAGGCCGTGCTCATCAAGGGCAGCAGGACAACTTATCGCTTGACTGCCGGTAGGAGCGAGCTGGACTATCGACCGAGCAGCCTCATCGACCCACAACGGCAGGGCATCCTGTCGTTCTCAGCAGCTTGCCGAACCCAGGGAGTGCTGCCCGTGCTGCAAGTATACTGGCGGGGCACCGGTGGTGAATTTTCCGAGCCTGCCAGCGTCACTTTCGAGGCCTCGGCGGCGAGCAATCTCGTGCCACTGGATACGTCGCCGCACTGGACATTCAACTCAGACGTTGCCGAATTGAGAGTCGCTGTGCTCAACGCCAATGAATGTAGTCGCATTACCCTCACGCGTCCCACCATTCTGGAACGCAGGACTGTTGACTAGGACGCGATGCACGTGATCTGCGCTTTTGGTGCTTCGCCGACGATCGATGGGCGGAGCCGGGCCAAGCGTCTCCCTAAGCCACCTGTTCAAATGGCATCTCGGGTCGTGTCCCCTTTGCTGACGCTAGCGTCTTGGGCTTGAAGCGCCGTGACGGCTTCTCGATGAGGTACCGGCTCACTAGGTAGGAACGAGCAAGAGTGGCACCAAGTACTCATGCATCGTCGGGAGATCGCGAACTCCCACCCCCCAGTAGAGATAGGGGACTAGTGGCAGAGTTCGTGCCGTGTCGTCCCTCTAGTCCAGACTGACTATTGCACGGTCTCCGCCGTCCTTCGATAGCCCTCACCCCGTCTTCGGCAGCGCCAGTATCTGCGCTAGGGCGCCGCCGTCCACCGCCAGTTCGGCGCCGGTGACGAAGTCGAGGGCTGGGTCGGCGAGGAAGAGGGCGGCGCGGGCGACGCTGTCGGGGCTGCCGGCACTGCCGAAGGGGACGGATTGGGCGAACAGGGCGACCAGCTCGGGCTGGGCGAACAGCTCGGCGTTGCGTGGCACGTGGATAGGTCCCGGCGCAATCATGTTGGCCGCTATGCCGTGGCGCGCGAGGTCGACGGCCATCGCCTTGGTCAGGAGGCGAATACCGCCCTTGCTCGCGACATAGGGCGCCGCCTCGGGCTCGGCGGCGAACGCGTTGACCGAGCCCACCGTGACCAGCCGGCCGCGCGTGCCGGTGCGGATCATCGAGCGCGCCACCGACTGGCAGGCGTTGAACGTACCGGTGAGGTTGATGTCGAGATAGCGCGACCAGTCGGCGGCGCTGAGCTGCTCGAACGGACCGCTGGCGCCGAGGATGGCGGCGGTATGGACCAGCGCGTCGATGCCCCCTGCAATGGCTTCCGTGGCCGCGACGAGCCGGTCGACGCTGGCGCGGTCGCCGACATCGGCCGCGATGTAGCGCGCGTCAGCAATGCCGAGGTCGGCGGCAGGCGGCCTGAGGTCGGACGCGACGGCGACCGCCCCTTCAGCGAGGAGCGCCCGCACCGTCGCCGCGCCGATGCCGCCGGCGGCGCCGGTAACGAGCACCACTTTGCCGTCGAAACGAGAAGTCATCGCGTCGTCTCCTTGACTACGCAGGTTGCGAGATCGGCCGGCCCAACACTGTTGAGGTGTCGCACCGCCATGACGATGCCGTCCGATGCGGCGCGGAACTCGCGGACCGTTCGGCCGAGGGAATCGTGCAGCACGGCGACGGGCTGGCCGGCGCGGACGCGATCCCCCAGAACGACGAGGGTTTCGAGATAGCCTGCATCGGGCGCCTGCTCCCAGTCACCCTCGAGGCAACTGGTCGTCTCGACCCGCTTGTGAGCGGCATCGATCATGCCGTTATGCGCGAGCACCGACAAATAGGCGCCGAGATAGTTGTCGGCATCCTCGCGCAGGCAATTGCCGCGGCCGCCGATCTCGGCGCCGCACACGGCGATGCCGCGACGCGCCGCCTCGTGGGAGAGGACGCCTGTAACAGGCGGCAGCAGCCACAAATGGTCGAGCCCCATCTGCCGGGCGATCCGCAGCGAGCGCGCCGAGACCTCAGGAGCGATGTCGCCGCCTTCGTAGAAACCGGCGACGGGAAGAAAGGCGAGACGGACGCCGCCCGAGTGGCTGTCGATGAGGATATCGGCGCTTTCGACAACCGAGTGCATGAGCGCGTAGGCGAGCCGGTGCGACAGCGTGCCGGCGGGGTCACCCGGAAAGATACGGGCGAGATTCTCGTTGTCGACGGGGCTGGTGCGGGTGCCAGCGGCAAAGGCGCGGGGATTGGCGATCGGGACGAGCCGCAGGGTCCCGCGGAGCCGCGCGGGATCGATGGCCTCGGCGAGCTTCCACAGCGCCGCCGGCCCCTCATACTCGTCGCCATGAATGCCGGCGGTAAGGGCCACGGTGGGCCCGTCCGTCGCGCCACGGATGACGATGAGTGGGAAGCTCTCGTCGGACCCGTCGGCCCGGCGCGCATAGGAGACCAGGCGATCTGCGCGGCTGCCCGGCGCGGCCGCGGTCACGGCCTCGCCGGCCGAGGCCGGGATGATCTCGGCCGTCATCACACCTTGATCCGGTAATCGATGCGCGGCACGACCTCGAGCGCGCGGAACTCGTTGGCGATGGTGAGGAGACGCTCGATCGTGCCCTCCACCATGGCCTTGCCCTTCTCGGGCGTGGCGAGCGTCGCTGTGCCGGCCACGCCAGACACGTTCATGCGGCTCCAGTAGTTCATGAAGAACACCTTTCGGCTGTCGCTCAGGTCCGGATAGAGCCAGCGCGGACCGCCGCGATGCGCCGGGATCTCGTCCACGGCCTTGTCCATCTGCACCTTGCCCGGGTCGATGTAGAGATATTCCGACGTCTCCCACTCGCAGGCGTGGTCGGCCGCATAGGGACCGCCCTCGAGCACGGCGCCGATGACATCCCAGCCCACTTGCCAGTGGTTGACCGAACCACACAGGCAGTTCTCGTTCTCCACCGTCACGCGGCGCGAAATGAGATCGCAGAGCGGCGCGTTCGAGCCATGCGCGTTGACATAGAGGATATGCTTGAAGCCCTGCGAGGCGAGACTCAGCCCGACATCTGCGCAATAGTCGATGAAGTGCTGCATCTTGATCGAGATAGTGCCGGGAAAATCCATGTTGTGGTCGTTATAGCCGTAGTGGATGGGCGGCATGGTCACGACCGTGTTGTTGGAGCGCTTGGCGACTTCGTCGCAGATGTGGACCGCGATGACGTTGTCGACGTCGACCGGCAGGTGATAGCCGTGCTGCTCGATGGCCCCCACGGGGATCAGCACGACACGCTCTTGCTTTACCGCTTCATTGACCTCGGGCCACGTCATGTCGGCGTAGAGGTGCTTAGTCGTCATTTGGAGGTCTCCGTGTGCGAAGGGCTGCGGTCGTTGCGGCCGGGGGTATAGATTGAGGCGCCGGCGTCGGCGTCGAACAGATAAAGCTGGGCCGGCTCAAGCCGGACGCGTACCGCGTCGCCGCGGCGCAGACGGGCATCCTCGGGAAGTTGCGCAACGATGCGCTCGCCGGCTGCGGTCAGGTGCACGACCTGCAGCGAGCCCAGATGCTCGATGACATCGACAATTGCCGGCAGCCCCTCGTCGGCCAGCCGCACGTCCTCCGGACGGATACCGACGACAATCGGCTGGCCGGGCCGCGCGCCGGCGAGCGCGACCGGAGCGCTGAGCCTAAGGTCACCGCTGACGATCTCGCCGCCCTCCCCCAGTACCGCGTCGAGGAAGGTCATCGGCGGGCTGCCGACGAAGCTGGCGACGAACCGATTGGCAGGCGCCCGGTAAATCTCGAGCGGCTCGCCGACCTGCTGCAGGCGACCATGCGAGAATACCGCGATGCGGTCGGACATGGTCATGGCCTCGGCCTGGTCGTGCGTGACGTAGACCGCCGTGGTACCGAGCGACTTGAACAGGCCGCTAAGTTCGGCGCGGGTCTGGACGCGCAGCACCGCATCGAGGTTGGACAGCGGTTCGTCGAGCAGGAAGACCTCGGGCTCACGCACCAGCGCACGACCGAGAGCGACGCGCTGGCGTTGGCCGCCCGAGAGCTGGCGTGGATAGCGGCCCAGATAGTCGCCCAGCGACAGCATCTCGCTGGCCCGCGCGACGCGCCGCGCAATCTCGTCCGGGCGGTGACCGCGCACCATGAGCGCAAAGCCCATGTTCCTTTCGACCGTCATATGCGGGTAGAGTGCGTAGGACTGGAACACCATGGCGATGTCGCGATGCATAGCCGTCAGCCGCGTGACGTCCCGATCGCCGATACGGATCGTCCCCGAGGTCGGCAGCTCGAGCCCGGCGATCATGTTGAGCGTGGTCGTCTTGCCGCAGCCGGACGGGCCAAGCAGTGACATGAACTCGCCGTCGCGGATCTCGAGGTCGAGATCGCGCACGGCACTGACCTCGCCATACTTCTTTTCGATGCTGCTGAGGCTGACCGACGACATGACCTATCCCTTGACCGCGCCGACCGTGAGGCCGCGGGCCAGATAGCGCTGGGTGAAGAGCGCGAACAATGCGACCGGGATGACGATGACCGAACTCATCGCCGACATGGAGCCCCACAGGATGCCCTTGTCCGTGATGAAACCGGAAATGCGCACCGGCAGCGTCTTTGCGAAATTGGGCGCGACGGTCGAGGCCATCAGAAACTCGTTCCACGACATGAAGGCGGTGAGCACGGCCGCCGCAGCAAGCGCCGGCGTCATCAGCGGCACGACAATCAGCATGAAGCGCCGGATCGGACCGCAGCCGTCAACGATCGCGGCCTGCTCCAGCTCCCGTGGAAAGTCCTCGAAGAAGGCGAGCAGCATCCATACGACGAACGGCACGGTGAGGCTGACATGCGCGATGATCACGGCGAGGTGCGTATCGAGCAGGTTGAACTGCCGCATCAGCAGGAAGTACGGCAGGGCGACTGTGATCTTGGGATAGAAGCGGATGACGAGAAACATCACGCCGATGACGATCGACAGCCGGAACGGCAGCTTGAGACGGGCGAGCGCATAGGCGGCCATCGCGCCCAGCAGCACGGCGATGATCGTGCTCGTGGTGGTGATGATCAGCGAGTTCAGCAGATAGCGGAACGTGTCGCCGCGCGGATCGAAGATCTCGGCATAGTGCTCGAAGGTGATGTGCGACGGCACGAGACCGGAGCCGGCCGACAGGAACTCGTCAGCGGGACGCAGGCTGTTGAGGAACAGCACTACGAAGGGCGCCAACGCAACGACGAGAGCGATGGCGATGAGGGTGGCACGGCCGAGGCGGACGGCGAGGTTCATCGCGACACCTGCCACTTACCAACCTGCCGGCGCCACGCGAGGAACGCCAACGCGATGCCGACGCAGGCCAGCAGCATGATCCAGGACGACGCAGCCGCATAGGAGATGTTGAAGTATTTGAGCCCCTGCTGGTAGATCCAGAAGCTGAGCGTATGCGTGGCATAGCCAGGACCGCCCGCCGTGGTGGTGAACACGATGTCGAGCGTGAGGAACGCCTCGATCAGCCGGAACATCGCCACCAGCACGAGCACCGGCAGGATCATCGGGAACACGATGTAGCGGAAGCTCTTCCAGCGGCCGGCACCATCGACCGAGGCAGCGCGCAGCAGATCGCCCGGCAACGAGGTGAGGGCTGCGGTGAGAGTTACCGCAACGAACGGCGTCCACTCCCAGGCATCGATCATGATGAGCGAGAAGGCCGCCCACATCGGATCGCCGAGCCAGTTGGGGCCGTCGATGCCGATGGCGGCGAGGCCCTGGTTCAACGGACCGACGCGCGCCGCGAGGATCATGCGCCAGATCGTCCCCACCGCGATGGGGGCGATCACCATGGGCAGCATGAGCAGGGTGCGCACGAAGCGGAGCGTGTAGCTCTCGCCTACGGTGAGCAGCGCGATCCCGAGGCCGCAGGCGAGTTGCAGCAGGGTCGAGGAGATGGCGAAGACGATGGTGAAGGTGACGGTGCCGGCAAAGATCGGATCTTTGAAGGTCCGCGCATAGTTGTCGAGGCCGATGAACGGGCCGACCGTGGGTGAGCGCGCGAGACTCCAGTCGAAGAAGGAAAGAATGGCCGACGACGCGAGCGGATAGAACTGGGCCACGGCGATAACCAGCATGGCCGGCGCGAGGAACAGCAGCAGGATACCCGTCTCGCCGAGTCGCCGCTCCAGTCGTGCGACCAGGCCGACCGGTCGCCGCGTCTCAGGAATTGTGCCGGGAATGCTCATCGTACCGTCCGTACGTGGTGAGATCGGGGCGCGAGGCCGCGCCCCGAAATGTGCGGCAGCTTACTTTTCCTGCAGGTCCGATCCAGCAGCGGCCTCGAGCATGGCCGGCGGGACGGGGATATTGGCCCATTGCGCAGCCACCGAGCCGATACCATCGGCAGCCGAGACGCGGCCATTGACGATGTCCTGCAGCGTATTGGTCAGCAGATCCTGCGCCTCGCCTGAAAGCGGCGGATTCTTGGCGGCAGCAAAGCCCGCCGTCAGCGCCGGCCAGAAGTGCGCATTCCTCTCCTTGAGCTCCGGATCCTCATAGGTCGCCGCCCACACCGAACCGATATTGTGTTCAACGAGATTGCGCTTGGCGTTCTCGGGGCCGGCATAGGCCTTGATCCAGGCCCAGGCCGCGTCCTTGTCCTCGGTAGCGCTGGGAATGAAGAGCTGCCACAGTGATAGCCACGGGAAGCCCTGCCCCGGGAACTGGCTCATGCCCCACTTGCCGGCGACCGGCGAACCCTCGGCGTCGAGGCTGTTGGTGATGAAGCTGGGGTAGGTAACCGTGATGGCCACCTGCTGATCTTTGAACAGCTGGTGGGCCTCGTCGAAGGTGAGCGCGGTGCCCTTCTCCGGCAGGTACTTCCAGAGCGCGGTGATCTCTTCGGCCGCGGCAGTGGCCGCCGGAACGTCGAGGGCATACTTGCCGTCCTCGGAGATGTAGGTGCCGGCATAGCCCGAGAAGAAGAAGCCGCCGATCTGCTCGGGGCTGCCCGTGGCATGGCTGAAGCACGCCGTGCCGGGATTGGCCGCGACGATCTTGTCGCAGGCCGCGGCAAGGTCGGCCCAGCTCGCAAATTCAGGCGGCACGCCGGCCTTCTCGAGCATCTCCGTGTTGTAGATCAGCCCATAGGCGTCGATGCCGTATGGAATGCCGATCGACTTGCCGGCTACGAATTCGGAGCGGCCCGGTGACAGCAGGCCCGCGATCATGCCCTCGCCGTAATTGTCTCTAGCGATGTAGTCGTCGAGCGTCGAGAAGTAGGAATAGACGTCGGCGAGGTAGTAGCCGCCGCTCATCACGTCGTACTGGTTGGTCCCCGAGATCAGGTCGGTCGTGTTGTTCTGGCGCAGCACGGCCCAGGGGAAGGCGAACACCTTCACATCCGTGCCGGTCGACGCGAACTCGGCGGCAATCTGGCTGGCCGCCTTGTCGTAAGTCCCCGATTCCATCACGGAAAAGTTGAGCTCGGCAGCGGCGGCGCCATTGGCCAGCGCCACACCGACAAGCGAAGCGGCCACGGTCGCGGCGAGTTTCGAAGCGTTAGTCCTGCGGATCATCATGAGGCTCCCTGCCCTTTCGATCATCGGCGTCAGAAGACGCTCTCACGTCGTCCTGCCCGATTGTCAGACATTCAGAATATGTGTAGAAATTTGTGACGTGGTCAAGCGCCGTTGTGGTTGGAGCCGAGAAAATCCGAATGCGGGCGATGCAGAACGAAAAATCCATGTGGCGCTACAGGGACTTGATCCCGGAGATGGGCGACGAGCCCGTCACTCTTGGCGAAGGCCTGACGCCGGTGGTGCCCAGCCGCCTGCTGCCCGGCATCGACCTGATCTGGAAGGACGAAACCCGCAATCCCACCGGCTCGCACAAGGACCGTGCGCTCTCGCTTGCCGCAACCGAGGCCCGTGCCCTCGGCGCGCGCACGATGGTGGTCGTCTCGGCGGGCTCCACCGGCCTCTCCAACGCCGCCTACGCAGCCCAGGCCGGACTGCGCAGTGTCGCCGTGATGTCGGCCGGCATGCCGCGCGAGCGGGTCTACCCGCTCCACGCGCTCGGCTCGCGCCTGATCGCGGTGGACGCCGGTATCGATGAGCTGATCGCGATGGTCACGAGGCTCGCCGGCAGGAACGGCATCTATGTCGCCTCGACCACGCAGTCGGCCAACCGCGTCCAGGCCGAAGCGGCACGCACCATCGCCTTCGAGCTCGTGGACGATCTCGGGCGGGCGCCCGATGTGCTCGTGGTGCCCGTGGGCGGCGGCGGCACGCTGGCCGCGATCCATCGCGGCTTCGTCCAGATGCGCGACGCCGGCCGGATCGCCGGCCTGCCGCGGCTGATCGGCGTCGTGCCCTCGCGGTTCGATACGCTGAAGACAGCACACGATTCCCGCATCGCGGACGCCGGAGCATTCTTCGCGCTGCCGGCGCCTGTTGGCGGACCGACAGTGCTCAACAAGATCGCGCACGATCACGCGCCCGATGGCATCGAGGCGCTCCGCGCACTGCGCGAAAGCGGTGGCACGGTATGCCGCTTCGACGACGACGAGGCGATCGCCGCCGTTGCCGAGATCGGCGCGCGGGATGGCCTCTACCTCGAGCCGTCGAGCGCCATCCTGCTGCCCGCGCTGCGACGGTTGCAGCACGACGGCGCAATCACGACTGGCCAGACGGTTGTCGCCCTCGCCTGCGGCTCGGGCTTCCGCGAGACCAATGTACTGCTCGACACCGCTCCGCTTGCGATGGAAACGGCAACTCTGGCAACCTTGCCCGACAGCGTGGCACGGTAGCTGTCATGCGGATCGACGAGCGCTGGCACCAGATTTTGGGGACGCATGACGGCGTGCCTCTGTCCGGCGTCGGCGACTGCAATGCCTTCGGGCTTGAGACGACCGAAGGCCTCGTCCTCTTTGACGCCGGCACCGCCATCGATCCGGGCGAGCAGCGCCGGGCGCTGTCGGAAGCCGGCTTTCGCGACGGCCCCAGACATCTGGTTCTGACGCACGCTCACGCCGACCATGCCGGAGGCGCCGCAGCGCTGGCCGCGTCTTACGGCACCGTTATCCATGCCGGTCCGCTGACCGCCCAATGGCTGACCGTCGGCGACGAAGCCAGCATCAGCCTGCCCGTCGCGCGGTCCGCCGGCATCTACCCCCCCGATTATCGCCTCACGGCCACAGCAGTCGACCACGTCGTCGCCGACGGCGTCGCCGTCCGCATCGGCGACGCCGAGATCCTGCCGCTCGCGACTCCCGGCCACAGTGCCGATCATTTCAGCTACCTCGTCCGTGCCGGCGGCCGGGTGACCCTGGTGGGCGGCGACGCAATCTTTGCTGGCGGCACGATCGTGCTGCAGGATACCTGGGACAGCTCGGTCGCGGACAGTTGCGCCTCGATCCGCCGGCTCGCTACGCTGAGCTTCGACGCTCTGCTGCCCGGGCACGGTCCCGCTATCCTCGCCGACGCGCGCTCGCATGTGGCACAAGCAATGGAGCGCATCGACCGCCTGTTGCCACCGCTAAACTTCATCTGACGCGATTGCCAAACCGCCGGCCTGGGACTAGCTGTCAGATAATCTGAGAGGAACTCGCCTTGGCGCTCAAACCCGTGGTCCGGCTGACCAGCACGCAAACAGCTGCGAACCAGCTCCTGGGCATGATCCGCTCGGGCATCTGGCGCGTCGGGGACGCCCTGCCCTCTGAAAAGGAACTGGCGGAAAGCCTCGATGTCGGCCGCTCGACGGTCCGCGAAGCCCTGCAGAATCTTGTCGCGCTCAACGTGGTCGAGTCGTCCGCCGGCCATCGCACGATCGTCAAGGCGCCGACCCCGGCCGAGCTGTTCCGCACCGATGTGATCGGCCTCTTGATCAACGACACGCTGGCCGAGGAAATGCTCGAGGCGCGCGTGATGATCGAGCCCGATTGCGTCGGCCTCGCCGCGACGCGCGCCACCGAGGAAGATCTCGCGCGCATCGAGCAGCTTCTCGTCGAGCACGAGGCGCAGCACGAACAGAACAAGCCGGTGTCCGAGTATGGCGCGCGCTTCCACATCCTCCTGGCCGAGGCGTCGCACAATCGCGTCGCCGCCTCTTTCATGTCCTCGATCCTCCACATCATGCAGGAGCGCGGCCGCCGCATCGACGCGATCCCCAATGCTCGCCGCAAGGAAATCGACGACCACCGCGCGATCTTCGACCTCGTCAAGGCACGGCGCGCCACGGATGCGTCGGCCGCGATGCGGGCCCACATCCTTGAATGGTCGAATACCTATTTCGGCGAGCGCGACTAGAACGACGGATCAGAGCTGGGCTCAGCCCGTTTCCCTGAGGCGCGTTTCGTTGAGCAACCCCGCCGCCTGGATGACTGGATAGCCCGCCGCCGCGACGTGCGAATTGATCCGGTGCAGGTCGCGGACCAGATCGACGAAGAGCGCACTGGCGCGCAGGGAAACCCGCTTTGCGGTTGCGTCCTGGTTGAGATGATCGTCGATCACCTGATCCTCGAGCTTGCGGAACAGGTCCTTGTGCGCCGCAAGGCGCGTCGCCGCTTCCACGTCGCGTGAGGTGACCGCGCCCGGGACCAGTCGAAGGCAGTCGTTGACCAGTTGCATCAGCGCCTCGAGCGACTTGGACTGCTCGTTCGAGAACTCGACGTTCTGCTTCACCTTGCTTTTGATGCGGTCGGCCAAATTGAGCTTGATGACGTCGCCGGCATGCTCGAGATTGCTCGCGTAGAGCACGATCTCGAAGGCGCGCCGCGACTCCTCGGGCGAAAGCTGGTTCTGGCTGAGCTCGCCCACATAGGCATGGATGGCATTGAGGTAGTTGCCGAGCCGGGCATCGATGGGCGCGATTTCCTTGAGCACTTCGAGCCGCCGCGTTTCGAGCACCTGGAACGCCGTGGCCAGCATACGCGCCAGCAGCTCGCTCATGCGCACCGTTTCCATGGCCGCGTTCGACAGCGCAATCGCTGGCGTGTCGAGAGCTGTCCGGTCGAGATAGCGGGGCCTGGCCTGCGCATCCTCAGGCTGGTCGGGGTCTCTCGTGAACCGGCCCACGAGGCCGACCACGACCGGCGCAAGCGGCAGGAAGATTGCCGCGGCGAGAATGTTGAAGCCGGCGTGAATGGCGGCCACCACATGGAGGTCATCGACGGGGACGGCGGCAAGCAGGCCGGCCAGCGGCCGCGCCGCCACGAGCCCCGCAATGGCCAGCAGGCCGCGGCAGACCATATTGGCGATCGGCAGCTGGCGCGCCGCCGCGGGCTGGTCGAGCGTGGCGGTGATGGCAGGCAGTCCGCCGCCGAAATTGAGGCCGAGGATGAAGGGCAACGCGCCGGCCATGTCGAGACTGCCCCCGAGCACGAAGGACGAGATCAGCAGCACCACCGCCAGCGTCGAGTGGCAGAGCCAGGCGAGTACGGCGCCGGCCAGGAACCCCAGCACCGGTTCCGATGCGATGGCCGAGAGCGCTTCATGGAACAGGCTCGCCTCCCGCAGCGGCGCCGTGGCGCCCACCACGAGCTTGAGCGACAGCAGCATGAGGCCCAGACCGAGAAGGACCCGGCCGATATTCTTGGGTCGGAACTCGGTGGCGACGGCGAAGGTGACGTAGCCGACGAACAGCAGCACCGGCGCCACAGCGGTCGCATTCGAGGACCCCGAGGCGAGCACCGCCGAGATCAGCGCCGAACCCACATCGGCACCCAGCAGTACGGCGAGGCCGGTCGTGGCGCCGATGGCGCCGCTGGCGGCAAGACCGGAGACGATGAGGGCCATCGCCGTGGCGCTGCCGAGGATCGCGGTGGCAACGACACCGCCCCCGAACGCGGTGAGGCGATTGCCCAGGCGCTGCTCGAGGAAAAGCTGCAGGCGATCGCCAAAGGCGCGCATGATCCCCGTCTTGACCATGCGCACACCCCACAGCAGCAGCGCGATGCCGCCGAGCAGGTCGATAATGACGAAGGTGCCTGGCACGGCTCAGTCCGCCACGGAGAGGTCCGGCACGACAGCGCCGATATTGTAACCCTCGAGCTGCGCCGCGCCGGCTCCGCCGTCGGCGAAGTTGAGGATCGTCGCGGTACCCGGCGTGACGGGGATGACGCGCGACGGCGGCAGGCCGAGGAACTCATGGCAGGCGGCGCGGATCACGCCGCCATGCACGATGGCGAGAATGTCGCCCTCGCCCCGGCCCATCCAGTCTCGGATACCGGCGGCGATGCGGTCGCGGAAGGCCGTCCAGGTTTCGGCGCGCGGCGGCGTGAAGGTTCCGGCGCGCCAGGCGTGGTAGTCCTCGGCGTGCCCGGCGATCAGGTCCGACTTGATGCGGCCGGTCCACTCGCCCATGTCCAGCTCGCGCAGCCGCGCATCGGCAGGGCAGTCGCCATGCCCGATGATGTGCGCGGTCTGGCGTGTGCGTCCGAGGTCGGACGACACGACGCGCTGCGGGTTCAGCGCCCGGGCAAAGCCGAGGAAACGCCGCGCCTGCTGGATGCCCCGCTCCGACAGGTCGGAATTGTCCTGGCCCTGCAGGCGCTGCTCGGCGTTCCACGTGGTCTCCCCGTGGCGCAACAGAATGAGTCTCATCGCGCAACCTTCTCGCCGGCGGTTGTGAAGACGGCATCGGGGTCGCGCAGGAAGCTGAGCGCGATGCGATCGCCCGGTGCTGCCTGGAAGTAGCCGTCGACGAGCCCGGTGAGACGGAGGTCGCCGACCATGGCAGTGACCATTGTCTGCCCGGCGATCGGCGCCGCCTCGGAGAACGTCGCCGCGATGGAGGGGCGTCCCTCTACCGCGCCCACGCCGATGTCCTGCGCGCGGTAGAGCAGCTGCGCTGTGGCGAGGCCCGGCGCGAGAGCGCCGCTGGCCAGCGGCAAGTCGCCGAACACAAGGCTGTCGCCCCGCCTCTCGACCGGCAGCAGATTGGCCGGCGGCGTACCGAGGAATGTTGCAACGAACGTCGTCTGCGGCTCCCGCAACAGGTCGATGGGAGCGCCGAACTGCTCGACGCGGCCATTGTTGAGCACCGCGACATGTGTCGCCATGGTCATGGCCTCGACCTGATCATGCGTGACATAGACCGACGTCGCCCCGGTGGCGCGATGGATGCGCATCAGCTCGCTGCGCATTTCGATGCGCAGCTTGGCATCGAGATTGGACAGCGGCTCGTCGAACAGCAGGATGGCCGGCTTGGGGGCGATGGTGCGCGCGATCGCCACGCGCTGCTGTTGGCCACCCGAAATCTCGGCCGGATAGCGGTTGCGGAGGGCATCGATCCCGAGCAGGGAGAGAACCTCGGCGACACGCGCCTCGCGCATCGGTTTATTCCACTTGGCCACCTTGAGCGGCCAGGCGATGTTGTTGGCGACTGTCATGTGCGGCCAGAGCGCATAGCTCTGGAACACAAGGCCCGCATTGCGCTGGCGCGGATCGGAGAGCACGCCGCCCACGCCGTTCGATACGGTATGCCCGAGGAAGGCGATCTCGCCCTCGGTGGGGTCGTCGAGGCCCGCCAGCATGCGCAGCAGGGTCGACTTGCCACAACCGGACGGACCGACGAGCACCAGAAAGGACCCCTTGGGCACCGCGATGTCGATGTGGTCGACGGCGGTGAAGGTGCCGAAGCGCTTGACCAGTCCGGCGATGTGGATGGCATCGGGCGGGGATGTGTTGAGGGTGTTCATGATTGCTTCCACTTCTGGACGCGGGCCTGCAGCCCCTGGGCGATGAGGGAGGCCGCGAGGCAGATGACGAGGATGAGAAGAGTGATGGCGTTGGCGAACTGCATGAAGCCTTCCGATGCGTAGCGGTAGGCGACCATCGACAGCACCGGCGAGGTAGCGCTGAACAACAGGACGACCAGCGAGAGATCACGGACCATCTTGACGAAGACGAGGATGGCCCCGGCGAGCAGGCCCCGGATCGCAAGCGGGAACACGATCACCAGCATGCGGTGGACCGGGTGCGCGCCGGTGAGCTTGGCGCTCTCCTCGATATCCGCCGAGACCTGGCCGAGCACCGAACGGCCCGACTGCACCGCATAGGGTAGATTGTGCGCTGCCGCGGCAATGACCAGCAGGGCAAAGGTGCCGTAGAGGGAGGGGAACGGCCCGATGGGGGCCCCGAAGAGGGCGATGTAGGCAGCCGCAAACGCGATGGAGGGGATGAGCAGCGGCATGAAGGCCAACTGGCTCAGGACATTGGCCAACAGCGTTCCCTTGCGCCGCACGATCGTATGGGCGAGCGCGAGGCCGATCACCATGGTGATGACCGCAACCGTGACGCCCAGCTTGATGGTGTTCCACAGCGCGTCGATCAGCACGGGGTTGCGGAAGATACCCGCGGTGCCCTGCGCGATGGCGCCGCCGCCTTCGCCGATCCAGAAATGGAGCGTCCAGTTGGAGAACAGCTCCCCGCTCTGCGGCGCGAGACTCGAGGCCGCCAGCACCAGCACCGGCACGACGGTGGTCATGCAGCCCAGCAGCACGGCAACGGCAAAGAGCGGCCAGCGCCAGATGCCGAGCGGGAAGCGCTTGGTGCGCCCGCCCTTGCCCGTCACGGTGACGAAGGCTTTGCGACCCGAGACCAATCGATCAGAAAAGAACAGGAAGGTCGCCGCCACCGCGATCAGCAGCAGGGCAAGCACGAAGCCGCGCTCGCTGTTGCCGGTTTCGATCATGCCGAACAACCGCGTCGAGAGGGTCTGCATACGGACCGGCAGGCCGAGCAGCGCCGGTGCCGCGAAATTGGCCACCGCACCCGCAAATGTGAGCGACGCGGCTGCGATCAACGCCGGAGTAACGACGGGCAGGATGATGCCAAAGAAGATGCGCGGGCGCTTGGCACCCGCCATCTGGGCCGACTCGATCAGGTCGGCGCCGACGGAGCTGAGCGCGGCGGCGATGATGGTGTAGGCCAGCGAGTAGTAATGGGCGATCAAGACGATCAGCGTGGGCAGCAGCCCCCAGGCCAGCCAGTCAGGAATGGCGATGCCGCTGACTTCGAAGAAGCCCGCCGAGCCGCCGAGCCGCGAGTTGCGGAACAGCGTGCCCCAGGCCAACGCGGCGGCGAAGCTCGGGATCATGAATGGCAGGGTAGAGAGGACCCCGAGGAACCGCGCTCCCGGCACGTCGGTGAGCACGACGAGCCAGGCCAGGAACCCGCCCAGCAGCAGGCAGCCGCCGGCGACGCCGAGGCCGAGCAGCAGAGTGTTGAGCAGCGGCCGCCACCACAGATTCTCCGAGAGCGGGCTGGCGAGCACGGACTGCCAGGCGGCAAGGCCTTCCGGTGTCAGCGTGACCAGCACGATCTTGACCAGCGGCGCAATGACCAGCACGGCCACCATCAGGATCAGCAGCAGGGGCGTGACGTTCTCGGACCGGAACAGTCGCCTGCCGGATGCCAAAGTCAGGGATGTCGATGTCATGGGATGCCCTCGGCGGGGACCGGCACGCTCGCGCGTGCCGGCCGCAAGCCTATTGCAGGGTGATGATCAGGTCGGCGATCCGGCCGCGCGCCGCGGCGGTCGCTGCCGGATCGATGGTCCAGGCATTGAGCTTGTCGAGCCGCACCGAGTCCGGATCGTCGGTGATGGTCGACCGCACGGCGTAGTCACCGGGCACATTGAACGGCTCGAAGCCCGGTCCGCCGGTGGCACTATCATCGCCATACATGAAGTCGATCAGCAGGCGCGCCGCCGCCGGGTGCGGCGCCTTGTCGGCGATGGTCAGCACGGCCGGGAATAGAATGCCATTCGCGGGAACAACATCGTTGGCAACCTGCAGGGCCCAGCCTTCGTCCTCGTTGTCGCGACGATCCGAATAGGTGCCGAAGGCGACAGGCGGGTTGGTAGCCGCGATATCGCCGACCGATTCATTGAGCACATCGCTGTTGGCGACGAGGATCAGATCGTTCTCGAACAGGTCGCGGACGAACTGCTCGCCGGCGCCCTGCAGGTCGCTGTCGACGGCAATAGCCGAACCGAACTGCGCCTGATAGGCCTTCGCCATCTCGTCGGGGTGCAGCGAGATTTCGGTCAGCAGATCGAGCAGCTCGCCGCGTTGGCTGGGATCGACCATCAGCACTTTGCCGCGCCACTCGGGAAGCGTGAGCTGCCACAGATTGCTGATCGGCGAGCCGTTCGGATAAGCCGCTTCATTGTACATCAGCACCTTGGTGGAGAGGCGATGCACGGCGAGCGGCTGCTGCATGGCCGGATCGATCTCCCCGGCGACCCGCGGCGGCATGTAATTGTGAATGCGGCCATCGGCGAGAAGGTCGGTGTAAACGATGGGCGTATCGGCAAGATACAGCACGTCGACGGCGTAGACGCCGGCCTGCTGCTCGGCCACCACGCGGGCGATCTGCTTGGTCGAGCTCAGATCCACGCCGACCAGGTCGACTCCGGGATACTGCGCCTCGAAGGCCGCCTCGACGCGCGCAATGCGGCTCGACAGCGAAAAGACGACGACCTGCCCTTCCTTCTGCGCGAGCGGCAGAAGCTCCTCGGGCGTCATTGCATCGAGGTCCTGCGCATAGACCGACACCGGCAGGATGGCGGCGGCCAGCAACAGGGCAGACCTCAGGGTGTTCAGCATTCCAACTCTCCTCCTCCGTTAGTCGAAGCGGTCGAACAGCTTCGACAGTTTCTCCAGCTTTCCCATGATTTGCTTTTGGTGCCGTCCGGCGATCGTCAGCAGGATGCCGTTGACGATGGCGAACGGGACTGTCGGGGTCTGGAATTCGCTGCCCGAGCGCCCGCGGGGGGCGGCAAGCATGAGATCGGCCTTGGGCTCCATGGTGGGCCCGGCCAGATCGGAAACGAGAATGACCGTGGCACCTGCCTCGGCGGCCAACTCCAACAGCGCCCGGTAACTGTCAGGCTGCTTGCGGAAGGCCAGGGCAAAAACGACGTCGTGCTGGTTGAGGTCGACCAGGCGCTCGGCGATGTCGCGGCCGCGGCCGGTCAGCGCCACGGTGGTCATGCCGAACCGGTCCAGCCGGCGCTGCAGGAACGAGGCAACGGCGAGGGCGTGGCCCTGCCCGAAGATGAAGACCCGCTTGGCGTCGATCAGCATGTCCGCCGCGGTGTCGACGTCCTGCTGGGAGACCGCCCCCAGCAGAACCTGCAGGGCAGCCACTTCCTTGGCGACGAGGTCGGCGAGATAGCCGCCATGCTCGACCTTGGCGACGGAACGGCGCATGCGGTCGGCGGCGTCCTGCCCTTCGACCAGCTCGCGCTGCAGTTGCGCGCGCATCTCCGGATAGCCCTTGAAGCCGAGCTTCTGGGCGAGACGGGTCGCCGCCGCCTCGTGCACGCTGGCCCGCTCGGCCAGTTGCGGGCCCGAAAGAAAGGCCGTTTCCGTCCGGTCGTCAAAGACCGTGGCGATGATCTTGCGATCAGCCTCGGTCAGCTTGGCGGAGTGGGCGGCAACCCGATCCAGAACCTTCATCGCCAGACTGCAATTATCTTTGCAGAATTGGTATGCCTTGCAATGATCATTGCTGTCAATGGGTGAATCAAGCGCGCCCGTCCGCCGGGCCAACCGCCGACGCTCGGCGCGAGGAAGCGGTGCCCGCCCGCGGAGCACTCCGTCAACTCGATACTGTCAATTTGCTGCCGGCACGCAGGCAGCAAATGCCGCCCGGCTGTCGCGACCGGTTCGGGTCAGTTCCCGAACCAGCCCTCTTTGAGGTAGCGCATATATTCGAAGATGGCGCCGTGCTTGCGGACGAACACCACTTCGAGGAAGTCGCCGACGATGAAGGGCGGGATCAGAATCTCGACGCCGCCTACCTCGAGGTGCGGCTTGAGGTCCTTGACCCGATAGGCGACGTGCGGATTGTAGCGCACCGCGTCGGGCACCGTGCTGTCCTCGCGATAGCGCAGGAACTCGATGTGCTCGGGGTGGTTGCGCGGATTGGTGACCCAGATCTTGCTCGCCTCCACCCAGTCTTCCTGCGGCTGCGGCTCGGTGGTGGTGATGCCGATATGGTCGAACTCGAAATCGCTCATCCGAGCCTCACCACATTGCCGGTGCGAGCCGACTCCTCGGCGGCGAGGGTTGCCTCGAGCGCCGCAGTGGCGTCCTCAGGCGTGCCGATAGTGACCGGAGCGCCGCTGAGCGCCGTGCCGGCGAAGTAGACGAACTCGTCGCGCAACGCACCACCGCGAACGCCGTTGAACATCGGCCAATAGGTGGTGTCGGGCGAATGCAGCTTGCTGCCGTCGACGATGCCGAGATTTGGAAACGTGTCCTGGACATGGATGATGCCCCCGGTGCCGATGATCGACATGCGCTCATCGATATCGAACGGTGTTTTATCAGGCATGCACCACACCGTTTCGAGCGTCGCCGTGGCGCCACCCTTGAACCGATACATCGTCTGGCCGATATCCGGATGCTTGAGCCCGCGCACGTCGACTGTTTGCGCGTAGGTCGAGGCGATGGTGTCGCCGGTGAACCACAGCATGATGTCGGTGTCGTGGATAGCATCACCCACGATCGGCCCGATCTTGGTGAGGATTGTCGGCGTCCAGGCCGCCGGAATGTTGCGGCGCGACGACAGCGCCACGATCTTGCCGATCCGGCCCTCGTCGATGGCCTGCTTGGCCATGCGGTAACGCGGATTGAAGCGAACGACATGGCCGATAAACAGGATGCCCTTGGCGCCCTTGGAAGCCGCGGAGATCTTGCGCGCGTCCTCGACCGTGGAAGCGATGGGTTTTTCGAGGAACACGTGCTTGCCGGCCTTGAGCGCGGCAATGGCCGGCTCGGTGTGCTGGTCCCACATGGTGCAGATCGAGACTGCGTCGATGTCCGGGTCGGCCAGCAGATCGTGATAGTCGCGATAGAGCTTGGTGACGCCGAACTTCTCCCCCATCGCCGCGAGGCGCTCGGGCGTGCGGGTGCACAGTGCCGCAAGTTCGAGATTGGCGACACCCGCGATGGTTTCGGCGTGGATTTCGCCGAACCAGCCCAGGCCGATGACGCCGATGCGCAGTCTATCCATGACAGTGTCCCCTCAGAAATCTTCGAGCGTAAGCTCGCGGGCCATGACGATGTTGCCCGCGGTCAGTCCGCAATCAACCGGGATCGTGGCGCCGGTGACGGCGCTCGCGAGGTCGGATGCGAGAAAGGCGATGACACGCGCCACTTCGTCCGGCTCGACGATGCGGCCAAGCGGGTACCAGCGCTCGAGCGTCTTGAGCACGTTGGGGTCCTTGGCCATCCGCTCGGTCCAGATCGGCGTGCGCACCGTGCCCGGCAGCACGATGTTGGCGCGGATGCCGTAGCGGCCATACTCCTGCGCGATCGAGCGGGTCATCGAGATCATGCCGGCCTTGGCGGCGCTGTAGGCGGGATCGCCCAGCGCCGACAGGCCATTGACCGAACCGACATTGACGATGTTGCCGGCGCGCCGTGCCACCATCTGCGGCAGCACCGCATAGGCGCAGGCATAGGCGCCGTTGAGATTGGCCGCCATGTCCGACTGCCATCCCGCCGGATCGGTGACGGCGAGCGTGGTGTGGCGCGAAATGCCCGCATTGTTGATGAGGATGTGCACCTCGCCGAAGCCGACGAAGGCGCGGGCCACGGCATCACCGTCGGCGATGTCGGCGGTCGCGGCCTTGGCGCTGATGCCTTGCTTGCCGAGGGTGTCGGCCAGCTCGAACACCTTCTCGTTGCGGTCGAGCGCGGCGATCGTCGCGCCCTCCTCGCCGAAGAACTTGCACAGCCACTGCCCGATGCCGCCTGCGGCGCCGGTGATGGCAATGGTCTTGCCGCTGAATGCCTTGCTCATTGCGAGCCTCCAAGAGCGTCGCCGATCCATTTGAGATTGACCGGACGTAGGTGTCCGTAGTTGTAGAACGCCAGTTCATCCACCCCGCCGTCGTGCAGCGCCTCGATGGCCGTCATGAAGTCGCCCTTGGTCGCGAGATCTGGATAGGACGGGCGGAGGATGCCGCGCAGCGTGACGTCGCCGCCGATACGCCGACGGATGTCGAACAGATCGGACTTCACGCGCATCGGTGAGGCCTCGTAGAAGCAGGCCTCGATGATACCGGTTGCTTCGCCGAGCGCGCGCAGGTCACTACCCTCGTACCAGGCACCGCCGGTTGGACGGGCCACGGAGGGGATCACCGCAACTTTGACGTCGACACGCACGTCGGCGCGGATCTCGCTGACTAGGGAGGTCACCACGCCCGACCGGAAATCGAGGTAGCGGCGCAGATCGCCATCGGCGGCGATGTCGGCACGCCAGAACGCCTCGGCCATGTCGGACGGAAAATCGATGTCGCTGGCAAGGTAGGACTCGATGTCGGCCGCCGCCTGCGCCTTGAGCCTCCGGGCATCGATGCCCTGTGCCTCGGCACGCGTCACGCAGTGGTCGCAGAAACACAGGCCCAGCAGGCTTTCGAGCCAAGGATTCGTGCGCATCAGCGCGAACTCGTGGTGATAGCCATGGGCATAGGGCGTGAAGCCCGGCGCCTCGAGAGAAATGCCGCCCACGGCATAGGTCTCGGTGACATCGCGCGCGAGACCCTTCGCATAAGCCCGCGCTTCCGGCGCCGATGGACAAAGATTGTAGAAGTACGGATCGCCGAAGACGTTCCGAACCACGCTCTGGGGATGCGCCAAGCCGAGCGTGGTATTGTGCAGCAGCACAAGCCAGACGTTGACCGCCATGCGCCCGTCGTCGACGAGCTCACGCAGGACGTCCTGCTTCGCCGTGAGGCTGTTGGGCAGCGGCTTGATGCCGTCGTAGCGCGAGTCATTCGTGTTGAAGTAGGCCGTGCCGTCTTCGGGGAAGTAGACCTTGCCGGCCTTGCCGTGCGGCCGCAGGAACTTGCCGGCATGGTAGGTGCCGGCGATCGTCACTGTGTCGAGCCCGAGCGCGCGGAACTCGTCGATCGCGGTAGCGACGCCGGTTTCGGCCAGATCCCACGCGTAGCTGTAGATCGCCTTGTAGCTCACGGCTGGTCTCAATGATGATGGTGATGGTGGCTGCCCACGAGGAAGGACTCCTCGAACGGCCGGCGGCTGACTTCCATTTCGCGCCCGTCGAGATAGACGGCGACCGGCTGCAGCAGCGTCGAGCCCTGCCGGCGCGTGCCCACCACATCGGCGAACACATAGTCGCTGTCGCACTGCTCGAGCACGCTGATATCGGCCGGCGCGCCGATGCCCAGATGACCCAGCTCGGGGCGATTGATGGCGAGCGCCGGACGACTGGTCGACATCTCGATCACCTCGGGCAGCGTCAGCCCGCAATTGAGCAGCTTGCTCATGGTATGGAGCATGTCGTAGCCCGGTCCCTCGACGGCGATGACGTGCACATCGGAGGAAATGAGGTCGGGCTTGAAGCCCTCGCGCAGCGCCGCTTCGGCGGTGTCGTAGCCGAACGCACCCATGCCATGCGCGATGTCGAACAGCACGCCGCGTTCGCGCGCCCTCCATACCGCGTCGAGCACCTTGCCGTCGGCGCCGATCGCCGAGTTCGGCTCGGGCCGGTAGCAATGGGTGAGAATATCGCCCGGCCGCAGCATGTCGACGACATCGGAGTAGCTCGGCGGCGGGTGCCCGATATGGGTCATCAGCGGCAGGTCGACGGCGACCGCAGCTTCGAGCGCGAGTTCGAGCGCACCCAGCCCCAAATCGCCGGTGACGATGCCGCCAATGCGCACCTTCACACCGACGATCCGATCGCGATTGGCCTCGATCTTTTCGACGCAGCGGTGCACCGGCAGCATGGCGCGCGCCGTCGCCTCGCCGATCGCCACGTCCTTGTCGAAGCCGAAGATGCCGGGGAAGGAAATGTTGAGGTAGGCGAAAATCCGGTACGGCGAGTGGATCATCACATAGTCGCGAAAGCCGTCATAATTGCCGGCGCCCGCACTGCCCGCATCGACCAGCGTCGTGCAGGCGGACCGCCGCGCGATGAACCCCGGATCGACGCTGAGCGAGGTCGCCTTGTGATACACATGAGTGTGGATGTCGATGAGGCCCGGCGCCACGATCGAGCCGGCAACATCGCGCACTTTGCCGGCACCCGCATCGATGTCGGCTGCCACCGCGGCGATCCTGCCGCGCTTGATGGCCACATCCCTCTTCCCGTCGATGCCATTGCGAGGGTCGAGGACGCGGCCGCCCTTGAGCACGAGGTCGTAGTTCGGCTGTTGTCCAGACACTATCTGGTGCCTCCGGGATGCGCTGCGCCCGCGGCGACCGCTCGGGTCGCCGCCGGAACGCCTGCGACGTTGCAGGGTCAGGCGAGTTCGACGACTCGCTTTTCGTTGATGCTCTGCTCGGCTGCCAGGACGATGCGCAGGCTGTTCACCGCCGCGTCCATGGAGTCGGACAGATCGATGTCTTCGTTGATCGCCCTGAGGAAGAACTCCTGCTCGCGATCGCAAAGGTCCTGGTGACCGGGTTCGTCGGTCATAGTGAAAATCTCGTCCTTGCGGACGAAGCTCTTGTCGCCCGGTGCCACCTCGGCGTGGTGATATTGGATGGCATCGGTCTTGGTGTGCTGGTCGATGTCGGAGGAGTCCGAGACACCGTCCTTGTGTGCCTTGGGGTTGGGAACGATGGAGACGGCGCCCTTTGGGCCGACCACGTCCTTCACGAAGTAGGCGACCTCGCTCATCATCGGCCCCCAGCCGGCTTCGTACCAGCCGACCGAGCCGTCGTCGAAAGTAACGTGCAGGTGGCCGTAGTTCGGCTTGTCCGCATCGGCCCACAGATGGGCGCCGATGCCATGCACGCGCACCGGCTTGGCGCCGGTCAGCTGGCACATGACGTCCACATAGTGCACGCCGCAATCGACGATGGGGATCAGCGAGTCGATGAGGTTCTTGTGCCAGTCATAGGTCGGGCCGCCCGACTGCTGGTTGAGGTTGAGGCGCATGACCAGCGGCTTGCCCAGGGTCTGGCCCAGCTCGATGAACTTGATCCAGCTCGGATGGACACGAAGGATGTAACCCAGCACCAGCTTGCGGTTCTTGGCCCGCGCGGTGGCAACGACTTTTTCGGCATCTTCGACGGTGGTGGCGATCGGCTTCTCCATGAACACATGGGCGCCGGCATTCATCGCCTTGATGGCATATTCGGCATGGCTGTTGGGCCATGAGTTGATCGACACCGCATCAGGTTTGGTCGTGGCGAGCGCTGTGTCATAGTCCTCGAACAGCGGATAGCCCTTGAGCTCGTCCGGCACGGGCTTCGACTTGATCGTGCGGCTCATGATCCCGACGATCTCGAATCCCGGATTCCGGTGATAGGCACTCGCATGGGACTTGCCCATATTGCCAAGGCCAACGACCAGAACTCTCACCTTGTCGGCCATCCGGCCCTCCCCTTATGCGAATGAGATTTGGCACGGGCGAGAACACCGCCCGTGCCAGTAGAGCGAGACGACGATCAGCCCGGGATGGCCTGATCGAACAGCTTGGCTTTCACCGCCTCGACATCGACGGCGGCAAGGTCGGCCGGTAGTTCGACGGCGAGGGCGTCGGCCTTGACCTTCTCATGGTCGAAGTCGTTGGCGCCTGCGATCAGGTCGTTGGTGACCACATCCTCGGCCTTGACCGGGTTCTTGACCTGGCCAAGCTCGTGCACCTTGTCGAAGAAGGTCTGCCAGGCCGCGACGTCGTGCCAGCCCCAGCCCTGACGCTTGGACATGTCGCCACGCACGACGTTGAGGTTTTGCAGCAGCGACATGGCGCCCTGCTCGGGTCCATTGGCCGAAGCGACCGACGGGAACTTCTCGAACACGGCGTGAACGGCAGCCATCGGGTTGTGATAGGAGGCCTCGAGGCCCATCGACCACGCCCGCAGATACTTCTCGAGGAACGCCTTCTTGTCGGGATCTTCGAGATCCGCCGCCCGCACCACATAGGTGTTGGCAAACAGCGGCGACCGCTGCACGCCCAGCCAATACTCGAAATCGAGGCCGGTCGAGATCCACTCGGCGCGCAGGCCTTCCCAGGCGAGGGCGGCATCGCCCTGGCCGGCGGCAAGGGCAGTGCCCCAGGTCGGCCAGCCGGCTTCGACATACTTCACCTTGGTGATGTCGACGCCTTGGACGGCGAGCATCGGATCGACGATCGACTGCCAGGCGGCCGAGCCGAGCAGGATGGTCTTGCCTTCGAGCTGCTTGAGATCGTTGGTGCCCTCACCCTTGCGGAAGGCAAGGCTGAAGGTATCGAGCGCACCCCAGTGGAACGCCGATTTGAGCTTCATGCCGTTTTCGAGCGCGAAGGTGAAAATGCCCGGTGAAGGAAAGCCCATATCGGCCTGGCCGACATCGACGAACTTCACCGTCGCGGTGCCGTCCGAGGGGCCGGGCTGCATGTCGACTTCAACGCCCAGATCGTTGAAATAGCCGAGCTTCTGGCCCATCCAGTAGCCAAAATCATCCATCACCTCGAGCGTGCCACGCGGCGAGATCCAGGTGAACTTGGAGTACGGCGCCGCGCTGGCGCGACCGATGCTGCCGAGCGCCGTGGCAGTCACCACGCCGGCTGCGGAAACCTGAAGGAAGGTACGGCGGCTCATGCCACCGGGATTGAAGAAGCTTGCCATGTTCTACCCCTGTTTTGGCTCGTTCGTAGTCGTGTGATCCGTCGCCTCCTCGACGACGGTGCAGTCTCAGGCCTCCCAGCTCGCGAACTTCTTTCCTAGCAGGAAGAAGAGCACGTAGATGAGAATGCCCAGGATGGAGAGGATCAGCACCACAGCGAAAAACTGCGGCATCTGGATCATGGATGAATAAGAGGTCAGCCGGTTGCCCAGGCCGAAGCCGCCGCCGACCATTTCGGCGCCGACCGCCGTGAGCAGCCCGAAGATCGAGCCCACCATCAGACCCACGAAGATCATCGGCAGCGCCATCGGCGCGCGGACCTTCCAGAAGATCTGCAGCGTCGAGGCGCCATAGGAGCGCGCCAGCGCGATCTTGCCGCTGTCGACGCGGCGGAAGCCTGTGGCGGCGTTGATCATCACCATCGGCCCCGAAGCCAGAGCAACCGCGATGATGCGCGGCTCGTAGCCGAAGCCGAAGCGGAGGATGAGAAGCGGCACCAGCGCCAGCATCGGCGTCGTGACCAGCAGCAGAATGTAGGGCGTGATGATTTTTTCGGCGAACGGGAACTGGGTGATGACGGCCGCGAGGATGAGGCCGACCACCGCGCCGATGCCGAAGCCGGCGAACAGCTCCACCAGCGTGTGGCCCAGATGCGGCGCGATCAGCGGAAAGTCGGTAACCAGCGCCACCGCGATCTGGCTGGGCTTGGGCAGCACGAAATGCGGCACCGCGAAGATGTTGAGCAGCAGCTCGGTGCCGCCGATGATCACCACCGCCACGGCGATGATGGCCAGCACTTCGCTCAGCGAGCGAATCCCCGGCCCGGCGGCAAGCGCCGACATGCCGCCCGAAATGCCGACATCGCTGCCGGCCGCATCCTTGCGCTTGAACTCGGGAATGGCGTCGGTCTCGCTCATGGGACCCTCAAACTGCGGACTGCGCCACGGGCGCGTCGGAGGAACGGACGTAGCGGCTCTTCTGCTCGCCCACGATCTCGCGCTTGATGACGTTGGTGAGGTCGAAGACCTCCCTGGTCGACATGATCTCGAGCGACCGCGGCCGCGCGAACGGCACGTCGTGCACTGCCGCGACCCTGCCCGGACGCGGGCTCATCACCACGATGCGGTCGGACAGGAAAATGGCTTCCTCGATCGAGTGGGTGATGAGGACGATGGTGGTGGGCGCCGCCATCCAGATCTCTTCGACAAGTTGGTTCATCTCTTCGCGCGTGAAGGCGTCCAGCGCCCCGAAGGGTTCGTCCATCAGCAGCACGGACGGCTTGAACGAGAGCGCGCGTACCAGCGCGGCACGCTGCTGCATGCCGCCCGACAGCTCGCGCGGGAAGCGCCCGCCAAAGCCGCTGAGACCGACGCGGCCGAGCAGATCGTCGATCCAAGCGCGGTCGGGCTTGGTGCCCTTGATCTCGAACGGAAAATTGATGTTGGCGTCGAGGTTGCGCCAGGGCAGGAGATTGGCGTCCTGGAACACCATTCCGATCTCGGGATTGGGCCCGTTCACCGGCTTGCCGTCGAGCAGCACCTCGCCGCTGCTGAGCTTGTGCAGTCCGGACATCGACCACAGCAGCGTCGTCTTCCCGCAGCCCGACGGCCCCACGATCGAGACGATCTCGCCCGCCTTTACGTCGAGCGAACAGCGGTCGATCGCCACCAGTTCGCCCGAACGGGTGTTGTAGGCCTTGGTGGCGTTCTTCACCCTCAGCTTGGGCTGGGCAGAAGGGGCTGCGGCAGACATCGTCCCTCACGATTACGCGCCAGATCGGCTCCCCGCGCGGGCTCCCCCGAGCACAGCGCTTCACCGACCCGCCAAGTCTGTAACTAACCTACTTGTACTGTCAAGCGCTCGCGTGACAACGATAAGCCTCTACGCAGAAATGCCAGAACTACTGACATTTCCTCCCCTTGCAAGTCATGTAACTTTCCTACATTCTCGATGTCCTGAGCACGCGTCAACTGTGGGTGAGCTCGATCCGGCGTGTCGGGAAACGGTGAAATCGTGACCGAAGATGCTATAGGCGGGATAGACAGCAACCTGCGCAAAGGCGCGCCCATGCGCACCCATATCGCCGCCGATCCGGGCAATGACGGCTACGCCAAGCCGATCCCCGACATCCTGTCGATCATCAAGGATTCCTACGGCGAGCTGCGCCCGGCCGAGCGCCGCGTGGCTGATGTCGTCCTCGCCGACGTCACGTTCGCGGTCGACGCATCGAACGCCGAAATCGCGCGGCGCGCCGAGGCCAGCGAGCCGACGGTTACCCGCTTCTGCCGCGCCATCGGCTGCAACGGCGTGCGCGATTTCAAGCTCAAGCTGGCGCAAAGCGTCGTCGTCGGCCGGCTCTACCTGGCGCCGGGCGAGCCGAGCCCGCCGACGACGGACGGCTCGCCGCTATGGAGCACCGTGTTCGGCGAAGCCCGTAACGCCATCTCGCTGGTCGAGCGCAGCATCAACCCGGCCGACATCGTCAGGGCGGCCGACCTAGTCGCCAACGCCCACCAGGTCGTGATCTTCGGCCTCGGCGGCAGCTCCACGGCGCTGGCGCACGAGACGCAGAACCGGCTGTTCCGCTACGGCGTGGTCGCCACCTCGCACTCCGATCCCTACGTGCTCAAGATGACGGCGGCGACGCTCAAGCCCAACGACATCGTCATCGCCATTTCGGGCACCGGCCGCACTCGCGAGGTGATCGAAGGGGTGGAACTGGCCAAGCACTATCGCGCCAAGACCATCGGCATTACCGCGCCCGATACCGACCTCGCCGCCGCGTGCGACGTGAAGCTTACGGTGGACATCCCGGAATACGCCGACCCGCTGAAACCAACCGCGTCGCGCTACGCCTTCCTGCTGATCATCGATCTGCTCTCGACCGCCGTCGGCTATCGCCTCGACCCTTCGGCCCGCGAAACGCTCCGCCGCATCAAGTACACCGTCCTCAGCCACCGCAAAGGCAGGGTCCTCGAGCCGCTCGGAGATTGAGCGCAACAGCGCAGGCAGGGATCACGATGTCGGGAAAGGACATTGGTTGCGGGGACAGCAACCGTGATTCCGCCGCTCAGGCCAGCGTTTCCGGGCGACTCCGGGGGTGGCAAACGGGCTGACCCACCCTTTGGCCCACCCTCCCTCTATTCCTGGCCCCGCTGGAAAACCTGATTCTTGCACATCCCGTACCCAAATCCGACGCCTTCAACCCAAATCTGCTCGAAGGTGAACTTGTCCGATATCTGAGCGACGCTCAGGCAGCACTGGACTTCCCCAACATAGAGCATCAGGTCGCCGGTCTTTCGGGACCCGTCCTCCCTGGTCACCCAGCATATGTCAGCACCCTGCTGGTAGACCCTCGCCCCAGACGTCTCCTGCTCGTCGCGGCGCTTGCCCACGTAGTCGCCAGTGGGCTTCAGCTGATGCTCCAACACGCCGTCAAGGCTGACGTAGGTTCCGGGGGCGACCTGCCCCAGCGCGCTCGTTGCGGCCGAAATGAGTAGCGCGGCAATTGTGAACTTGAGCATCACGTCCCCCTCCTGTGGAGCACGGTATTGCCGACCGAGCTGCCAGCCAAGGTGATTCACTCCGCCCCGATTTGCACCCGGGTTTTTAGGTATGATAATCTCACCGAATTGGACCGGTGACGACCCGCCTTCGGGGTGTGGCTAAACCCGGCAACCACCCAGCGCGGCTCTGGCCGCGTGTCGCTCCCAGCCGGAATACCGGGTCGCCTTAGGCGCGAGCGGCGTGAAAGGGATTCCCCGTTCATTGTGGAGGTGCGCTCGTGTCCATGTCGAGTGAGTACATCATTGATTTCATCGACCCTCGTTCAGTTGCTGTGCCCGAGCACCACGAGGCGGTTGACGACGCGGCTGTCGCTCGGCTGATGCACAGCTTCGAGGAGGTGGGGATGCTTCACCCCATCGTCACCCGGTGGGTGGAGGACGGCAGTTACGAGGGCGGTCACCCCGAGCTGATTGCCGGTCGGCAGCGGCTGGAGGCTGCGTTGCGCCTGCGAACCGGCTCCATCCCCGCCGTCCAGTATGAAGCCAGCGATGACGAGGCGAAGCTGCTGTCGCTGACAGAGAACTTCGCCCGCAAGAAGCCCTCGCCCGCGTGGGAGGCTCGCGCAACCGTCGAGAGCGAGAAGCTCGCGCGCCGTATCGCGGCGCAGAATGCGGCTGACGCCGAGAGGCGTAAGGAAGCTGTTCGCGTGCGGGCCGCTGAGCTAGCGGAGGAAGAGGCCCAACAAGCGGCCGCCGAATCGGATTCGGCAGCGTTCGTGAAGGCCGAGGCGCTGCGGCTCGGAGTCGACGAGCGAACGATTCAGCTTCGTCTTCAGTGGGGCAAGGGCATTTGCGAAAAGGCGTGGGCGGTTATCGACACCAACAAGAAGTTGCAGGGCGTGAGGGCCCTGAAGGAAATCGTTGCCGAGACCACAGAGGACGAGCAGCTGCGTGTCATTGAGGGCCTGCTCACCCCGCCCCCTCCCGCCCCAAGCCGCGCCGACCGCTTCTACAGTCAGTGGCAGAAGCTTAGCGTGGACGTTCAGCGCGAGGCTCTCTGCCTCATGCTGGACAGTGAAGTTGGCGCCGCTCTGGTTGCAGAGCGCGCGGCTGCTTCGGCATCTTCGGCGAAGTTCGTGCCGTTGAGTGTTGCCGCCTAATCTAGGCCCAAGGCGGCCCCTCTAGAGCGCTGACCTAATCGTAAAGCCGATGTGTTGCGCCGGGTGCACAGCCGTCGACTTGCACATCGCCCCCTCACCCAAGGTACACCGGCCTCACTCGACGCGGCGCCGAACGGCACCGCGCCCAACTAAAGGAGGCCGCTCATGGCCACGTCGTTTCTACGCCGCGAGGAGGTCCAGCGCCGCCTCGGGGTGGGCCGTACCAAGCTCGTCAGCATGGTCGAGTCCGGAGAGTTCCCCAAGCCGATTAAGGTTTCGGGTGGGGTGCTCGCGTGGCCCGACACCGACGTCCAGGGCTTCATCGATTCACGCATCGCCGCCGAGCGCGGCTAACCAGAGGTATAATCATGTTCCAGGTTCCCGACTCCATCCCTGCCGTCAACGGGAGTATGGGCCCCGCCGCCGCGCGGCAGCGGGGCAGCGGTAAGCTCGGTCAGTGGCTCCGCGCCAACCCCGATATCGCCGACCGCCTGCAGGTCCTTGAGGCCATCGCCGACGAGACCTTTGCCGCTCACGAGGGCGCCCTCGGCGCCGGTACCACCGCCCGCGAACGGTACGACAACGCCAAGGCGGCGCTTGCCTGGGCCGCGAAGGACGCGGAGGACGCCGGAAGCGCCCTGTCGCCGCAGCGCAGGAAGGACCTTGAAGCCAACATCGCCAACGCGCGTGTGGCGCTCGATGCCGCCCAGCAGCGGTCGCACGCCACGAACAGGGCGCAGGCCGCCGCCCGTGATGCGGTCAACACCGCGACCGTGAAGGCCAACACGCTGGCACCGGACACCGAGCCCCGGCTGTTCAAGTTCCCGGCTCGCGCGAAGGACGGCAAGGTCCGGTTGGTAGGTGTCGGCGACGCCGCCGATGTAGTGGCGAAGCAATTGGCGGTCCTCGCCGACCTGAAAGCAGAAGTAGAGAATGTGCGTCGGGCCCCGCTCCCCAAGGAGGACATCGCGGCTCAACTGCTCGCCGGGCTGACCAGCGACTCGAAGCTCCGCATCAGTCTGAACTCGCGTAAGCCGGAAATCGTCGTCCCGGTTATGACCGTCGCGGCCGAGCCGAGTGGCGACACGATTCCCACGGCGCCGGACGCTCTCGCTCTCCTGCACGCCATCTTCCCCGACGCGGTGGAGACGGCCGTCCTCCGGGCAGTCGATGAGCGCTACGCGACCGTGTCGCTCGCCCTCGACCCCCTCGCCAAGCAGGACCGCCTCGAGCGGCTCGCCGCCGAAATCCTGGCGGCTGAGCGCCTCATCGCCGAAGCCGTCCTGATTGCCTTCTCGAAGGGCGGTCAGGTCATCGCGCCGCCTCCGGGGCTCAGTGCCGAGGCCCTGCTCGGCATCGAGTAATCCAACAGCGCCGGGAAGTTTCATGTCGGCTTCTCCCCGGCGCAGGTGGCCCCTCTTAGGGACCACCAGCCCGGCGCCATCTTCGCGGACGGCGGCGGCGCCGGGCGCTAATCACCGATGCTCCGCTGGCGTCGGTGCGGCCGGGGACGGATGTCCGCCCTGTCCTCGGCCATCTCCCTTCCGTGCGGACAGTGAGGAAGTGATTGCATGAAGAAACCACCTAACGGAGGCCGCGAGGGCGTCGCCTTCGGCCTCGAAGGTTCCGCCGCCCGGCCCATCTCGGAAGTCGTTGAAGAGATGGACGCGCTGCTCGGCGGCTCACCCATCGCCGAGCCGGACCTCGCCCCGAAGGCGCTGGATACGGACGCCATCTGGAAGGCCCACAACTCGCGGGCGCCTTTCAAAGGCATCCGCTAACCCTGCACGGCGCGCGCGAGAAGGGAGCGCGTGCGCCGCGCTACAAGCACAGGAGACATCAATGGCATCCATTCGCAACGGCGTAGCCGTCAGCATTGGCGTCGCGCGCAAGTTGGCCCGCATGCACCGCATCATCGATGATGCCGACCTTCGTGGTGCCCTCTGGGAGCCGGTTCACCCGCATGACCGCGCGGAAGCGCTTCGCAGCCTCGCTCGTAGCAACGAGCTTGTGCCCGTGGGCGGCCGTCCCGGCCTCTACCGCAGCAGGGCCTACGCCACATGACTCGCCGAGCACCCATCATCCTCAGTCGCGCGGAGGCATGGGCGATGCTGTTCCGCGCCGCCGCAGATGCGATGCGCTTGGAAGAGCGTCGTTCCACATCAATGGATAGACGCCGCACTAAGGACTAGTCGTAGTGAGGCGGTAGGGCAGCGACCCCACCCCGCCCGGAGCGGAGAGACGGCAAGTTGGCGGTTCCAACTGTCGTGCGACCGCTCCCCTGAGCCCGCAGTCCTCACCGACTGCGGGCTCATTGTTTGAGGGCCTCCAGAGCCCGTAGCAACTCCCGGCTCGTCTGGAGCGGGCTGGGCATAGGTGGCTCCCGTGCGATTCCTCTCGACGCGGGGGCCACCGACATCGAGAGGTTCTAATGACCACTTCCACTTTGCCACCGCCGACCACTGCGGAGTACCGGTCGCGCTCGCCACAGCACAACGCTCGCGTGTTCATCGCGGCGTGGCGCTACACTATCATCGGCGTCGATGACCTCGGGCTATTCGCCTTCGACGTAAATCGTGACGAAGCGGAGCTTCTCGACATCCGCGAGTTAGCTGTGGTTATCGGTCGGTCCGATACTCATGGCCGCCTGTCAGCGGCTGACGCGCTCGATGCGGCAGCGATGGTGTTTCACTTCTCTCCCGCGAACTGGCTCACCAATGACCGAGCCTGACAAGACGGCTGCGATGAGCGTGCAGGAGACATACGAGGCGCTCGCCGCCATTGCCGTTGACGATGTGGACGGCACCGACCTCCTATTCGAGCGCGTCACCGACATCGCCAAGCTCAAGCACTACAAGCCCGCTCTGTGGGCGAAGCTGTGGTCGGGGTGGACGCGCAAGAAGGTCAAGCTGCTGCCGGAGCTGGCTAAGCGCGTCGATGCCATCATCAGGGCCGTCGAGCGCAAACAGCCTGATAGGAAGGACGGCTTCGAGCGCTCCAGCACCGGTGCCGTGTTGCCGAACCGCGCCAACACGATGCTGGCATTGGAGAAGATGGGTAGTGTCGCCTTGCGCGCTCATTCACGCGCGAGCTGCGAGCATGTTCGAATTTGGTCGCGGTACGACCGATACGGTTCCACTGACCATCACATGGCGTGAGGTGCGGTCCGCCCTGTTCTTCTTCGGCATCCATGACGGGCAGTACCCACGCATCTTCGCCACGATTGCTCGGCGTTCTGGTAATGACCTTGATAGCGTGGTCTCGTCGCGGTGGACCACGCGCGGCTAGGCCGCCAAGAAGGCCGTCCACTCGCTAAGTAGCTCGCGCCGCTCGCCTAGCAGGTCCGACCGCCAGTACGCGGCCTCCGCGCCGCCCGCGATGACGTGGGCAAGGCTCAACTCGGCCGCCTCGCGGCTGCGCTTCGTGTCGGCGCACCAATCGCGGAAGGTCGACCGCAGCCCGTGGACGTCGGCGTCCTCAATGCCACTAACTTCGCGCAGCAGCTTCCGCAGCGTCTGGTCGCTCACTGGCTTCTTGGGCACCGTGCCCCGGAACACCAGCCCGCGCATCGGCCGGTCGCCCGCCTGCGCCTTCAGGATGGCCAGCGCCTCGTCGCACAGCGGCACGCGATGCTCGCGGCGGCTCTTCAGCACCTCGGCCGGGACGGTCCAGACGGCCGCCTTCAGGTCGATGTCCTCCCACTTCATCTGCGCCACCTCGCCGTAGCGGGCAGCCGTCAGCATGATGAATCGGAGCATGCGGTGGGATGAACGGTCGGCGGTCAGGGCGCGGTAGACCTTCGGGGCATCGCGCCACGGAACGGCGACATGGTGTTCGACGTCCTGCACGCGGGCGAGCGGTGGGAGCCGGTGTTCGAGATTGCCCTTCCAAGCGGCCGGGTTCGGACCCTCGGGCCGGTAGCCTTCGACGCGGCACCAATCCAGCACCGCCTCGATGCGCCCCCGCAACTTGCCCGCCGTGGTGGGCTTGGCGGACCAGAGCGGCTCCAAGACCCTGACCACGTCGCCGAGGCTCACCGCCTTCACATCCATCTTGCCCAGCACGGGATACGCGTGGATGCGCAGCGATGACTTCCAAGCGACCGTGCTGCACCGCCCCCCCGCGCTTGTGTGAAGAGATGAAGCGGTCGCTGGCCTGCTCGAACGTCAGGGCGCCCACAGCAGGCCGACGCGCGGCTATGGGGTCCACGCCGTCCACCAGCCCCACCCGCGCCCTGCTCGCCCGCCGTTGGGCCTCCTGCAGGGAGATGGTGGGGTACGGGCCGAGGCCCAGATAGCGGCGGCGCCCACCGTGCCGATAGCGCAGCACCCACGACTTGCGGACGCTGTCGTCGCGGCCGGGACGCACTTGCAGGAACAGCCCAGCGACTCCCTCGACGGGGCAGTTGCCGGGCTCCTTGATGGCAGCGACTTGTGGGGACGACTTCAGCTTCACGCCGAGTCTAGTCCCTTACTCCGGGGCGTTAGTCCACTCGGCCAACCCCTCCTTTGACCCCTCCTGCTGGGGCGGACAGGCGCGTACACGGACGGACAGATACGGCTCCCAGAAGCGATGCAGCGTGGGATGCTCAAGTGCCGGAGATGTGGGGATCAAATGGGCCGTGAGGGCCGCGTTGTGGGCCACTCACGGAGAGGGCCAGAAGAACGCCATTGGTTGCGGGGACAGGATTTGAACCTGTGACCTTCAGGTTATGAGCCTGACGAGCTACCGGGCTGCTCCACCCCGCGCCAATGTCGTGCGTCGCGCGCTATGATGCGGTCATGACCCGCGGCGCAGGGCGTATATAGTGGCTCGCGCCGGGCGGGGCAAGGCGAAAAAGACGGTTTCTTGACACCGTTGTAAAGCCTTGGCGATGCGATAGAAAATGTATGAACAAGGGGGCGGGATGACGCTTTTCGCATCGCTTTTTCCCATCGCGTGCTGGCTGCTCTACAACTACTGCGTGCCGTTCGTGGAACGCCGGCAGCCGTCGCTGTCCTCGATCATGACCATGCAGCGGCGGCGCTGGGTGGCCAATGCGACGCGGCGGGAATCGCCGCTCGATGCGATCCTGTCGGGCAATCTGATGCAGTCCGTATCGTTGCTCGCCTCGACCTCGGTGCTGATCATCCTCGCGATCTTCGCGGCGTTCGGCGCGGTGCCGCAGCTGCTCGAGACGCTCAACTCGCTCGGCCTCGGCCACGACGTGGATACGGCGGCGATGCAGATCCACCTGCTGGTGCTGATCGCCATCTTCGTGTCGAGCTTCTTTGCCTTCACGCTGTCGCTGCGCCAGTTCAATCATTTCTGCATCATGATCGGCTCGATCTCGCATGCCGAGCCGGCCAGCGAGGACGAGATCGAAGCGATCACCATGCTCAATGCGCTCGCAGCCAAGAACTTCAACAACGGCATCCGCGCCTATTACTTCGCAGTGCCGGCGGTGACCTGGTTCGTGTCGCCCTGGATGGCGATCGGGGTGACGGTGCTGACCACCGCCTTCATCGTGCATCGCGAATTCTTCAGCTCCGCCCATCGCCTCGCGGCCTCGGTGGCGGTGATCGCGAGCCGGCGCGAGCAGCAGGTAGGGGTGAAGCCGGCGGTGAGCGAGAAGCGCGGCGGAGGGCTTTGATTCAGTTGCCGAGACGGTCGAGGTTATCGACCGCCAGCGTGTAGGCGAGCGCGGCGGCCGCGCCGTAGAGGCGACGGGCTTCGGCCGGATCGGCGGCAACGCCGAGGCCGAGCTCGTACAGGCGGCCCAGATTGTTGAGGCCGGCGGCGTTGCCGCCATCGGCCGCCTTGCGGGTCCAATGGAATGCACCGGCCACGTCCTGCGGGCCGCCGGCGCCAGTGAGCATCATCAGCCCCAGATTGACGGCAGCACTGAGCTGCCCGGCCCTGGCGGCGCGCTCATAGCGCTCGCGGGCCTGCGCCGGATCGTCCGCCTCGCCGAGGCGCGCGAGATTGTGCAGGGCGGCGGGAACGCGGGCCCCCTCGCCCGAATAATAGAGGCCCTGCGCGGCGTCGGGATCAGCCTGGAGGCCGCCAAGCCCGAGCTCGGTCATGTAACCCAGCGCCGTGCTGCCGCGCGGACTGTAGCCGTCGGAGGACACCTGGAACGCCCGCACCGCGGCGTCGACGTCCGAATTGGTGCCACGGCCTTCGAGATAGGCCACTCCCAGGAGATAGTTGGCTTCCGGGTCGCCCGACTCGGCCGCGCGCGACAGCCAGCCGAACGCCGCGAAATCGTCGGCCGGCGTGCCGAGGCCGCGCTGGTAGTGATCGGCAAGAATGAGCTGGGCCCGCACGAGCCCCGCGTCGCCGGCGCGGGTGTAGAACTCCATCGCCCGCGTGGCATCGACGGGGACGCCATCGCCGAACTCGAAGGAGTAACCCAGCGACAGCAGCGCCGGCACGAAGTCCTGCGCGGCGGCCTGCTGCAACAGCTCGACCCCGCGCGGTTTGTCCTGCCCGATCCCCTTGCCCAGGATGAGCAGGTCGCCCAGTGCCCTCAGCGCCACGACATTGCCGGCGGCGGCCGCCGGCTCGAGCAGCGGCACCGCAGGCTTGGGCTGGCCGTCCGCGACATAGGCATTGCCGAGCCAGGCCATGAGCTGCGGGCTGGAGGGATCCTCCTCGAGCGCCGCCTTGCAGGCCTCGATGGCCTCGAAGGCATAGAAGCTGCCGATATCGACCGGGCCGACGCCCTCATAGCCCGGCTCCCACCGGCTCGCAGCCTGCGCGGCGCAGCTGTCGAACAGCTCGCTGGCGGCCGCCGACGAGGCCACGCCGGCAACGAAGCACAGGGCGGCAGCGATGCGGAAAGCGGATGGCATGGCGCCACTCTAGTTCACAGATGCGCCTTGAGGAAGGCGATCGTGTCCCTCAGCACCGGGCCGCGGTTGCGGCCCCACGCGCCAAGCGCCAACAGCGTGCCGGCATGGCCGAGGCCGGCATAGTGCATTTCGACCACACTGTTGCCCGCCGCCCGAAGCCCCTTGGCCAGCGCGACGGTGTTGCGGGGGTAGACCAGCTTGTCGGCATCGCCGCTGACCAGCAGCATGGGCGGCAGGCCGGACCGCACCAGATTGACCGGCTGGGTCTGCCGGGGATCGCGGACGGCGCCGAAGGTGCGCAGCGAGACGGGCACGTCGAACGGATAGAAATCGTACGGCCCCGAGAGTCCGACGAAGGCCCGGATCCGGCCCGTCAGTCCCGGCGTGAGGTAGCGCCCGGCGAGGATCAGCATCACGGCATTGTAGGCGCCAGCGGAGTGCCCCATCAGCGCGATCCGCGTGGGATCGCCGCCATGTGCCGCGATGTGCTCGGCGACCCAGGCAACTCCGCGCGCACAGTCCTCGAGGAAGGCCGGATACTCGATGGTGGGCACGAGGCGATAGTCGATGATGACCACGACGTACCCCGCCGCCGCGAGCGCGCGCCCGACGAATTCGTAGTAGCGGCGCTCGCCGTCGGCCCATGAGCCGCCATAGATGAAATGGATCACCGGCCAGGGGCCGGAGCCGGAACGCGGCGCGTAGATATCGAGCACCTGCCGCCGGTCGTCGCCATAGTGGACGCCGCGCGCCACGCGATGCGAAGCCCGTTCCTTGGGACTGAGGAGGTTGAGCAGGGCGAGCAGCGCATACATGGCCCGACCAGATACGGCGGCGAGCGTTAATTTGTTGCTCCGCAAGGCCGAAATGCCGACACGATTAAGCCAGCCTTAAAGCGGCG
>MKUZ01000021.1:0-15777 GCA_001899065.1 Devosia sp. 66-22 | reverse complement strand
CCCGCCGACGGCGCCGTCGCTGACCCACGAGCCGCTGAAAGCGACGGAACGGCGGCTGGTCGAACGCTACGACCATGTGACGGGCGTCCCCAACCGGCTGCGCTTTCTCGCCGACTTCAAGAAGCTGCGTGGCCGCTCGGGGCGCGGGCGGATGCTGGTGCTGGTAACGCTGGCCGAGGCCCGGCACTACAACGAGATCCTGCGCGCGCTGGGCCACGCCTTCTCCGAGGACTTCGTACGGGCAGGATTGATGCAGCTCCGCTCCATGCTGCCCGGCGGGACGCCGGTCTACCATGTGTCGGTGCTGAGCTTTGCCTTTGTGATCGGACACGACATGGCAGAAGGCGTGCCGCAGATTGCACGCGAGATCGCGCAGGGTTTTGCCGGCGACATCGTGGTCGAGGACATTCCGATCCGCAGCAAAGTCGGCGTGGGGTTGATGTCGCTCGATGGGCACGCGATCGACCCCGCCGAAGTGCTGCGCGCCGCGCTGGTGGCAGCGCAGGACAGCCGCCGCAGCGATGACGGCGTCGCCTTCTACAACAACCGCACCGACGCGGCGCACATCCGGGCGTTCCGTATTCTGGCCGACCTGCCGGCGGCGCTGAGCCAGCCCGGCCAGCTCGCCCTCGCTTTCCAGCCGCGCGTGACGCTTGCGAGCGGACAGTGCCACGGCGCCGAGGCGCTGTTGCGCTGGCGGCACCCGGAACTGGGCGCTATCGCGCCGGCCGAGTTCATTCCATTGGCCGAGCAGACGGCGCTGATCCATCCGCTCACCGACTGGGTGGTCGAGCAAGCGCTCAGCGCGACACGCGCCATGGCCGATCGCGGGCACGCGATGACGGTGTCGATCAATGCCTCGCCGCTCAACCTGTCCGAACCCGGATTCGACGACAAGCTGTTCTGGGCCTGCGACCGGCACGGACTCCAGCACTCGCAGGTCGAAATCGAATTCACCGAAGGGACGCTGGCAGCGAACCAGGAGCGCGCAACGCGTCAGCTCGAGCGCATCCGCAAGGCGGGGATCCGCATCGCCATCGACGATTTCGGCACCGGATTCTCCAATCTCGCTTATCTCCGCAGCATCCCGGCCGACGTGCTCAAGATCGACCAGTCCTTCATCCGGCCGCTCAAGGGCAGCGACGATTTCCTTGTGCGCCAGATCCTGTCGATGGCACATGGCCTCGGTCTCGAGGTCTGCGCCGAGGGCATCGAGACGCCCCAGTCCTATGCCCTGCTCCGCGCCCTCGGTTGCGACGAGGGACAGGGCTACCACATCGCGCGGCCGATGCCCGAGGCCGACCTCGTTCAGTGGCTCGAGGGCGCGTACGCCCGTGCGATGTAGATCGAGTAGCGTTCGATCACACGGCCATTGAGCACGATGTTGACCAGCTTGATCCGCTCGACCGACCTGAACTGAGATTCGATCGCCTCCGTGACGCGGCGCTTGCGGTCGGCGACGATCAGCGCGTCCTGTCCGGCATGGGCGGCCGGATCGAACCAGTCATCGAACGCGTCACGGCCTGGGAACAGGCTCGTCACGTCCCTGTCGCGCAGGGCGAATGCCAACGCGCCTGCCGAAGCGTACCAGGGCGTGGCGATAAACCCGATGTCGTGCTCGGCCAGCGCCTTCTCGATCTCGGGCACGACCTCCTCCCAGCCATAGGACAGCGAGGTCGTCTGGTCGGTGTAGGTGAACGGCGTGACGAGCGGCAGCACGGTGTAGTTGACCGCGAGCGCCAGGGCGATGAGGCCGCCGAACACGAAGTGACCGATAACCAGCAGGCGGGAGCGCAGCCACAGCGCGAGGAACGGCAGCACCGCGGCATAGGCAATGGCGTTCCAGTGAATGAGAATGTCGGTGAACAGCGACGCGGCGAGGAAGCCCAGCGTCGAGAACCAGAAGACCAGCCGGTTGAAATTGTTGCCGTCGCCGCGCGCGAACAGAAAGCGACCGAGCGGCCAGAGCAGGAACGGCGACAGGACGAGCGGGAAGCCCAGCAGGAAGCCGGCAACGCCGCCCCAGCCGAGATCGCCATCGATGCGGCGACCGCCGAAGATGAACCCGAACGACGCCATGTCGTGCTGGAGGTTCCAGACCAGCACTGGCGCCTGCATGGCGACGACGAGCGCGATCGCCAGATAGAGGTGCGGCGCGCGGAACAGGCTGCGCAGCTTCGGCGTGAAGACGATGGCAAGGAAGATGCACGCCGCGAGCAGTGCGCCCGAATATTTGCTGAGCGTGGCGAAACCGACGGCGAGCGCCGCCAGATAGAGGAAGCGCCAGCGCGGCACTCCCGCCTCATAGGCAGCGCGGAAGCGCGTGAACGCGTAGATCGCGACGAGCGCGAAGAACACCAGCAGATGATCGGGCAACGCCAGATTGGTGAGGCCGAAGAAGATCGGCGTTGCGAGGAACAGCGCCGTACCGGCCCAGAACAGCTCGCGCCAGGCAGCGCCGGCGATGTGGCGGGCAAAGCCGTAGAGCAGCGCAATATCGCCAAGGAGCGTGGCGAACACGGTGGCGCGCAGGCCGATGGTGTTCCAGCCCAGCACGGACGCCGCCGCCTGCGTCCAGCCGATAAGGGGTGGATGGTCGAAATAGGACAGAGCGAGGTGCTGGCCCCAGAGCCAGTAATAAGTCTCGTCCATGAACGGACGCGCAACAACCAGCAGCACCAGTTTGAGTGCGAGAAAGCCGATGGCCAGCGCGCGATAGATGCGCCAGTCGATGCCGCGCGCGGCCATCAGGGTTTGTAGCCCTTGGCCAGATAGATGCGCTGGCGATAGACGTTGCGCTCCTGCGCAGTGACCATGACGGTACCGATCTCTTCGATGCTCGCAAAGCGCCGCTCGATGGCGCGCGTGATCGGACGCCAGCGGTCGGCATAGATGATGGCATCCTGCCCGGCATGCGCCTGCCGGTCGAACCAGAAATCGTACTGCTCGCGCGCCGGATCGAGACTCACGACATTGCGATCCTTGAGAGCAAAGCCGAGCAGCGAGGTCGTGGTGTAGTCGACGCCGGCGACAAAGCCGACATCGTACTTGTCGCGGGCCGTTTCGACCGCCTGGGCAACCGTCGACCAGTCGTAGGACCAGGCGGTCGCCTCATCCTTCCAGCCGCTGAGATTGGTGATGGGCACGAAGGCGAAGTTGACCAGCATCGCTACCGCGAAGGCCGCGCCCCACAGGGCCTGCAGCGGGACGAGCCAGCGCGGGCGCATGTAAAGGGCAATGAACGGCAGCATCGCGACATAGGCCGCGAGATTCCAGTGGAACAGCGTCGCCGTGACGAAGGACAACGCGACGATGACGGCTGTCGACACGAAGAAGGTCGTGCGGGCGAAGCCGATGCCTGGAGCGGCGTTCTGGCGGGCGAAGGCAAACCGGAAGATCGGCCAGAACAGGAACGGCCCGACGAGGATGAAGACACCGAGCAGGAACGGCAGGATGCCGTCGATGGCAGCACTGAGGCCGGCGTGACGGCCGCCGAGCTGGAATGCGAAGGACGCGAACCGCTCGGTGGCGTTCCACACGACGACGGGTGCCTGGAGCACGAGCGCCAGCGCGGCAGCGAGATAGAGACGGAACTGCACGAGCAGCGCCCGATCGAAGAGCAGCACGAACAGGCCGACACCGAGTCCAAGAAAGGCGGCATTGTACTTGGCCAGTCCGGCTAGGCCGAGGAACAGGCCGCCGAGCAGCAAGTCGCGCGTTGCGCCGCCCTGCCCCGCCGACCGGTCCATGAAGAAGCGCAGGAAAAAGTAGGTGGCAAACAGCAGCGCCGTGAGCAGGATGTGGTCCGGCAAGGCGTAGTTGGTCACCATCGAGAAGATGGGCGTCGCGAGAAACAGCAGCAGCGTGAGCCAGAAGTGACCACGCCAGTCGCCGCCGATGCGGCGCGCGATCAGCCAGAGCGCGGCGATGTCGGCAAAGAAGGCCAGCGCGACCGGAAAGCGGAGCGCAAACAGGTTCCAGCCGAACACCGCGCTCGACAGCGACAGCAGCCAGGAATTGAGCGGCGGGTGGTCGTAGTAGGAGAGCGCCGGATGCTGGCCCCACATCCAGTAATAGGCCTCGTCCATGAAGGCGCCGGCCATGCTCCACTGGGCGAGCTTGAGGCCCAGCAGCAGGACGCACACGATCTGCACGAGCCTGAGCGGCAGCCCCGACAGAATGCTCGTGCGTGTCTCCAAACTCATCAGCTTTCAGTCTTGCTCCGTCCGATCGATCCGAAGACGGCTCGCTCGGCCAACCGCCCCTGCGGCCAAGGCCCGCGCTTATGCCACGCACGTCTGGCACTGGCCACCCAGCGACATTATCTGACGTTGACATTCATGTTTGAGCCGCGCTTTATCCGCGCGGTTTTGCCCCAATGACCCCATGCTCGTCTGTCAGTGCAACGTCATAACCGACCGTGAAATCGTTCGGGTAATCAGAGACTTACTCGCCGACGATCCATGGCAGATCATCGTGCCGGCGAAGGTCTATCGCGAGCTCGAGAAGCGCTGCAAATGCTCGGGCTGCGTGCCGAATGTGGTAGACTTGATCACCCGGGTCACCCATGAGTATCACCTCGAAATCGCGGAGAGCCCCGCCGAGGTGAAAGTGCCGCCGGCCGCCACTCCCGCACCCAGAAGAAAACTCCAAGGAGCACGCGGCCATGAAAGGCGAAGCGCAGGTTATCGAACGGCTCAATGAGGCCCTGTTCCTCGAGCTTGGCGCGGTCAACCAGTACTGGGTGCACTACCGCCTGCTCAACGACTGGGGCGTCGGCAAGCTGGCCGACAAGGAGCGCGCCGAGTCGATCGAGGAAATGCACCACGCCGACCGGCTGATCGAACGCATCATCTTCCTCGAGGGCCATCCGAACCTGCAGCGCGTCGCACCGCTGCGCATCGGCCAGACGATCAAGGAAGTGCTCGAGGCGGACCTGGCCGGCGAGTATGACGCGCGCAAGGCCTATAAGAGCTCGCGCGAACTGTGCGAAGAGCTGGGCGATTATGTCAGCAAGAACCTCTTCGAGGAGCTGCTGACCGACGAGGAAGGCCATATCGACTTCCTCGAAACGCAGCTTCAGTTGCTCAACTCGATCGGACTCGAAAAGTACATCGAGCTGAACTCCAAGCCCGCCGACCAGGCCGAGTAAGGCTAATAGGCCGGGCCCTCATGGCCGAATCCGGTGAGGTCGATGCTGTCGACCTCGCCCCCTTCCTCAGCCAGGAGCGCGCTGATCTCGGGCACCGCCTCCTGCACGCCGAAGCTCTCCGCCAGCCGCAGCCAGCGCAATGCTTCGTCGCGATCCTGCGGCACCTCGTAACCCTCGGCATAGAGCAGGCCCAGCGTGTACTGGGCGAGCCCGAAATCGCCGGCGACGGCCTTGTAGAGTGCAATGGCACGCTGCGGATCGCGCGCGATCCCTGAGCCGGACATCAGCAGATCGCCCAGCACCGTGTGCGCCAGCCGGTTGCCTCCCGCGACGCCTTCCTCGAGCAGCGGAACCGCTTCGTCGAAGCGCTCGGCACGGGCGAAGGCGCGGGCGAGCCACACCCGGTTGCCGACAGGCGCGGGATTGACCGCGATCGCGTTCTCGCAGGCCGGGATCGCCTCTTCGGGCACGATGGCGAGGAACGCGCGGCCACGGCCGCCGCCACCCGGCTCATAGGGCGTACCGGCGGCGTCCGCGCAGGCCATCTCGGCGTCGACGACAGGCAATTGGTCGGCTGAGTATTGGTCGCCGCCATTGGCGCCGTCCTGGTAGTGGAACTGCGCGGCCGAGAGGTCGCGCAGGGTGCCCAGCCCGTTCTGGTACATGTAGCCGAGGATGCCCTCGGCGTAGACGACGCCCTGCCGCTGCGCCAGCCAGGCGAGGTCGAGCGCCTTGGGCTCATCGACCGCCGTGCCCTGCCCGAACAGATAGTGGATCGACAGCGCGGCGTGCGCGAAGCCCCAGTTCTGGCCCGACGCGTCGGTCAAGAGCGCGAACGATTTGCTGTAGTCCTGCGGCACGCCGAGTCCCTGCTCGTAGAAATAGGCGAGCGCGGTCTCCGACATCTTCTCCCGGCCGTCGGCGCCTGACTGGTAGAACTGCGCGGCGCGGGCATAGTCCTGTTCGACGCCATTGGCGTATTCATACATCTGGCCGAGGCCGTAGTAGCCGAGCGGCTCGCCCGTGTCGGCGGCGCGCTGGTACAGCTCGGTGGCGCGCGGGTAGTCGGGAGCGTCGACGTAGCCGTAGTGCGCGAACACGCCGAGCTTGTAGCTCGCCGGGCCGTAACCCTGCTGCGAGGCCAGCTGGTACAGGCGCTCGGCTTCCGCATAGTCGCCCGGCACGCTGTTGCCGGTCTCGTACCGCCCGGCGAGATCGGCCTGCGCCGGCGGAAATCCTCCGTCGGCCGCCTGCGTCAGCAGGGTGACCGCGCGCTCGGGATCCTGAGCCACGACGCCGTCGAGATCGGTCCCCATCAGGCCCGCCAGCAGATAGGCGGCGAAGGGATTGCCCGCGTCACTCGCCGCCTGCAGCAACAGGGCGGCGTCCTTCGCGCGGCCGGCCAGGATGTAGGCCCGGGCGAGCCAGGCCTGCACCTGCGGCGATTGCGGATCGGCCGACCGGGCGGCCTCGCAGGCCGCGATGGCGCCATCGATGAAAATCTGACCGTCGGCGAGCCCTCGCCCCTCGCGCCCCGCTTCCCAGGGCGAGGCGGCAAGATCGCCGCAGGCGGCTACAGGATCGTCGCTCGCGCTGCCACCGCCGAGCACGACGACCTCGGGCGCGGCGAGCCCGGGGCCGGTCATCAGCAGACCAGCAAGAAGGCCGACAGCGGCGAATGTACGGTGCCCGAGCATATCCCCCTCGCCTCTTCAGCGATGGCGCGATCCTAACCGGTTTTGCGGCGAAGGCGAGGCCTACTGGAAGCCGGCAACCGCGCGCGGCGTGTAGGGCGCCTCAAGCGCGCTCACCTCTTCGGGCGTGAGCTTGACGTCGAGCGCTCCGATCGCGTCGGTGAGCTGTTCGAGCCGGCTGACCCCGACGATCGGCGCGGTGACGGGGCGCTTCTGCAGCACCCAGGCCAGCGCGACCTGCGCCATGCTCGCACCCTTTCCCTTCGCGACCTCGGCAACGACCGCATTGATCTTCTCGTCGTCCGATGCATTGGCATCGTAGATCTGATTGCCGAACGGATCGGTGCCGAAGCGCTTGGTGACCTCGCCCCACGGTCGCGCCAGCCGACCGCGCGCCAGCGGCGACCACGGGATGACGCCGATGCCCTCCGCGACGCAAAGCGGCAGCATTTCGCGCTCTTCCTCGCGGTACATGAGGTTGAGGTGGTTCTGCATCGAGACGAAGCGCGACCAGCCATGCGCTTGCTGCGTGTCGAGCATCTTCATGAACTGCCATGACCACATGGACGAGGCGCCGATGTAGCGCGCCTTGCCGGCCTTCACGACGTCGTGCAGTGCTTCGAGGGTCTCTTCGATGGGTGTGCGATAGTCGAAGCGGTGGATCTGGTAGAGGTCGACATAGTCGGTCTTGAGCCGCCGCAGCGAATTGTCGATCTCGCTCAGGATCGCCTTGCGCGACTGGCCGTGGCCGTTCGGCCCCTTGCGCATCTCGCCATTGACCTTGGTGGCGATGACGAGCTCGTCGCGCGGCGCCAGTTCCTTGAGCACCGTACCCACGATCTCCTCGCTGGTCCCGGCGGAATAGACATTGGCGGTGTCGTAGAAATTGATGCCGGCTTCCCACGCGGCGCGGAGGATCGGACGGGCCGCATCGAGGTCGAGCACCCATTCGCGCCCCAATCTGGGGTCGCCGAACGACATGCAACCGAGGCAGATGCGCGAAACCTCGAGCCCTGTCTTTCCCAAGCGTCCATAGTCCATTGGCGGCCTCCCGCGGCGTGCTGCGTTGCGATGTCAGGATTGTGGTCCGGACACCGAGCGTAGGACTCGCCAATGGGCGGCGTCAACGCCTCAGGGCGTGGCGGTGGCCGGCGCGGGAGTAGCACCGTCCGAAGCGGGAGCGCCCTCGGGGCCTTCGATGGGCGAGAGGATGGAGTCGAGCTGGGCGATCGTCTGCTTGATGTCGACCATGCCCTCGGGTGCTTCGGGCTCGTAGGGCAGCTTCGGCGCCCCGCTGGGGAACGCTCCGAACTGGGTGAAGAAGGCCACCATGTCCTCGAGCACCGGCGCACGCCAGCGCCACATGGAGCCGACAGCGAACACGAGATCCATGTGGCCGAGGCCATCGTAGTATTTCTCGGTGACCCAGTCGCCGACGCCACGCATCTTCTGCGCGAAATGCTGCGAATTCTGGACGCGCACGATGGGGTCGGAGGTGCCCGAGGCGATGAACATGGGCGGCCGGTCGGGCGCCACGAGGTTGATCGGCTGCGTCCCCTGCGGGTTGTCGTTCTGCCCGAAGACGCTGCGCACCTCGTCATATTCGAACGGGTAGAAGTCGTAGGGGCCCGAGAGCGCGGCGATGCCCTTGATGGGCATGGTGACCTTGTAGTCGTTGAGGAACGAACGCTCGAGCCCGAGCATCACGGCGCCATAGGCGCCTGCCGAGTGTCCCGCGAGGAAAAAGCGCGAGGTGTCGCCGCCATAGTCCTTGATGTTGTCCTCGACCCACTTCACGGCCTGCGCATTGTCCTCGAGGAACGCCGGATAGGTGACCTCGGGGTAGAGCCGGTAGTCGGGAACGACGACGATAAAGCCGTTGGCAGCCAGGGCCTTGCCGACGAACTGATAGTCCTGCCGCCGCCCCTGCTTCCAGGCGCCGCCATAGATGAACATGACGACCGGCGCGGGCTCCATGATTTCGTTCGGCCCGTAGATGTCGAGGCGTTTGCGGTCGCCATCGGCATAGGCCAGGTCTTTGGCGAGGACGCGCGCGCTGTCCATGGACGCGTCCTGGTTGAACGGCGCCATGATGTCGATCTGCGCCTGGGCGGGCGCGGCGAAAAGCAGGGCGGCAAGCGCCAGGAGGGTCACGCGAAGCATGCGCCCCTCATGCGGAGGAAACCCGAAGATTCTGTGACCGTGGATCAGCCGCGGCCCTGTGCCGCGCACCATGTGACCCACATGCCACGCATGGCGGCCTCGAGGTGCCTGGCGAAGCGCGGGGCATCGAACAGCGGCGAGGCCAGCACGCGCGCGCGCAGGCCCGCGCGAAGCGCCGCCAGGGCCTCCAGATCGGCCGCGAGCCGCGCGCCGCGAACCGCATAATCAGCTTCGTCGGCTGCGATCCATTCAGGCAGGCCGGCAGTATGGAGGATGCTCTCGCCCATATGCGCCACATAGCGGTCGCCGGCCCGCACCAGGACCGGCACGCCCATATAGAGAGCTTCGACGGTGGTGGTTCCACCATTGTAAGGAAACGGATCGAGCGCGATATCGATCTCGCCATAGGAGGCCAGATGCGCGGCATAGTCCTTGATGCGGCCATCGATGCGGACGCGCTCCAGGTCGATGCCGGCACCGGCGAGACCGTCGCGCAGGCCCGCCAGTATCTCGCTGTTGTCGTAGCCCGATGAGCGCAGGAGCAGGCGGCTGCCCGGCACTGCCGCAAGCAGCGCCGACCACGCCGCGAAGGTCGCATCGGTGAGCTTGTTGAAATTGTTAAAGCAGCCGAACGTGATGTAGCCCGAGCCTGCCGCCGGCAACGGCGTCGGCGGCAGCGGATCGCGGGGCACGGCGTAGCAGATGTAGGTGTCGGGCAGCCGCCAGGGCCGCTCGCTCCATTGGGCCTCCTCAGCCTCGGGGATCACCCATTTGTTGGCGAGCACATAGTCGACGCTCGCAAGTCCCGTTGTCGCGAAATAGCCGATCCAGCTGAAGATGACGGGCGTGGGCTTGCGCGCCACCACCATCATCCGGTTGCCGGCGGTGTGGCCGGAGAGATCGATGAGGATATCGATGCCGTCGGCGACGATGCGCGCATCGAGATCGCGATCGCTCAGGCCGGTGACGTTGAGCCAGTGCGGTACGGCCGCCCGCATGAGGTCGCTGACCGCATCCTCTTCGTCGGTGTTGGAGTAGGCGAAGAGCTCGACCGCACGACCATCGAGCTCGGGCAACACGCCGGCGAGGAAGCGGCCCACTGGATGCGCGCGCAGATCGGCCGAGAGCAGGCCGACGCGCAGGCGGCGCGCCGGGTCCGGGTCGTTGGCGTGCACCGAGCGCGCCGGGATCTTCTGCGCGATCATACCCCCGACGGCGCGGGCGCGGTCGGCCATCGCCACCGGGTCGCTGCCGGCGATGTAGTTCTCGGCAAACAGCAGCGCGCTCTGGAGGCCAAGGCGGTTGGGGTCGATCGCCAGGGCCCGCTTACTGCTCGTCACCGCTTCGGACATCTGCCCCGTGCGCGCCAGGGTCTGCCCGAGATTGCCCCAGGCGTCGGCCGAGCGCGGATCGAGCGCCACCGCCCTGCGCAGCACCTCGATCGCCGCGTCGTAGCGCTTGAGCGCACGGTAAGCGACGCCGAGATTGGACAGCGCCAGGGCGTGGCGCGGTTCGATCTCGAGCGAACGCTCGATGAGCCGGGCGGCAGCCGGATAATCGCCGGCCTGGAGCGCAAGCACGCCCTTGAGGTGGAGCGCGCCGGCGTGAGCCGGCCGCTTGGCGAGGATCTCGTCGTAAAGTCGGCCTGCCGCATCGGCCTGCCGCTGCTGATGCGCGCGGATCGCGGCGCGGTAGAGCTCGTCGAGGCTGGGCACTAGACGGCGCCCGCCGCGGCGCGCCCGGCGATGCGGCCCGAGAACAGGCAGCCGCCCACCAGCGTGTCGAGGTCGGTGGCCGCCACCAGCCCGGCAAGTCCGGCTCCGACCACGGCGATGTCGAAATGCTTTGGCATGCAAGCAGGTTAGGGGTTTGTGCGGGCTGTTGTCGATTCCTGACACTCTCGTTCGTCATGAAGCTGAACGACCATCACGAGGACACCATGAGCACGCTCGATACCGCCATCTCCGCCCTGAAGTCCGGCCTTTCCGGCCGCCTGATCCTGCCCGGCGACGCCGACTACGACGCGGCGCGCGCGGTGATGTATGGCGGCATGGACTTCCATCCGGCCGCCATAGCGAAAGTGAGATCCTCGAAAGATATGCAGAAAGTTTTGGCAGTTTCGGCCGAAAATCGCATCGAAGTCGCGGTTCGCGGCGGCGGCCATTCGGGCGCCGGCCACTGCAGCACCGAGGGCGGCATCGTCATCGACCTGCGCGACATGAAGGCGATCGAGATCGACGCGGCAGCCAAGACCGTGTGGGCCGAAACCGGCGTCACCGCCGGCGAGCTGACGGAGGCGACGCTCGCCAAGGGCCTCGTCGTCGGCTTCGGCGACACCGGCACCGTGGGCATCGGCGGCATCACGCTGGGCGGCGGCGTCGGCTACCTGTCGCGCCAGTTCGGCCTCACCATCGACTCGCTGCTCGCCGCCGAGATCGTCACCGCCGACGGCATGCTGCGCACCGTGGACGCAACGCACGAACCCGACCTGTTCTGGGCGATCCGCGGCGGCGGCGGCAATTTCGGCGTCGCGGTGCGCTTCAAGTACCGGCTCTACGACCTGCCCGCCTTCACCGGCGGCATGATCTGCCTGCCCGCGACGCCCGAGACGGTCGCCGGCTTCGTGGCGGCCGCGAGCGCGGCACCCGACGCGCTCTCGACCATCTGCAACGTGATGCCGGCCCCGCCCATGCCGTTCCTGCCCGAGGCGGTGCACGGCAAGCTGGTGATCCTAGGCATGCTGGCCTATGCCGGCGACGATGCGGAGGCGCAGCAGGCACTGGCCCCGTTCCGGGCATTGGCCACGCCCTATGCCGACTTCATCAAGCCCGGCTCCTACATGACGATGTATCCGCCCGAGGACCCCGACTATCACCCGACCGCGGTGAGCAAGACCATGTTCATGAACCGCATCGGACTGCCTGAGGCGCGGCATATCGTCGACACGCTGACAAAGGCGGACGCGGTGTTCCGCGTGACGCAGATCCGCGTGCTGGGCGGCGCCATCGCCCGCGTGCCGGCTGACGCGACGGCCTATGCGCATCGCAGCGCGCCCATCATGATCAATGTGGCGGCGTTCTACACGACGCCCGAGGACCATGTGAAGCAGCAGGGTTGGGTGGACCGCTACGCCGGCGAGCTGCGGCAGGAGGAAACTGGCGCCTATGTGAACTTCGTGAGCGACGAGGGCGCCGATCGCGTCCGCGCCGCCTATCCCGGCGCAACCTGGGACCGGCTGCGCCGGATCAAGGCACAGTACGACCCGCGGAATGTGTTCAGCCGGAACCAGAATATCGTTCCTGCGGCGTAGATCTCGAAGGGGGCAGCAGCGCGAGCGTCTGCCCCCACCACCACGCCCCAGGAGGACAGGTGCAGTGGGCGCGGCACCTTGCGCCGCCGCTGCGCCCTGTTACGCTCCCGCGCATGAGCATCCTTGTCCTTGGTGGCGCGAGCTGGAACACGATGATCCATCTCGCGCAGTTTCCGCCGCCCCGCCCTGCCACGATCTCCGACGCCCGCGCCGTGACCGCCGCAGGCTCGACTGGCCTCGGCAAGGCCCTGGCGCTCAAGGCGCTCGGCCATGAGCCGCTGCTGCATGCAACCATTGGCGATGATCCCGAGGGCGAGGCGATCCGCGCCTTCTGCCAGACGCGCGGCATCAGAACGATATTCGATATCGATCCGGGCGGCACCTCGCGGCACGTCAATCTGATGAACCAACAGGGCGAGCGCATCTCGATCTTCCTGTTCAACGGCTCGCCCGCCCCGCCCACCGATTTCGCCGCGCTCGCGCCGCACATCGCGGCGGCGAGCACGATCTTCCTCAACATCACGCAGAGCTCGATCCCGCTGCTGCCGGCCGTGCGCGCCAGCGGCGCCGACGTCTGGGTGGACCTGCACGATTATGACGGCAGCACCCCCTACCACGAGCAGTTCATCGCCGAAGCCGACGTGCTGCAGCTCTCGAACGAAGCGATCGGCGATCCACGCGAGACGATGGCGCGCCTGGCAGCGCATGCAAGGCTGGTGATCTGCACCCGCGGCGCGCGCGGCGCCCTGGCGCTCTCAGGCGGTCAGTGGCACGAGGTCCCCGCCGCACCGGCGAGACTGATCGACAGCAACGGCGCCGGAGACACCTTCATGGTCGCCACATGGCACGCACTGACGGGCGGGCACGGCGTGCCGGATGCGCTGGAGTTCGCAGCGCGATGTGCGGCGAAGGCGGTGGAGAGCGATGAGCTTGTGCCTGCGAGCTTCGGATAGGGGCCCGAAGGATCCGTCGCTAGTGGGGTCGGAAGCGCGAATCTTGACCTAGTCGTCACGGCCGGGCTAAGTCGCGCATTACGGTCTGCAGTTCACCGAGGCGCTGCCGCCCCGCGAGGGGAGCTAAACCTGCATCTGGGACGATCCGAACCCGACACCCTTCTCGTGCCGAGTCGACAAGCCGGCGGCCACCGACGATCCGAATGGAACGGCGCACAGTCGAGGATGGGTCATGTCCAGAATCCCGATCGCTTTTGCCAGTGCCGATATTTCCGCGCTCGCAAGATCTCTCAGAGACCAGCTGTCAGCGCTCGGTGAGACACCGAGCCATGTGCAGATGCTCAACATGCTGGCGAGAGCCGGCGGCCATCGCAATTTCCAGCATATGAAAGCCGAGCTGGAGGCCGCCCCCGCGACGCCACCGCCGGGCCCGCCGCCCGAGCCGGTGAACGAGGCACGCGTGGCGCGGGCTGCGGGCTTCTTCGGACCGGACGGCGTGCTGATGAGCTGGCCGAGCAAGACCAGCCAGCAGGAGCTCTGCATCTGGGCGCTGTGGACGCGCTACCCGGCGCGCGAAGTGATGGACGAGCGCGGCATCAGCGGCTGGCTCAACCTGCATCACGCCTTCGGCGACGCGGCATTGCTGAGGCGCACGATGGTGACGATGGGCCTCGTGACCCGCACGCAGGACGGGCGCGAATATCGTCGGGTCGAGCAGCCACCGCCCCCCGAGCTGAAGCCGCTGCTGGCGCGGATCGACGCGCGCGCCACAGCCTAGGGCTCGGAGACGACGTCGGCGCTTTCGCGCGCATACATGGCGGTGCTGAGCTCGGTGATGGACAGCAGGACAAGCCGCAGGGCATCGCCGACTTCGGCGATCTGCCCGGCGGCGGCGTGGCTCTTGCGATCGACGTCGACGAGCAACGCGTCGAAGGCGTCGATTTCCTTGTAGATGGCGCCAGCCGTCTCCTCGACGTCCAGCATCACCAGCGGCTCGAGCGGCCCGGGCCTCTCGGCCAGAATGGCGTTGAGGCGTTTGGCGTCGAGCTGCCACTGGGCAATGCGGCTCGCCGTCAGGCGGAGGCGTTCGACGATGTCGATGGTCTCGGCGGAGTCTTTGGGTGGGGTGGTGTCGCTGGAATCGTTCATGGCCTCTCCTCGTGCGGATGGAAGTTGTCGAGCCTGCAGCCCTACGCCTCGGCCAGTGCCCGCTCCCGCGTCATCCACTTGCCCTCGTGCCACTCGCGCACGCGGATGGCGATCTGGCCGTCGGCGATGTCGATGACGTTGTAGGCATTGGGTCCGCCGCGCAGGCGGCTCGAGATGACGGAGGAGGCCTGCGCCACGAGGATCGGCGCCGCCGCCGATTCGCGCGGCCCGCTGGGAATGCCGGTACGGGTGGCCTCCGAATCGGAGCGGCGGACGAAGCTCAGGTGGAAGTGGCCGCTGAGGACGAGCCGGACGCCCAGCAGGCTGAAGGCGCGCAGCGCGAGCTCGGCACGGCGGACCGCGAAGCTGGAGCGCAGCCTCGGGCCCTGGGGCTGCATCAGCGGATGATGCGCCACGACGATTCGCAGTGCCTCGGGGCTCGCCGTCGAGAACTGCCGCTCAAGGCGGTCGAGCTGCCGGTCGTCGATCGAGCCGTTCGACCAGTCGCGGTCGAGCATCAGCCGGCGCGTGGTGTCGAGTCCGGCGAGGGCGATGCCACCGCCGGCCGGGCCGATCTCCCGGAACGGCTCGGTCTCTGCGGCGATGTAGCGGCAATAGTAGCGATAGGGATCGACGAAGCGGCGGATCGGGTGCTTGTCCAGATCGTGATTGCCGGGAACCGCGAAGACGGGCGCGGCGATGCTCGAGAGGAAGTCGCGCGCTTGCTCGAACTCCCGGCGCGTCCCGCGCTGGGTGAAGTCGCCGCTGGCGATGAGGACGTCAGGCTCCTGCGCCGCGACATCGGCCGCGAGGGTCGACGAGATGGTGGCGTCGTGCCGGCCGAAATGCAGATCGGAGATGTGGGCGAGACGCATGAGGGCTCCAGGCTCGTGTAATCGCAACGCATCACCAGCAGGATTCGTTCAATCACGAGAACGCCGCTACACCGCGGCCGGCGCAGCCAGCAGCTCCGCCAGTTCGCGCTCGAGCGCCACCAGGTCGAGCGTGAGCAGTGTCTCGAGCGACCAGCCCTTCGCCGGATCGAGGCGCGCGCTCCAGGAGGGATGGTCGGCAGCGAGCACGCGCATGAGCTGGATCTGCCGCAGTCGGCCGAACGCCGCGAACATCTGCCGGGCAACGACGGGACCATCGCGCCAGTCGAGCCCCGGAAAGAGGGCCGTAGCGAGCTGGCCGGCGCCGCGGCAGTCATAGGCGTCGCACCCGGCAAAGCCGCTCTGCTCGAGTCGCGCATGGATCGCACAGGCGGCGCTGGCGTCGAGATGCTGACGTTGCCCCCGGTTTGCCCTCGTTCATAACTGGACTCTGTTCTCGTTGTGGTCCTTCCGGGACCGGGTT
>MKUZ01000020.1 GCA_001899065.1 Devosia sp. 66-22 | reverse complement strand
GCGAAGGGGAGATAGCCCAGTTCGTCGAGCACGACGAAGTCGAGCCGGGTCAGGTATCTGGCTTGGATGCCCGCACGCCCTCTCGACGGGTGTCATCGTCCTGACCGGTATAACGCGCGAATGTCGGCCGAAGGTCGTCGGGTAACCCCGATTGCTCAAGGTACTTCTCAAGTTCCTTCATCTGGCTGTTTGCCAGGGCATTCATTGGATAGACGATGATGGCACGGGTGCGTTGGGGCTCACCTGCCAGCCGGGCGCGTACCGCGCGGTCGATGATCGGAACGAAGAAGCAGAGCGACTTCCCCGAGCCTGTCCCGGTCGTCACAACGAAGCTTTGACCTGCCGACGCCTTTGCGATTGCCTGCCCCTGATGCCGATGGAGGCGAAGGCCGTGCCCCCCGACGCGAAAGACCTTGCCGGTCTCCGGCGCAATAGTTTTGCTGTCCACCAGGTCATCAATCGTGGGACCGGGCTCAAAGTTCGGATTAATGCTGATCAGGGGGTCGGGCCAGAAGCGTCTGCTTTCGTATATGGCCGACACCCTTTCCTTTATGTCATCGGCGCGTATTTGGGTGAACGATCGCGCGAACCGCGAGTAGTCGCCGATCAAGTGTCGATCGAGATCAAAAACATCCATAGCTTCCCCCAAAATCGGCACAGTCTCGCAATGCCACAAACGGTATCATGAGGCGTCTCTGACGCCAGCCCCGCCATCATCGGCGCGTGCGTTTGTCCGCATTGTCAGGAAGGTTCAAACGCGGCCGCTTTGTACTCGCGGCGAGTATCAAATCTCCCAACCGCGAGCGGTTGAGGGGGAGGGGTGGGGGTGTTCGACCGGGGTCGCCGTCGCAGCCTGTCTTGTGCGTCAGCTGCGCGGGCGCACCCGGTCAATTCGGCCCCCCTTGCCCAAAAAATGCACGCCGCCGCGAAAAGGTGGCCCGCATGGTGGCCCGCGCGTCGACCTGTCGCAGGCAATCAAGATATCACATAAATAGCAAGTAGTTACACCGTTGTATGGCGGAGAGAAAGACAGGACGTGACTGGCCGTTTCTGGGCAGAACTGCCGAAGTGCGAGCGGGGGACAGACGCGCGGACAGACGATCGGTCACTCGCTGATTAGTAAGTCGTCCTTCCGCCGGACAAGTCGAAAACCGATCCGGTAGTGAAGCTATTTTCCTCGCTGACCAGCCAGGCCACCATGCTCGCAGCTTCTTCGACTTCTAGGAAGCGACCCCGAGGGATCCGGTCAAGCATGTACTGAATAAATTCCGGCTTGAGTGTCTGGAGAATCCCCGTTTTCGCAGTAGCGGGAGTAATGGCGTTAACCGCGATGTTGAACGCAGCCAGTTCTTTGCCGAGCGACTTGGTCAATGCGAGAACCCCGGCCTTGGCAGCGGAATAGGCGGCCAGATTGGGGTTGCCCTCCTTGCCGGCGACCGACGATATGTTGACGATTCGACCGTAATTCTGGCGCTTCATCGAGGGAATCACGACCCGGTTGACATAAAAAGTCCCGGTTAGGTTTACGTCAACGACGCGCCGCCACTCGGAGGGGTCGTAGTTTTCAACTGGTGCGTTGTTACCGGCAATGCCGGCTGAGTTAACAAGTAGCGAGACAGGGCCAAGCTCGTCCTCAGTGGAGGCATGGGCAACCTCCAGGCCGACGAGGTTGGTCACATCGACCTGCCTCGTGCGCGATGTTTGCGGCAGTGAGCTGCGTGCTGCTTCAAGCGCATCCAGGTTCATATCCCACAAGCAGACCGCGGCCCCACTGCTCGCCAGCCGCCGAGCGATCGCAAGTCCGAGACCCTGAGCCCCGCCCGTCACCACGGCCGTTTTCCCTGCGAGGTCGATCGAATTCATCAGTTAGGTTCCTTTGAAGTACATTAATCGTCACTCACTTGAAGCCGCACTGAGCCGCTGAGCGAACCGGCAGACCTGATTACGATCCTTTTGAGGTTCGGATTTGCAGCGTCGAAGCCCCGGATTGGCTCATCCATCTGCTGGACCTCGGCCCGCATCCCATCGCCCATTCTGAGGCGCAAGCGCTTCCCGCCCTGGCTGAGCAACAGCCCTCCATCCCTGGTTTCGATTTCGGCGAAGGTGAGCCACTGAGCGGAGCAGTTGACGCTTGCGCGTGCACTCCAAGCGTCAGTGAGTGCGAAGCCTTCCTCCTCGAGCTGAAACTGGCGCGTTGCCTTAACGAGGGGGTCAGAATAAACAGCGCTCAAATCCACAAGGCATTGGGACGCGTCTGCCTTGATGGCGGCGTGTTGGAGCAGCCTTTGCGGCCGGTCGCCGAACCGCAGAATGTTGTGACTATCAGGCCCGATCCTGAAAATGGTCCATCGCTCGCTGCCTTGCTCGCGCTCGTTCCACAGATCGACCCCGGCCTCCTCTAGGCTTGCGTAATCCTGCATGCCCAGATCGACTGCCCAGCGCACCCCTTGGCTTTCGTAAACGAAACTGCCGACATCCATATGCGAATGGCTGAGGCCGACGGCACCGCCTTTAATGCCGAGGAACTTGTCCGCGCCCCAGCGATAGATGGCGACAGGCATCTTGCCGTCCGCACTCCAGCACCTTGCGGGCGCCGCCGTTTCGGATCTAGTGGGGGTCCGCCATAGCAGCGCCAGCGCCACTATGTCGTAGTACCAATACTGCGCCGCCGGATCAGCTCGGTACTCTGCGAGGTCGCGCTCCAACGTCATCAAATCGTGCGCGAGCCAGTCGGGCCGATCCCACCGCCGCGCCATCCAAAACAGTTGTGCCTGTATCCGCCGCTGCGCGGCGCAATCCGCGTAGTTGAAATACTCGCCGGAGGGGGCCGTCACCGCGTTGATGTAAGCTGCACTCTCGGCGAACCCGGGAAAAGCGTCGAGACCTTGCGCGCTGCCCGTCAGGCACTCCAGCGCCGCTGCTAGAACTACGTGATAGCCTGTACCGTAGGACCAGTACATCGGCCCCTCCGGATAAGCTCCGTCCGGCGCATAGCTCGCAGCCACTGCAGGTATGGCCTGCAGCGCCCGCGTCAGGAGGAATTCGGCCTGGGCGGGGTTACGATCGGCGAGCGCTATGGCGGCGGCACCTAGCCCGCCATGACAAACCTGTGCCCAGTTCTCCTCGGTAGTAAGCCACCAATTATGCCGTGCCGTCGTGTCTAGTGACGGTGCGATACCCTTCGTAGCAATCGCGCCGCCGATCTCTTCTCGTTCTACAGGGCTGAGTTGATGATGGAGCCAGTCATACCCGATGGATACCGCAAGACAGAGCTCTGCGGTATCGAGGAAGTGCGACGGGTTCCAGTCGCTGAATCGGCAGATGGCGAGCATCTCTGCGATCGCACGTGCGCCATAGCGATCGTCACCGCTGACGCCTGCGACCATTGCCAGGACAGAGATGCGCTCAAGCGCCTGTCGCGAAATCATCAGCAACATTCTGCCGATCAGGTCCCGTCCAACAGGGGGTTCGGTGAGGATAGCATCTGCTCGGGCCAGTAATGTCGCATAGATTGCTGCCGAAGGACCGTCGGTTGCGATCTTGTGGCGGAGCCTCGGCCAATCGTCCTGGCGGAGGAGCAGTCTCGGATGGGCCGGCAGCGGGCTGGTGAGCTTCATCTACGGCCTCGGCACCCGGGGGCGAGGCTGCGGCCATCGACGATCGCCGGAAGGAACAAAGGGAAACTCCCAGGTGACAGGATCCCTGCCAAACACCTCGAGCCGAGCGATTGACTTGTCCACTTGCAGGAGCCCATAGGCGCATGCTGGGTCCGGCATCGTGGTGAATTGTTCGGAGGCGGATTGGATCGTCAGGTGACGTATGCCAGCCACTTGTGTAATGCTGTTCCAGTGAACATGCCCGGAGAGCCACATCGCCACCCGTCCCCCGTCAGCGATCGCACTGCGTACAGCGGCATGATCCGGATAGGTGGCGAAGTCATCGTTGTGCTCGAAGTAGTAATTGGAGATCATGGAGGCGCCGGAGACTGGAATATGGCTGGCTATTATGGCCGGTCTCGCGTCGTCATCTAGCGCCCGAGATAACCACCTCAGCTCAGGCTGCGTCTCCGGGAATCCCACTGCTCGGTCCAGCAGGACGGACGGTTGCCAGACCAGCAGCCGGGTTTCACCAAGGTCGATTGCCTGATGACCTGCCGGCGTCCCAAACAGCGCCTCGTGATCTCCGAAACTCAGATTTACCACATCGTGGTTGCCACGCAGGTGCACCCGCTTGCCTGGAAATCGCGCAAAGATGCGGGCCAGTTCGCCGGCGTTGGCCAGATCGGTAGTGCGATCGACCTCGTCGATCCGGTCGCCCAGGTCGAGCAGGAGGTCGACCTCCAGCCGTTGCGCCCAATGGACGAACTTGTCCACAACCGCGCGTACGTCAAAGGCGCCTGGGTCGGGCCCGCCATAGTGGATGTCGGTGATGATGGCGATCTTCATGAGAAGGCCTCCGTACCAGAATGATGCGTTCAGCGGTCATCTACACCTTGCTAACAGGGACCGATACGGAATAGGTCTCATTTCGCGTATAGTCACAAAATGAGAGAATCTCAATATCGTGCTTCCCCCGTATCCTTCGCTCGACCAACTCGCGCTGGCGCCCCCGGCGGCGCAGGGATACCTCGTCGATCTCGACGGCACCTTGATCAGTGGGGGAACTTTACTGCACGGAGCCGTCGCGTTTTTGTCGGCGCTGCGTGCGCCCTTCGTGATCCTGTCGAACGATGCAGAACATGTCCCGCAGCAGATTGCGGGCCTTTTCCGCAAGCATGGACTCCCGCTTGGACGCCGCGATGTCATCCTGGCTGGCGCGGTGGCCGTGGAACTCCTGGCGGAGCGCAGTCCGGGTGCGCGGGTGATGCTGCTGGCGAGCCCGGCTCTTGTCGTGCTTGCCCGAAAGCTTGGCCTCAATGTCGACAGTGCCAACCCGGAGATTGTTCTTGTTGCGCGGGATCGGGCCTTCAGCTTCGATAAGCTGGCGGCGGCTGCGCGGGCCGTACACCGCGGTGCGCGGGTCGTCCTGGCGTGCCCCGACACATCACATCCGGGACCAAGCGGCGAACCGGTGCCGGAGGTCGGCGCCCTCGCGGCGGCGCTCTTCGCGTGCGTTGGCCCGGTGCCGCACGAGGTGATCGGCAAACCCGAACCAACCCTGTTCAGAATCGGCTCTCAACGGCTTGGCACAGCCCCCGAGGGATGCTTGATGATCGGCGACAATCCGTTGACCGATGGCGCAGGCGCTGCCCGGGCCGGCATCGGCTTCTGCCAGGTGGCTGGAGTAGCGGAGATCGCGCTGGCAAGCTGAACCTGGAGGCACTCTATGGCCCGCAAGACCACAGTCTCTCCACCTCTTGAGGGTGTTCTCGACCGGTTGCGGGCATTGCGTGAGACCTTGCCGCCCACTGCGCGGCGGATCGCCGATTACCTCATCGATCATGCAGCCGATGTGGTCCATATGTCTGTGACGGAAGTCGCCGAGCGTACGGATTCAAGCGAGGGCAGCGTTGTCGGCCTTTGCCAACAGGTGGGCGCCAGGGGGTTTCAGCAGGTCAAGATTGCGCTGGCTCGCGACCTGGTTCAGCCAGTGCAATTCATCCACGAAGACCTCACGCCGCGCGACGACCTGGCGACGGTTACCTCCAAGATCTTCAATTCGGGATTGCAGGCGATCCAGGACACAATGAAGGCCCTGTCTGTCGCCGATCTGGGACGCGCCGTCTCTGCCATTCGCAAGGCGAAGCGCGTCGAGGTATTCGGCATCGGTAGCGCCGCGACGATCGCCGAAGATGCGAACTACAGGCTGCTGCGCATCGGCGTAGAGTCGCGGGTCAGTGTCGACAGCCACATCCAATCGATCACGGCGTCTTTGTGCACTGCCAGGTCAGCGGTGCTGACGATTTCTCATTCGGGCTCGACTATCGAAACCTTGACGGCGACCCGCCTGGCCAAGGAGGCCGGTGCGACTACGATCGTCGTTACGAACTACGGCCGCTCGCCGATCCTTGAATACGCCGACATCGTCCTCAACACCATGGCACGCGAAACGCAGTTTCGTACCGAGGCGATGACGAGTCGCATCGCCCAGCTCGCAGTCATCGACGCCTTGATCGCCGGTCTGGCTCTTGCCGACTACGATCGCTCGGTCAAGACGATCAACAAAACCTTCGAAGTTCTCGCTTCCAAGCGGGTGTGAGCCCTCTCTGAGATTTTCTCAGTCTCCTGTTGCACATTCTTTGATACAAGTTCATAAATCGGTCGCACAAGCGGTTGACGATGCGATCCGTCGCAACGTCATAGGAACGACAAGCGCGAAGGCGGGGAACACTGTTTCAACAACGCCACTGGTCCCTTCCGCCTGGGACATGATGGCAGCGCACACTCAACAGGAGGGCGTCGTGACGCTAGTTCGTAACATGGTCAGACCAGCACTGGCTGGACTTACCGCACTGCTACTCTCGGCTGGAATATCGCAGGCGGAGGTTCCCGCACTTCAGGCTGCTGTGGACGCTGGTACGCTGCCGGCGATGGCTGATCGGCTTCCGGCCAATCCGCGTGTCATCACCCCAGTGGAGAGCATCGGCACCTATGGTGGTGACCTCAATCTGGCCCTCCGCCGAGGAGACGGCACGCACCTGCTGCGCCTCGTTGGTTACGAAGGCTTGTTCTCCTGGGATCTCGGCTGGAAGGAGATGCTGCCGAACCTCGCCGAGAGTTATGAGGTCAACGAAGACGCCACCGAGTACACTTTCACGCTCCGCAAGGGCGTCAAGTGGTCTGACGGTTCGCCCTTCACCACAGCGGACATCGCTTTCGCCTATAACGATTTGCTTAAAAACCCGGATTGGCTCGGCGCCCGGCCGGACTATATCGCCGTTCCAGACGATACAACGATCGAAGTCGTCGACGACTTTACCTACAAGGTAAAGCTCGCCAAGCCGAACGGCCTCTACATCTTCCAACTGACCAACGTCGACGGCACGCAGCTCGCACTGTTCAATAAGGCCTACTGCTCGCAGTTCCACCCGACTTACAATCCGAACGCCAACGCCGATGCCGTTGCAGCGGGTCTTGCAGACTGGCGGGCACTGTTCGAGCAAAAGTGCGCAGAAATGGGTGGCGAGCAGCGCTGGATGAACCCGGAACGTCCAGTGCTCGAGGCTTGGATGGTCGAAACACCCCCGACTGCCACTGCTGAGTTTTCAATCTTTACCCGCAACCCATACTATTTCAAGGTCGACACCGAAGGTAACCAGTTGCCGTATCTGGATAGGCTGAACTTTGCGATGAGCAATGCCGGCCCTGACATGATCCTCCGCGCCATGAACGGCCAGGTCGATTTCCAGGATCGTAACATCAATCCGGCGAGCCAGAAGCCGCTCTACCTCGAGAACGCTGAGAAAGGCGGCTACCACCTCGTCGACGAGGTGCCATCGAACATGAACGTGATGCTGGTCATGTTTAACCAGACGGTGAGCGACCCCGTTCTGCAGGAGATCTTCTCGAAGAAAGACTTCCGAGTGGCGATGTCGCTGGCCACCGATCGCCAAGAAATCATAGACACCGTGTACGTTGGACAAGGCCAGTTCCACCAGGCCGCGCCGAGACCAGAGTCGAAGTTTTACGATGAGAGCCTGGCCACTCAGTTCACGGAATATGACCTCGACAAGGCCAATTCGATGCTGGATGCGCTTGGTCTCGAAAAGCGGGACGGCGAGGGCTACCGGCTACGGAGCGACGGCAAGCGCCTGAGCATCAATGTTGAAACCTTCGACACCGCACGTCCCGATTGGGTCGACAATCTGGAGTTACTTAAGGCGCAGTGGCAGAAGGCCGGAGTCGAGCTTTTGGTTAAGGTCGTCGATCGTAACTTGGTTGACGAACATCGTCGGGCCAACTTGCACGAGATGCACGTCTGGGGTGGCGACGGTGGCCTCGATGTGGTGGCCGCACCTCACTATTATATGGTGGCGTCCGATGAATCTGCGTTCGGCGTGCCGTGGTATTATTGGTTCAACGACAATGCTGCGCCTGGCGCCGTCGAGCCGCCCGATAGCGTCAAGAAGCAGCGTGAACTCTACGACCAGCTGGTGCAGACGCCGACCACGGAAGGCCAGGACGCGCTGATGAAGCAGATCCTAGAGATCAGCAAGGACGACTTCTACGTCATGGGCATCTCACTCACCGGCAAGGGTTACGCCGTGGTCAAGAACAACGTCCACAACGTACCCCCGTCGCAGCCGGCCGCGTACACCTACCCCACGCCCGGCCCCATGCAGATGGCGCAGATCTGGAAGAGCGAATAGCCTTCGCGAAAGTGCGGGCCGGTATATCCGGCCCGCAGCCCATCCGGCCGGAGTGACTCAATGATCGGCTATATCCTGCGGCGTGTATGCGCGATGGCCCTGACCTTCTGGGCCATGACATTCGTTGCCTTTCTGATCATGGAGCTTCCACCCGGCGACTTCGCCACGACGCGCGTCTCTGAAGTGTCCGCGGCAGGCGCCAAGATCGATCCTGCGATGGTCGAGCGTCTTCGCGAGATGTACCATCTGGATGCGCCGCTCCTCGAGCGATATGCCGTGTGGTTCGGGGGCGTACTCCGCGGCGACCTCGGCTACAGCCTCGCCTATAACACCCCGGTCAATCAGCTCGTCGCCAGTCAGCTACCCAACACGCTGTTGGTTGAGGGTTTGACCCTGCTATTCATGTACGCGGTCGCCATCCCAATCGGCATCTATTCCGCGGTGCGGCAGTACTCCGCCGGCGACTACGTGGCATCGATCATCGGCTTCATAGGCGTCGCCGTCCCGAGCTTCCTCTTCGCGTTGCTCCTGATGTGGGTGGCTTACAGCTCCTTCGGCGTCGTCCTCGGTGGCTTACAGTCGCAAGAGTACCAGGGTGCGGCCTGGTCATGGGGCAAGTTCAGCGATCTCGCCGCGCATCTTTGGGCGCCGATCCTCGTCGGCGGCGCCGCCGGCATGGCCTCATTGATTCGTGTGACCCGAGCAAATCTGCTCGACGAGTTGGATAAGCCCTACGTCACAACGGCGCGGGCCAAAGGCCTGCCCGAATGGCGGCTGCTTCTCAAGTATCCGGTGCGCATGGCGATGTCGCCACTCGTGAGCTCCATCGGCTGGCTGCTGCCCAGCTTGATCTCTTCGGCGACGGTGGTCGCAATCGTTCTCAATATGCCGACGCTCGGCCCACTGTTGCTAACGGGGCTGCTGGTGCAAGACATGTTCCTCGCCGGTGGCGTGCTGGTAGTGATGGCCATCCTCACGCTGATCGGCACCCTCATTTCGGACGTCGTGCTGTTCTGGCTCGATCCGCGCGTACGAGTGTCCGCAGCGTGACCCAGATCAGCGACGTGAGCGCGCCGAAGGTCGCACCGGGCGCAATCAAGGCACCGCCCGATAGCGGCGAGACACCCTTTCGACTGATGTGGCGCAAGCTGCGCCGGCATCGGCTGGCGCAGATCAGCGGTGTAATCCTGATCCTGCTTTACGCGATCGCCCTGCTTGCCGACTTCCTCGCTCCACGCGATCCCAATGCGTATATCGGCCGCTTCACTTACGCCCCACCGCAGCAGCTGCACCTGTTCGATGGGGTTACGTTTGCCCCCTTCGTCTACGACTACAAGGTCACAGTGGATCCGGATGCTCTCAAGCGTTCGTTCGAGGTGAACCCCGACAAGAAAATCCCGGTCCATTTCTTCGTCGCCTCCGAACCCTACAAACTTTTGGGGTTCATTCCTCTCCAACATCGGTTCATCGGTCCGGCTGATCCGGAATCGCCGTTCTACCTGTTCGGCGCGGATCGGCTGGGACGAGACATGCTGTCGCGGCTGATCCACGGCGCGCGCATTTCGCTCTCAATCGGATTGAGCGGCGTAATGCTGAGCCTGCTGATCGGCGTGATCGTAGGTGGCATCTCGGGTTACGTCGGTGGCCGCACCGATATGATTATCCAGCGGATAATCGAGTTCATCTGGTCGCTTCCGCAAATCCCCTTGTGGCTGGGCCTCGCAGCAGCCATGCCGCGGGACTGGACATCGCTGCAGGCTTACTTCGTCATCACCATCATCCTCGCCCTGATCGGATGGACCGAGCTGGCGCGCGTCGTTCGTGGCCGCGTGCTGGCGCTCAAGACCGAGGACTTCGTTGCCGCGGCGCGGCTCGATGGCGCGAGTGAATTGCGGATAATCCTGCGACACATCGTGCCGTCGTTCATGAGCCACATCATTGCGGTCGCAACGCTCGCGATCCCGGCAATGATCCTCGCTGAAACGACTCTCAGCTATCTTGGGCTAGGCCTCCAGGCGCCGATCGTGAGCTGGGGCGTTCTACTGCGGGAAGCGCAGAACATTCGCAGCATTGCAAGCGCGCCGTGGCTGCTGGCCCCCGGTTTCGCGGTCATCCTCGCGGTGCTAGCCCTCAACTTCTTTGGCGATGGTCTTCGTGACGCCGCCGACCCGTACAGCTGAGGCCCGATGAAACGTCTGCTTCTCTCCGTGCGGAACCTCAAGACGCACTTTCCTCTCGCGAAGACAATCGTGAAGGCCGTGGACGGCATAAGCTTTGACCTATTCGAGGGCGAGACGCTGTGCGTCGTGGGCGAAAGCGGCAGCGGAAAGTCCGCGGCAGCGCGATCGATCCTCCAGATCCTCGACCGGCCGGGCAAAATCGTCGATGGCGAAATCTTGCTACACCGCTATCGGGAAGACGATACGACGCCCAGCGCGATCATCGATATCGCCAAGCTCGGTCGCAGTAGTCGCGCCATGCAAATGGTCCGGAGGCAGGACATCTCGATGATCTTTCAGGAGCCGATGAGCTCCTTGAGTCTTGCGCATAGCTGCGGTGACCAGATCGTCGAAGCCATCCTGCTGCGTCATCCGCGGATGGCAAAGCGCGATGCGTGGCAGCGAGCGGTAGAATTGCTGCGGCAAATGCAGCTGCCTGACCCAGCGCTGACGGCGAGCCAATATCCTTTCCAGCTGTCGGGTGGCATGCGGCAGCGCGCCATGATCGCGATGGCGCTTGCGAGCGAGCCGCGCATCCTGATCGCAGACGAGCCCACGACCGCCCTCGATGTTACGACGCAAGCGGAGATCCTTGCGCTGCTCGAGCGGCTCCGAAGCTCGCTGGGCCTCGGTGTGATTTTCATCACGCACGACGTGGGCGTGGTCGCCAACATTGCCGACCGTGTCGCCGTGATGCAGCTGGGCAAGGTGGTCGAGACGGGCGATCTACGTTCGATTTTCGATCACCCGCAGCACCCCTACACGCGCATGTTGCTGGCCTCCGCGCAGCGCTTGGAAAAACCATCGCCCCTTCGCGCTACGGTTGTTCCCGTCGAGAGTACACATGCAAATGTACGCCCCATCCTCAAGGTCCGCGATCTCGGCAAGACCTTCGTCTTGCGCCGAGGGCTCCTTGGCAATGGCCTTAAGGAGCTACGGGCCGTGGATGGCGTGTCATTCGATGTCATGCCGCGCGAAAATGTGGGCATTGTCGGCGAGAGCGGCTCGGGCAAGAGCACCATGGCGCGATGCATCGTCGGTCTTCACAACGCCAGTGCCGGGTCGATGCTGTATCGCGATGCAAGCGATGGTGAAGTCGAACTGGCGGGTCGCGTGCGCAAAGGCAACGATCCGCTGCTGCGCGAGGTCCGCATGATCTTCCAGGACCCTTTCTCGGCGCTCAATCCTCGCATGACGGTCGGCCAGATCATCGGTGAGCCGATCCGGCTTGCGAAGACGGCGAGGGGGCGCGAGCTAAAGGAGCGGGTTGCCGAGCTGCTCTCGCTGGTCGGGCTGGAGCCGAGGATGATGGAGCGCTATCCGCATGCCTTTTCCGGCGGGCAGCGTCAGCGCATCGTCATCGCGCGCGCCATCGCGACCAGCCCCAGGCTGATCGTTGCCGACGAAGCGACCTCGGCGCTCGACGTCTCCCTACGCGCGCAAATGCTCGACCTGATGCTCGAGCTGCAGAACCGGCTAAACCTGAGCTACGTGTTCATCACCCACGACATCAGCAACATCCGATACTTCTGCGACCGCGTCGTCGTGATGCACCAAGGCAAGGTGGTCGAGACGGGAACGGTCGACGCCGTGCTCAACGCGCCCAGCCACGACTACACCAAGCGGCTGATCGCGTCCGTCCCGCGCCCCGACCCTTCGCTGCAGACGCCGCAATGACGGGCACCGGCGCCATGCGAGTCGTTCCCTGCTTCTCCACCTTGGGGTGCGGTGAGCTAGAGCTCGACGACGTGCTCGCGCTTGCAGTTCGTCGTAAGATGCCTGCGGTCGAGCTGCGCACCCTGGCCGGTCGCAACGAGCTGCCGAGCTACTTCGAGTCGACGTTCAGCACGCCCGAGCGGCTCGCAGATTTTATTCGCGGCTATCCGGTTCGTATTGCCAGCCTCGACAGCTCGTGCCGGATGATAGGCACGACTCAGGACGGGCGCGATGAGGTGCTTGCCCTTGCGCCATGGGCGACGGCGGTGGGAGCGCCCTCCATCCGTGTGTTCGACGGCGGCGAGCGCGGCGATGACAGCGAACTGGCGTCGGCCCAAGCGCTCCTCGGATGGTGGACGAGCCTCGATCTCGCACCGAAACTTATCATCGAAACTCACAACGCCTTGGCGCAACCCGGCGCACTGGCTCGCTTCCTCGAGCGCCATCGAGATGCGCGGATCCTGTGGGACACTCATCACACGTGGAAAGAGGGGGGCGAGGCCCCGGCTGTCACGTGGACGCGCCTGCGTGGGAGGTGCCGGCACCTGCACGTAAAGGACAGCGGACCGGACGGACGGTACGTGCCACCCGGCGAAGGCACCTTTCCCTTCCACGAGCTTTGGGCCGTGATGCGCGCCGACAATTTCGACGGTGTTGTGAGCCTCGAATGGGAACGGCACTGGTTTCCCGAACTGCCCCCCATCGAGGCCGCGCTCGACGGCTTTGACACAGTGCTTTCGAGCGTGGACCAAAGATGACCAAGCCCAAACTGGCGCTCTGCTACGACAAACGACTTTACCGGGACTCGTTTCTGCAACGTGACTGGGACCGCCTGGCGGCCGTCGTCGAAATCGTCGATCGCGAGCCACTGATGAGCTACCTTGACGCGCATGCCGCCAGGACCTTGCCCGAAGTCGAAATCCTGATAACTGGCTGGGACGCACCGCTGCTCGAAGTGGACGGGCTCGCGAACCTGCCACGCCTGCGGATGATTTCGCACTTGGGCGCAACGGTGAAAGCCCACCATGCCCCGTCGGTGTGGAAGCGCGGCGTGCGTGTCTCGTCGGCCGTCGAAGCGACCGCCCACCCTGTCATCGAGTTCACCCTGGCTGCAATCATCTTTGCGGGAAAACAGGTGCTAGCGCGCTCACGCAAGTACTGCGAGACGCGGCGCTTCCCATCTCCCGACGATGAGTTCGACGTTGGACTGATGGGCAAGGTCGTTGGCATTGTCGGGGCTTCCCGTGTGGGACTTCCGGTGATCGAGCGGCTGCGCGACTTCGATGTTGAGGTGCTGGTCTACGACCCGTTCCTCTCCCGCGAGCATGCGCGTGGATTGGGGGCGGAAAAAGTCGATGAACTCGATGAGCTGGTGACGCGCGCCGACATCGTCTCCATCCATGCGCCCATCACCGACAAGACCATCAATATGTTCGACGCAGCGCGTCTCGCGAAGCTTCGCGACGGCGCGACGCTCATCAATACGGCCCGAGGCATCCTCATCGATCAGACCGCACTCATCGACGAACTGCAGTCCGGGCGTATTTCGGCGACGGTCGACGTGACCTACCCCGAGCCTTTGCCGCCAGACTCGCCGCTGTTCACCTTGCCGAATGTCCTCCTCACGCCTCACATGGCCGGTCCGATGGGTCTCGAGCGCAGCCGTATGTTCGCAGCGGTCGTCGACGAGGTCGAACGCTTTTGCGCTGGCAAGTCCCTGCGGGGCGAGATCTCGCTAGACTCGCTGGGACGCATTGGATGACCCTCAGCTGGCAGGTCGAGGACCTTACCCAGGCCGACGCCGATGCGGGCTTGCAGCTCTCCACCGAAGCGGGCTGGAACCAGGTGGCGCGCGACTGGAGCTATCTGCTCAAAGCGGGACAGGGCTTCGGCGTGCGCGCTGAGGGCCGGCTGATCGCATCGAGCCTCGCTCTTCCCTATCCGCCATATTTCGGCTGGGTGAGCATGGTGCTCGTCACCCAGAGCTATCGGCGGCAGGGCTTGGCAACACTTCTGCTGCAGGCGGCCGTCGATCATCTCTTGACCCTCCGGCTTGTCCCGATGTTGGATGCGACGCCTGAGGGACGCGAGGTGTATTCTCGCATGGGATTTGTCGATGTCGGGATGATTGATCGATGGCATGGGCAAGGGGACGGTATGGTCGCGGGACCGCCACTAGTTGCGTCTTTAGCCCAATGCGCTCCGCTGGACTTGCAAGCCTTTGGTGCAGCCCGCCTACATCTGCTGGATGAACTCAAGCGACGGCCGGGCTCAGCGGTTCTCGCCTCCGATTCCGGTTATGGCATCGCCCGACGGGGCCGCCACTCAACACAGATCGGTCCGGTGGTGGCGATGACGCCGACGGTGGCGAACGGCTTGGCAGCGCAACTGGTTCAAGTCACTGCTGGAGCCATCGTCGCTGACGTGCCGCGCTCCGCCGAAAACCTGGTGCGCTGGCTCAGCGGGAGGGCTTTCACGGTTAAGAGGCGGTTTTACCGAATGGCTCTCGGCCGGGCCAACGGTTTTGGCGATGGATCCCTTGTTCACGTTATTGCCGGACCGGAGCTTGGCTGACCTTTACAGCCAACAATTGTGGAGCTAGTCATATGACCTCTTATGACTTCCGCAATGAATCCAATTGCCGATCTTCCAGTTAGCGTGGCTCGTCGTGCGGTCGCAGTGCTGACCGACATTGATGACACGCTGACGGAAAACGGACGCTTGCCCGCGCTGGCCTATGCATCGCTTGAGAGGCTGCGCAACGCTGGCATGCTCGTGATCCCTGTGACAGGGCGCCCGGCAGGATGGTGCGATCTCATCGCAAGGCAATGGCCCGTTGACGGCGTCGTGGGCGAAAATGGCGCCTTCTGGTTTCGCTACGACGATGCGTCAAGGCGCATGATCCGACGGTTCATGCGGCCCGATAGCGACTGGCAGGGAGACCGCAAGCGACTCGAGGCAATTGGTGCGCGTGTACTGCGTGAGGTCGAAGGCACCGCGCTCGCTTCCGACCAAGGCTATCGCGCAGTCGATCTCGCCATCGACTTCAGCGAGGACGTTCCGCCCCTTGGTCGCGATGCGGTCGAGCGCATCGTCGCTCAGTTCGAGGAGGCAGGGGCGACGGCCAAGGTTTCGTCTATCCACGTCAACGCTTGGTTCGGCAAGCACGACAAGCTCAGCACAAGCCTCACCCTCCTCCGCGACGCATTCGGGATCGACGGGACAGCTCAGCGCGAGCACGTCATTTATGTCGGTGATAGCCCGAACGACTCGCCGATGTTCGGTTTCTTTCCCAATGCGGTTGGCGTGGCCAATGTTCGGGACTTCGAGGGGCGGATGCCGGCGCTGCCGGCCTATGTCACCGCGGGCCGCTCGGCCGAAGGCTTTGCCGAACTGGCGGATTTGCTGATCGCGGCGCGCCCCGGAGAAGCGCTTCAGGCTGTTGCAGGACGCACCGAACTCGGATACTAAAGTCATATTACGACTTACCACTTGGCGCGCCGTGCAGTTCGACATTCTCATCATTGGCGGAGGGATCAACGGGGCCGGAATCGCACGCGATGCGGCCGGTCGCGGCGCCTCCGTGCTGTTGCTCGAACAGGGCGACCTCGCGGGCGCGACGTCCTCCGCCTCGTCCAAACTGATCCACGGTGGCTTGCGCTATCTCGAACACTACAAGTTCGGCCTCGTGCGCGAGGCACTGGCCGAGCGCGAGGTGCTATGGCGCATCGCGCCGCATCTGGTCAGCCCCCTGCGCTTCGTGATGCCGCACCGCCGCGGCATGCGGCCCAAATGGATGCTGCGGACCGGCCTGTTCCTCTACGACACGCTCGCGCCGCGCAGCGTGCTCGAGGGCGCGCGGCGGCTCGACCTGCGCTCGGCCCCTGAGGGCGCCGACCTGATGGAAAGCTACACCACCGGCTTCGCCTATTCGGACTGCGCCGTGGACGACAGCCGGCTGACCGTCCTCAACGCGCGAGATGCCGCCGACCGTGGCGCCGATATCCGGACGCGGTCGCGAGTTGTGGCGATCACGCGCCATGCGTCTCACTGGGCCGTGCGCTATCGCACTGTGCGGGGTGGCGAGCACGAGGTCGAGGCGCGCGTGCTGGTCAATGCCGCCGGCCCCTGGGCCGGCAAGGTTGCGTCACTGGCGCTGGGCGCGATGCAGCCCGCGATCCGGCTGGTCCGCGGCTCGCACCTGATCGTGGGGCGGCGGCTGCCGCATGGCGCGGCCTACACGCTGCAGAATGCCGACGGACGCATCATGTTCGCTATCCCTTATGGCGGAGATTTCACGCTGCTCGGCACCACCGACCAGGACCATCCGGGCGACCCGTCGAGCCCGGCCATGACCGACGCCGAGCGCGACTATATCCTCGCCTCCGCCAATGCCTATCTGCGCGAAAAACTCACGACGGACGACATCGTCCACGCCTATGCGGGTGTCCGCGCGCTCTACAATGACGGCGCCAGCGCCGCCAAGGATGCGACCCGCGAATACGTATTATCGCTCAATGCCGCGGCGGCGCCGATCCTCTCGATCTATGGCGGCAAGATTACGACCTATCGCAAGCTGGCCGAGGTGACGATGGCGAAGCTCGCGCCGCATCTGCCTACGCTCCACACCAGGAACTGGACCGCCGATGCTGCCCTGCCCGGCGGGGACTTCCCGATGCAGGGACGTGATGATCTCGTGCACTCGCTTGCTGCACGCTACCCGGCGCTAGAGCCGGCACTGCTCACCCGCCTCGCCGCCGCCTATGGCACACAGACCGCGGCAATTCTCGGTTCCGCACGAACCGTCAGCCATCTCGGTCGGCACTTCGGCGCTGGATTGTACGAGGCTGAGCTGCGGTATCTGATGGACCGTGAATGGGCGATGACGGTGGACGACGTGCTCTGGCGGCGCAGCAAGCTGGGACTGCGCGTCAGTGACGCAGAGGCTGAAGCGATAAGTGATTTCATGGATGCCCAGTCGTCCGACCACAGGCTGGCGGCGGAGTAGAAATGCCGATGACCGCCCCACCTAGCCCGTCGCCTCAAGTAAAGCCCGACCCGATCCGGTCGCTGCTCGATGGCACCTATGGAGAGGCCGAGACGGGGAAGGCCGTCAGAATTGCGACGCGCTCGCTTGTCGTCGCCGATACCCTCGCCGGAACCGAAGCGGAACTGGTGGCGGAACTCGGCTTCGGCCGCAGGCTCGCGGTGGTCAGCGACCCGATGACCCGCGCCGTTCTTGGCGCGAGAGTCGAGGCGGACCTTGGCGGGGTGTTCGATGTGCAGAGCATCGTTCTATCCGACGTTCCCTATCCCGACGAAGATACCGTAGACGCCATTCGCAAGGCTGCAGGCCGCGCGGATGCCTACATCGCCGTCGGTTCGGGGACGATCAACGATCTCACCAAGTATTCGAGCGCGCTCGACGGCAAGCCTTACGCGGTCTTCGCCACGGCGCCGTCGATGAACGGCTACACGTCGCTGACTGCATCGATCAGCCAGCACGGTCACAAGCTGACCCTGCCGGCGCAGGCGCCGGCAGGCGCCTTCTTCGATCTCGCTGTCCTTGCCGCGGCGCCCAAACGGATGATCCGGGCGGGACTGGGCGACAGCGTTTGCCGCGCCACCGCGCAGACCGATTGGTTGATGAGCCATCTGCTGCTCGGCACCGCCTACCGTCAGTTGCCGTTCGACCTGTTGGCCGACGAAGAGCCGCTGCTGCTCGACCTGGCGAGCGACCTCGTCGCCGGCAGCACCGAAGCGATGCGCGTCCTCGTGCGTACGCTGATCCTCTCCGGGCTTGGCACCGCCATCTTCGGGTCGAGCGCGCCAGCCAGCCAGGCGGAGCATCTCGTCAGCCACTATATCGACATGCTCGCGCCCGCCACGCGCCCGCATGCCTTTCACGGCGAGCAGGTTGGCGTGACCACGCTGTCGATGGCGCGGTTGCAGGAAACGGTGCTCGCGGAGCCACCTGTGCTGAAGGCCGATACGATCACCGAACGCGATGTGATCGCCCATTTCGGCACTGAGCTGGGCAGCTCGTGCTGGCCCGAATTTGCCGCCAAACGGCTGGATGAAGCGAAGGCCGACGAATTGAACCATCGCATCGCGACCCAATGGACCGACATCTCCGCGAAGCTGGCACAGAGCTTCCTGTCGCCAGCGCGGATCGAAGCGGTGCTGCTCGCGGCGGGCGCGCCGACCACGCCGCAGGCGATCCAGCTTGACCGCGGCTTCTACGAAGCGGCGATGCTGCACGGCCGTGAGATCCGTAACCGCTTCACGGTGCTCGACGTGATGGGGGCCAGCGGGCGCCTGCCGAAAGTGTTGCCGACAATCTGAACCGGGAGTATCCGATGGACTTCATCTTCATGCTGACCCGCGGTGATAAGACGGTGGAGGATTGTCTCGACGTGCTCGAGCAGATCGGCCCCCTCGGGCTCGGACATGTCGGCTTCAAGGATGTGGGCGTCGACGCCGGGACGCTGCAGACGCTGACCGACCGGATTCGCGCGATGGGCGCCACTTCGTATATGGAGGTGGTGTCGGAAACACCCGAGGCCTGCCTCAGATCGGCCACCGTCGCCCGCGACCTTGGCGTCGACCGGTTGCTGGGTGGAACCGACGTGGCGCGCATCAACGATATTCTTGCAGGGACGCACACATCCTATTTCCCGTTCCCGGGCTTCCCCTCGGGCCATCCGACCAGACTCGGCGGCAAGCCCAGTGACGTGACAGCGCATTGCGAGAGTTTCCGCGCCGCGGGCTGCGCCGGTGCCGATCTGCTCGCTTTCCGCGCCACCGAGGCCGATCCACTGGACCTCGTCCGCGCGGCACGCAAGGGCATCGGCGAGGGCTATCTGATCGTCGCCGGCTCCATCACCTCGCGCGAACGCATCAAGGCGGTCGCCGACGCCGGTGCCAATGCCTTCACCATCGGCACGGCCGTATTCGACGGCTCGTACAATCCGCGCAAGGGATCGCTGCTGTCGCAACTGGGCGACGTGCTTGCCGACTGCGAAGCGGCCTAGCGGCGTGGCGAGCCTCGGCATCGACATCGGGACGCAGAGCCTCAAGGCGGCGATCCTCGACGATGACCTGAAGCTGGTCGCAACCGCCGACCGCGGCTACGGGCCCACCTATCCAAACCCCGGCTGGGCCGAGCAGTCATCGGACCTCTGGCTCGACGCGTTGCGCCCGGTCATCGGTCAGGCCCTCGCCGCCTCACGGCTAACAGCGGACGACATCAAGGCGGTCGCAATCTGCGGGCAGCTCGATGGCTGCGTACCGGTGGACGCATCAGGCGCTGCCCTGGCATCGGCGATCATCTGGATGGACCGTCGGGCAACGGACGAAATCGCCAACATCGACCCGCGGCTCATCAGCGAGCGCTGCGGACTCGTGCTCGACCCCTCGCACATGGCTGCGAAGATCGCCTGGCTATCGCGACATCATCCGGATCGCTCGCGCATCGCGAAGTGGCACCAGCCAGTGAGCTTTCTCGTTGCCGCATTGACCAGCGAGGCGGTGATGTCCCATTCGCTGGCCTCGACCACGATGCTTTACGGCGTCACCGCACGAGGCTGGGATATCGAACTGCTGAATGCATTCGACATCGACGTCCGCGAACTCCCAGGCATTGCGGATGAGGCCTCGATCGCCGGTACGATAACCACGCGCGGCGCCGAGCTGACCGGGCTCAATCCGGGCACGCCCGTCGCAGTCGGCACCGGTGACGACTTCTCCAACCCACTCGGCTGCGGCGTGTGCCGCCCAGGCGTCGTCGCGGTCTCGCTGGGCACCGCCGAGACAGTGGCGGCACTCTCGGAGAGAGCGATTGTCGACTATGCCCAGCTTGTTGAAACGCATGCCTATCCCGGTGGGCTCTACCACCTCGGCAATCCCGGCTGGCTCTCGGGCGGCGCGATACGCTGGGCGTCGTCGCTGCTGTCGATCGCCTCAGACCACGCGTTTTCGGCACTGGCCGCGACCGCGCCCGCCGGGTGCGATGGACTGACATTCATCCCTGCCCTTACTGGCGCCACCGCACCCAAGTGGATCGCAGCTGCGCGCGGCAGTTTCATCGGCCTCTCGACCTCGCATCAGCCGGCACACCTCGCCCGCGCCGTACTCGAAGGCACCGCCTTCGCGATGCGCGATGTTATCGACCGGCTCAGTGCGCTCGGCGTGCCCACCGGCCGGCTTCGGTTGATGGGCGGCGGCGCGCGGAGCGACGTGTGGTGCCAGATCCGTGCTGATGCGACTGGCCGCCCCGCCGACGTTCTCGCCGACGGCGACGCATCGGCGATCGGAGCCGGGCTGATGGCGGCGGTTGCAGCCGCAGTCAGTCGCGACATAAAAACTGCGTCGTCTGCCGTGCAGCACGCGCTGCGGGAAGTTGCACCGGATGCAAGCATGGGGCAGACCTACGAGGCTGCCTATCGCCTTTACCGCGAGCGATTTGCGGCCCTCGAACCGACCTGGTCCGCGTCCAATTGAGGCGTCGCTGATGGCCTATCTCTTTCTGCTGCATGTTGGGGGCGCCCTAGCGCTGCTGTTGTGGGCCATCCACATGGTGCAGACTGGCATCGATCGCGGCTGGCGTCCGGAAATCACCGCGGCGCTGCGCTGGGCATCCGGGGCCATCCGTCCCGCCGGTATCGGCTTGCTGTTCGCCGTCGCCCTCCAGAGCGCGACGGCGACCGGGATGCTCGCCGCCGGCTTCGCGGCCAAGGGTGCGCTCACCGCGTCAGCCGGACTTGCGATCATGCTGGGCGCCGACCTCGGCTCGGCACTCGTCGTCTACTTCCTCAGCCTCAATTTCCAGCTTCTCGCGCCGATCCTGCTGATCGTGGGCACGGGGCTCTTCTTCAAGGCTGACACGCGGAAGCTGCGGCAGACCGGTCGCGCGCTCGCTGGGATCGGGCTGATCTTCGTTGCCCTTTCCCTGCTCGGACAGGCGACCGAGCCGCTGCGCGAGAGCCCGCTCCTGCCAGCTGTCGTGACCTACCTCGGCAACGATGCCTTCACGGCGCTCGTTGCCGGCGCGGTGATCGCCTGGCTGATGCACTCATCCGTGACGGCCATCATCTTGCTGCTGACGCTCGCGACGCACGGGCTCGTGCCGATCGAGGCGGCCGCATCACTGCTGATCGGCGCCAATATCGGAGGCGCGCTGATTCCGTTCGTGCTGACCCGGGGCGGCGCACTAATCAGCCGGCAGATCATGGCCGGCAATCTGATCCTCCGCGGCGGCGGTGCGCTGATCGCGCTCCTTGTCCTCGGCGCCGGCGCGCGCGGCCATCTCCCCGGCGCCAGCGACGCCAGCGAGCTAGTCAACCTGCACCTCATCTTCAACGCCGTGCTGCTCGTTGTCGGCCTGCCGCTGGTCCGGCCCGTCAGTGTGCTGACGGCATGGCTGGTACGAAAGCCCTCCGCCGCCGAAGCGGGCGAACTCGCGCTCGGGCTGCCGCCGAGCTGTCTGGATCCGGGCTCGATCAGCGAACCCGCAATGGCACTGGGCAACACGCAGCGTGAGCTGATCCGAATGGCGGAGATCGTCGCGCGGATGCTCGAGCCGATCATGGAGATCTACCGCACTGGCGATGCCGAGAAGATACGCCAGGCCAAGGCCATGGAAGCCGCAGTGAACCGGGCGCAGAGCGAGATCAAGCTTTACCTCGCCAAGGTGTCCTTCACAGTCGAGACGCAGGAAAAGCAGAGCCATGACCTCGCGGCGATCGCGGTCAACCTCGAATATGTCGGTGACGCCATCACCAAGACACTGCTGCGGCTCGCCGAAGTGCGCAGCGAGCAGCGTCTGGCGTTTTCGCCGAGCGGCTGGCGCGAACTCTCGGACCTCCATGGCAGCGTCATCGCCAGCATGCGGCTGGCGCAGAACGTTCTCGTAACCCGCGACGTGGCGCAGGCGCGCGAACTTGTGCGGCGGAAGAGCGAGATACGTGCGCTCGTCGACGACAGCATGCGCCGCCACATGCAGCGCCTCAAGCAGGGTACCGAGGCAAGCGTCGCCACTAGCAACATCCACCTCGAAACCATCCGTGCCCTGAAGACGATCAATTCACTACTCGCGACGATCGGCTATCATGTGCTGGCCGAGACCGGGGACGTTCTCGACAGCCGCCTAAAGCCGGCAGGCTAGGCGATATCGATCGTCCGGCGCTCGATACCCGAGCGATAGATCGCGTTGACCGTTCCTATCGCCGCCGCCGCATCCCCGGCGCTCGCGGGAACAGGCCCACCGGTGACAATGGCCGCGACAAAACTCTCCAGCATCAGCAAGTGGCTGTCCGGCCGTTCGACTGAGATGTCGTTCCACACCTTGGTCTCGGTGCGGTAAAGTCGCAGCGGCGCGATGCCAAAGGGATCGGGGAGGTCGAGGCGGCCCAGCGTCCCATCGATCTCAATGGTCTCGTCATTGTTCGCCCCCGGACTGTGCGCACTGGCGACGATGCTGACGATCCCGCCATTCGAGAGACGTAGCAAGGCGGCGCCCGCGTCCTCGACGTCGGCAACGGCGCGGAAGGTCGCGACGTCACCCTGGGCGGAAACATAGTCGAGCCCGGTGATATAGCGCAGCGTATCGAGCTGGTGGATACTGTTCATCAGCAGCACGCCGCCACCCGCCTGTTCCCGGCTGGCCCGCCAGTTGGGCGCACCGGGCGCGCCCCAATAGTCGGCGCGCTTGTCGATGATCGTGCGCAGGCGCACGAGACGCGGCTCCCCGATCTCGCCATCGCCGAAGATGCGTTTTGCGGTGCTCACGGTGCCGGAGCGGCGCAGTTCGTAGAATACCCCGAGCTTGAGCCCGTTCGACTCCGCGAGGCGCCCAAGACGGCGCGCATCGGCAGCGTCGAGGGACAGTGGCTTTTCGGCGAGCACATGCTTGCCCGCCATCAGCGCACGCTCGACCGTCGGCGACAGAAGATAGTGCGGCAGGCCGACATAGACCGTGCTCACCGCGGGGTCCGCGAGTACATCGTCGATGCCCGAGGCGATGCGGGCATGCGTCTTGTCCGCGAATGACCTGGCTCGCGCCGGATCGGCGTCGAACGCCGCGACGATGCGGAGGGCGTGAAGCCGGGTCGTCGCCCGGGCGATCTCGCCGGCGGCCCAGCCGCAGCCGATCACGCCCAGGCCGATGGGGAGTTCCGTCATGGCTTGAAGGCTTCGGGAAGCGCCGCGCCCACCAAGTGGGACAAGGACGCATAGTAGCTGTCGTCCGCGTACCGCTCGAGGGCGAGTGCAACCACGCCGATCCCATCGGCAGGCGGCGACACCGCCCACGGCCGCGTGAGCCGCTGCGTGCCAGGCGCGGCGAGCGGTGTCGCGCGCCATATGCCGTCGTCCCCGCGCTGCCAATACTCGAAGTGCCAGAGCCCGTCCGCCTCACGCGTCAAATAGAGCTGGCCGGCGGCCGCTCGCTCAGGGAACGCAATGCTGCCCACATAGAGGCCCGCATCAATGTAGCCGAATTTGCGGCCCGTGGGTGCAATGTCGTCGACCACCCAGCGGCCGTCGCGTAGCGAGGCGACGTGGTGCCAGCCATCGCGCGTCGTCATGTCGTCCTTGATCTTGCTGACATAGCCGATCTCGAACACCGGTCCGCTGCTCACGTCGAACAGGTTCACGGTGCGATCGGCCCGGGTCTGCTGCACCAGCTCGAGCACGGTGTAGTCGAGCGGCAGGCCGGCGCCGGTCTTGAGGTTGCCGATCTGCCTGCCGTTCGCGGGCAACGTCACCGCGCCCGTCTCGAGATCCACGAGGCAGGCGAACACGTCATGCACCGGCTTCTTCTCGTATTCCTTGGGATGGCCCGAGACGCCGACCCGCATGGTCCTGCCGTCAGACAACAGGGCCGTCGCCATGTAGACTTGCTGGTCCGTATCGAAGCTCAGAAAGTCGCGCGGGGTGGTCCAGCTCTGGGCCCAGTCTGACGACATGCACCAGCCCCAGCGCGTTTCATTCACGCGCGTGAACAGGTGCAGCGTGCCGCCGACATCATGCACCTGCGCGTAGGTCGTCGACCCATTGAAGGTGAGCCGCTGTTCCGGTAGCCAGTCGTCGAGCGACAGCGGCGCGGTCGAGATGCGGTAGCGCAGCCCTTCCTCGGCATCGTGCCGCGAGTAGAAGCAGACGAGCGGCTTACCAGCAACGGCGAGCAGCGCGGGGTTGTTGTGATCGTCGTCCTCGAACTGCGCCAGCCTGCTGCGCTGGACCTGGCCCGAATCCAAATCATAGCGCGCGGCAATCATGCCGCCCTCTTGGTCGAGCGCCGCGAAGTAGATGTCGTTGCCGATGCGCGTGGCGCGGGGGCGCGTCCACCAGCACCAGGCCATGTCGTCGATCAGACGAAGCGGGGGATGGAATTTGGTGGCTTCGGTCACGGCTCGTCCTCAATCATATGACGACTTATGATATGGGGCGACGGCGGACTTGTCTATCGCAAGCTGCGCCTCACGCCGGCATCGGACCGGGGCCGCGGCGATAGACGCGTAGCTCGATCACGGACGGTACGTGCCACTCGAGCGACCGCATCACCGGGCGGCCCGCGGTGTTGTAGTCGACCTGCTTCAGATGCTGGAGCGGCGTGCCCGCAGGCACGTCGAGGATTTGGGCGATCTCGCTCGTTGCAAGCACCGGCGTGATGATGGTGCGCGCGTGGTCGATGTCGTGGCCGCGCGAGCCGAGCAGCTTGTAGAGCGAGCCGCTGAACGCCTTGAGGTCGCGCCTGGCGTCGACGATGTCGCCGGGCAGGCTGTCGATCGAATAGATCGCGGGCCGCTTGCCGGCAATGCGGACGCGGCGCACGACCACGAACTCGTCGTTTTCGCCGAGGTCGAGATCGGCGATCACCTCGTCGTCGCCGCTCGACCGCTGCGCGTCGATAACTTTCTTCGACACCTTGACGCCCGAGCTCTCGAGATACTCGGTGTAGCTGAAGTTCGTATCGAGCGAATTGCGCAACGCCGGACCCGAGGTCACGAAGGTCCCGGCGCCCTGGCGGCGGATGACATAGCCGTCCTCGATCAAGCCGCGCACAGCCTCGCGCAGCGTAATCCGGCTGACCGCGAAGCGGGCGCAGAGCGCTTCCTCATTGGGCAACTTTGAGCCGGGAGGAAACTCCCCCTCGACGATCGCGCGACGCAGTTCGGAACGCACGACATCGGGGAGAAGGGGCCGGGTTCTGACCAAAGCCATATGGAAACTCGCAAATTGACGATTCAGGCAGAGCATAGACATTAGTCGTATCATGTCCACGCCGCGCGGACCGGCTTCCCCGGCATTCAGCTAGCCCTTGACCCCGCTGGAGACGACGCTGCGGATGACGTAGCGCTGGAGGAAGAGATAGGCGACGATGACAGGCAGGATAGCCATCACCGCCGTGGCAAGCGCCACTCCGACATAGACCCCCGACGACTTGCCGGCGAGCGCCAGCCCCTGCGTCACGGTATAGAGGTCGCGACTCGAAGTTACGAGTAGCGGCCATAAAACGTCGTTCCAGCGCCAGATGACATTGATGATGGCGAGGGTGGCGAGCGTCGGCTTGCAGAGCGGCAAGACGATGGACCAGAAGATACGGAACTCGGAGGCGCCGTCGATCCGCGCCGCGTCAATGAGGTCGTCGGGAATGGTCGAGATGGTCTGTCGCATCAGGAAGGTCCCGAAGCCACCCGCGAGGAACGGCAGGATCAGCGCCCAGTAGGTGTTGTTGAGGTGGAGGTCCCGCACGAACAGATAGAGCGGGATCATGCGCGTCTCGAACGGGATGAACAGGGTTGCGAGGAAGACGATGAACAGGAACGTTTTGCCCGGGAAGCGGCCTTTGGCGAAGGCGTACCCGGCGATCGACGAGAACAGGAGATAGCCCAGCGTCGTCGTGCCGACGATGAACAGGCTGTTGATGTAGAGTTTGACGATGGGCAGATTTGCCGTGGCTACCCAGTAATTGAACAAACTTGGGTCGGCCGGCCACAACGTTGGGACGCGGGGCATCGAGGAGTTCGCCTTGCGCGACAGGGACGTCGCTATCATCCAGAAGAACGGTACAAGCATAACAGTCGCGCCGAAGATGAGGACGATCGCCATTCCGGTCTGGCTGCGCCAGTCACGCGGCAGTTGCATCCGAACTTGCGGCTTGGTCGCAATCACGGGAACTGCTTCGTCGGCGCTGCTCATTTGATGGCCCTGAATTCGCTGCGAAGGAAGCCCCGGAAGGCAACCAGCGTGATCGCCAGCACGATGACGAAGAACACCACCGCCGTTGCCGCCGCCAGCGAGTAGTCGTTGCTCTCGAAGCCCGCCTGGAACATAAACATCACCACGCTCTGCAGGGAACGCGCCGGTGCGCCGCCGGGCCCGCCGAGTGTCCATAGATCGCCGAAGCGCGACAGAGCGTCGATACTGCCGGTGATGAGCAGGAACACGAAGGTCGGCCTCAGGCTCGGCAGCGTCACATACCACCAGGCCTGCACGGGACTCGCGCCATCGATTGCGGCCGCATCGTAAAGGTCGTTGGGGATCGACTGGAGGCCCGCGAGGATGATGATGATGAAGTAGCCCAGGCCCGCCCACACTGCGAGCAGAGTCACCGCAGCGCGCGATCCGCCCAGCGACAGCCGCGGGTCGGACAGCCACAGCGGCACCTGCTCAACGCCCAGCGAGCGGAGCGTGCCGTTGAGGAGGCCCCAGTCGGGCTGAAACACGTAGTTGAACATGATCGCGACCGCGACCGAGGAAGTGAGCTGGGGCAGGAAATAGATCACCTTGAGCGGCGTCGATCCGCGTCGCAGGCGGTTGAGCATCGAGGCGAAGATGGTGGCCAGCGGAATGGTGAGACCGAGGAACGCGACACCAAGTAGAATGGTGTTTCCGAGCGCGCCCCAGAAGACTCCGCTCGAGAACAGGCGGCCGAAATGGTAGAGCCCTGCAAACTCCGGACCCTGCGGGGTCTCGGTAAAGAAGCTGTCGCGGAAGGCGATGGCCGTGGGGTAGGCCACGAACACCATGATCAGGAACAGCGGCAGGGCAAGGAAGCCGTACCAGACCAGGGTGCCGCGGAACGCCCGCGCGAGGCGCGAGCGGACGAAGTCGGGATCGACAGGGGAGGGCTTCGATCCCGACTCCGTGTGCATTACGACTTCGCGGCTTGTTCGGCGAGCCAGGCGTCGGTCTCGGCCTGGGCCTGCTTGAGCGCATCAGCTGGCGAGAGGGTGCCGGCAAGAGCCGCTTCGAGTGCTGTCTGCATAGCCCAGCGTGGCGCATCCGATGCCCACGGGTATGGGGCCTCGGCATACTGCGGCTGGGTTAGCACCACGTCCCCGTCGGGGAACGAGGCGATCTGGGGCAGAGCCGCGGCGCCGTTGCTGCTGGTGGGAAGGCGGCCATTTGAGTCAAAGTAATACTTCTGCGCCTCGGCGCTCCCGGCCAGCCACTTGAGAGCCGTCCACGCCGTTTCCTTATCTTCGCAGCTCTCGGCGATTGCCATCGGCGAGATCGTCGCAACACCGCCGACGCCGTCGGCGCCGCGGAAGTTGAACGAAGAGCGGAAGCGCTTCTGCAGCTCCGGATTGGCGAGCAGCGGCTGGATGAAGTAGCCCTGCTCGCCTTCAGGAATGATCGCCACGACGTTCTCATCGCTGAGGAAGCCTTGCGGCATGCCGTCGGCGCCCAATGCGCCCGAGGGGGCATATTTGGCCATGTCGACGAACCATTCGAGCGCCTTCAAATATTCCGGCGTGTCCCAGTTGATGTGCATCTTGCCTTCGGCGTCGACCTCGCCCCAGTTCGCGCCCATCGCGTGAGCGAGCGTGAGGAACTGCCAGACAGCATATTTCCCCTGGTAGTAATAGCCATAGGTCTGGAGGCCAGTGACCGGATCGGTGCCGGTGAGCGCCTTCGCCTTGGTGGCGACTTCATCGAGCGTCGGGTTCTTCGAGAGCGGCTCGACGCCGTAGTGATCGAACAGCACCGCGTCCCAGTGGATGACGCGTTCGCCGGTATTGTTGGGGATGTAGTAGAGGGCCTTTTCGGTTGGACCCCAGATCTTGAAGGTTTCGATCTGCGCGCCCCAGACGTTCTCGAAGTTCGCGTCAGCGGCGATGAGCTTGTCCAGGTTGGCGAGCTTGCCGCGCCTGGCGAAGCCGGCGGCGCCCGGCATTTCGTAGATGCACGCCTCATTGGCCTGGATCATCGCCTCGGTCTTGGGCGCATATCCTGAGGCACCCTCGCCCCACGGGATGTTGGTGATGATCAGGTCGATCGTGGGATTGGCGGCCTCGAAGGCCGCTTCGAGATTGTTGATGCCCGGTGTGGTGTTGCCGGTCACCGCGTCGGTGGTGTCCTCGTCGGGGTAGCCGATGGTGAGCACAGTCACCGGCTTCTTGTCCTGGGCGGCGGCCGGGACGATGGCACCCAGTGCCGACGCGGCAAGTGCAGTCGTTGAAAGCAGGAGCAGGTTTCGGGCTAGGGGTCTCATCGGAGTTCTTCCTTCTGTGAGGCTTGGTGATGCCGAAGCAGGCTAGACGTTGTCTAAGAACATATGATGACTTATGACTAATGTGTCAGGCGACCCCATGAGCGTCAAGAGACTCTGAGAGGAAAGATCACGATGCGCATCGGCCTTGTCGGTGTAGACGGCAGCCACGCCGAAGATTTCCTGAGGCACTTCAACATCGAAGGTCGCCATCGTGACATTGCTGTGACGGCGTTCTGGGGCGGCGACGAGGCGCGAAAGGCTGAACTGCAGGCGTTGGCGCCGGGCCTGCGCGCCGCCGACTCGCTCGACCGGCTCATTGCCGACGTCGATGCCGTCATCGTCGGCGCCCGGCATGGCGACCTGCACTTGCCGCACGCCCTGCCCGCGATCGCTGCCGGTAAGTTCGTCTTCGTCGACAAGCCGTTCACCTGCACCGTCGGCAACGCAGTCGCGCTCATCGACGCCGCCGAGCGCGCCGGTACGCCCCTGCTCTCTGGCAGCGCCCTGCGATGGCAGGCAGAGACGGTGATGCTGAAGGCCCGGCTGGCCTATCTCGATGGACCGTTCGCGATCAGCGGCTACGGCACCTGGTATCCAGACAGCGAGTATGGTGGCGCGATCTTCTACGCCATCCACACAATCGAACTGATGCAGGAACTCGTCGGCACACGGTGGAGCAATCTGCGCGTCGAATCCGGCGATCATCCCATCATCAGCTACGACGCCGGGCGCGCGAGTGTGACGCTGCAACTCCACCCGCTCGGTCCCAACGGCTCGTCCGCGTTCGGCGCATCGGTGAGGTCGCGTCAGCTCACCTGCGAAACACCGATCCCGCTGCCCGACGACTACATGGCCCCGGTCACCGACCGCATCGCCACCATGCTGCGCACGGGGCAAGGCATGGACCGCGAGACGCTACTGGCGCCCATCCTAATGATGGCCGAGATCGACGCGCGCCTCGCCCGCCGCTAGGCGTCCGCCGCCGCGACGAGGTCCGCGACGTCCATCGCGCAGACCTGCGCGAAGCGCTCACGCGACCAATCGGTGAAATAGAGCCGTTGGCGGTCGGCGGCGAGGAACGGATGGGCGTGATGCCGCTGATCGTCGTGCGCCGGACTCGACAGCCGGCGCAGCAGGCTGGTCGTCAGGCGCCCATCGTCGGCGTGATGCACCGCCAGCAGTTCATGCTTGGGGCCCGCACACTCGGCGAACTCGAACCGGCCCGCCGGATCGAACCCGACATGCACATAGCCATCGGCAGGCAGCAGCGCTTCCGTGAACCGTTCGGTCCTGGTGTCGTACATGCCGAAGTAGGTTTCGCGCCCGGTCGGGAAATACGCCACCGACTCGTAGGCGATACCGTGCGCCGTGATCACCTGATGGTTCACCATCGCGCCATGCGCGCCCGGCGCATCCGCCGGACGCAGATGGCGAATGTTGGTACCGTCCAGATCGATCACCCACATCCCCGCGCATTCCCTGGGATGGTTGAGGAGGATCGTGTCGTTGTCGACGAACAGCACATGGTGGAAGTGGAAATCGGTGGCAATGACGTCCCGCTGCTTGCCGGTCGACGTGTCGACCAGGACAAGCGTCGATGGAATCGAATTGCGGAAGCTTGTGTGATGCTCGCGTTCCCACGAAAACGTGCCAGCGCGCGTCCGCCGTTCGCGGTCCTCGAGCTTGGCCACATAGTTCGCGGCGTCCGTATGGATGAAGCCGAACCAACGTCCGTCCGGTGAGAACGCTGCCTGCCCGATCGGCATGCGCCCGGCGGGCAGCCTGCCCACGAGCCGGTTGGCAAAGCTTGCAACATCGGTCGCGCGGATTTCGTCGTCCACGAAGTACCAGACTTCGCCATTCACCGGATGGATGGCCGAAAGATGATTGTAGATCCCGTCGACGTGCCACTCGCACCAGATGGCCCAGCCGGAGTCTTTCGTGTGCCCATCGGTGAGCTGCCCGATCTCGCCGGTCGCCATGTCGAGCCTGTAGAGCTGCACCTCGCTGCTGCGTTCACTGTGAAACACGAGGTAGCGGCCGTCCGGCGTGACTGAGGGGACGAAGTAGTAGAGAGCGTAGGAGTTAGAGCGGCCATCGGTTAGCCGCGTCACCTTGCGCCCTGTGACGGGGTCGGTCTCCTCCGCCCACTCTGCGGGCGTGATGTCGCCGATCATCAACGCATCCACGCGGCGAGGTTTTCGGCGATGAACGCATCGTCGGTCAGATGCCGATAGTCGCGCGCTACGCGGCTGATCTCATCGGCCTGCCCCGGCGACATGTCCTCGTGCGGATCGAGGCACCAGCGGCCCGCGAGTAGCCCCTGGCGCGCCAGCACCTCGTTGATGCCAGCAATGCAGCCATGGAAATTGTGGGCGACATCGAAAAGCGCCGCGTTGGCATCGGTGAGTTGGCCGTCCAGCACCATCAGCCGCCGGAGTACCGTCGTGTCGCCGGCGCTGGCCCGTTGCGCCATCTCGACAATTTCCACTGCTGCCTTCGTCCACACCGCAAACTGCCCCAGCAACCCGCCGACGAACCGCAGCGTAACCGTACCGTCGCCGGTCTTGAGCTCATAGGGCGTGATGAGGTCGCCGATGATGTTGTTGTCGTTGCCGGTATAGAGCGCGACCTTGTCCGCCCGGCCGGACCGGGCCACGCCGTGCAGCACATCGAGCGTGCGATAGCGGTCGAACGGCGCTACCTTGATGCCGATCACTCCGTCGAGCGCAGCGAAGCGCTGCCAGTAATCGCGCGACAGCGCGCGGCCGCCCACCGCCGGCTGAAGATAGAAGCCGATCACCGGCAGCACCTCACCCACAGCACGGGCGCGGTCGATCATCTCGTCGTCGCTGCCGGTCCCGGGTCTGAGCAGCGCCATGTGATAGCCGAGCCCGGCCGCCTGCCGCGCCTCGGCAACAGCCTGTCGGATACCGCCCTGCACCCCCGCGACCATCACCATCGACCGGCTCGTCTCGCGCGCCACTTCCGCCGCGATCTCCAGCACCGGCCGCAGCATGCCGTTGTCGTGTATAGGGAACTGCGTCGTGTGCACACCGACGGCCATCCCGCCGGCGCCCGCGGCTGCGTAGTAGCGCCCAACGGCGCGCTGCCGCTGCTCATCGAGCTTGCGATCGGCGGTGAGCGCGAGCGGATGGGCTGGTATCGCGCAGCCGGCGGTGAAGAGTTCGAGCGGGCTCATCAGAATTTCCCATCGCGCTTCTGGAAGCCGGTAGGCTTGCCGAGCAGCGGCAATCCGTCCTTCACCCAGCCGGCCGTCCACTCCATCAATTGACCGAGTGGAACGCCGGGATAGCCAAACAGCCGTATGCACTTACCGGAATTGGACAGTAGCGCCGTGGGCGCCTCGCTGCCTGTCAGCACCGGCTCGACCCCGAAAATCTTGCCGAAATCGGTCGCAAGCTGCCGCACCGACAGCGTCTCGGGTCCGGCCACGTTGAGCATAAACGGCTCAGGCGTCGCGTGCCGAAGCGAGCGCAGCACGGCCTCGTTGGCATAGCCCTGCCATACGACATTGACCGCCGACATCGTCACATCCACCGGCGTTTTAGCGAACACCGACCGGGCAATATCGATTAGCACGCCGTAGCGCATCTCGACCGCATAATTGAGCCGGATGATCGCCAGCGGCGTCTTGTTGCGTTGCGCGAAGCTCGTCATCACGCGCTCGCGCCCGAGGCAACTCATGGCGTATTCGCCGATCGGCGCCGGAGCTGTCTCCTCAGTCGGGCCGCCGCTGCCGACCGGCGTGAACGAATAGACGTTGCCGGTTGAGAGGGCGACGATGCGGCTCGATTTGTACCGCTCCGCGATACGGCCAGGCAGGTACGCGTTGGTGTACCATGTGTCGGCCTCGCGCCCGGTCGACCCGAACTTCGAGCCGACGAGGAAGATCACGTTGCGTGCGTCCGGGAGTCCAGCAAGCGTGCTGTCGTCGGTCACATCGGCGGAGATGATCTTCGCGCCCGCCTTCGTAAGCTCGTCCGCCGCTGCCTTGTCGCCAAAGCGCGATACAGCGATGACGCTTTTGCTGCCGTTCACTGCGCGTAGGGCCAGCCGCGTGAGGCTCGGGCCGAGCTTGCCTCCCGCTCCGAGAATCAGGATGTCGCCGTCGAGGGCCGCGAGGTCGGTTATCAGCGCCCCCGAGGGCTCGGAGAGCCGGTCTTCGAGTTCCGCAACGCTGTGCATGATGTCCTCATAGTCATATGATGACTTATGACGTAACGTCAGACCTCCATCCGTGTCAATCGTTCGGGCGGATAACCCTGACAACCGCGGCCACGTCGTCGCCCATCAGCCCAATCGCCCCCGACTCGAAGGCAAAGCGCGCCTCCTCTTCGTTCGCCATCGGCCAGGCCCAGACCTCGATGCCGGCCGCCTGCACCTCGGCCACCACCGAAGCATCGAGGTCAGCAAAGTGATGCTGGATGATCCGGGCACGGGCGCAGCTCGCTTGCGCAATCAGCTCCGCCGCTGTCGAGGGCCCACGTTCGGGCAGTCGGTCCGGCGCTGTGCGCAGTCCGGGCACTGAAGTGGCCGCCGCGGCGAGCGCCTCGTGGTCGAACGAGGCCACATAATCAATGTCTAGTCTGGACCGTCGTTTGATCTCATGGGCCGCATAGAGGGCTGCATGCGCGTTTCTGGGCCCTTCGCCTTTTGCTTCTATACACAGTCCAACGCGAAGCTGATCGGCGAGCTGGAAAAGCTCCTCTAGGCGAACAATCCGCTCACCCGCAAATGCACTACCAAACCAAGCTCCAGCGTCCAGTAGCGCAATGTCAGCCCAGTCTACCGCCTCCAATGGTCCCTGGCCTGATGTCGTCCGGTTCAGCGTGGGATCGTGGAGCATCACAGGGACCCCATCCCGGGTAAAACGCAGGTCTGCTTCAAGGATAGCGGCCCCCAACTCGGCAGCCATCCTGAAGGCGGCCGCTGTTTGTTCGGGGGCACCAACTTTGTGCCCGCGATGGGCAATTATTCGGCGTAGCATGGCATTTACACATTCATATGATGACTTATGTGTCAAGGCCAGGGGAGGCGATAGGGTCATTGGCCCAAGGAGGCTGGGCGAGTTCGAAGACCCTGGCTATGGGATTCCTTTTGCTGCAACACACATCTCGTTAGCGAACCAAACAGATTGGGTGACCAGTCGCTGGACTGAAGCGCGGTCAGTAAGCATGTGTTGCGCTCACCGCCCGGGCACTCTGGGCCCTTGTCGGTAAAGCCGGGCAATCCCGCCTCGGCTGAGCCCCAGGGAGGCCCGACATGGCCAAGAAGCTGACCAAGCCCACCAAACCACGCATCGTTCGCCGGAGCCCGGCCAAGAAGGCGCCTGCACCGCAGAGCAAGACCACCAAGCAGGATCAGGTGCTCGCGTTGCTCCGCCGCCAGAACGGCGCCTCGATCAACGAGATCGTCGCCGCCACCGACTGGCAGCCGCACAGCGCTCGAGGCTTCCTGTCTGGCGCGGTCAAGAAGCGCTTGGGCATCGATGTGATTAGCGAGACGGGCGCGGACGGTGTGCGGCGCTATCACATCGCCGCGCTTAGACCGTCACGGTAAGCTGCGGCCAAACGTAGCTCGTCATTGGGAAACTTCTTGCCTCGTCTTGCCATTAGCTTGAACGAGAAAAGGCACTTCATCACTTCTTCTAACAGTGACTGGTCTCTCGTTGCTCCAAGCATCCGTCCAGCGAGATAATTACGGATGTCAGCGAATGCCAACTTGTGGTCGAGGCGCATGAATCACTTCCTGATTCTTAATTCGCTCCTGACATACGCTGTTTTCGGCTCATGCGTTCGGTGTATGGGGGAAACCCCCAGCTTTCTGACTAGCTCCTAGGCAATAGGCACCCCATGCCTGCATGACCTCGCGTCTCCGCTCGAGGAAGTCGGTGCGCTTGTACGCCAGCTCGGCACCGTCGCCGAGCGCATGCGCGAGGCAGGCTTCGACGACCTCCCGCGGGAAGTCGGTCTGATCAGCGGCCCAGTCGCGGAATGACGACCGGAAGCCGTGGACCGTGCTGCCGTCGTCACGCAGACTGCGCAGAAGCTGCAGCATAGCCATGTTAGAAAGCGCGTAGCCAGACGGGCTAGGGAACAGATACTTGCTGTCGGTTGGATCGCTGTCGAGTAGCGCGAGGGCTTCGTCGGTCAGCGGCACGCGGTGTTCGCGGCCGGCCTTCATTCTGCCAGCGGGGATCGTCCAAACCTTGTCCTTGCGATCAATCTCGCTGTGAGTCGCTTCCCGGGTCTCGGTGGTGCGCGCCCCGGTCAGGATCGTGAACATGAGGGCCTTGGCGCTGACGCTGCCATTCTTCCTTAGCTCGGCCATCAGCTTGGGCACTTCCGAGTAGGGCACAGCCTTGCGATGTTCGACCTTGGCGATTTTGCCGGTCGCGGGGAGAAGATGCGGAAGAGCGCCGCCCTTCCACTGAGCGGGGTTATCGCCGGTGCGGTAGCCCATCGCGGCGGCCCAGCCGAGGACCTGTTCGATGCGACCGCGGACGCGACTCGCCGTCTCAGGCTTACTGGTCCAGACGGGCTTCAGAACCTTGAGCACGTCCTCGACCGTGATCTCGTCGACCGGCAGCTTTCCGATGATCGGGTTCACATACATCTTGATGGTGCTGGGCCACTGCTGGGCGTGCTTCTCATTCCGCCAACCTTGCTTGTGAGAAGCAATGTACTTCTCGGCGCACTCGGCGAAGGACGGGACCTTGGGCTTCATCTCGATCTTGCGCTGGGCCTGAACCTCTCGCTTGCTGGCGATCGGGTCTTCACCACGCTTGACCTTCACACGCAGCATCGCCGCTTCGTCGCGGGCGTCGCTCAGTGGCTTCTCTTCGGTCGAGCCCAGACCCATCCACTGGTTGGTGCCGTTGCGGCTGTAGCGGAACAGGAAGCTGCGGGTGCCGTGGTCTCTGATCTGCAGGTACAAGCTAGGCGCAACCCAGTGCACGCCCTCTTTGGTGAGGGCGTTCACTTGCGTAGCAGTGAGGGCGCGGGCTTGAGCCAATCTAGTCAGCCTTCAGTTCTGTGGTCGCCACAGACATGCGTACTAGGGCCAGAATATCCAGTGCAGTCGTAAAGAAGGCTTGAGTTTATTCGTTGACGGACGTGGGCGGGCCTTCCGTCTAGGAGGGTTCCTCCCCCTGCTCGCCCCTGAGCAGGCCGGCAGCTGTCGCCCATTCAAATGGAGTGAGGGATCTGGCCGTACCGGTTTCGTCGTAGTCACTCCAAAGGTCCAGTTCCCTAAAGGACGAGTAGTAGTATTCACTGGTCTTGCCCGCCTCCGGCTCGTCAAAGTCGATCTTGGCGGCTCGAGCGGATAGGTCCAACGCGTGCGGCTCAATCATCGCGTCAATCTGGGCTATCCGGCGCTGCACCCACACGATCATTGGCCTCAGCGGCTCCGCCCCTCTCCCTTGGCGTCCTTCGAAATGGCCCAGCACGGCCTGCAGCTTACGACGCTCGATCAGTTGAGCGTGAACGGCATCGACAAATGCAATTCGCTCCTTCTCGCGAGATGCAAACGCTTGCTGTAAGCGACGTCGCTCTTCAGCGAGACGGTACCGCTCGGCTTGTGCGGCTCGCTCCTCGCGCTGCTCGCGGATCAAGACAGCATGCCCTGCCATCGCCTCGAGGACTTGTACCAGCATCTTTTCGATTGACTGGGTCCTGCCGTCAGCAAACTTCCGTCGGAGGCCACCGTATTCGTTGGCGTTGATCTGCAATGCGAGACGCCCGGCCGGGTGGTGGTCGTACTGGGGATACTTGGGAGGTGGCAGCCCCCATCTAGCGCGATCCTGTTGTCGCTTTATGTCCTCTGATGTCGCCACATGGGGCGAACGATCCGTCTGCTCTTCGATAGCGAATGGAATTGTCTCGTGATCGACGACAAGGACAAGTCCTGCTTCAGTTGCGCGCGCTTCATGACCTTGTGCTGTGGCTAAGGCGAGAAGTCGGCTCAGAACAGATAGACTGCGCTCCAGCGATCCAGGCGCAATGTTGAGCGGAACCAGGCCCCGACCATGGACAGAAATGAAACCACGATGGTCAGCCTTGGCCTTTGTCCCGGCGCGCCGCGTGGCATCAAGGATCTTTGGCTCGGGCACGGGACGGTCACCACCCGCCGTCAACTCCACATCCTGCAACGCGAGTGCATCCCGCGCTCTGGCCTGCGCATCTAGTACCGATGCCGAAGCTGCGCGCTGAGACCCGCCCGAGATGTGAACGTTGTCGAGCGCAGGATCTGAGTTGGCCGGCAACGGATATGTCTTAGCCGGCTTTCCATGCTGAAGCTTGGCCCAGTAGCCTCGCTCGGGGGTGGGGATGTCGTGGCGCGCGCAGGTCTTCTTGAGCGCGGTCCCCGTCACACCGAACCCCGCAGCGACTTTGGTCAAGGGTTGCGACCACACCTTCTCATGGAGCTTTTCGCGGGAAATGGTGGTCATGTCTGTACCTCGGCAAGCTGGACTCGCGGTCATGCTACCGCTCCGATTTGACTGAGCAACCAAGAAGCAGCGCACAGCCTCCCGTCTGGGACAGACGATCGGACAGACGGTACGTTGCAGCGTGTGTCGCCCGGACTTCCGGGGTTTCTGCTGCTACCCCTCGAAACCAGGTCGCCCACCATCCGCCAAGCGCCTGCAAAGCCTGCGATAAACCCGCGCTGCTACGGCGGGTTAGCAACATTCTGAGGCATCATGGAGATGGCGGAAGTGGCGGAGAGAAAGACAGGACGTGACTGGCTGCTTCTGGGCCGAGTTCGAGAATAGCTTCCGGCGGACAGACGGGAGGACAGACGACTGGCTAAGCGGCCGCGCCAACTGAACGAGGCTGTTGAACGGCTCGTCGCTCAAAGAGAGTGACTTGCGCTTGGGACTCAACGGTTATCCTGTCGGGCGCGACGCTCTGGTAGGTGCGCCTAGTCCCACAGATTGCTCCGTTGTCGACGAACACCTCGATAATTCCTCTGTCGTGCACGATTCGGAGGTCCGTTGCTGACACATACTGCGCTCTATAGCTGATCTTGCCATTATCATGCGGCAGTCTGATCGCAACGCTGCCGTGGGACACGACTATCTCGAATGTAACGTCCTTCCCTTCCGCAGCAACTATGGTCGTCTGGTCTAGATCCCCGGTAAGCCGCAAGTCGAACGGAGCGTCTTCGAGCCTGTAACCGCCATCGCCGGCGATCGCCAGCGGCTCCAACTCCCAGGTAGCTTCCAGCTCGCGCACAGGTTGCATCAGCAGGCGCCCGGCGGCGTCGAGCCTGAGTTCCCGGGGCAGTGACATTTCGCCAGAATAGGGCGACCCCGGCGGCTTGCGGTCCTCCCAGTTGAATAGCCAGGCCATTGCAATCTGCCGACCGTCAGCGCGGAAACTCTGCATTGCGTAGAAGTCCGTGCCAAAGTCGAGAACCTGCAACTCCTCCGTATCGGGGACGAATGTGTCGTCCACAAAGTCACCGACCTGCGCGAACAGCAGATTGTGGCGGCCGGTCGAGGGCTCGGTATAGCCGACGAAGCCCATCACCATCACCCACTTGCCGTCCAGGGAGAAGAAGTCAGGGCACTCGACGGCGCGCGCGCCATTCTCCCGGTAATGGGTTGGCGCCCGGTAGATGGGGCCGAGATAGGTCCAGTCGGTGAGTTTGTCCGAGCCGTAGAGCAGTACGGCAGGATCTCCGTGAAGCGCCGCACCCAGTACCATGCGGTAGGCGCCAGTCGTTTCATCCCACCAGACCTTGGGATCGCGGAAGTCGTGCTCGACGCCGTCATCCACGGGGCGCGTCGCGATCACCGTTTCCGAACCGATGGGGTGCAGTGCAGTCTGGCCCAGCCGAGCCAGCTTCTGGATTTCCCGATAACCCTTGAATAGGTCGTAAGCCGGCAGGCGCTCCGTGTAGAAGAACATTCGCTCACCATCGCGATCCTTGAACGCATTGCCCGAGAAGGCGCCGCCGGTCGCCCCGAGGCGCCAGAGGTTCTGCTCGGGGTGCAGGAACACCGGCAGGTGGGTCCAGTTGAATAGGTCCGTGCTGGTCGCGTGTCCCCAGTGCATCGGGCCCCACTCGGTGCTGGCCGGGTGGAGTTGGTAGAAGAGGTGCCAGTCTTCCCCGATCTTGCAGAGCCCGTTGGGATCGTTCATCCACTGCCGGATCGGCGAGAAGTGCATCACTGGGCGCGCGGGATCGGACTTCATCCACGCGTCGATTTCCTGTCCTGTTCGCAGCGTCAGCTCCGCGCCGAACTCCCACATCGTGATACCGGTCCCTGCGACCGTCACCGGATCGTAGCCGTAGGCAAACAGGATGGACTCGGCGCTATCCCACTCGACCGTTACGCGGCCGGCCTCGCGATGGTGGTAGCGGAAGAAGTCCGGATAGTCGGAGAACGAAGGTGCCTGCCAAAACAGCATATCGCTCTCCCAGATGCGAAAAGATCCAGGGCCACGCGCCCAGAATTCCAGCTGGTAGCCGGCGGCCAGAGTGACAGTCGCCCTCAATTTCGGCCCAGCGCTTCAGACTGTCCGATGACTGGTGTTGCTCGGAAGGCATTCGCAGCTCGGTCGAGCAGCACCTGCGCGTCGCTCCCCGAGTCAAGGACGATGTTCTGGCTGGATTGCGCATCAACCAGGACGGCGACGACGTCGAGCGACGTTAGGTTCTTCGTCGCGAGGATGGCGTCCACCTGGGTCGCGAAGGCTGCACTGTTGGGTGCATCGCTCGAACGAACTGCCTCGGTAGTTGCGACGATGTGATTGTTCGCGACGTAGTTCCCACTCCCGGAAGCGATACGGATGATCACTGGCTTCTCGCCTGTCGGTTTCACGAAGCGGACGTCTATGGACTCAGAGATGTGGTTGGCGATCACCGAATTGCCGTTGCCGTTCAGGTGTAGGAGGCCGAACCGGTCATCGAGGCCGTTGTCGTATCGCAGCATCGGCGCCCATGGCTCGCGATCGCGAAAGAAGTGGTTTGACGAGACCAGGTTCTCCGAACAGCTCCCCGAAAATACAAGCATGCCCGGGTAGAAGGAATGGAACCTGTTGCCGGAGATCGACGACCTCGCCACGCCAGAGAACTCGATGCTGCTCCGTCCGCGAGGAAACACATTGTTCCCCGCGACCAGCAGACCACCGAAATTCTCGGCGTAGATCGAGTAGCCGTGGTAGCCCGCGCCGATCAGGTTGTTGGAAACCTTTGACGCCTGCCCCATGCCGCGGAACTCGACGCAGCTGCCACACTCGGCGATGAAATTGTTGTCGATGGTGGCTGCGTCGGCGTGATGCGAGACGATGCCATGTTCGAGATAGACGATGCCCATTCCCGTGATGCGGAACGAATCGTTGGCGCTGGCGATATGGATACCGGTCTTGCCATTCCGGTATGAGTTTTCTGCGTCGTCCGTTTCGCTCGAGAAATGCATCCCATCGATGCAGAAGTCGGCGAACTCGACCGAGCTGATACGGGGGCTGCCAGAGCGCTCCACGAGGAACGCTGCACGGTCGGCGTCTGTTTTCTCAATGCCCGCTGGGAGGTCCACGAGCACGCGACTGCCACCAGGCCAGACCTCATGCCACTGCTGCAGTTCGTTCGCCGGCGTGTTGAACCGGATGCTCGACGACGTGAACCCATGCCCGGATCCGAAGATCCGCAGAAAGCTAATGTCAATGCGGACCTGCGTACGGAGCCGAAAGTCACCTGGGGGAATGTAGATCACGGCGCCGGGTTTGCCCGCGTCGTTCACGTCGGCAGTAGCCTGGCGGCGTCTGATATCTGCGATGATGGAGTTGATGACGGCGCCGATGTCCTCGAGCGGATTGCCGACCGGCCATTCTGTGACGTTGTAAACATTTGCGCTAGGCATTCGGGGTCAGCCTTTCACGGCACCGAAGGTCAGCCCGCCAATAATCTGCTTTTGCAGGACGAGTGTGACGAGGATAACGGGGAGCGAATAGAGCACCGCAGCGGCTGTCATCGGGCCCCAGGCGAGGCCGTAGACCGAGTTGAACTCCGCAATGAGGATCGGTGCTGTCTTGGCCTTCTGCGAGGTCAACAATAGCGCGAACAGAAACTCGTTCCAGCTCGCGATGAAGCTGAATAGGGCCGTGATGGCGAGGCCACTCGGCATGAGTGGGAGCACGATGCGGATGAACGCGCCGAAGCGGGTACATCCATCGATGCGGGCGGCTTCCTCGAGCTCCTTTGGCACCCCCTCGAAGAAGGCTGCCATCAGCAGCAGGGCCAGCGGCACCGCCGTCGAGGTGTGGGCAAGGACCAGTCCAACCGTGGTGTCGAGCAGCCCCAGCATCTTCATGATCTGGAAGAGCGGGACGCCCAGTGAGACCGCTGGCACCATGCGCGTGACGAGCGCAAACAGCAGGAACAGGATGGTGATCCGCCTGCGATAGAGGACCGAGACATAGGCCGCCGGAACCGCGATGAGCAGCGACAGCAGCGTCGTGAGGATCGCGACGATGGTCGAGTTGAGGAACGCCTCGGGCAGTCCGGCCGTGGCGATGACGGTGCCGAAGTTCTCGAACGACACACGGTTCGGAAAGAACGACGGCGGGATCTGCTGGACGTCGGCCGCCGGCTTCAGCGATGTCGAAACCAGATAAACGTATGGGAGGGCATAAGACAGCACGAGCAGCCCGGCGACCGCGTTGATGACGACCTTGCCGAAATCGAGGGACGCGCGATCATCCATGGCTCGGCCTCCAGATCTTCCAGTACGCAAGGCCCGCAAGGATCATCATGAAGACCAGAAACAGAGTTGCCGTCGCAGAAGCCTGGCCGAGGTCGCCGTAGCGGACCATGCGCTGGTAGATGTTCATGGACAGCACTTCACTGGCCTGACGCGGGCCGCCCTGGGTCTGAATCCAAATCAGGTCGAAGGTCTTGAGGGCGTCGATGCCGCGCACGATCACGATCACCGCGATGACGGGACGCATCATCGGAAGGGTGACGTGCCACAGCCGCTCCGCGGCATTTGCGCCATCGATGCGAGCGGCCTCGAACAGGTCCTTGGGGATGTTGGTCAGGCCCGCATAGCTGACGAGGGCGACGAACGAGGTGGTGAGCCAGATGTCAGCAACCGCGACCGAGTAAATTACGATGTCAGTATCGGACAACCACTTAATGGCGCCTGGATTGGGAATGATACCGAGGGCCGCCAGCCCGTGGTTGAGGATGCCGATGTTGCCCACGAGCAGAAATCTCCACAGCAGGCCGGCGACTATCGGCGAGATCATCAGCGGCAGGGCGAACACCGTCCGGTGCAGGTGCGACTGGTTGGCGATCGCCGCGAACAGGAGCGCCGCACCGAAGCCGAAGACGAGTTCGAAGAAAAGCGCGAACGCCGAATAGTTGAGAGTCCTGATGGCGGACTCGAGAAGCCGTTTGGAGGTGAGCGCATCGGCGTAGTTGGCCAACCCGACCCAGATACGGCTCGCCGGATCGATCAGTTTGACGTCGAAGAACGAGTTGTAGGCGAGCAGGGCGACCGGATAGGCGACTAGCAGGCTCAGGAAGAGCGCGGCAGGCAGCAGCATAAGTAACACGAACCGGTGCTCGGTCATGGCTCCCTCCCTCTCATGTCCGGCTGGGTGCCCGAGGCGGCACGCAGCCGCCTCGGTTCTAAGTGGTCTTGGGAGTTACTTTCCCAGGATGTCCCGAGCGGTGGCCGCTGCATCTTGCAGCAGTTCGGCCACGTTGTCCTCGCATTCGAGGGCGCCCTGGAACGCGGGCATGACGGCTTCGTCGACCAGCTCCTGGTAGTGCTCGTTGAGCGGGCGGCCCTTGGTGGCCGGAGCCGAGAGCGTGGCCATCAATGGGCCGAAGTGCTCGTAGCCAGGCTTACCCATATAGCTTTCATAAGCTGAGTTAGTGGCGGCAAGGCCAAGCGGAGCCTCGATCCCCAGCGCGTTGTGAGCGATGGCATAAGCGATGAACTTCTTGGCCGCATCCTTGTGCTGCGACGTCGATGGAACGACGTTGTACCAAGGGCCTGGGATACCCGCGACGCCGGCGGTGCCGCCGATCATAGGTGCCACGCCGACCTTGCCGGAGACTTTGCTATCGCCTGGGGTCATTTTGTACGCGTGAGCCCAGAACTTCATCATGGCCGTCTGTCCCTGGTAGAACAGGTTCTGCGCCTCGCCCCAGCTGATTTCGAGTGCGTTGTCGGGCACCGATTTGTCCTCGCACAGCGGCGCCCGGTAGTTCTCGAGCGCGTCAATGTGGGCCTGGTTGTCGAGGATGACGTTGCCCGCGTCGTCGAGGATGACGCCCGGCGAGCCGGCCTGCAGCACTTCGGCCATCCATTCCTCGGACGTACCGCCAATCACGTTGGTGCCGAACATGCCGTCCTTGGTGAAGAACTTGGCCATGTCCCGCCACTGCTGCCAGGTAGAGGGCGGTGACAGGTCGTAGCCGTACTGAGCCTTGAACGCGGCCTGGTTGGCCGGATCTTCCCACAGGTCCTTTCGGTAGAAAACGATCTCCGCGTTCGCCCAGGTGGGCATGCCCATCATTTTGCCGCCGACACTGGCGTCGGCAACCAAGGCGGGCGGTATGTCAGCCTTGACGGCGTCGGTGAACAGGTCGCTCAAATCTTCGACATGGGCGGCGAAGGCCGCATTCCAGACCACGTCGATGGTGGCGACGTCGTAGTTCGAGGTGCCGGAAGCGATCTCGGCCGTCAGCTTGTCGTAGACGCCCTGATAGGGCACTTCGACGAAATTGACCTTGATGCCGGTTTCCTTGGTGAAGGCATCAGCGGCGGCCTGTTGAAGCGAATGGCCCCCGCCTTCGACCAGCACTGTAATGGCCTCGGCGTGCGCAGCGGACGTGACCAGCGATAGCGCGGCCACCGTGCACAAAAGCGTCTTGTTCATGACTCCTCCTGTCATTTGCTCGCGGAAGACGACCCGCTGCATTTCAAACCATATGAACCAATGTCGACGTCGTCAATCTAAATGTCGACGTCGACATTGCGAATGTCGACGTCGTCGGTTGCGAGCTGTTTTTCCTCCCGCTAGACTCGTCTTGAGGTTTGGGGAGGACCGATGGTCAGTATCAAAGATGTCGCCCGGGTCGCCGGCGTCTCGGACAAGACCGTCTCCAGGGTGGTCAACCGCGAGCCGAACGTCACCCCCGATACGATCGAGAGGGTGCAACTCGCCATTGCCGATCTGGGCTACATTCCAAACTTGGCGGCGCGCAGCATCCGGTCGAGCCGGACCAACATCATCGGCATCATCACCGACTTCATTTCGACGACGCCCTATTCGGGCGACATCGTTCGGGGCGTCCAGGACTGGGCGGTGGCCCACGGTCGCACCGTGCTGCTGGCCAACACGGGCGGCGATGCGGAACGGGAGGGCGACGTCTGGCGGACCTTCAAGGCGCACCGGATCGACGGCGTGCTCTACGTCGCGATGTATCACCGGGTGGTGATGCCCACTGCGGGCGAGGTGAAGATTCCCGCTGTCCTGGTCAACTCCCATCCCGAGGACGGCCTTGCCTACCCCTCCATCGAACCCGACGACTATGGCGGATCGTACGACCTCACCAGGCACCTGATCGCGCTTGGGCATCGTCGCATCGGATACATCCGCCTCAACCCGCTCCTGCTGGGCGCGAACCAGCGTCTCGAGGCCTTCCTCGCCGCTGCAAAGGCGGGTGGCCTTTCTGACAGCGACCTCATCATCCGGCTGGGCATGGAGGGACCGATCGGCCACGAGACCAACTACGTCTATCGCGAAGCGCTGGACGTTCTCTCCCTGCCCGATCGTCCGACAGCGCTGGTCTGCGGCAATGACGAAATGGCGCTCCAGGCTTACCTCGCCGCGCTCTCTCTCGGTCTTCGCATTCCCGATGACGTCACTATAGTCGGCTTCGACGACTTCCGGACCGTTTCGCTTGGCCTCAAGCCGGAACTGACCACCGTCGCCCTTCCCTACTACGATCTCGGGTGGCAGGGCGCAGACATGCTCGACAAGCTCGTTCAAGGCAAAGGAAGCGAAAGCGAGCGCAGAGTCCTGAATTGCGCGGTCGTCCCGCGCGGGTCCAGTGCCGACAGAAGCTCAATTCTGGAGCATTCGAACTTGGGATGAGCCCGAACGTGGTTGGGCGTTCACGATGGTTGTTCTTGTGGGTTCAACGCGAACGGCACCAGCGACGTCCTCCGGGAAGTAGAGACTGGTAAGCCAGACAAGACCATCACTGGATCGTAGTTCCACCAGTCCGTTGTCCACATAGAAGTCGATGTGGGTGATGGAGCCGGAGATACCGAGCACGTAATCGTGCGCGAAGCTCGCACCGATCCTGCTTTTATCTCGCCGCACCGTGCGGAGGTGCCATCCAGTGACGACCCGATGAAGGGTAAACTGCGGTTCGGCTTCGCCAAAGAGGCAAACCGCAACTTGCGGCTCTTCGGAGATCTCCAACCGGAAATGGTAGGTTCCAGTCTTTGGCACGCCCGCAGGAGGAAGCGTGTCGAAGGTGCTGGCCAGATGCGGGGGGACGCCTTGTACCAGTCTCATGCCGGAGGGCGTATCTGCAATGCCGAGTTCACGCGGCAGGCTGAGAACGCCTCGGAATGACCGGGTGGGGGTTTCGCGAGCGTATTGCCAGTTGCTTGCCCAGGCCATCGTCGTCGGCCGCGGCGCCCCGTGAAACGATTGGGCAGCGTAGTAGTCGCGGCCATAGTCGGCCCAAAGTACCGTGTCGGACGAGTTGCCGTTGGCAAATCTGTGACCATCGAAGTCGCCGATGAAATACTGGGTACCGGAACCCCCGCCGTAGGAATCGCTGCCGATCCCGACAAGCAGAATCCAATGTGTCGTGCCATCCGCCGCCTGGAGCGGAAACAGGTCGGGACACTCCCACGGCCCGTTGCCGTGCCTTCCGTCGCGGTCGCCAAACTCGCTCTCGAGCGCCCAGTTCACGAGATCGCTCGAGGACCGGATGCCGATGGACTGCCCGTGTGTAACGACCATGATCCAGCGACGGGTCGGCTCGTGCCAGAAGACCTTCGGGTCACGGAATGCGCTCAGTCCGGGATTGTCGACGACAGGATTTCGCTCATCGCCTGCAAAACTTGTCAGTTCGTGGTCCGCGTGAACCAGGCACTGCACCTGGAAGTCCGAGCCATCGAGTGCGGTCTGATGAGCGGTATAGAACAGCTTGATCTCGCCTTCAGGCGTCGCGACGGCGCTGCCGGAGAAGCATGTGCCAAGCGTGTCCGGCTTCAGCGCGATTGGCAGGTGCGTCCAGTTGACGAGGTCCCGGCTGCTCGCATGCCCCCAATGCATCGGCCCCCAAAGCGTGCTGTGCGGATGATGCTGGTAGAAGACATGCCAGACTCCATCGACAAAGATCAGCCCGTTGGGATCGTTCAGCCAGCCGGTGGCAGGCGAGAAATGGAGCCGGGGGCGGAAGGGCTCGCTGCTCATCGCGATCCACCCGCGACGTGAGTTGCTAGGCGGGCCGTCACCGTCGCGGTTCCGTCCTCAACGATGACGATCGGGTTGAGTGGCACTTTGCGGTAGCTACGGTGGGTCAGCGCGACCTGGCGATCGATAAAGATCTCAAGGGTATTGCCACGCAAATAGATATCGATCCGGTAGGTTCCGCTCCTGCGCAGAGCGATCCAATTGGTGACATATGGTTCGGGCGCGCGGTCAGCCTCCTTGGCCGAGACAACGTCGCCGAGCGTGACACGGCCCGTGCCGGCGTCGATGAACAGGGCGAGGCCGTCAGTCTGCGCCGCCGTCGAGTAGAGCATGACGCCGACGCCACCGCGCAAATCCCCGACCGCGACGTCGAGCGTCAGGCGACAAAGCTCCGGGGAGATTGTTGCCGGTACCTGCACCGCGCAGGACGCCGCGCTCCCGCGCGCGACGAGCTTTCCGGCATGACTCAGCGGCAAATGGCGCTCATCGTCGAGCCAATTCTCGATCTCCTGCGGCAGCCGGACGAATAGCCGATCCCCCTCGCCCGCATAGATTTCACGCGGCAGGCACATGTCGCCGCCCCACAGCCACTCGCCGTCGTCGACGAAGTCACGACGATCATGCACCCAGCCGAAAGCGATGCGTCGTCCCTTGTCGTCGGCCAGCGACTTGGCCGCGTACCAACGCGGGCCATCGAGCGCGGGAAAGGCCGGCGTACGCCAAGGCCCATCAAGGCTGTCGGATTCGCGGTAGATCGTCGCCGCCTGCTCTGAGAAGCGCGAAAAGATCATGCGCCACTTGCCGCCGAGTTCGAACACTTCGGGGCATTCCATGCACCAGGTGTTGCCGGGCGCGTAGAAGGGGTCCTCGTGAATGGTCCAGGTCTCGAGATCGGGCGACGTGCAGAGCACGACGACACCACGGCGGCCGGGTGCCCCATGGCGGACACGGCCCGAAAGCAGCATCCAGTACTCATGCTTGTCGTCGCGCCAGAACACGAAGGGGTCGCGCCAGTCGCGCGCTTCGAACCACTCGGTAATGGGACCGAACAGGGGATTGCGTGTGTCCTTGGTGAAATTGACGCCGTCCGTGCTGGTCGCATGGCAGATGGTCTGTGGCGTGTCGTTCGGACGGTTGCCGCCGGTGTAGAAGATATGGATCACGCCATCCTTCTCGATCACCGAGCCGGTCCAGATCCCATCGGGGTCGGCCTCCTCGCGCGTGCCCAGCGGCAGCATGATTCCGAGGTCCTTCCAGGTGACTAGATCGTCGCTCACGACATGTCGCCAGGGCGTGCGGCCGCGCTCGGGCTGATCCAATTTACCGGCCGGGGCCTCGAGGTAATAAAGGTGGTAGCGGCCCTGGTGGAAGAATGGGATCGCGTCGCCCTGCGGTCCGTCGACGCGTGGATCGCGCACCCCGGCAAAGTTCATGGCGACAGCTGATTTCGTGGTGGTCATGGTCGGTCTCGGTGAAGCTCAGGTCAGCCCTTGGTGGCGCCGCCCTGGATGCCGTAGATGATGGCGCGGTTGAGGACGAGCAGCGCCAATAGGAGCGGCGTGACGGTGACGCAAACGGCGGCGAAGGTTGCCGTCCAGTCGATCGAGCCCATCGCTCCCATATAGCTCTGGAGCCCGAGTGGAACGGTCTTCATGTCTTTATCGAGCACGAAGGTGTTGGCGAATATGAAGTCATTCCAGATGAAGATGGTGTTGACGAAGACGACCGTCACCACAGTGTTCACCGACATCGGCACGGTGATCGAAAAGAACGTGCGGTAAGGCCCTGCTCCGTCGACGGTGGCGGCGTCGTAGAGCTCGCGCGGGATGTAGCTGTAAAAGCTCTGAAACAGATAGACCGCCATCGGCAGCGAGAAGCCCACCAAGGGGACGATGATAGACCAGTAGGAATTGAGCAGACCGAAGTTACGGTAATTGAGGAACAGCGGCACGAGCGTCACATGCGCGGGCACGACGATACCCACGATGAAAAGCCCAAGCACGAAGCGGCTGTATTTGAAGCCGAGCACCTGGATGGCGTAGGCGGCCATCATCCCGAGGGCGACGATGAGCGCGTCGGCGGCGAGCGTGACGATGGCGCTGTTGAGCAGGTAGTGACCGAGGTTGCCCTGCGCGAATGCGCGCTGGAAGTTCTCGAGCGTGATGACGCTGGGCAGCGCGAACGGATTGCCCGCGGCAAACTCCTGCGCCGGCCGGAGTGCGGTCAGGAGGATCCACACCAGCGGATAGACCTGCACCAAAACGATCAGCAGGATGATCGCCTGCGAGAAGATGCGATGCAGACCGAGGCTGCCAGTGCCAGGCCTCAAGATCGATGAAAGCGAGCGGTTCACGATGGCCTCGGACGTCATACCGTGAAGCCTCTCTTGCGCACCATGAAGAGGATCAGCCCCACGGCGATCAGGCATTCGAGCACAATGGCGACCGACAGCGCGCTGGCGTAGCCGAACTCGGTGTGCGCGAAGGCGGTCTTGTACATGTAGGTGGTGAGCAGTTCCGATGACTCTCCTGGTCCGCCATTGGTCAGCAGATAGGGAATGTCGAAACCGCGCAGAGCATTGGTAGTCGCCATGATGGCGGTGGTGATCCAGACCGGGCGCAGATAGGGGAACCGCACATAGCGGAAGATCTGCCATTCGGTGGCGCCGTCGAGCTTGGCCGCTTCCTCGAGGTCGCGCGGCACGGCGAGCAATCCGCCATAGAGAATAAGCATATAGATGCCAAAGAAGCGCCAGCCCTCGGGCACGGACACGGCGGTCAGCACGGTGCCGAGATCAGACAGCCAGGCGCGGCTGAGTCCCTCGAGGCCGACGAGGCTCAAAACCTGATTGATCAGCCCCGGCGGATCGAACGAGTAGAGTCGGCGGAACAAAAGAGCGATGGCCACGGTGGAGACGATCGCAGGCAGCACGACGAGGGTCTTGATGATTTCGCGGCCGCGCGTCGCATAGGTGAGAAGGTTGGCAATCAGCAACGCGACGCCGAGCTGAAACACCAGCGTGATCGCGACATAGACCAGCGAGCGGCCCAGGGAGCCCCAGAAGGACGGATCGGCCGTGAACATCTTCACGTAGTTGCCCAGACCCACAAACACCGGATCGAAGATGCCGTCCCATTCGAACAAGCTCAGGTAGAGCGACTGGAAGATGGGAAGCACGACCGCGACGAAGTAAGCGAGCAGGGGCGGCGTGAGGAAGACGAAGACTGCGATGCGCGATCTGTAAGAGAGCATGGTCGATCCTCTTCTGTCGGCAGCCGGACCGTTGGGCCCGGCCGCCAGCGTCGCACGTCGGGAGATGCGAGACGAGTTATTTGAAGAAGCGCGGGGCGTTCTCGGCGATGGCTGCGTCGACCGCCTGCTGGAATTGCTCGGCCGTGATGTTGCCCTGGAGAAGCAGCGTCAGTTGCTGCTGCATCACCGTGTTCGACTTGGGATCGAGCTGGGTGTCCCACGGTACGGCATAGAGCGAACCGAGCTTGGGGATCTCAGCGACGATCTTGGCGTAGAGCGGCGCGTCGTTGGGTAGCTTCTCGGGCGTATAGGTCATCGGCGAGAGGGCGCCGGTGTTGGCGTAGAGTTCCGAGTAGCGGGTCAGCATGTACTTGACGAAGTCGTAGACCAGCGGATCAAACGTAGTGGAGCCCACGGCCATGCCGATGCCGGAGTTGACGAAGAACTCATTGGCACCGGTCGTCTCATCGGCCGTCAGCGGCAGCGTGAAATAGTCGATCTTGCCGCGCACGGCCTCGGCTTGCGACGCCTCGTTGATCATTGCCTCGGTCTCCCAGGTGCCCATGTAGTAAATGGCGGCCTTGCCCTGGGTGAACTGATCGCGCGCATCGGTGTAACCCTGCGCCGAGAAGTCTTTGGCGAGGCAGCCATTCGATGCAAAGCTCGCGAGCCATTGGGTGGTCTTGACACCGATGGGGTCGGAGAGCTTGGCCTCGCCCCTCTTGAGCTTATCGAGATAGTCGGCACCCGAAAGGCGGAACGGATACCACGCAATCATGCGCTGGGGCGGCCAGCCGTCAACGCCATCGAGGGCGATCGGGAGCACGCCGGTCGCAGCGAGCTTGGGACAGAGTGCTGGCAGATCATCGAGGGTCGCGGGCGGAGTGACGCCTGCCGCCTCGAACATGGCCTTGTTGTACCAGAACACCTCCATGCCGAACTCGAGCGGAATGAGATAGAGGCTGCCGTCCCCGAAGCGATCGTAATTGAGCGCCACGGGGCGGAACTGATCGGTGAGGCCATAGCTGTCGAGAAGCGCCGCCGTGTCGACCATCAGCCCCTGCTGGCGAAGCTTGTCGGCAAAAGGCGTCGCGTCGGTATCGAAGAATTCAGGAAGCTGGCGCGCCGCGGCGAGTGTCTCGAGCTTCTGGAGGTACGACGGACGATCGGGCGTTTCGACAATGTCGAGTTTGAAGCCCGGATGCTGGGCGGCGTACTCGTCGGCGATCTGCCGGACGGTGCTGAGCACCGGACCGTCGGACGGCCGCGACGCCAGCCAGGTGATCTCGCGCGGCACGATATCGCCAGCCGGCGGAATGGCGGGGCTCTGAGCAAGCGCGGGGCTGGCGGCGAGCAAACTCGCCAGGGCGGCCACAAGGGCAAATTTCATGATGTTCCTCCCGTTGTCCGTGCGACCCGGTGTTCACCAATGTCTCACGATGGTCAATCGATATTCTCAATTGTCTCACGTTGTCAATAGCAGCTCGTTCCTGACGTCATCCTGGAATCCATCTGGATTGTGGTCTTCGGTCTCTCCTGCTTGCAAAGCGTTGTCCTTCGTCAGACAAGGACTGGAGGGCAAGCCAACGCGAAATCGCAGAACGGGCCGGGACCTCGCTCAAGACCGTGTCGCGAGTAATTAACCGCGACCCCCTCGTTAACGCCCGCAACGCGAGCGGATCGAGGCAATCATCGGCGAGATTGGCTACGAACCAAGCCAGGCGGCGCGCATGATGCGCTTGCAGCGCTCCGACGTGATCGGCTTTCTCGCCGACGGTGTCGCGACCTCTTCGTCATCGATCGATCTGATCCGCGGCGCACAGGATGCGGCTTGGGAGCGCGGCAAGCAGATGATGCTCTTCAATATCGAGCAAGGAGCGCCGAGTCATCGCCTCGCCGACTCGCAGCTAACTGCCTTCCGGGCCGAGGCCGTGATCTACGCAGCGCGCTATCATCAGGCGGTTAAGCTGCCCGTTTCCTCGGTGCCGCGCATCCTCCTCAACTGCTTCGATCCCGAAGGTCGCCACACCGCGGTAATCCCGGACGACTACAGCCTCGCCCGCGGGCTAGCCGATGTGGTGTTCGCGCGCGGTTTCCGGCGGCCGATATTCCTCAATCTCGCAAGCACAATCGTCGCTGCTGGCCTTCGCGCGTCCGGCATCTCAGATGCAGCCCGCGAGCGCGGCATCGACATGGGGCCGCGTATCCACACTGCCGTGGAGGAGCGCGAAGGAGAAATAACGTTTGTCGCCGACCGACTGCTCGCAAGCCTCATGGCAGAGCCTGAGGAGAACCGGCCCGACGTCATTATCTGCGGTCAAGATATTCTCGCGATGGATGTGTATTTTGATCTGGCTGAACTCGGGTACAAGATCGGCCGAGATGTCTCCGTAGTGAGCTTCGACAACCTTGAGCCGATCGCTCGGCTCCTGAAGCCGGGCCTTTCAACCATGGAGCTTCCTTACTATGAGATGGGGCGAGCCGCCATGCTCGCCGCAATCGATCACCCGCCCCATCCCGAGACAATTCGGCTACCTGGGCGCTTCGTAGATCGCGCCTCCCTTTCCATGGCAGCTGGGGCCTAATTCAGCGCTGCCCTGAGGCCCCCATTGCGACGCTGCACCGCTGTACAGCCTAGCGAGACGGATAGTCCGGAAGTGCTCGCAAGCTTGGATGCTGCCGCTCTGAATTTCGTTGGGAGCGATCGCCCTGTACTCCGATCGGCTGGCCGTGAACTAGACGTTGAGACTTCCTCTTCTCGTCCTCACCGGCCGTCTTGCCGCGATTGGCTTCTGACATGTAGTGCCAGTCGATCTGGTGGTCCTGGGACCAGCGCAGGATCGCCATACTGGTGAACTCGGTGCCGTTGTCGCTGACGATTGTCAGTGGCGGGCCGCGGTGGGCGATGACGGCATCGAGCTCGCGCCCCACCCGCCGGCCGCTGAGTGAGGTATCGGCGACCAGCGCCAGGCACTCGCGCGTATGGTCGTCGACGACGGTCAGCACCCGGAAGCGCCGTCCATCGGTGAAGGCATCGGAAACGAAGTCGAGGCTCCAGCGCTGGTTGGGCTGGTCCGGCACGAGCAGCGGGCGCCTCGTGCCCAAGGCCCGCTTGCGGCCACCACGCTTGCGCACCTGCAGCCTCTCCTCGCCATAGAGCCGCCTCAGCTTCTTGAGGTTCATCTCGATGCCGTGCCGCTGCAGCATCACGTGGATGCGGCGATAGCCGAACCGGCGCCGCTGTGAGGCGACCGCCTTCATGGCCTCACGCAGCTCCCTGTCATCCGGTCGCGTGCTGCGATACCTGACGCTCGATCGATCGACTTCCAGAGCTTCGCACGCCCGCCGCTGGCTCACCCCATGCACCAGGCAGGCGTGGGCCACCGCATCCCGCTTCGCGTCGGGCGTCACCATTTTTTGCAGCGACATCCTTGAGGATGGCGTTGTCCAGCATCGCCTCGGCCAAGAGCTTCTTGAGCCGGGCGTTCTCTTCCTCGAGCACCTTCAGTCGGCGGGCATCAGACACCTCCAGCCCGCCATACTTGGCCTTCCACTTGTAGAAGGTGGCACTGCTGATGCCGTGCTTGCGGCACAGGTCTGCCGTTCCCAGCCCGGCCTCCTGCTCCTTCAGGATCGCAATGATCTGCTCTTCGTTGAACCTGCTACGCTTCATCCGATCGTCCCTTAGCGACGTCGGACTCTACCAAAATCTGGAGGAGATCCAGGGGCTCAGGTCACTGGCGGAGGACGACTTCATCCTGGGTGCCAACGCCAACGGCCGCGACAACTCGCAGACGCCGATGCAGTGGAGCGCAGCGCCCAACGCTGGCTTTACGACCGGGACGCCGTGGATCGAGGTGAACCCGAACTACGAGCGCATCAACGTCGCGGCCGCCGAAGCTGACCCCGACTCGATTCTCGCGCACTACCGCCGGCTAATCGCGCTGCGCACAGAACTTCCCGTCATTGTTGAGGGCCGTTACACCCCCTGGCTCAACGATCATCCGCACGTGATGGCGTATACGCGCACTCTTGGCGGTCGGTCACTCCTCGTGACCGCAAACTTCAGCTCGGCGCTGGTGACCTTTGATGTCCCTGAACCGTTGCAAGGCGAATGGGACACCGTATTAGGACCAACAAGGTCAGGCATCCTAGACTTCCAGAAGTCGCTCGGCCCCTTCGAAGCAAATGTCTGGATGCGAGAGGGCGATTGAGGCTGCCCGCACCGGCGGCTGTGCGTTCGCGGGTGGGAGTTCTATAGGGCGGCTCCTGTTTATGAGCTGGGACCCCTCGTCCGATACGACCCCCACCGGTACTCAATGTAGGCGATCGGGCCCACGGCTTAGGCCGACGACTTAGGCCGACGACCGTTAAGCAGCTGCATCTGGATCACATTCTGCGCGCGATGAACTGCGGAATCTCGATTGCTCGCCACCCGACGGCCTAGAGCTCTGGCCAAGCGCCAAGGCAACATGAAGTGTAGCGACGGCGAAACGCCTTTATCAAACCACCAAGAGAAACTCTCTGTCAGGCAATGGCTTCAGCTTGGCTGTTGGCAATGTCTGATACCAGTAGGCCACTGACGCGACATCGTCCTGCATGTGCAGCCAGCGACCATTGTAGCCCCAACCCAGAGCCTGAATGGTGACCTTGAGGTCGCTCTCAAAGCGCACCGGGTCCATCACGTGGAAACGGTACATGCCCATTCGAAACTGCGTTCTATAATCCGACGTCGGCCGGATCACCTGGTGAAAGCCGGCATAGGGCGTCGTGTAGGTCACATAAGCCTTATCGTGCTTGGGGGTCGGATCGAAGTTGTACGAACCGCCAAAATAGTCCTCGAGTCCGGTTGAGGCGATAGTTGGAAATTGGGTGTCCCCATCCATGAAGAACTTGACCTCGCCCTCGCCCCACCAACCATTGTTGTTCTGCCCCCACGCAAGGTACATGCCGACGAACTGACCTGTCCCCTCGATGCCATCGATCACTGTGTAGTCTGTCTTGTAAGGGATTGGGTTGGTGCGACGGAAGTGTGCGTGGAAGTATGCCACGTCGTCTGGCACTTCAGTGAGCGTGTAGTCGATCTGGTAGTAAAGCGTCATCTGCTCGTCGGCGATGTTGGTCATCGTGATACGGCAGCGTTTGCGGAACGGCATCTCCCAGTAGCAGTTGAACGCACTGCCCGGATTGACGCAGATCGGCAGAGCGGAAACCTGAGCAAACTCGCCCCAGCCGGAAGCAAAGAAATCACCCACCGGCGCCTCGACAGAGGGGACGTCACTGTCGTCCCAGTAAACCCGGAGAATGGAGAAGCGCCAATTGCCCGTGGGGGTCATCCAAATGTGCTGGACGGCGCCTGGCCCCTCAATATCGGCAATGGTCGTGGTCTCACCAGCCTTGATGACGATCGACGGGGAAATCTTCCAGCCCTGACCGAGATCACGAGCCGCGTGCGCCCCGGTGCCTTCGGTGGCCATCGCCGCCTTGCCCTTTTCACCGGTCGGGTTCTCCGCGCAGATCGAACGCGTCTTCGCTTTGGACAACCGTGAGAGATTGCCCAGGTGCATCCCGAGACCATTGAAGCCAGACATTGTGTTAGTTCCTTCTTATTATGCGGCAGCGGTCTCTGACCGCCCATCGCTGTAGAGGTAGCAAGAGACCGCACGGCCATCGCCGAGCATGAAGTCGGGAGGCTGCTTCGCGCATATGGGCATTCGATGCGGGCAGCGATCGAGGAATACGCAGGCGGCCCGATCGCTGGTGCCGATCTCGCCCTTACGCACATGCTCGGCGGGCCATGGAGCGTCAGGATCGGGCCGCGGGATCGAGCTCATGAGGAGCTGTGTGTAGGGATGCTTGGGCGCACCGATGACGTCGCCGGCGGCGCCTATTTCCACGGCTCGACCACGATAGAGCACATAGAGCCGGTTGCTGACCTGGCGGGCTGTCGCGAGGTCGTGTGTGATGTAGAGGATCGAAATGCCGTGCTCGTCGCGAAGGGCACGAAGGTTCTCGAGCACATTGGCGCGCAATGAGGCATCGATCATCGACACGGGCTCGTCGGCGACTATCAGACGCGGCCGCAGCATCAGAGCACGGGCGACTACGATGCGCTGCCGCTGGCCGCCGCTCAATTGATGGGGGTAACGGCCGACGACCTGCTCGGGCTTGAGGCCAACCTGGCGCAACGCGGTGGTGATCCGCTCGTCCTGCTCAGCGCGGCCGCGCGCGATGCCGAACATTTTTAGCGGCGCGCGCAGGAGATGTTCGACTGGATAAAACGGGTTAAACACCGAAAACGGGTCCTGGAACACGGCCTGGACACTTCGCAGGTACCCGCGGGAATGCACCGCGCCAGTGGCCCAGATGTCGGCGCCATCGAATGCGACCCTCCCTCGGACCGGCTTGGTGAGACCGAGGATGACGCGGCCGAGCGTGGTCTTGCCGCTGCCGCTTTCGCCGGCGACGGCGATGATCTCGGGTGCGCCGGTGGGGATCGAGAGACTTAGATCTTCGAGCGCCACGAAGGGGGCCTTGTGGATGCCGCCCCCGAAGGTGACGGTCACGCCCTCTAGGTTCAGCAGGTCAGGCGCGGACATTGTAGGCCTCCGCGACGACATGGCAGGCAACGCGGCGGTGGGGCTCGACCGTTTCGAGCGGCGGCATTACTTCGCGGCAGATGGGCTGCACTAGAGGACAGCGCGGATGGAAAGCGCAGCCGGCGGGCAAATCAAGCAGCGATGGTTGCATGCCTGGAATGCCCGCCAGCGGCCTGGTCTCGTCTGGCGATGGGAGGGACGAGATCAACAGCTGACTATAGGGGTGGAGCGGCCTCCGAAAGAACTCGCGTATGGGCGCCTGGTCGACGAGGCGGCCGGCATACATCACGGCGAGATGGTCGACTGACTGCGCCATCAGGCCCATGTCGTGCCCGATCATGATCATTGCCGCACCAATCTGCGCCTGGACGTCCTTGAGGGTTTCGATGACGACGCGCTGGACCACCACATCAAGCGCACTGGTCGGCTCGTCGGCGATGATAAGCTTTGGCTCGAGCACGATGGCAAGCGCTATGCAAACCCGCTGCTTCATGCCGCCCGAGAGCTCGTGGGGGTAAAGTCCCGCGACGCTTGTGCTGAGGCCGACGCGGACCAGGAGCTCATCGATACGCTTGTTGATGTCGCGGGCCGACATGTCCCGGCGATGCGCGCGAATGGTGTCGGCCATCTGCTCGCGCACCTTGATGACGGGGTTCAGCGCATTCATTGCGCCCTGCGGTATCAAGGCGACCTCGCTCCAGCGAAATTTGCGGAGTGCCCCCTGGTCGAGTCTGAGGATGTCGGTGCCGCCGAGCAGGATCTGGCCGCTGTCGATCATCGCTGGCGGCTTATGAAGTCGCATCAGGGCCAATGCGAGCGTCGACTTGCCCGAGCCGGATTCCCCGACGATGCCGAGCCGCTGCCCGGCGCCCAGCGTTAGCGACAACCCATCAACAGCGCGGGCACGTTCGTTACCGATGGCGTAGGAGACGCTGAGATCGTTGATCGAGAGGAGCGGGGCATCGATCATCGGCTGCTCCTCAGGCGCGGATTAGCGAAGTCGTCGAGGGCGCTCGAGATGAGAAAGAGCGCGAGGAACAGCAGCACCAGGATCAACACCGGCGGCGTCCACCACCACCACATACCTCGGCTGAAAGCTGCATAGAGAAGCGCCCAATAGATGGTCATACCCAGGGTCGGCACATTCTGCGGTCCAAGGCCGAGCACTTCGAGCCCCATGCCCGACAGAATGGCGCCCGACGTTGCGCCCACGAGGGATGCGAAGGCGATGGGCACCATATTGGGGAAGATCTCTGCAAGGAGAATGCGCATGTGGCCCATGCCGCTGAGCCGCGCCATCTGCACATAGGATTGTTCGCGTAGACTAAGGGTTTGAGCACGCACCACGCGGGCGGCGTACATCCATGACAGCGAGGCGATGATCAGCGCCATGCTCTCTACGTTGACCGCTCGCACGGCGGCAGCGACCACCAGCAGGATCGCGAGAGGGGGAATGGTCAGCATGGTGTCGGTGACGGCGCTGATGATGCGGTCGGTCCAGCCGCCGAAGTAGCCCGAGATGAGGCCGAGGAACGTGCCGATGAGAACGCCGATGAAGCCGGCGAGAATTCCCATCTTCAGTGTCTGGGGGGTGCCCGCGATCATCACGGCGATCAGCTCGCGGCCACCGCTGTCGGTGCCTAGCGGATGAGCCCAGGATGGCGGCTGATTGGTGCGCACCGAGATCGGCTCCGATAGGCGGACATCGACGAACATGGGGCCGACGAGGCCGAGGAGCACGAGCGCGAGAAGAATGCCGACCCCCACGCTCATCCGTGGATTAGCGAGCGGGCGCAGGGTACCGCCAATTGTGTTGGTGAGAAATGCGCGCACCTACTGCCTCCGGATGCGAGGATCGAGAAGGGGATAGATGAGGTCCAGGACGAGCACTGAGAGCGCGACCGTAAGGACGAGGAAGAAGGCCACGCCTTGGATGAGGAAATAGTCCGAGCTTTTGAGCGCGTTGAAAAGCAGATAGCCGATGCCGGGGTAGTTGAACGCAACCTCCACCAGCACCGAGCCCGACGCCGCGGTGCCAAGTGCAATGGCAAGTGAGGTGACCTGCGGCAGGAGCGCATTGCGCATTGCGTAACCGAAGAAGATGCGGCGCGGCGATAGGCCCTTGCCTTCGGCGAGCGTGAGGTAGTCCTCACCGAGAACGCCAATCATGGCGCCACGCATGCCAAGCGCCCAGAAGCCGACGCCGGCGAGGACAATTGAAAGGCCCGGAAGGAAGCCGTGGTAGAGAAGGTCGAGCAGACCGTTGAGCGAGAAGCTCGGCGCGGAACCCGAATACGCGCCGCCTAGAGGGAACCACCCCGGCCAGATGGCCAGCACATAGAGAACGATGAGTGCAAGCAGGTAATAGGGGATCGCTGATAGCACCATGAGGAATGGCGCGAAGCTGCGGACAAAGTGCGGAGAGCCGGGCCAGGCAAGCAGCGCTCCGACAACACTCCCGAGACCAAACGCAATCACAGTAGAAATGGCGAGGAGGCCGATTGTCCATGGCAGAGCGGTGAGGATCTGGCTCGTTACCGACTGCGGAAAGTAGGAGATTGAGGTGCCTAGATCGAGCGTAAGCGTATTGCCGACGTAACGGAGGTACTGAACGATCATTGGATCATCGAGGCCGAAGCGGGCGCGATAGGCCGCGACGATGTCGGCGGCGCCTTCGACCTGCTGCCCGCGCGAGAGCAGCTGCTCGAGAACTGCGGCCGTAGGGTCCCCTGGTGCGAGGCGCGGAACGATGAAATTGACCGTCACCGCGCAGAGGACGACCGCGAAGAACATCGCGATCCGGCGCAGCACGTAACTCCAGCTCATGATCGAACTCCGGAAACGTGAGGTGCCGCGGCCGAAGCCGCAGCACCCCCTGGGAGGAGGACTAGTTCCCCGCAGCCTTCTTGACTTCTGTCACCATCAACAGGTCCGTGGCCCACCAGAATCCGGGGTGAACGTAGTTGTTCACCGCCGTCGGCCAGTTGGTCCAGTAGTGATTGTTGAAGCTGGTCAGAAGGGCGGCCTGTACCAGTGGCACAGCCGGAAGTTCCTTGAGCCAGATGGCAAGTGCGTCGTGAGCGAGCGTCTGCATCTTGGGGTCGTCAGCGGCAGTCACCGCCATCGCCTCAACTAGCTTGTCATAGTCCGCGTTAACCCAGCGCGTGCGCGCACCGGTCGCCACTTCGCCGATCGGGGCAGCATGACGGCTATGGTAGAGCTCGAACGTCGCGTAGGGATCGCTGACGCCGCCGCACGACACGTCGAGCCAGGCATTGGCACGACCGCTGTTGAGCGCATCGGTGAACGAGGCGATATCGCTCAGCACGAAGTTCGCGTCGAACCCGGCGCGACGCAGCAGCTGCGTAACGACTGGGGCCATGCGGGTCTGGTCGGCCTCACCTTCACGAATGACGATGTCGACCTTGATTGGATTGCCGGAGGCATCGGCCCAAAACTCGCCGTTCTTCTTATAACCGGCCGCTTCCATAGTCTGCGCCGATACAGCTACGTCGTAGAGGCTGGTGTCGTATTGCGCGAAGAGATCGGCCGCCGCGTCCATATAGGGCTTGAACGGCGGGTAGTCGGGCGTCATCCATTTGGAGGGAACCGTAAGGTTCTCCCACGCGATATCAACGACGGCGTTGCGGTCGATGGCTTGGCTGACTGCCCAGCGCACCTGCGCATTGTCGAAGGGCGCTACGGTGGTGTTGAACGCCATGTATCGTGGGCACGGGTCGAGGTAGGCGTAGGGCGGTTCGTTGAACCATGACGCCACGTCTGGGTTGTTAGCGACCACTTTCTCGAAATTGTCACGACCCAGCACCCACAACGAGTCGAGCTCGTTGGCTCCGGCCATGGCCGAACGGCGCTCTTCGCTGCCTGCTGTGCGGAAGATGACCTGCAGGGGCTCGGGCAACTTCTTGAAACCGCTCGCGGCACCCCACCAATCGTCGCGCCGCTGCCAGATAGTCTCGGTCTGCGTCGAAACGATGAGCTGATAGGGCGAGGTCGAGACTGGGTAGCCCTTGGCCAGATCGAAATTGGAGAAGGTCAGGGGATCCTCGTTTTCCCAAATGTGCTTGGGAACGATCATCGTCGTGCCGTAGATGCGCACGCCGAAGGCATTGAGCATGTAGCGCGGATTGGGCGACGTCAGGGTAATCTTGACAGTGTGGGCATCGACTGCAGCGACGTCCTTGACCCAGGTCTTGGCATCAACCGACCAGCCACCCAGCGACGGGGCATTCGCCTTGAGCATGTTGAGCGTGAAAACCACGTCGTCCGCGGTGAACGGCTGTCCATCGCTCCACTTGGCTTCAGGACGAAGCTTGATGGTGACTTCGTCGAAGGTCGCATTGAACTCGTAGCCTTCTGCCAGCCACGGGACCATCTCGCCGGTCTCGTAGTTGTAGTAGAACAGCGATTCTTCACCGACCTGCTGGAGGCCAGCATGCTGCAGCGTGCTCGGCAGATAGGGGTTGTAGTTTTCGGGCGTCGTGACGCGTTCCGAGATGTTCTCGAAGATCAGTTGGTCTTCACGGGCCACGTCCTGTGCGAAGCTGGTGGCGGCAGTGCCCAGCATAGCAACAGCAAGGATCGCGCCCAGAGCGCCGAAGCGCCGGGTTGAATGGATCAAGATGTCCTCCCTTTGGATTTTCAGGTTGAGCGGAGCCGTGCCTCGTCCATGCGCTTAGCCCGCATGCGCGAAGATCTACGATTCCGATGAGACCGCGGGCGTGCCCGTGGCGCTAGGTCAGGTGGTGTTTCCCGTCGATTGTCCCTCCCCGGTTCGCGGCTTTACGCCGTCATGTGCACTTCGAGCGTCGCCGGCAGCACGATCCGCCGAGGCGGGCCGCTATAAGCTCCGGATACGCGCTCGTTGAGAAGCTTCAGCGCCCCCCGGCTGAGATCAGCCGGATCGACGCCGATTGTAGTGAGCCGCGGGCGTACGTCCTCAAGATCCTTGGTGAGATCGTAGGAGGCGACCGCAATGTCGCCCGGCACGCGGATGCCGCGATCGGCCAGCGCAGCGAGCGCCGCACGCGCCATGCGCGAGCTCGCAAAGAAGATCGCCGTAGGCATATTGTTGCTGTGCCGCTCGAGCAGCCAGCGCACAGCGTCGTGACCTGCCGGAGGCAGAAAAGTGCCCTCATAACGCAATGAGTCATCGATGGGGTGTCCGGCATCGGCGAGGGCATGCTCGAAGCCCGCCTGTCGGATCATCGACATGTTGAAGAAGGATGGGCCGGTGACATGTGCAATGCGCGTGTGGCCCTTCGAGATGAGGTACTTGCCCATGCGGTAGGCGCTGTCGAAACCATCCTGCTCGATGCTGTCAACGGCGCCGTTGGGCAGATTGCCGATGAAGGCGGTCGGCACGGTAACTTTCAGCAGCTCATGCTGGATACGATGCAAAGCGGCGTCCGCGACGATCAGGCCGTCAACGCCGCGCTTTTCGATCATGCGCAGGTAATGAAGGCCGTGGTCCTCCGAGTGACCGCCGGGAACGTCAGTGTTGTAGATCAGCGCATCGAGCCCTTCGCTATCGCAGGCAGTCTGCAGGCCGCGCACCAACTCGGTGTAGAATGGGGCCCCGATATCGGGAATCATGATCGCGATGGCATTCGTCCGGCCGGTGCGCAGACCTTGCGCTTGGCGATTTGGGATGTAGCCCAATTCAGCAATGGCGCGCTCGACGCGCTCCCGCAGCGCCGGTGACACGCGGTCCCTGTGATTGATCACATGGGACACGGTCGTCAGCGACACTCCAGCCCTTTCGGCCACTTCCTGGATCTTGACCATGATGCACACTTATCAGCTGCAAAACGTTTTGCAAAGCGTTTTGCAAGCGACCTTTTGGCGGATCAGGTCTCGGGTAGGGGAGTTGGGCTGAGCGGGCGTTACCCGCCCCTAGCAGCCTAACAGCTACTCGGACGGAGAGGCCCATCGCGCTCAAACTCGTCCCAACCCCGGAGACTGTTAGTGGGTGCATCCGCCTCGCTCGACCGGGCACTGGAGCGCTTCTCAGGCCGCGCCAATCTCCGCTTCCAGACGGCACTCCGCCGTCGCTCCGCGGCCGCCAGGGCATCTTCTTCACGCCAGGTGTCAACGAGTCCTCGGTCCAACACGTCCTCGACCAGCCGAGGGTCGAAGACGTGAAAGGTAATCTTGCGCGCCCGGCCACGCAGGTTAACGGTTCGGGTACCCGCACTCGGCAAGCGGCCATCAGCCAGCCAGCGGCGACGCTCGGTGGCAGTGATCCCGAGGATGTCCTCGATCTCTCGCGGAATGATCGGCAGGTTCTCAAGACCCTCCAGGGACTTCGCGATGTGCGCCGATAGAGCGTAGAAATCGTTGGCGCCCGCGGTTGCCGTGCGCAACGTTAGCTCGCGCGACTTGATCGTCAGCGCCTTCCGGGCCGAGGCTGGCAGCCCGGCGCGAACTTCGAGGAAGACCCCCACGGCTCGGACGGACGAGCCCAGTGTCACTTCCCACGGAAGACTCCAGGTACGAACTAGCTCTGCGACGTCGGTGTTTTTCGGCATAGTCGTCATGATGGTGAAATGGGTTGGTACATCCGGGGTTCAATGAGGCAGATCCGCGCGCAGGCGGTGCCCTATGGCCTTCGGAACGGAATCCCCGGCTGAGACTTGGAGTCGACATGGACCGGAGTGCCTCGTGACAGCCGCATCCGCTGCCTCTCGCTCACGGCGGCCAGACCGCTCGGACTCCGAATCTACCCTTTGTTTCCACTCCCTGGGCTATGCTGCCTCCTGTTGCGGGGCGCAGTACTCTCCTTGGGTGCCGCGGCCCGGACGCATAGAAACCAGGACCTGACCTATGGCCCCTCGAGCTCAGTGGAACGGATACCTTCGCCTCTCGCTGGTTTCCTGCGCGGTCAGCTTGTACCCGGCCATCTCGCCGGCGGAGCGGGTCTCGTTCCGACAGGTCAATCGTGAGACCGGCAACCGGCTACGGCAGCAGCTCGTCGATACCGTCACGGGCAAGGTCGTTGAGAGCCACAATCGTGGGCGCGGCTACCAAGTGGGCGAGGAGCAGTTCCTGTTGGTGCCAGATGAAGAGCTGAAGGAAGCTCAGCTCCAGGCTAGAAGCCGCCCCTTCACTCGGTCCATGCCGACCACCGAGGATGAAGATGCGGCCCCAGCCCCTCTGCAACCTCTAAGCAAGCAACCGAAGGGCGGCCGGCGCAAGACGGAAGTAGACGAACCAGAGCCTGAAGCCCAGGAGGCTGAGCCTGAGGCGGAACTGACCAAGGCGACACCCGTGCCGCGGCCGATCGTAGAGAACACGCACACGATTGAGCTCGACCGGTTTGTCCCGAGAGAAGAGATCGATGCACGCTATCTTCTCGCTCCCTACTATCTGGCGCCTCGAGATGAGATCAGCCTCGAAGCGTACTCCGTCATTCGGGAGGCGATGGCGCATGAGGGCTTAGTCGGGATGGGACGGGTCGTGCTTTCCAACCGGGAGCGTCCCCTGATCGTTGAGCCTATGGGTCTTGGGCTGCGGGCGTTCACACTGCACTACGCGCACGAGGTGCGCTCCGAAGCTGACTACTTTGCCGACATCCGACCGCTTGAGTTGCCGGAGGAGGTCGTCGACGTCACTCAGTTGATCCTCAACACCAAGCGTGAGCACTTCGACCCCACGTACCTTGAAGACCGATACCGCACGGTGCTCGTCGAGAAGCTTCGTGAGAAGACCTCCAAGTTGCCGACAAAAGCCAAGGCGGCCCAGCCTTCAGCTCAGAACGTCATCAACCTTATGGACGCGCTGAAGGCGAGCCTAAGCGCGGCAAAACCGCCAGCCCCATCGAAGGGCCGTGATGGTTCGGGGAAGCGTAGCGATCGCGTGCCATCAACGAGCGCTAAGGCGCGCCGCTCCAAGCGGACGGGTTAGCGGGGCCAACTCTCGCCTGGGCTAAACCGACGCCATCGGATCCGTCATAGAGCTTGCTGGCGGCCAGCGCTGCCCTTGGAGCGCTCACGCTTCAGGTTGTCACTCATCTCGGTACGATCGTCGGGCGGGGATACAGGAGCGTCATCATCGGAGGGCCTGTGCTCAGGATGGTCGCTCTCGATTGGTCGGGTTGTACGGGCCCAAGGCCGTCCGGGCTCACGCCCTTGCTATCGCTTGGGGGTAGTGGATGATCACTCATTGTCACTGTTCCTTTCATGTTGGACCACGCCGCTTCTGAAGGGAGCGGAACGTCACCGAGTACCGCAGCGCCTCCACCGGAGGGATGGAGTGCTCCCACTCTGACCGAGACTCGCCAGTGATGATGTAAGCTGAGCCCGGTTCCAGCACGACGTTACGCCGCTCCCACGATCGCCCCTGAGGTCGTCGAAAACGCATCGTACATGATGCGCCGAAGGAGATGCCGATCACCTCATCGTAGACGGCCTTGTCTTTGTGCCAACCGATGGCTGCGCCCGCCTGGTACTCGGTGACCAACACTTGTTCCAGGGCATCACCACTGAGACCTCCGAATAGCGCGGCCCGACTCCGTAGCGGCAAGAGGAACTGGGGAATCGGCTCTATCGCTTCCAAGCGCTGGGCAGAGAAGTCATACTTCCATCCAAACGAGACAACCCGCCGCTTGCCGGTGAACCGGTGGAACTGAAAGGCCTCGAATGGCAGGTCGCTGATGACGCTGACGAGGCCTGCCGCTTCGTCCCGAGGGATCAGTCGTGGTTCGTAACGCAGTCCCGGCGGAAGGCCGGGATCACTAGGGGTGCCGAACAGATCAGCCATACTCATGCGGCTCTAATGTGAACTTCTCCGCGCAGTTCCACCCCATAGAATAAGGCGGCCATGGGCCTGGGCTCCAGCGTAGGTCGCGTGGCCTGACGTAACGGTTTGCAAACCGGGTCTCGCTATCTTGGAATAGCGGCGGGTCAAGTATTGCGTACCGCCCGTGCTTCTCCTGAGCAGGTCGAGAACGCCCTTAGAGACGGTTCAGCGCGTGAAATATATCTTGCTTGCCGCCTTGCCATGACTGTCGGTTCGGCCATGGCTCAAAATGCCAACGCACCAGGTCAGGATCGCGTCTGCCTGATCACGTTCAACACGCCTGCCGAAGCCGAAGCCGGAGCAGACGATACAGTGGTGAGCACCAAGTATCTCCCGAGGAAGGCCGCCGAAGCTCAAGCCGCCAAGAGCGGGGGCAAGGCCAAAGCGTTTGACTACTCCGACAGCACCCAGACGGTCGCCGGTGTGACATACGTCATTACCAACAACGACGAAGAGCGCGATTTCTGCGAGAAGGCGTTCGACCGATTTAGGCTGACCTCATGCAGCGCGAGAGCCTGGATCACTCCAGCCTCGCGCTGAGGTACCTTTCACGATTTGGTGTCAGGTCCCAGCGAGGAGACGCTCATGGCGTGCTCCAACCGGAATATTTCCTTTGCTTTTCCCTGCGTCTGCAAACGAGACGTCGCTTCGCCAAGGCCTACTATGGTTGACCCCTCCAGAATGATGATCCAGGCAAGGTCGTCGACTTTTGGACCAGCTTGACCCGGCTTGAGTATTTCCACGCGCGAGATTGTCCCGAGTGCCAGCTCTTCAGCTGACGCTGCAAGGCAGGCTTCGGCCTCTTGGTGGCTCCAGGGCGAACGCCGAGAACGCATCATCAGCCCACCCTGACCGTTCCCTTGCGACCCGAACGCTTCACCTAGGAATCTAGTGCCCGTGATGCCGCTAGCGATTTCGCGCGTCGTTGCAGAGGCTCTGTCGGGCAGGCTCGCGTACCCAGGGCTGGCAAAGACACCGACGTCGTTTGCCCGGTAGAGGCAACAGAAATGCAGTTCATCGGCGATGTCGACATAACGCTGCACGCCCCTCACCCCGGGGATCTCGAGCCGCTCTCGTGCATGCTCGTTGGTGTGCCACCCGGCAAAGCGCGCTCGGTCCCCCGCCGCGATGGTGAACTCCGCGAACACTACACCTGACGTCAATCTCCGTCCTCCACTTGGCGTTGCCGGCTGGTGCCCGGCGCGCACCTTTCATGTCGGCGCGGCCCAGCCTATCTGGTCAGCGCGACGCTTCTCCGAGCGGATCATTCTCGAGCAGGATCGGCTTTCCATGGGGCGTCGCTTCTGCTGCGCGCTGCCACGCTTCAGTGAGGTCCTGAATTTGCGCGGGTGTTGCGACGTGCTTGCGCACCAGCAATCCATCCAACGCGAGCAACCATCGCTCATAATAGTCGCTCCCGTCCTGTGCGGCACCAGCAAGCTCTTTGCCGAGAGCCTCGGACCATTCTGACCAGCTGAAGATGCCGCCTTCATTGAGCTTGACGGTGAGCGCAAAGACCTGAGCCTGCCATGGTTCGGCGAAAGTCGCCTCTTGAAGATCAGGCCAGTATTCAGACTGGCTCAAGATAGCTCTCCCAGGCGTCGATGTGCACGTCGCTGCGGACGTCGCCCTGGGGACCCCAAAGCTCCGCTGCAGCGAAGCGTACGGTGTAGAGGTGTTGAGCGGCCGAGCGATCGCCTTCAGCATTGGCATCGGGAAACACGAAGCCGCCGTGCATGGCGACCACCAGTCCCACCTTGCCGCGGGCGTAGCGAGGCAGTCGAGTGTGCCTTGCGGGGTTGATGTTGCGAGCTCGAACCCGGTCGCCGATCGCAAACTCGGGTGACGCCGAGAGTAGTCGATCGCATGGGGTGCCGACACTCACAAGTGTGGCGACTGCTTCTTCGCGAAGCACTCTGCGCGGAGTGGGGCTTGGATCAACAGGGCGCCCCGCGGCGAGATCGGCGACTGTTATGAAGCCGTGCTGCAAGAGGAGGGTTTCGAGCCCCTTGATCCAGATTTCGTAGTAGCTCGACGAATAGTAGTCGGCCGGATGTCGGTTCTCGCGAGCGAACCTGCTTTCATCGATCGACCAGTGGCCCATGCCTCCGGCGGCGATGGTGAGACCCAGGGCCCTCTTTTCCCAATCGGCATGAAACATCGGCTCGTTCGGCTCGGGTGCGACCGGCCCGAAGCCCATCTGTCCGCCAACGTCGTGTGGCCCGTTCATGGCCGAGCCCGGGGAAAGCCGGTGCCGATCATGCTGTCGCGAGTGACCAGCGCGGCAAGCTGCTCTTCGTCCAAGTCATCGGTGTTCGGCGGCCGCTGGGGGATGACGAGATAACGAAGCTCAGCAGTCGAATCCCAAACTTCGATGCGAGTCTCTGCCGGAAGCACGACGCCGAACTCGCCAAGCACCCGGCGTGGATCAATGACGGCCCGCGAGCGGTAAGGTGGTGACTTGTACCAGACAGGTGGAAGGCCAAGCACCGACCAAGGGTAGCAAGAGCATAGGGTGCAGACCACGAGGTTGTGCACGCCGTCGCCATTAAACAGCGCCCTCATATGTTCGCCCTGACGTCCCGAGTAGCCTAGCGAAGCGATTGCAGCAGTGGCATCGCTGCGCAGCCATTGAGCGAAGCTCGGATCCATCCACGCCTTCGCGACCACGCGTGCGCCATTGCGCGGACCCACGCGGGTTTCGTACGTCTCGATCAGGGCATCGACGGCAGCCGGATCGACAAGCCCTTTGCCCACGAGGATGGTCTCAAGCGCCCTGGTTCGTGCCGCCATGGGCGATAGCTCATTATCGTGATGGTGATGATCGTCATCGTGGTCGTGATCGCCTGAGATTTCGACCTCCTCATGTTGTCGCGAGCCAAAACATGCCGACTGGATGCTGATCAGCCTGGCACTCGGCCTGACGTCACCCAATAGCCTGAGACCGCTGTGGTCTCGGGCCGGTCGAGAAAGGCAAACCAGGCATCGACGGCACCGCGCCGCTCTGGGGGAACGAAGAGTAGAACTTCTTCGTAGTTTCTACGATGCGGCGGATCGATTGGGCCGCCAAACTTGCTATAGATGGTGTCCAACTCGACCTTCACGTCCAGGTCGACAAGTCCTGCGCTAGCGAACAGACGCGGCAACGTCTCGGGAGGACACCGGCCTATCGCCGCTTCTATGATTTCGTCCATTGCTCGCTGCTGCTCGAAAGGTGGATCGGCGACACAAGGTAGTTTGTGGAGTGCTGAGATCACGGTCCCGCTCGGCTTAGTGACGCGCCGAAATTCGCGGACGACCTGTTGGGGATCAGGAACAAAGTATAGGACGAACTGAGACCACACCACATCGAAGGATGCATCCGGGAATGGCAGAGACATCAAATCCCCCACCTCGAATGTCGCGTTCTTCACTCCATCGGCTGCCGCCATGACTTGCGCGTCTGCGACGTAGGCTGGGGTGTAATCAACACCTACGACGTCGGCCTGTGGATAGGCACTTGCAACTTTGCGGGAAACCCATCCCGAGCCGCAGCCTGCATCGAGGAAGCGCCCGCCGGGTGCTAGCCTGATATGCTGAAGCGGGCGATCACGGGCGTGCAAATCGGCCTGCCGTTCAAGGCGCATGCTTTCGACCGGTGAAGCCAGCACGTAGTCTCGGGACATTCTTCCCCCCGGGGAATGAACGGACGCTACCGAAAACTGCTTTCAAGTCATCGATAGCATGTACCCGACGGCAAGAAGCGTCAATGTTCGCGGAGCGTCAGGCTCCGCTGATGCCAGCCGGCGGGCGTAACGGTTTGAAAACCGCACCAGACTATCGTGAAGTGCGGCGGATCATGTCTTGCGTACCGCCGAGACCACCCGCGCGGCAGCACGCTACTAAGTAATCCGCCGCAAACGGCGGCCGACTTTTGCGTCTGGCACATTCCTCGGTCAGGCGCGCGCTTCGGCCTGTACGACCCCTCCCATCCCCTGCGTGCGGTCCTTCTGCGCTTCCAGTCGCTGCGCCAGAGCGCGACCACCCGGAGCATGAGGGCCAATATACGCCGGTCGGCGAACGAGCCCCTCGTCGGGGTGGACGATATCGATATCAGCCCACAGGATGGCCCTGCACGGCTTGAAGCAGATGGTGTCCCCTCGAGCGACGGTAACGAGTTCATCGGGGCCAATAACATTCTCGGCGATGAGGCGACGGACGAGAGGCGGAACCGGAGCGTGGCTATTTCCGCGAGCAGTGTAGGTGCGCTCCCCGACCCTCGAGGTCGAGGAGCCATGGAGTTGAATGGTAATGGACATGAAAATGCCCTCCAGCAAATGATGTTGATGCTAAAGCGCATAGTGTTGGCCGCAAGTCCAATGGGGCATGTGGTCCTACTTGCATCATTTAGAGAGATGTTCTTCTGATGCTCGGCGGGTCCCTGCTCTTCAAGTGCCACGAGGGCAGGCACCAGAGGGCAGTCTGTCTCCATACATTGGTAAAATTCGGAGATTGCTGACACCATTTGCCCCGGCAGTGGAGCGATGTCCCTGATGTGACGGACTAATCTGCCCTCGCCACCCAGACCGCCGGCGTCGTTTGGCAGAAAACAGGCAGCCTCAAAGTGTGAATCGGCATGCAATTTTGACCCCGTAGACGGGAGGATCGGCGTCCAATTTTGACCCCCCTCGTGAAGTCGAT
>MKUZ01000019.1:132654-133112 GCA_001899065.1 Devosia sp. 66-22 | reverse complement strand
ATCCCAGCCTGCTGGGTCAGTTCTCAGTGGCAATCAACACACCGACGGCATCGTCAAGTCAACGAAGTTCTTGCGAGTGGTACGAGAGCAATGAGAGACGACGACGATCTCAAAACGGCGGATCAGAAATTCGACGCTTTAGTGTCGGGGATGTTATCGGGTGTGCCTCGCCCGGCATCGGGAACGCTTGAAGCAGAAGATCAAACATCAGACCCGGCTGCTTCCGAAGGTTATGACGGAACTCCGCCTCGGAAAGGTAAGCCTGGAGCCACTTCTTCGAGACGTGGATATAAGTCCCGTTGATCGACCGCTTCACGACACCCCAGAACGTCTCAATCGTGTTCGTGTGAGTGTCGACGCGAACACCTTCTCGTCGTCGCTCATCAGGCGCGAGCCGTGGCGTACCCAAGTCATCACGTGAGGGACGACCGTCTTACGCGAGCGGTTCGGAATGTGGC
>MKUZ01000019.1:83139-132550 GCA_001899065.1 Devosia sp. 66-22 | reverse complement strand
CCCGCCGAGGCGGTTGTCGCCGTCGACATAGCCCATGTACTGGCGGATCAGGTTGCACATGCGCCAAGCCGTTTTATACGTCACGCCAAGCTGGCGCTGGACCTCCTTGGCGGCAACGCCGTTGCGGGTCGTGCAGAACATGAACATGACCCAGAACCAGTCCTGAAGGGGCGTCCGGGTGTTCTCGAACGGCGTACCGGCGGTCGGGTAAATCTGGTAGCCGCAATGCTCGCACGAGTAAGCGCGGCGGGTGCTCACGCGGTAGAAGGCGGCGTCCTTGCCGCACTTCTCGCAGGTGTGCCGCTCACCGAAGCGAATGCGCTTCAGGTGCTCAAGACAGGCGGCCTCGTCGGGGAACCGCTTCATGAACTGGACGACTGTCGGCGTGCGCTTCGTGCTCATGCATTCTATATAGGTCGTCTGTTTACATGTTTCAAGGGGATATGACCCTCAAGAGCAAATGAGAGCGCGAAATGCGATCGAGCGCGCCCGCGGGGCCGCCCTTGGGCTCCCGGGTTTGGGGGATGCTCCTTCGCCCTGTGGGCAAGGGAGCGGCGAGGCGGGACCGTGGGTCCAGCCGGTTAGTCCGGCGAAGTAAGGGACCATTGGTCCCGCCTCGCGATCCGGGAGCTTGGACGGTCAGAGGGGAGAGGTGGCTGCCCTTGAGTGCTGGCGCGGCGCCGCTCTGGAGGGATGGGGCGACGATCCGCCTACCCGCTCCGCGATGATGGTCGATCATGACCATCATCTGCGCCGGACCCCGGGCGCAGGAAGCTGCCCGCACGATCCGCTCTGTCCCGCCGGGTGCGAGGCGACCCTCGCACCACCCGGCCCTGCGTCCCCGCCCGTTCGTCTCGAGTCGCTCGATGAAGGCGCAGTGAGGAGGAGTATACGCCCGGTCGGAAGTACCGTGCGTAAGGTGCCCCAAAATCGGGGTGTGAGGCCTGGGAATGCTGGTGACTCCGCGAGTCAAACTGATGGGGTTTTGCACAGGGTGCGACGCATCCCCCGGCTGGGTGGCCGGCTCTTCGCCCGGCCATGACGGACGAGGGGCGGTAGGTGGTGAGGGTTTGGTCCCCGCTTGCGCGGGATGAAAGCGGTGGGTGGGGGGGGACCATGCTGTGATCTGGCCGCCGCGCTGGACATGGCGACAACCCCCGCGATAGAAGGCTTTTCCGATGACAACCGGCGGCTTTGGCCGCCCTTTTCTTGTGAACGAGCCTTCGCCATGCAGAGCGTGAACGACATCCGGTCTTCCTTCCTGGGCTTCTTCGAGAAGAACGGGCATGAAGCCGTGGCCTCATCGCCGCTGGTGCCGCGCAACGACCCCACGCTGATGTTCACCAATGCCGGCATGGTGCAGTTCAAGAACGTCTTCACCGGCCTCGAAAAACGCCCCTACAACCGGGCGACGACGGCGCAGAAATGCGTGCGTGCCGGCGGCAAGCACAACGATCTCGACAATGTCGGCTTCACCGCGCGGCATCACACCTTCTTCGAGATGCTCGGCAATTTCTCGTTCGGCGACTATTTCAAGGACGAAGCGATCACGCTGGCCTGGGACCTGCTCACCAAGGAGTGGGGCCTGCCCAAGGACAAGCTGACGGCGACCATCTACGAAGACGACGACGAGGCGATGGAGCTGTGGAAGAAGATCGCGGGCCTGCCCGAGGATCGCATCGTCCGGCTCGGCGCCAAATCCAACTTCTGGCAGATGGGCGATACGGGCCCCTGCGGTCCGTGCTCGGAAATCTTCTACGATCATGGCGACAAGTACTGGGGCGGCCCGCCGGGCACGCCCGAGGAAGATGGCGACCGCTTCGTCGAAATCTGGAACCTCGTATTCATGCAGTTCGAGCAGCTGCCCGATGGCAGCCGCGTCAAGCTGCCCAAGCCGTCGGTGGACACCGGCTCGGGGCTCGAGCGCGTCGCCGCGGTGATGCAGGGGACCAACAACAATTACGAGATCGACCTGTTCCGGGCGCTGATCGATTCCGCCGCGCAGGTTACCGGCGTGAGCCTCAAGGGGCTCGATGAGGGCGGGCTCGCCTCGCTGCGCGTCGTCGCCGATCACCTGCGCTCGATGTCGTTCCTCATCGCCGAAGGCGTACTGCCGTCCAACGAGGGCCGCGGCTATGTGCTGCGCCGCATCATGCGCCGCGCCATGCGGCATGCAACGCTGCTCGGCTCGAACGAGCCGGCAATTCACCGCATCGTGCCCACGCTGGTGCGCGAGATGGGCCAGGCCTATCCCGAGCTGGTGCGCGGCGAGCAGATGATCGAGGAGACCGTGCGGCTCGAAGAGCAGCGGTTCTTGAAGACGCTGGGCCGTGGCCTCGCGATCCTCGAGGACGCGACCAAGGAGCTGGGCAAGGGCGACATGCTCGACGGCGTCACCGCGTTCAAGCTCTATGACACCTACGGCTTCCCGCTCGACCTGACGCAAGACGCGCTGCGCCTGCGCGACATCCACGTCGACCTCTCGGGCTTCGAGGACGCGATGGCCCGCCAGCGCGCCGAAGCGCGCAAGAGCTGGGCCGGCTCGGGCGAGGCGGGCGAGGACAAGGTGTGGTTCGCGGTGGCCGACAAGGTCGGGCCGACCGAGTTCCTGGGCTATGAGACCGAGACCGCCGAAGGCGTCGTCACGGCGCTGATCAGGGGCGGCCAGATGGTCGAGGCGCTCAACGAGGGCGAGGAGGGCTTCGTCGTCCTCAACCAGACCCCGTTCTACGGCGAAAGCGGCGGCCAGGTGGGCGACACCGGCACGCTGACCGGCGAAGGCGCCGGTGCCGAGGTGCTCGACACGGTCAAGACCAACGGCGTCTTCGGCCACAAGGTCAAGGTCACCGCCGGCGCGCTGAAAGTCGGCACGCCGCTGGCGCTCATCGTCAGCCACGACCGCCGCTCGGCGATCCGGGCCAACCACTCGGCGACGCACCTGCTGCATGAAGCGCTGCGGCTGGTGCTGGGCGATCACGTGGCGCAGAAGGGGTCGCTGGTGACGCCGGACCGGCTGCGCTTCGACTTCGTGCACACCAAGCCCATGACGGTGCAGGAGCTGACGCAGGTCGAGGACATCGCCAACGATATCGTGCTGCAGAACTCCAAGGTCGAGACCCGCCTGATGGGGGTCGAGGAGGCCAAGGAGAGTGGCGCGCGGGCGCTGTTCGGCGAGAAATATGGCGACGAGGTGCGCGTGGTGTCGATGGGCGATCCCACCGGCAACGCCGTGGGCTGGTCGGTGGAACTGTGCGGCGGCACGCATGTGAACCGCACCGGCGACATCGGGCTCATCACCGTGCTCAGCGATTCCGGCGTGGCCGCCGGGGTCCGCCGGCTCGAGGCGCTGACGGCCAAGGGGGCCCGGCACCACGCGCGCACCAACACCAACCTCGTGGCAAGCGCCGCCGATGTGCTGCGCACGACGCCGGCCGAAATCCTCAACCGCATCGAGGCGCTGCAGGACAACCTCAAGAAGTCCGAGCGGGCGCTGAGCGAGGCGCAGAAGAAGCTGGCGCTGGGCGGCAGCGGCACGGGCGCGGCAGCGCCGGCGGCCGAGACCGTCAACGGCACCGCCTTTGTCGGCCGCGCCATCGAGGGCGTGGCGGCCAAGGATCTGCGCGGCCTCGTCGACGTCGAAAAGAAGAAGCTCGGCTCGGGCGTCGTAGCGCTGGTGCTCAAGGGCGAGGACGGCAAGGGCACCGTCGCGATCGGCGTCACCGACGATCTCGTCGGCAGGCACTCGGCGGCCGAGCTGATCAAGCACGCGACGGTGGCGCTGGGCGGGCAGGGCGGCGGCGGCCGTCCCGACATGGCGCAGGGCGGCGGGCCGGATGGCAGCAAGGCCGAGGCCGCGATCGCGGCGGTGCGTTCAGCGCTCTGAGGAGGCGGTCGCCTCGGAGGCCCCGGCAATGGGGTCTTCGAGCGGCGTGTCGGGCGCCTGCATGGCGGCGGCGCGCTCGGCCTCGCGCAGTGTCGACGGTCCGGCGCCGGCCGGTGCATTGCGCGAGAAGATGCGCAGCCGCGCATCGCCGCTCAGCACATTGAGGATGCCGGCGATCACGATGACGAACAGCCCCACAATGCCCACGGCGTCGGGGTATTCGTAGTAGAACACCGCGCCGAACAGGATCGCCCAGAAGATCTGCGAATATTGCAGCGGCGCGATCCGGCTCGCCTGCACGGCGCGCGTCGCGGCGATGAACAGCATGTTGCCGGTGCCGCCCAGGGCGCCGATCAGCATCAGCCAGGCGAGCTCGGTCCAGGTCGGCACCCGGACGGCGCCGGTGACAAGCATGAGCGTGCCGTTGACGACGACGATATAGAGCGTGGCCATGCCGATGAGGCTGACGCGGGTCTCCTCCTTGGCGACGCGGCGCAGCACCGTGGTGGTGATGGCGCCGAAGAAGGCGGAGCCGAGCGCCGCCAGGTGCCCCAGGCTCAGGTCGCGGAAGCCGGGACGCACCACGATCAGCACGCCGATGAAGCTCGCCGCGAGGATCAGCCAGCGCGGCAGGCTGACCGTTTCCTTGAGTACCGTCACCGAGATCAGCACGATGAAGATCGGCGCGAGGAAGGCGATCGAATAGGCCTCGGCCAGCGGGATGGTGACGAAGGCGAAGATAATGCACAGGTTCCCCAGCACGCCGCTGACGCCGCGCAGATGCACCAGCAGCGGGTTCTTGAGCTTCCAGAAGTACAGCCAGTTCTCGCCTTTGGGCGTGGTCAGGAAGACCGGAACGAGCGAGAAAAGCGTCGTGAAGAACGCCAGCTCATAGACGGACAGGCCGTGACCCAATCCCTTGATGATGGCGTCGCAGCACGAATAGAGCGCGTAGGCGGCAAAGGCATAAAGGACGCCGGGCGGCATCTGGACGATCCGGAGGTAAGCGGTCGCGGGGAATGATCGACGTATACGGTACGAGCCGGAGTCGCGTCGATAGCTGACATGTCAGTTTCCGGCCTGCAGAATGGGAGCAATTGTCGCAATCTCGTTGGTCCACACCAGCCCGGGGAAGCCGTTGGGCACGAGGGCGGCCTCCTGCGGCGTGTCGACGCCCGAGGTGCCGGCGTCGCCGGGCGAGAACGGCCCGATCAGGATGACCTCGGAACCGGCTTCCCGCATGCGCTGGATGAAGCGGTTGGGCCAGCCCCACAGCGCCCAGGCATAGTTGATGGGCACCATGACCATGGTGTTGTGGCAGGCCGAGGGGACGATGCCGGTCCAGCCATAGCCCTCATATTGCAGCAGGCACGACATCAGCCCCTTGCGCGACCAGGCCTTGAGATCGGGCAGGAGCTGCTTGGCGCGCATCGTCGGCGCGTCCCCGCCATAGACGCCCCAGATGGCGGTTTCCCACTGCGGATTGGCCTCGATGAAGGCGCGCAGCATGTCGCCTTCGCGTTCCTCGTTGGACTTGTAGTTCACGAGAAAGCGCTTGTCGGGCATGGCGGTGAGCACGTCGGAAAGCTCGGGCAGCATGCCCACGCCCTTGCCGCGCAGCGGGAAGGTCTTGCCGTCGTCGGGCGTGTAGCCGTAGCCGACGTCCAGCGTCTTCAGATACGCCATGTCGTGCGAACGGGTCTCGCCTTTCCCCTCGGTGCGGCAGTCGAGCGTCCAGTCGTGGAACACGGCGAGCTTGCCGTCGGTGGTGGGGTGCACGTCGAGCTCGACGAAATCGGCCCCGGCGGCGAAGGCGGCCTGCATGGCGGGAATGGTGTTCTCGATCTCGTCGACGATCGGCTCGCGGATGCGCGTGGCCGTGCAGGTGTCGTTCTCGACGCCGGTGAGGTCGAAATTCTGATGCACGCCGCGATGCGCAACAAAGCGCGTTTCGCCTGTCTGCGCCGGGGCCAGCCAGGACGCGTTCCACAGATAGACAGCCGCGATGAACACGGCGACGCCGATGAGAATTTTCTTAAACATGTCGCCCGCCCTTGGCCCCGAGTGAGGCGAAAGGGGCAGCCAATTGCGGCGACTACTTGGCGCGGGCGCGGTTGTTTTTGGGATTGTGCTCGAGCTCCACAAGCCCGAGCGCCTCGGCCACCGGCGTCACGTAGTTGGCGAAGCGGCCGCGCAGTCCCTTCTTGAGGCCGTACCAGCCACGCTTCGGATTGTCCGGTGCACGGGCCCAGGCTTCGATGGTGCCGGGCCTGGCCTCCTTCTGCTCGTCGGCATTGCCCAGCTCCATCCAGTCGTCATGCGCCTTGAGCATCGCGGCAAGGTCCTCGGGGGCGCTGATGTGGTAGCGCAGCTCCGTGCCGCCCGCGACGCAGACGAGCGCCGGCGGGCTGGCGTCGGGATCACGCCACAGGGTGATATCCGACGTGCCCGGCGGCGTCTTGAGCGTCCACGGATCGTCCTTGGTGCCCTTGGCCATCTAGTCCTCCCGCTGTGGAACTGCGCTCCAAGAGTTGACCCGCGCCCGGGTGGCGTCAAGTGCGCGCTCAGCTGGGGAAGTCGACCGAGCCGCCGCTCGAGGTTTCGAGGCTCTCGATGCCGGGCTTGCCGAACACCGTGGCGTGGCCGCCGCTCGACACTTCCGCCGCGATCGACTCGCGGGCGGTGATCTCGACCGACGCACCGCTCGACGCTTCGAGCGAGACCTTGGCGCAGTCGAGCTCCTTGGCGCCGATCGACGCGCCGGAGGAGACTTCGACATTGGCACTGGTGCACAGGCCCGACGTTTCGATGCGCGCGCCGCTGCTCGCTTCGATCGAATAGACCATGCCTTCGATGGCGTTGGTCTTGATGCTGCCGCCGCTCGAGGCTTCGAGGCTGATCTCCTCGCCCATCAGCGCCGTCGCCTCGACCGACGCGCCCGAGCTGGCCTCGAGCGCATCGAGAACTTCGGTACCGATGGTGATGGTGATGTCGCGACCGGACCAGTCGAAGATGTCACCGATGGTCCATTGGTACCACAGGTGCAGGATGCCATCGCGCACCTCATAGCGGAGGTCGTCCAGATCCTGCGTCTTGGCGGCATCGGCCACCACCGAGAGCGGCTGGCCGCCGCTGACGACGGCGCGGATGCCCGAAGCGGCATCGACGCCGTGGAAGGTGGCGACGTCGAGCGTGCGGGTTTCGGCAAAGGCGAGAGCGGGAAGGGGGGCGAGAGCAGTGGCGGCAAGGGCCGCGATCAGGTGACGCTTCATGGGACGGTCCTCCGTTTGCGCGGCCCTATGGGCAGCATCTGGTGAACCGTCCCTGAATGATCAAGGCCTCAAGCCGACATCGCCTTCTTGAGATTGACGTCGATGGCGTCGAGGAAGCCCAGGGTCGACAGCCACTGCTGGTCGGGACCGACGAGCAGCGACAGGTCCTTGGTCATCTTGCCCTCCTCGATGGTGGCGACAGTGACCTTTTCGAGCGTGTCGGCGAACCTGGCGAGCTCCAGGTTCTGGTCGAGCTTGGCGCGATGGGCGAGGCCGCGCGTCCAGGCGAAGATCGAGGCGGTGGAGTTGGTCGAGGTCTCCTTGCCCTGCTGGTGCTGGCGGTAGTGGCGGGTGACGGTGCCGTGCGCCGCTTCCGCCTCGACGATCTTGCCATCAGGCGTCATCAGCACCGAGGTCATGAGGCCGAGCGAGCCGAAGCCCTGCGCCACGGTGTCGGACTGCACGTCGCCATCGTAGTTCTTGCACGCCCACACATAGCCGCCGCTCCACTTGAGTGCCGAGGCGACCATGTCGTCGATCAGGCGATGCTCGTACCAGATCTTGAGTTCTTCGAACTTGGCCTTGTAGTCGCTCTCATAGATCTCCTGGAAGATGTCCTTGAAGCGGCCGTCATAGGCTTTCAGAATGGTGTTCTTGGTGCTGAGGTAGCACGGCACCTTACGGTTGATCGCGTAGTTGAACGAGGCGTGCGCGAAGTCGCGGATCGACGCATCGAGATTGTACATGCCCATCGCGACGCCGGCGCCCGGCGCGTCGAACACTTCGTGCTCGATGACCTTGCCGTCCTCGCCGGTGAACTTGATGGTGAGCTTGCCCTTGCCGGGGAACAGGAAGTCGGTGGCCTTGTACTGGTCGCCGAAGGCGTGACGGCCGACGATGATCGGCTGCGTCCAGCCCGGCACGAGGCGCGGCACGTTCTTGCAGATGATGGGCTCGCGGAAGATCACGCCGCCAAGGATGTTGCGGATGGTGCCGTTGGGCGACTTCCACATCTTCTTGAGCTTGAACTCTTCGACGCGCTGCTCGTCGGGAGTGATGGTGGCGCACTTGATGCCCACGCCGTGCTTCTTGATGGCATTGGCGGCATCGACCGTGACCTGGTCGTTGGTCGCGTCGCGGTTCTCGACGCTGAGGTCGTAATACTCGATGGGGAGGTCGAGATAGGGGAGGATCAGCTTGTCCTTGATCGCCTGCCAGATGATGCGGGTCATCTCATCGCCATCGAGATCGACGACCGGGTTGGCGACTTTGATCTTGGACATTGAAGGCTCCTTCCTGATTTGCGCCGCCGCTATAGCACGAAACGGTCGAGGGAAAAGGCCGGGCGCGGCGAGACTTATGCAGGGTGTGCGGCGCGCCCGATCGGGGATGCCCGCCGTCTGAACCGCGTCCCGACACGCTTTCGCTTGACATTGTGTATCTACACATTACCTAGCGCGAGATGGCCGACGACTTCACCCAGTGCATGGTTTCCAACTCGCGCATGGCGGCGCGGGCGATCACGCGGCGCTACGATGCCTATCTCAGGCCCTATGGCGTGACCGCCACGCAGCTCTCGCTGATGGGGGGAATCCGGATGATCCCGGGGGCGACGGTCAGCCGGCTGGCCGAGGCGCGCGGCTTCGAGCGGACGACGCTGACGCGCAACCTCGACAAGCTCGAGCAACTGGGTTTCGTCGCGTCGGCGGCGCAGGGCAGGGCGCGGGTGCCGGCGCTCACGCCGCAGGGCGAGGCGCTGCTCGAACAATTGCTGCCGCTCTGGCGCAAGGCGCAAGCGGACCTCCGCGCCGAGCTCTCATCCGAAACATTCGATGACGGCATCAACATGCTGAAACGACTCTCCAAAGTCTGAAAGGAAAACCCATGGCTCCCGACACCGATCCGATCGTCGTTACCGGCATGGGCGCCGTGTCGCCCCTTGGCGTGGGCGTCGACGCCAACTGGCAGGCGCTGCTGGAAGGGCGCAGCGGCATCGTGATGAACGACCGCTTCGACGTGAGCGCCTTCGCCGCCAAAATCGCCGGACTCGTGCCCGGGAGCTTCGATCCGACGACGGCGGTCGACCCGAAAGACCTCAAGAAGATGGACCTGTTCATCCAGTATGGACTGGTAGCGGCGGCCGAAGCGCTGACGCAGTCGGGCTGGGTGGCGGACAGCGCTGACAGGCAGGCGGTGACGGCGACGATCATCGGCTCGGGCGTGGGCGGCTCGCCCGTGATGGCCGAGGCGGTTGATATCATCCGCGACAAGGGCCCGCGGCGGCTGTCACCCTTCACGGTGCCGGCGTTCCTCGCCAATCTCGCTGCCGGCTGGATCTCGATCAAATACGGCTTCAAGGGACCGATCGGCGCGCCGGTGACGGCGTGCGCCGCGAGTGCCCAGGCGATCGGCGATGGCATGCGGCTGATCCGCACCGGCGAGGCCGACGTCGTCGTGTGCGGCGGCGCCGAGGGCTCGGTCGATCCCATCTCGATCGGCGGCTTCGCGGCGAGCCGGGCGCTCAACACCAGCTTCAACGACCGCCCCACCGAGGCGTCGCGGCCGTTCGACAAGGGCCATGCCGGCTTCGTGCTGGCCGAAGGCGCGGCCGTTGTGGTGATCGAGCGGCTGAGCCACGCGCTGGCGCGGGGCGCCAAGCCCCTCGCGATCGCCGCGGGGTACGGCACCTCGGCCGACGCCTATCACCTGACGGCGGGATCGCCCGACGGCGCCGGCGCGCAGGTGGCGATGAACAACGCCATCCGCAACGCCGGGATCGCGCCCGACGACATCGGCTATGTCAACGCGCATGCGACGTCGACCGAGGTCGGCGACAATGCCGAGATCAACGGCATCCGCGCCGTGTTCGGCGACCGCGGCCAGTCGCTGGCAGTGTCGTCCACCAAATCGGCGACCGGTCACATGCTGGGCGCGGCGGGCGCGATGGAGGCGGTGATCTCGATCCTTGCGCTGCGCCACCAGATGCTGCCGCCCACGCTCAACCTGCACGACCCGGAGGATGTTGCGCGGCAGTTCGACCTCGTGCCGCTCACGGCAAAGCCGAAGGCGCTCAGGCACGTGCTGAGCAATTCGTTCGGCTTTGGCGGCGTCAATGCGAGCCTGGTGTTTTCCGCGATTTAGTCCGCAGTGAAAGGATTGGCGGTGCCCACCAGGATGCCGCCCTCGACCGGTAGATTGACGCCGGTGATCCAGCCGGCGTCTGGGGAAGCGAGGAAGCTCACGCGGCGGCGATGTCCTCGGGCTCGCCGACCCGGCCGAGCGGCACGCGTTGCGCCATCCGCGCGAGATCGTCGTCGCGGCCGCTCCAGTTGCGGGTCCGGATGGTGCCGGGCGTGATGAGGTTGAAGCGGACGCCGCTGCGGCCATACTGCGCCGCGAGATTCTTGATCATGCTCTCGAGCCCCGCCTTGGCAGCGGAGTAGGGGTAGCCCCCGATCGCGGCGTTGCCATTGATCGAGCCGATGGCGACGACATTGGCGCCATTGCCCGCTGCGACCAGCGAAGGCAGCGCGGCGCGGATGCAGCGGGCGGCGCCGACGAGATTGACGTCGAGCTTGGCGTTCCAGAGCGCGTCGGGAATGTCCTCGAAGGCCGGCTCGTCCCAGTCGCCGCCGGCGGTCGCCACGAGAATGTCGAGCTTCCCCAGCCGCGCGGCCGCGTCGGCGAAGGAGGCCTGCACGGCCGCGCTGTCGGTGATGTCGCAAGAGGTGCTGAACGCCGTGCCGCCGGCAGCCACGATCTCGGCAGCGACATCGCGGGCAAGGGCCGCGTCGATGTCGGACACGGCAATCGCGCCACCCTCGGCGGCGAGCCGCAAGGCAGCTGCGCGGCCGATGCCGGTGCCGCCGCCGGTGACGTAGATCGCCCGGCCCGCGAAACGGTGCGGAACGCTCATGGCGCGAAGGGCCGCAGGTCGAAGCCGGGGTCGCGGCCGAGTGCGAGGTCGGCGACAAGCTTGCCGCAATAGGGACCGATGGTGAGGCCGGTGGCGGCGAGGCCATTGCCCAGGATCAGGCCATCGATGCCGCCGGCGCGGCCGAGGATGGGTCGGTCGGTGGGGCCGAAGGGGCGGAAGCCGATACGCGTTTCGATCAGCGTCGCGTCGGCGAGGCCGGGAGCGACGGCGAGGGCGCGGTTGAGCACGTCCTGCTGGCCCGCGGCGGTGACGCGATAGTCGAAGCCGACATCGGCCTCGAAGGTCGCGCCCACGACGATGCGGCTATCGTCGAAGGGCACGAAGTAGTGGCTGTTGAGCGGCAGCACGACCGGCCATTTGCGGGTGTCGACGCCGTTGAGCCCGAGATGGGTGATCTGGCCGCGCCTGAGCGTCACCGGATGCGCAATGCCGATGGGGCGCAGGAGATGCGGCGCCCATGCACCCGCAGTGACGATGATCTCGTCGGCGGCGATGGGATTGCCGCTGCCATCGAGGCAGGTGACGCGGTCCCCCTCGCGCCTGAGGCTGGCGCTGTCCTGCCGGACCTCCGCGCCGGCCGCGACGGCGGCGCGGAGCAGGGTCGCAGCGAGCAGCTTGCCGTCGACGCGGGCGCCGCCACTGATGCTGAGGCCCGCGAGCCCATCGCGCAGCGGCGGGAACATCTCGCGGGCACGGGCCGGGGAGACGGGGGCGACGGTACCGATCTGGGGCGCTTCATCGGCATGCGCGGCGAGCTGCGCCTCGACCCGGGCGAGCCGCGCCTCGTCGTCCGACAGCACCAGCGCGCCGACCGGCGCAAAGCCGATATCGGTGCCGAACTGCTGGTCGAGCTGGGCGAGGATGTCGCGATGGTAGCGCGCGCCGGCGATGCACAGGCGATAGCGGTCGGCATCGGCATCGTCCTCGACCCAGGGGCAGGCAATGCCGGCGCCCGCCAGTGTCGCCTTGCCCGGATGCACGGCGTCGAGGACGAGCACGTCCGCGCCGGCCCGGGCGAGATGATAGGCCGCGCTGGCGCCGAAAATGCCGGCGCCGATGATGACAGCACGCATGGGCTGGTCCTGGAGCGAGTGACTCGGAGGCCCGAGCAGAGCATCGGGCCCCCAGGGGGGCAAGGATACCACTTACCCTCCACTTGACGGATGCATTCCTCGATGGCTATGGATAAACGCATAGCCAAATGGCTATTGATAATCGGATGGAGAGTGCCAATGGCCAAGTGGATACGTTCGAGCCATCGCTGGGTGGCTATGACATTCCTGGTGATCGTGATCGTCAACATGGCGGCCTTCGCCATCAACCAGGCGCAGCCCTGGCTGTACTACTTGCCGCTGCCGTTCCTGTTCTGGCTTATGCTGACCGGCCTCTACATGTTCGTGCAGCCATATCTCCTGCGGAGACGTTCCGGCGGCGCGACCTGAGCCACACCGAGGAAGGACCAATGGCCGAACAGACGCCCGAGCTTCGCACCGTCGTTGTCGAACGCGACATCGCTCAGCCGCCGGAGAAGATCTGGCGCGCGCTCACCCAGCCGCATTTCATCGAGGAATGGCTCAAGATGAAGCCGGACTTCGCCGCCGAGGTGGACCGGCCCTATACGATGACGGCGGAGTGGGGCGCGGTGGAGGGCAGGGTGCTCGAGTCCGATCCCTTCACCACGCTGTCCTACACCTGGTCGGCCTTCGGGCTCGAGAGCGTCGTCACCTATACGCTGACGCCAAGTCCGAGGGGGACGCTGCTGCGCGTCGAGCAGGCGGGCTTCCCCACCACGATGGAGTACGCCTACCAAGGCGCACGGCAGGCGTGGCCGGAATATCTCGCCGCGATCGAGCAGATGCTCGCCGGCCAGCCCTAGCCCGCCGACTAGGACGGCGTTCGCTTCCTCGCGGGCGCCGTCTTTGCCGCGGTCTTTTTGGCCGGCGCTTTCCGCGCCGGCCTGGCCTCCTTGGATGGCTTGGCGCCGACGGCCTTGAAGGCGAAGTCGACCCAGCTGGCGAGGTCGTCGTCGTCCTCGATCGCGTCGGGGTCGATCCAGAAGAAGCCGGTCATCTCGCGATTGTTGTGCACCATCGCCGTGGCGCCGCTGCGCGCCGCGGCGGCAGGGGCGTTCTCCTTGCCCACCGAGATGAGGATTTGGCCGTCCTTCTTGCAGCCAACGAGAATGTGGCCGTTGAGCAGGAAGGTCAGGCCGCCGAACATGTATTTCTCGGTGATGCCGGGGTGCTCGCCGACCAGCATGCGCACGCGCTCGGCGAGATGGTCCATCGTCTCGTTGCTTTTCATTTGGGCGGCAGCGTCTTCACATATTTCGTTGCGTAGGCGATCCAGTCCCTGAGCGCGGTGTCGTCGGGCAGCCGGTCGATATCGACGCTGACGAAACCCGACATCACGCGCGGCCCCATATGCATGAGGGCGGCACCCCGGGCGAGCGCCTCGTCGGCCGTGTCGGGGTCGATGCGGACGAGCAGGGCGCCTTTGGCGGTGGTGCCGATCAGCATGTTGCCGTCCAGCATGAAGCCGACGCCGCCGAACATCTTCTTTTCCGCGACGCCGGCTTTCTTGAGCAGCGGCCGGAGCCGCGCCGCGAGTTCGTCCGATGCAGCGGTCATGACTGTTCCTCGTCGCGATAGGTCTGCCAGCGCGGGATGTCGGCGGCCAGCAAATCCCAGTCGCGATGACTGCGCCCGAAGATGAGCTGGGTGGGCATGAACCAGCTCGTGCTGTCCTTGCCGAAGAGCCCGACGGGCAGCATCAGTGCGTCCGGCGCGCGGCTCGACCGGGCATAGACGGGCGTGCCGCAGGTTGGGCAGAAATGCCGGGTGAGGGTTGCGCCCGAGTTTGAGGGACGGTCGTAGGCCGTGACGGCGCCGGTGATCGTCACGTCGGCGCGGCTCGCGAGCGCGACGGTCGAATGGCCGGTGCCGCTGGCTTTCTGGCAGTCCTCGCAGGCGCACATGAACATCGATTTGACGGGGCCGGCAAAGTGCACGGTGACCGCGCCGCAGGCGCAGCGTGCGGTGAGATCGATGACGGGGCGGGGCTTGCGGTCCATGGACGGAGGCTGCACCGCGCCGGGCGGCGCCGCAAGGCGATTGATTTGGCATCGGCGGAGGAATACGCCCTCGCCATGAACACGCAGGTGCCGCTTCCCGCGACTGTCCAGTTCGCGCCGGACTACCCCATCGTGACCGAGCGGCTGGCACTGCGCCCATTCAGCCGCGGCGATGTCGATGCGGTGTATTCCTATCGCAGCCGCGAAGACGTGTCGGAATACCTGTTCGACCAGCCGATGACGCATGAGGAATGCGCTGAGGCCGTGCGCGCCCGCGCCGGACAGATCGCCTTCAGCAATGAGGGGGACAAGATCGTGCTCGCCGTCGAGCGACGCGACGATGCACGGCTCATCGGCGAGGTGTCGCTGATCTGGCGCAGCGTGTCCGACTTGCAGGGCGAAATCGGCTACATCTTCCACCCCGATGCGCATGGCCATGGCTACGCCAGCGAGGCGTCGCGGGCCCTGCTCGCCTTCGGCTTCGAGGTGATGGGGCTGCACCGCGTCTACGCGCGCTGCGACGCGCTCAATGGCGGCTCGGAGCGCGTCATGCAGCGGCTCGGCATGCGCAAGGAAGCGCATTTCCGCGAGCATGCGCAGTTCAAGGGGCGCTGGGACGAGGAACTCATCTACGCCATCCTCGAAGGCGAATGGTTCGCACCCGCGACGTCGCGTTGATCGCGACGCAAATGTGACGGCGCGCGGAAAAAATTAGTTCGGGGCTGCGGCAATCCGCACAGGAACCGCCGCAATGAGGTGACGTTGTCGGATCAGGGCTGAGCGCGCAGCGGAGGGCGCCTCATCATGACTACTGATCTGACATTGAAAACCGACAGACTGACGCTACGAACGTTCGAGCGTTCCGACCTGGACGACGTGCTGAGCTACTATTCGCTGCCTGAAGTGCAGCGCTATCTCGACTGGAAGGCGCGCGACAAGAGCGAGGCCACGACCGCGTTCGAGGCGATGCGCCGGCAGAAGCGGCTGACACGGCCAGGCGAGATCCTGACGCTGGGCATGGTGCGCAAGCTCGATGGCGCCGTGATGGGCCACGTCTCCCTGCGCTGGACCGATGCGACGGCAGGGCAGGGCGAGATCCGCTTTGCCGTGGCCCCCGTCTACCGGCGGCACGGCTACTGCCGCGAGGCGGTGAGCGCGGTGATGGACCTGGCGTTCAACGAATACCGCCTGCATCGCATTTTCGCCGTCACGGCGGGGGACAACGAGGCGTCGGCGCGGCTGCTGCGGGCGCTCGGCATGCGGCTCGAAGCGCACTACCGCGAGCATGCGCTGTTCCAGGGCGAATGGGACGAGGAGCTGCACTTCGCCATTCTGTCGCGCGAGTGGAAGCGCAGCGAGAAAATCCACGAACTGGCGCGCCACAAGGTGGCGTGAGTTCCCACGCGCGCGCGACCCGTGAGCGGCACGCGCGCGCGTCATTCTGACGTCATATTAGGCTCCTGTCGATCAGTGAAAACCGCATGGCTGGCATGCAAAACGGCTGACGGCACCGCCGCTTTGCGCTCTATTGCACCCACAGGGCGTCAGGTGAATGCACGATCGAGGGGGTCGCGTGTTCGGCGCCTCCGGACATCGACTGAGGACCCCCATGGCCCTTCTGCCCGCGGCCGGTCACGCCGACCGGCCACGCAATTCCTTCCCCGACATCGCCCGTGACTTCGTGTTCGTCGCTCTCGTGGTGTTCGCCGCGGCGCTCGCGGGGAGCCTGTCGCGGCCTGTAGGGTTCCTCGCCGTCTTCTGGCCCGCCAATGCCCTGCTCGCCGGCCTGCTGCTGCGGCAGCCGCGGCTGCGCACCTTCGCCAATGTCGCCGCCGCGGCCCTGGGCTACCTCGCGGCGGGCGCCGTGATGGGCGACGCGACGCAGGACGGCGTGCTGATGACGGCGGCCAACCTCGTCGGTGCGCTGGTGCTGATCCTGTTCTTTGCCGCGTTGCCCGAGACCGACCGCCGGCTCGAACGGCCCCTGAGCGTCGCCGCGCTCGTGCTGGTGAGCCTTGCCGGGTCGGCTGCTGCGGGGATCGTGGGCGGCGTCGCCTTCGTGCGCATCGCCGACAATACCTATCTCGACGGCTGGTGGCGCTGGCTCGCCTCGGAGATGGTCAACTACCTGGCGCTGCTGCCCCCGCTGTTGACGGTGCCTGCCCCGGACCGATGGCTGCGGCGCCGGCCGCGCAGCGCCGAGCTCAAGCTTTGGCTGCCGCCGGTGCTCGTGGCGGTGGCCGCGATCGGCGCCTCGCCGTTCCTGCCCAGCTCGCTGGCCGTCGTCGCGGCGGTGCCGGCACTGGTGTGGTGCGCGCTGGTGCTGCCGCTGCCGGGAACGGCGTTGCTGGTGCTGGTCTATTCGGGCGCCGCGATGCTGGGCATCAAGCTGGGGATCTACGATTTCGGCTTCGAACCGCCGCTCAGCGACGACACCATCGCCATGGCGCATCTGGGCGTGGCGCTGGTGGCGCTCGGCCCCATCCTGGTAGCGAGCGCCAGCGCCGACCGCCGCCGCCGGCTCGACCACCTCGAGCGGCTGACGCGGCTCGACTCGCTCACCGAGGCGCTCACCCGCCGCGCTTTCGAGCAGGCAGGGGCGGGGCTGATCGCGCAGCAGCGGCAGACCGGCGCGCCGGTGGCGGTGCTGCTGTGCGACGCCGACCACTTCAAGGCGATCAACGACCTGCACGGCCACGCGGCCGGCGACCGCGCCCTGACCGCGCTCGCCGCCGCCATCCGCACCGCGATCCGCCAGGACGACATCGTGGGCCGCCTGGGCGGCGAGGAATTCGCGCTGGTTCTGGCCGATACGACCCGCCGCGAGGCCGAAGTGGTTGCCGAGCGTATCCGGCGCGCCATCGGCCGGCTCGAGATCGTGCTCGATGGTGGCGAGGTCCTGACGCTGACGGTGAGCATCGGCGTGTGCTTTGCGCATTCGTCGTCCTTCGACCTCGCCGACATGGTCTCGCGCGCCGACCATGCGATGTACGAAGCCAAGCGCCTGGGCCGCAACCGCGTGGTCATCGGGGCGAGCTGACGATCTGCCTGGCGGCTTGATCTGCCGGGCGCTTAGGCCCTATCTGCGCGCCATGGCCGGAACCGACAAATCGCAGCAGTTCAACTTTCGCCCGTCGCCGGCAGTCATCCTGTGCGAACCGCAGCTCGGCCAGAACATCGGCACGACGGCGCGCGCCATGGCCAATTTCGGCCTGTGGGACCTGCGGCTGGTCAATCCGCGCGACGGCTGGCCCAACGAGGAAGCGATCGCCGCGGCGTCGCGCGCCGAGCATGTGCTCGACAAGGTGCGGGTGTTCGCGACCACCGAGGAGGCGATCGCCGACCTCTCGCTCGTCTACGCCACGACCGCCCGCCGGCGGGACCTGCAGAAACCGGTCCTCGGCCCCGAGGAAGCTTCGCAGCGCAGCATCGCCCATATCGCCAACGGACACGGCGCCGGCATCCTGTTCGGCCGGGAGCGCTGGGGCCTCTACAATGAAGAGGTGGCGCTCGCCGACGCCATCGTGACGCTGCCGGTGGAAGCCGCCTTCGCCTCGCTCAACATCGCGCAGGCGGTGCTGATCATGGCCTATGAGTGGCGCCGCCAGACCGACCTGGGCAAGGCGCTGCTGTTCACCGAGACCGTGTCGGAGCCCGCCACCAAGGGCGAGCTGATCAAGCTGTTCGAGCATCTCGAGCAGTCGCTGGACGAGGCCGGCTTCTTCACCGCGCCCGACAAGCGGCCCACCGTGGTGATGAACCTGCGCGCCATGCTGAGCCGCGGCACGCTATCGGGCCAGGAGGTGCGCACGCTGCACGGCGTCATCTCCTCGATCGAGCGCAAGCACCTCCGCCCCAAGGCCAACCGGCCCAGCAAGGGGCAGCCGGGCGAGCCGGTGGAGTAGATTTGACGCGGCTTCACTGACATGTCAGTGGAAACGCTCCATGACCGCGCCCGCCACCGCCGCTCCCTCGCGCTACGCCTTTCACTACACCGGCTTCCGCTTCTTCTGGGCCACCACGCTGCTGGTGAGCTTTGCCGTGCAGATCATGTCGGTGTCGATCGCCTGGCAGATCTACGATGTGACCGGCAACGCCTTCCTGCTGGGGCTGGTGGGCCTGTCGCTGTTCCTGCCGGCGCTGGTGCTGATCCTTGTGACCGGGCTGACCGCTGACCGCTTCAACCGGCGCGGCATCATGGCGATCTGCCTCAGCGTCGAGCTGCTCTGCGCCGGCGGCTTTCTGCTGTTCGTCAATGCGCAGGCCCATGAGATCTGGCCGATCTTCGCCATCCTCGTGGCGCTGGGCACGGCGCGCGCCTTCTGGAACCCCGCCGCGCAGTCGCTGGCCCCCAATCTGGTGCCGCCCGAGGCGCTGGCCAACGCCATCACCACCAACATGTCGGCCTGGCAGTTCGCGTCGATCGCGGGACCCGCGGCGGGCGGTCTGCTCTATGGCATCTCCCCCACCGTGGCGTTCGGCACGGCGGCGACGCTGATCGTCATTGCGATCGTCTGCGTCCTGATGATCCCCAAGCCGGTGCAGGTGCGGGGGCAGCAGGCGACGAGCCTTGAAACGATGTTCGCCGGCTTCCGCTACATCTTCTCCAACAAGGTGGTGCTGGGCGCCATTTCGCTCGACATGTTCGCGGTGATGCTGTCGGGCGCCTATGCGCTGATGCCGGTCTACGCCAAGGATATCCTGCATGCCGGCCCGCAGGAGCTGGGCTTCCTGCGCGCCGGCCCGGGCATCGGGGCGATCCTGATGGGGCTGGTGCTGATGCGCTTCCCGGTCCGCGACCATGCCGGGCGTACATTGTTCGTGTTCGTGGCGCTGTTCGGCGCGTTCACCGTGCTGTTCGGCTTTTCGACCAATGCGTGGCTGTCGGTGGTGGCGCTGGTGCTGGTGGGGGCGTCCGACATGGTGAGCGTGACGATCCGCGAGACCATCATGCAGCTCTGGACGCCCGAGGAGGTCCGCGGCCGCGTCAATGCGGTCAACTCGGTTTTCATCGGGGCCAGCAACGAGCTGGGCGAGTTCCGGGCCGGAACGGTCGCCGCGCTGATCGGGCCCGTGCCTGCCGTGGTGCTGGGCGGCTTCGGCGCCATCGCCGTGGCCGGCATCTGGGCCACGATCTTCCCCGATCTGCGCAACCAGCGGCATCTCGACGAGAAACGGGCGTGAGGGTTGACTCGGCGGGCTGCCGCCTCTAGGAAGCCGCCACTTTCCGGGCTCCGGTCCGTGAAGCGCACCCGGGATTCCCTGAATGGTCAGGAATCTGTCGGCCCTGCCGCAAGGCAGGGCAGAGGAGGGCGCAATCACTTTCGACGATCTATGAAAGGATTACGATGTCGAAGCGCATTCAGTCCAAGCACAAAATCGACCGCCGTCTTGGCGAGAATCTGTGGGGCCGTCCGGGCTCGCCGCTCAACGCGCGCGCCTATGGCCCCGGCCAGCACGGCCAGCGCCGCAAGGGCAAGACCTCCGACTACGGTCTGCAGCTGCGCGCCAAGCAGAAGCTCAAGGGCTATTACGGCTCGATCACCGAAAAGAGCTTCCACAAGCTCTATGTCGAAGCGTCGCGCGTTAAGGGCGACACCGGCGAGCGCCTGATCGGCCTGCTCGAGAGCCGCCTCGACGCCATTGTCTACCGCGCCAAGTTCGTGCCGACCGTGTTCGCCGCCCGCCAGTTCGTCAGCCACGGCCATGTGCTGGTGAACGGCAAGCGCGTCACCATCCCGTCCTACTCGGTCAAGCCGGGCGACAAGGTCGAGCTGCGTGAGCGTTCGCGCCAGCTGGGCATCGTGCTCGAAGCCAACCAGCTCGCCGAGCGCGACGTGCCCGACTACATCGAAGTCGATCACGGCAAGCAGTCGGCCACCTATGTGCGCGTCCCGGCCCTGGCCGACGTGCCGTACCCGGTGCAGATGGAACCGAACCTGGTCGTCGAGTTCTACTCGCGCTGACCGGTTCCGACCGCAGAAACTCAAAGGCCGCCCACTGGGCGGCCTTTTTGTTTGTGCACCACCTGTCAGGCAATGCTTGACACATGTCAGGTGATACCTTACAACCGCCTGATGCTCAGGTCGTTCAGGCATAAGGGTCTCGATGACCTGTGGTCCAAAGGGACAACGGCCAAGATCGATGCCAAGCTGCATAGGCGCGTGCTTGCTCGTCTCGACGCACTCGATGCTGCTGATCGTCCCGAGGACATGAACATCCCCGGTTTCGATTTCCACATGCTGAGAGGCTTCGACCCAACCCGCTACACGGTTCACGTCAACGGCCCGTGGTGCGTTACGTTCGAGTTCGAGGGCAAGGATGCGGTGCGCGTCGACCTCGAGCAGTATCACTGAGGATATCGCGATGCCCACTTACCCCGCCAAGCGTAACGCCAGCCGCCCGCCGACCCATCCCGGCTTTCTCCTCGCCGATACGGTCCTGCCGGCGACGGGTAAGACCAAGAGCGAGATTGCGCGGTTGCTGGGAATTTCCCGTCAGCAGCTCTACGCCATTCTGGATGAGAAGGCGCCCGTTTCCCCCGTGGTCGCGGTGCGCCTGGGCAAGCTGTTCGGCAACGGCGCGGGGCTTTGGGCGAGGATGCAGGCCGCCCGGGACATCTGGGAGGCCGAGCAGCACACCGACGTGTCGAGCATTCCCACGCTGACCACCGGTTCCTGAGGCCTCAATGAGAAGGCCGCCCGAGTGGGCGGCCTTTGTTTGTGCGACGGAGCGGGCCCCGGTTCTATTCCGGCACCACGACCGGCGTGGCGGAGGCGGGGACGGTTTCGGTCGCGAGGTAGCGCGGGTCGTCGTAGTCGTTGGCGAAGACCTTGCCCTCTTCGGGGATCTGCCGCTCGAAGCCGCGCAGACGCTGGTAGATCGAGATCAGATTGATGATCGTCGTCCACGAGTTCATCAGGAAGCGGAACGACGACGAAACCTGCCCGAAGGCCTGCAGGATCTGCTGGAAGATGCCGAAGGTGATGGCGCCGGTGACCACCGAGGGCCCCACCGCCAGATAGGGGAAGAACTGGCTCGCATTGAGGTACGCGTACCGGAAGACGTTGAAGTAGGTGTAGTGGAAGTAGATGCGGAAGTAGTTCCGCTGCACGTTCTTGAACAAGTCGCGGATCGTGACCGGCTGGGCGCGCTCGGCATGATCCTCGCCATAGACGAGTTCCTTGCGATAGGCGGCTTCGACGCGCTGGTTGGCGAAGTTGAGGCCGGGCAGGCGGATGCCCGCCACGGCGAACAGCACCGTGCCGAAGATGGCCGAGAACAACGCCAGCCAGACCAGGCTGCCGGGGACGGCGCCAACCCAGGGCAGGACCGGCAGGTGGTCCGACAGACCCCACAGGATGGGGATGAACACCAGCAGCGTCATGATCGAAGCGATGATGTCGAGGCCCAGATTCTCCACGATCGAGGAGAAGTTCTGGGTGTCCTCCTGGACGCGCTGCGCGGCGCCCTCGACGTGGCGGACCTTCTGCCAGTTGGCCATGTAGTAGAAGTTCATCGCCCGGCGCCAGCGGAACAGATAGTGCGCGTTGAAGAAGGCGTTGAGCACGAGGACGAAGATGTTGACCGCAAGCACGGCGGCAACGGTCCAGATTTTCCCCAGGTACTCATCGAAGGTGTAGGTGTTGGGCGTCTGCAGCGAGGTCTGGATCATATTGTAGAACTCGCCGTACCAGTCGTTGAGCCAAGCATCGACCTGCACGTTGAAGTAGACGATCTCGATGATCGTCACCGAGCCCACTACGCTCCACCAGTACCAGCGCTTGTTGTCGTTGAGGAAATACCAAGGGACGCAGAACAGGTATCCCGCCATGATGACGAACTGGTAGAGCCACACCCGATCCGCATCGAAGAAGGGGACGGGAACCGCTTCGGTTGGCTGCACCGCGAGCCACGGGCCGAGGCTGAGATAAGGTTGGATGCTCGAGCCAATGGTGAACCAGATCGTCATGGCGACCGCAGCCCAGGCGATTGCCGATACGAAGAAGTTGACGGGGCTGGGGAAGAAAGAGCGGAACACGGCAGACACTCCTGCGGCTCGTGATGGCTGTCATCTAACTGACAGCAACGAGATTCAGCAAGAAAACTGCGTCACCTTACACCGATGTAAGCTGCCTAAACGCGTTGTAATCCGGGCGCTTGGGGGATAGACCCGAACCGGTCGCGGGAGGCTCGGTGCCGCCCCGCGCGCGTGTAATGCACAAGGCGAGGCGTGCCGGTGAGCGACGTGATCGACGACACCCGTCCGGCGGAAGACGACGCCGAGGACGTGCTGGCGATGTTCCGCGCGGCGCCGCGGAGCGTCGAGTTCAACAAGCTGCGCAAGCGGCTGGTGCGGTTGACGCGCGAAGCGCTCGACAAGTTCGGCATGGTCAGGCCGGGCGAGCGCTGGCTGGTGGCGCTGTCGGGCGGCAAGGACAGCTACGGGCTGCTGGCGATCCTGCTCGACCTCAAATGGCGCGGGCTGCTGCCGGTCGAGCTTCTCGCCTGCAATCTCGACCAGGGCCAGCCCAACTTCCCCAAGCACATCCTGCCGCAGTTTCTCGAAGCGAACGGCATTCCGCACCGCATCGAGTACCAGGACACCTATTCGATCGTGACCGACAAGCTGCCCGAGGGCGCGACCTATTGCTCGCTCTGCTCGCGGCTCCGGCGCGGCCACCTCTACCGCATCGCGCGCGAGGAGGGGTGTTCGGCGCTGGTACTGGGCCACCATCGCGAGGACAGCCTCGAAACCTTCTTCATGAACCTCTTCCATGGCGGCAAGCTCGCCGCGATGCCGCCCAAGCTGCTCAACGACGAGGGCGATGTGGAAGTGCTGCGGCCGCTGATCTACTGCGCCGAGCCCGACCTCGCCAAATTCTCCGAACTGATGGCGTTCCCGATCATCCCGTGCGACCTCTGCGGCTCGCAGGAGGGGCTGCAGCGCAATGCGATGAAGGCCATGCTCGACGAGATCGAGCAGCGCCAGCCCGGCCGCAAGGACGTGATGATCCGCGCGCTCGGCAACATCCGGCCCAGCCACATGCTGGACCCGAAACTGTTCGACTTCCTGGCGCTGGCCCGCGAGCCGTAGCGGCTGCTCAGCGCGCCGTTGCCAGCCCGTCGAGGATGAAGACGATGCCGCGGCTGAAGGCACCGTCCCAGTCGTTGTCGAGCAGCAGGCGCGAGCGCTCGATCGCCGGGTAGTTCGCCCCGATCTGCTCGAGCTGCGCCTGTGCCGCGGCCCGTTCGCTGTCGGAGAGGTCGAAGCCCGCGCGCGTGATGGTCGCCCCCATCAGGTAGTTCCACAGCGACCAGATCGCGGCGTTGAGGTTTTCGTCGGCCACGCCGCCCCGCGACAATGTCCGGGTCAGCAGTTCCAGCCGGCTGAGGATGTTGCGGCCGAGCACCTGCCGCGCCACGAGCGAGGCCGACCACGGGTGGCGCAGCATGCCGGCGCGCCAGTCTTCGAGCATGTGAACGATCGCACGGCGCCAGTCCTCGGCCTCGGCGTCGCGGGGGGCGCGGTATTCGAGGACGGCATCGAGCGCGAGACCGAGGACGACCTCCTTGTTCTCGACATGCCAGTAAAGGCTCATCACGCCCGACCCCAGGCGGTCGGCGAGCTTGCGCATGGTGAGGCCGTCTATGCCCTGTGCGTCGAGCAAGTCCACGGCGGTGGCGACGATGCGTTCGAGCGACAGCGACGGCTCACCGGCCTTTGTCGGCTGTCGCTCAGCCTTCTTCGGTGCCCGCTTGCCCCGGACCTCGCTGCGCTTGCCCGTCATCGTCTTCCCCGCCGCTCGTGCGCCGATCTTGGCCGCGCGCCTTGCCGATGTCGACCCATTGACAGAGCCTCGTACATCGTACGACAAATACGCTCGTACATTGTACGAGTCACCTCGAATGGAGGCGTCATGTCAAACGCAATCAAGCATCTGCTCATCGGAGGGCTCTTCATCATGACCACCGGACTTTCGACCGCCGCACCGGCCGGCACGCCGACGATCGTCAATCCGCCGCAACTCGGCGATCCGGCGCCCAACGGCTACAGCACCGCCGTGATCGTGCCCCCGGGCGCTCGCATCGCCTACATTTCGGGGCAGGGCGGACAGGACGGCACGGGCGGCCTGTCGCCCGACTTCGCCGCGCAGGTGAAGCAGGCCTACGCCAATCTCGGCACGGCCCTCGAGGCCCTTGGCGCGCGGCCCGACCAGGTCGCCAAGCTCACCGTCTATGTCGTCGACCACGACATGTCCAAGCTCGGCGTGCTGACGCAGAGCGTCATCGCCATGTTCGGCGATGCGCTGCCGGCGCAGACGCTGGTGCCGGTGCCCAAGCTCGCCATCGATCCGATGCTGTTCGAGGTGGAAGCGGTCGTGGTTCTCGACTGACGCCACATGCATCGCTGGGCATTGGGCGGGCCGGGCCCTATGCTCGGCCCGAACCCTTCGACGAACGCCCAGCGGACCTCCCATGACCCTGATCGACGTGACCGCCCTGGCCGGCATCCTGCGCGATGCCGCCAAGGCAGAAATCCTGCCGCGCTTCCGCCGCCTCGAACCGGGGACGGTCAAGGTCAAGTCGAACCCGACGGACCTCGTGACGGAAGCCGATACCGAGGCCGAATGGGCGATCAAGCGCGAGGTCGAGCGGCGCTGGCCGGGAACGCTCGTGGTGGGCGAGGAATCGGTCGCCGCCGATCCGGCTTTGCTCGGCCGGCTTGCCGCTGCCGAGGTCGCGATCACCGTCGATCCGGTGGACGGCACGGCCAATTTCGCCGCCGGCCTGCCGCTGTTCGCCGTGATGGCCGCGATCGTCGTGCGCGGCGAGACGGTGGGCGGCATCATTTATGATCCGATGGGTGACGACTGGATGCTCGCCGAACGCGGCGCCGGCGCCTGGCATCGCCGGCCGGACGGCGCCGAGGAGCGGCTGCGCGTGCGCGAGCCGGCGTCGCTCGCCGACATGATCGCGCATGTGTCGATCGCGTTCCTGCCGCCCGAGCGGAAGCCCGAGATACTCGCCAATCTCGCCAAGCTCCGCATCTCGGCGAACTATCGCGTCGCCGGGCACGATTACCGCACCTTCGCCAGCGGTCATGCGCACTGTGTGATGTTCAACAAGCTGATGCCGTGGGACCATCTGCCGGGCGCGCTGATCTCAGAGGAGGCCGGCGGCCATGTCCGCAAGTTCGACGGCTCGCCCTACCGGCCCGCCGATCTCCGCGGCGGCCTGCTGCTCGCCACCGATGCCGAAAGCTGGAGCCTTCTCCGCCGCGAGGTGTTCACTCTATAGTCGTCGCCCGAGGGAGGCGCCAAGTGAAGCAGGAAGACTACTGGGCGATCGCCGAAGCCGACATCGAAATCCAGAACCCGGTCACCGACCGGAAGCTGCGGCTGCTCGACGATTACTGCGATCTGCGCGAGGGGCTCAAGGTCATCGATATTGGCTGCGGCAAGGCCTGGCTGATGCGGCACTGGGCCGAGCGCTACGACATCGAGGGCACCGGCCTCGAGACCAATGGCGCGTTTCTCGACTTCGCCCGCAACCGGCGGCCGCGGCGCGGCTCGATCACCTATGTCGAAGGGCCGGCCGAGACCTTCGTGCCGGAGCCGGCGAGCTATGACGTGGCGCTCTGCCTCGGCGCGACATTCGCGCTGGGCGGCTTCGTGCAGGCGGCCGAATGGATGGTCCGGGCGGTCAGGCCCGGCGGCGCGGTGGTGATCGGCGACCTCACGACCAAGCACCGGCCCGCGGTCAACACCCACCAGCACATGCCGCTCGATGCCATCGAGCTGGCGGCGGTGCTGCAGCGGCACGGCGTGGAGGTTTCGGCGCTGATCTCCGCATCGGACGCCGATTTCGAGCGCTATGCCAGCCACCACCGCCACGCGACGATCCGCTGGGCCATCGAGAATCGCGGCCATCCCGACCACGACGAAGTTCTCGATAAGAGCCGCGATGACTGGAACTACTATCTGCGGCAGATCCGGCCCTATCTCGGCTGGACCATCGTGGTTGGACACAAGCTGTAGCGGCACCCATCGGGGACCGCGTGCAGCCCGCCAGCGGGGACTCGCAGAGAAATGGGTCCCGGGTGCGCTGGGAGGTCCAGCGGCGCGTATCGAAGCGGCCCACGGCATCGCCAGGCTTGTATTCTGGACAGTGCGCCATCATTTGATGTATAGATCATTGTCATTTGATGGAGTGTGGCCGATGCCCGCCCTCGCACAAACTGTTTCGATCCTCCCCGAGCGGCAGGACTTCTCGTCCGAGGCTGATCGGGCGCGGCTCTCCAAGACCGCGCTCAAGGCGTACAAGCGGCTGGTGGGGCAGTGGGGGCTGACCGGTCTGCAGGCGGCGGCGCTGCTCGACGTATCGACCAGCACCTGGGAGCGGCTCAAGCAGGACGGCAAGGACAAGGCGCTGAGCCAGGACCAGTTGACCCGCATCTCGGCGCTGGTGGGCATCTACAAGGGCCTGCACCTGCTGTTCGCCGACGACATGGCCGATCGCTGGCCGCGGCTCGACAACAGAGGACCCCTGTTCGGTCGGCTGAGCCCGATCGACTCGATGGTCAAGGGCGGCATCCCGCAGATGCTCGATGTCCGCCGCTACGTGGACGCGGTGCGCGGCGGCCTCTAGTGGAGATCGACGGCGTCCCTGTTGTCATCGAGGCGTTCCCGCGCACCGTGCGCCTCGTGACCACGGCGCGGCTGCGCGCAGCCGTGCTGGCGGCCCTCGTCGACGGCGAGGACGAACTCGCCGATCTTGCCGAGATCGAGGCCGCGACCAGTGCGCGGATGATCGCGCAGGACCGGGGCATTTCCGGGCTGCGGGCCAATGAGCTCGTCTACGACGTGCCGCATGCGCACTTCATCAACGCGTCCTTCGCTTATGCGCGGCCGCAGCAGCCCAACCGCTTCAACGGCCCGAACCGCGGGGCGTGGTATGCCGCGCTCGACGTCGCCACCTGCCTCGCCGAAGTCGGCTTCCACCTGACCAACATGCTGGCCGATGCCGGCGACTACACCGCGACGGTCGAGTATGCCGAGATGTTCTCGAGCATGGCCGGCGACTTCCTCGATCTGCGGCAGGCGCCGGCGCATCCGGCGCTGGGTGCCGAAATCGCGACGGCCTATCCGGTGGGCAATGCACTGGCCGACCAGGCGCGCGCCACGGGGCTCAACGGCATCATCTATCCCTCGGTGCGGCACGCGGGCGGCACCTGTATCGCGGCGCTGCGGCCCGCCGCCGTGCAGTCGGTGCGGCAGGGCGCGGTCTATCGCATGGTCTGGCGCGGCGGCCCTGAACCGGCGATCGAGGGACCGCTCGCGGGTTAGTCCACCACGATAGGCGTTGGCTGGTACTCCTTGCCGACGCCGAACAGCCGACCTTTCTCGGCGACCAGCGCGCAGGACAGCACCAGCGTCCCCATCACCACATAGCCGGTGGCATTGGGCCGGAGTGTGCCGTCGAAATGCTGGCCGATATAGGTGCCGATCAGCGCGCCGCCGACGGTCTGCATGAAACCGAACACCGACGCCGCCGTGCCGGCGACGGCGCCGAGCGGCTCCATCGACAGCGAGTTCATGTTGGACGCCGCATTGCCGAACGCCACCTGCACGACCATCAACAGCGCGAAGAACAGCCAGAACGGCACCGGCCCCATCAGGCTGAAGAGCAGCAGGATCGAGGCGCTCACGATGTAGACGAACATTGCGGTGTGGCTCAGCCGGCGCATGCCGAAGCGCTTGACGATGCGCGAATTGACGAAGGACGACACCGCCATGAAGCCGGCCATTGCCGCAAAAGCCACCGGGAACCACGGACCCAGTCCGTAGATGCCCACGAAGATCTGTTGCGAGCTGACGATGAAGCCGAACAGGCCGGCGAACAGGAACATGCCGGCGAGGCCGTAGAAAAAGGCGGTGCGGTTGGTAAAGACCAGCCGGAAGCCCTCGGCAATGACGCTGAGCCGCAGCGGGCGGCGATACTCGGGATGCAGCGTTTCGGGCAGCCGGAGCCAGGCCCACAGCAGGATCAGCGCCGCGAGCCCCGCCATGAACAGGAAGATGTAGTGCCACGGGCCGGTGAGCAGGATCACCTGGCCGATGCCGGGCGCGATGATGGGGATGGCCATGAACACCATGAAGGTGAGCGACATGACCTCGGCCATCTCGCGGCCGGAGAAGCGGTCGCGCACCACCGACGTCGCGATCACGCGAGTCGAGGCGGCGCCCAGCCCCTGGATGAAGCGCAGCACGAGCAGCGCGCCGAAGGTCGGCGCGAAGGTCGCGAGGAAGGCGCACACGACATAGAGCGCAATGCCCACGAACAGCGGGGCGCGGCGGCCGAAGCGGTCGGTGATCGGACCGAACACGAGCTGCGCGAGGCCGAAGCCGATCATGTAGGTCGAAACGACGAGCTGGCGCTCGTTCTCGTTCGACACGCCCAGCGCTTCGCCCATATAGGGCAGGGCGGGCAGCATCACGTCGATGGCGAGTGCATTGAGCGCCATCAGCGCGGCGACAAGGGCAATGAATTCGGGCCGGGAGAGAACCCGCTGGCCAAGTGCTTGAACTGTCATCTGATATCCGCGGGCGAAAGGAGTATGGCCCGTGTGCGGCGGACCATGCTCCCGCAAATCCGGATTGGCAAGGTTAGGTTGCTATCAAATCTGCCGCGGACCTTTCAGGCGTGGGCCGGCTGGAACGTCAGGTGCGGGCGTTCCTTGATGGGCAGGTGGACGGCGGCCGAGGCAAGGCCGAGCAGGATGCCCAGGTACCACACCAGCGCGTAGGAGCCGGTGGCGTCGAAGGCGTAGCCGCCCAGCCAGACGCCCACGAACGAGCCGACCTGATGGCTGAAGAAGGCGACGCCATAGAGCATGCCCATGTAGCGGGCGCCGAAGAACAGCGTCACGAGGCCCGCGGTGAGCGGCACCGTCGAGAGCCAGAGGAAGCCCATCGCGGCGGCAAACAGATAGGCGCTGAGCTCGGTCACCGGGAAGATCATGAACAGCGCGATGGCGACTGCACGTGAGAAGTAGATCGAGGCGAGCAGCAATTGCTTGGGCAGCTTGCCGCCGAAATAGCCGGCGCTGAGCGAGCCGATGATGTTGAACAGCCCGATGATGGCGATCGACCAGCTGCCGACTTCCGCCGTCAGGTCGCACTGTACGAGGTAGGCCGGCAGGTGGACGTTGATGAAGGCGAGGTGGAAGCCGCACACGAAAAAGCCGATCACCAGCAGGCGATAGGAGCCATAGCCCCAGGCGCGCGACAGGGCTTCCATGAAGCGCAGGTCGGCCTGGCCGGTGGGGTTCTCGGTCTTGCCGCGCAGCGCATAGGCCAGTGGGATCACCGCGAGGAGGAAGATGGCGAGGTAGACCAGCGCCTTGTCCCACTCGAACGCCGAGATGAAGCCCTGGCCAATGGGCGCGAACGCGAACTGACCGAACGACGAGGCGGCGGTGGCGACGCCGAAGATCAGCGGCCGCTTCTCCTGCGGCACGTTTCGGCCGAAGGCCACCATCACGATCGAAAAGGACGAGGTCGCGATGCCAACGCCACACAGGACGCCGGCCGTGAGGTCGAGCAGCAGCGCGGTGGGTGAGAGCACCATCAGCAACAGGCCGGCGGCGTAGAGCAGCAGCCCGAACACCACGACGCGCGCGGTACCATATTTGTCGGCGATGGCGCCGGCGAAGGGCTGCGTCGCGCCCCAGACAAGGTTCTGGATCGCCATGGCCATGCCCCAGGCCTCGCGGCTGAGCCCCAGCTCCTCGGTCATGGGAAGCGTGAACAGGCCGAATGTCGTGCGGATTCCATTGGTGACGGCGGCGATGAGGCAGCCGGCGATGACGAGGACGATCAGCGGGACGGCGGCGGAACGGGCGGGAGCGGCGGCGGCGACGGTAGTCATGGCGTCAAACTACTCCCGCTTCGGCGCCGTTCGAAACGAGAAGTTGTGATGGCTTTCATTCCTGGCGGTCATGACGCATTGACCTTGCGCCAGAAGAGGATAGGTCGAGCGCATGATCAGACACATTGTCTTCTTCACCGCCAAATCGCCCGAGAACCTGCCGGCCATCCTCGATGGACTTCGGCTGCTCGGCACGATTCCGCATGTCAGCCATTTCGAGGTGACGCAGAACCGCAAGGTCGACCAGTTCGGCAACGACATCGACGTCGTCGTCTATGCCGAGTTCGAGAGCGAAGCCGCGCTCCGGGCCTACAAGGCGCACCCGACCTATGCCGAGGCGACGCGCCGCGTCCGGCCGCTGCGCGAGTTGCGCTTCGCGGCCGATTTCGAGGCCGCCAAGGCGGTCAGCATGCGCGAAGCGGGCTAGGCGCAAAAGCGTTTCTCCGGCGCGCCCATTTCGCGGCCGCGACGCCAATTGGTTCTACCGATCGCGTTGCGCGCCAGCCGATCGGCTGGAACAAGGGCCCGCAAATGGAGGGCTCGATGGAGATCAAGGAAACGCCGGGGATGCGGGTGCTGAGCGCGGCGTGCCGGCTGACGATCCCCGAGATCCGCAGCGTCGCTGCCGAACTCACCCCGGCCATCGCCGCTGAAGCCGCGCGGTGCGACATGGAGCCCGCAGGGCCGTGGACCTTCATCGCCCGTAACCTGCCGCGTGACGGCAAGACCGCGTTCGATATCCGGTTCTGCCTGCCGGTGAGCGGTGGAGGGGCGGTGCCGCGGTCGTTCGAGCTGCTCGACCTCGAGCCCATAATCGTTGCCAGCGCGACCTATCAGGGACCGCTGCGCAGCCTGTTCAGCAAGGGCTATGCGCCGCTGGTGGCCGAGATCGAGAACTCGCGCCACGTCTTTTCCGGGGAGAGCCGGGAGGTCTACCACCAGTGGCGGGACGGCGCTCGCTACCAGCGCATCGACATCCAGTTCGGGCTGGCCCGCTGAGCGCGGGGCGCGCCTGACTCAGGCGGTCTGCTTGAGCACGACGCCCTTGTCGGCGAGGTGCGTCTGCAGTTCGCCGGCCTGGAACATCTCGGTGACGATGTCGGCGCCGCCCACGAACTCGCCCTTGACGTAGAGCTGGGGGATGGTCGGCCAGTTGGTGTAGGCCTTGATGCCCTCGCGCAGTTCCTGGTCCTCGAGCACATTGGCCGTCTGGTAGTCGACGCCCAGGTAATCGAGGATCTGCACCACGCGACCCGAGAAGCCGCACATGGGGAAGTCCTTGGTGCCCTTCATGTAGAGGAACACGTCGTTGTTCTTCACCTGCTCGTCGATCTTGGCGTTGATGTCGCTCATGACAATACCTTGGTTGTCCGGGGAGGGCCGGAGGATTTGCCGAGTAAATAGGCCGAGTTTGCCCCGATGTCGAGGCGATCATCGGGATGTGACGATGGAGGCAGCTATGCGGCGCCGTCGGCGAGCCGGCCCTGCCACACCTCCGCATCCTTGGGCTGGATGCCGATGATCCGGTAGCTGCGGCCACCGGCCGTCACGTGCAATCCGGCCTTGCTGGCATTGTGCACCATCGAGCCGATCACCGCGGGCAGCATGATCAGGGCGAGGATCGAGTTGCCGCCATAAGCGGGCGTGTTCTGTGTCCGGTGATAGACGACGCTCGATATGTCGCTCAGCGGGATGCGCGTTGCGCCGCTCTCTGTGCCCACCAGCAGCAGGCGCCGCGTCGGGTCGATGGCGAGGCCGGAGGCGTGGAACCAGCCCTGCTGCGCCGCCGCAAAATCGGCGCTCAGAGCCTGCTCGAAGGCCGGGCGTCCCGTTGCGCCCGAGCGGCGGTAGAGCAGCACAGTGCCCACGACCGCCGCGACCGCGGCGACAACGGCAATGATGCCGAGGGTCACGTTGCTTTCGACAAAGCCGATGATCGCCACGACCGCCGCCGCAACGGCAATCACCGTGCCGATGAAGATGATCCAGACTGCTTGAGCGCGCATGAGTCCCCCACTTGTTTGCTCAGTGAGCGGGACGGTAGCGTCATTTGATCTTGAACGCCATGCCGATAGAGGCGGGCGCGGTGGGCTCGAACCCGTACTGCGCATAGAGATCCTTGGCCGGCCCGTCGGCGATGAGGCTGACATAGGCGCTTTTGGGCGCGGTGGCGTGCAGCCAGTCGACGAGCGCCGCCACGATCCGCTTGCCCAGCCCCTGGCCCTGATGTGGCGGCAGCACCGCGATGTCCACCACCTGGTAGGCGGTTCCGCCATCGCCGATGACGCGCCCCATGCCGACCGGGCCGCCGTCCGCCTCGATCACCACCGCGAACAGGGTTGCAGGCAAGCCCCGCTCGGCGGCTTCGGGGCTCTTCTCGCTGAGGCCCGACAGGCGGCGCAGATCGCGATATTCGGCGACCGTGGGCAGCCGTTCGACCAGTCGGTAGTCCGTCATCGCGTGTCAGTCCGGTGCTTTGGTCTGCACCGAGAGCGAATGCAGCGTCGTGCCCATGTCGGCACCGAAGGCGGCATTGACCATGCGCTGCTGGTCGACCCGGGTCTTGCCGCGGAACTGCTCGGAGATGACAGTCGCCGCCCAGTGATTGTCGTCGCCGGCGAGGTCGCGGAGTTCGACGACCGCATCGGGAATCGCCGCCTTGATCCGTTTCTCGATTTCCGCCGCGCTCATGGGCATGGATGGTCTCCGCAACTGATGTTGCTGCGACTATGCCACGTGCAGCGCGGCGGCTTCAATCAGGCCGCGATCTCGCCCGCCATATAGGTCGGGAACCAGCCTTCATGCGCGGCCTTGAGATCGGCGACGGGGATGGCGCGCGCCGTGCCCAGCGTGAGCGACGTGCCGCCGGTCGTGCCGATCCACGGCGCGAACAAGCCGGCATAGGGATAGATCTCGTCGTAGAACTGATCGAGGAAGCTGCGCCTGATGGTGACGAGGTAGCGTGCCTGGTCCTCGCCGAAGAACTGCGGGATCGGGTCGCCGCCTTCGAGCTGGTTCACCGTCGCGCCGATGCCTGATGCCATCGCCATTTCGGCGAGGCCGACAGCGAGGCCGCCATCGCTGAGGTCGTGCACGGCGGTCGCGTGCCCGTCGCGGATGAGGATGCGGACGAGGTCGCCGGCCTTCTTTTCGAGCGCGAGGTCGACCGGCGGCGGTGGGCCGTCGGCGCGGCCGAACAGGTCGCGCAGATAGATCGACTGGCCCAGATGCGTGCCCCACCAGTCCGGTGCACCCACGAGGAGGATCGCTTCGTTCTCGGCGGCAAAGCCGATGCGGGTGGTGCGCGACCAGTCGGGGATGAGGCCGACGCCGCCGATGGTGGGCGTGGGCAGGATGCCCCGGCCATTGGTCTCGTTGTAGAGCGACACGTTGCCCGACACGATCGGGAAGTCGAGCGCGCGGCAGGCCTCGCCGATGCCGCGCACAGCCTCGGCGAACTGGCCCATGATCTCGGGCTTCTCGGGATTGCCGAAATTGAGGTTGTCGGTGGCCGCCAGCGGCTCGGCACCGACGGCGGTCAGGTTGCGCCAGCATTCGGCCACCGCCTGCTTGCCGCCCTCGAACGGATCGGCTTCGCAGTAGCGCGGCGTCACGTCGGAGGAGAAGGCGAGCGCCTTGCTCGGATGGCCCTCGACGCGGATCACGCCGGCATCGCCACCGGGGCGCTGCAGCGAATTGCCCTGGATGTAGGTGTCGTACTGCTCATAGACCCAGCGCCGCGAGCTGAGGGCAGGGGAGCCGATGAGGCTGAGCAGCGCGTCGGCGACGTCCATCTGTGGAATGTCGTTCGCATCGAGCGCGGCCCGTGGCTCCGGCTTGGTCCACGGACGATCGTATTCGGGCGCCTGGTCGCCGAGGTCCTTGATCGGCAGGTCGGCCACGATATTGCCTTGCCATTTGACCCGGAAGCGGAGGTCATCGGTGGTGATGCCGACAGTGGCAAAGTCAAGCTCCCATTTCTGGAACACCGCTCTGGCCTCGGCCTCCTTGGACGGCTTGAGCACCATGAGCATGCGCTCCTGGCTCTCGCTCAGCATCATCTCGTAGGGCGTCATGTGCTCTTCGCGCACCGGCACCTTGTCGAGGTCGAGCATGATGCCGAGGTCGCCCTTGGCGCCCATCTCGACGGCCGAACAGGTGAGGCCCGCAGCGCCCATGTCCTGGATGGCGATCACGGCGCCCGTCGCCATCAGCTCGAGGCAGGCCTCGAGCAGGCGCTTTTCGGTGAAGGGATCGCCGACCTGCACGGTGGGGCGCTTCTCCTCGATGTCGTCGCCGAACTCGGCCGACGCCATCGTCGCGCCGCCGACGCCGTCGCGTCCGGTCTTGGCGCCGAGATAGACCACCGGCAGGCCGACGCCTTCGGCCTTCGAGTAGAAGATCTTGTCGGTGTCGGCGAGGCCGGCCGCGAAGGCGTTGACGAGGATGTTGCCGTTGTAGCGTGCGTCGAACTCGACCTCGCCGCCCACGGTAGGCACGCCGAACGAATTGCCGTAGCCGCCGACGCCGGCGACCACGCCGGACACGAGGTGGCGGGTCTTCTCATGGTCGGGCGAGCCGAAGCGCAGCGCGTTCATCGCCGCCACCGGCCGCGCCCCCATGGTGAACACGTCGCGCAGGATGCCACCCACTCCGGTCGCGGCGCCCTGATACGGTTCGATGAAGCTCGGGTGGTTGTGCGACTCCATCTTGAACACGATGGCCTGGCCGTCGCCGATGTCGACCACGCCGGCATTTTCGCCCGGTCCCTGGATGACGCGCGGGCCGCTGGTGGGCAGCGTGCGCAGCCACTTCTTGCTCGATTTGTACGAGCAGTGCTCGTTCCACATGGCGGAGAAGATGCCGAGCTCGGTCAGTGTCGGCTGGCGCCCGATCAGCTCGATGATCTTGGCATATTCGTCGGACTTCAGCCCGTGGTCGGCAATGAGCTTGGGCGTGATCTCGGTATTGTTGTCGAAGGCCATGGAATCCGCGGGTGTGCGAGGTGGGACAGCTCGATGCGGCCCTCATAGCCGAACGGGTCGCGGCAATACAGCCGATCCGTGGCATTTTCGGGGGATTGTGAGCGCCGGGGCGGCAGGCTGTGACCGACATAAGCCAAGCCCGGCTGGCGGAGCCGCGCCCGCTGCCTGTAAGGTCCGGGCCGATGAGTGTGCGTGCCCATATCGCCTTGATTGTGATCGCCGTTTGCCTCGGCGTGGCTGCCTTTATCGGCCTCCTCAACGCCGGCATGCGGGCGGCCGATTTCGCCCTGCTGCGGGCGCAGGGGGCCGGATCGCAGCTCGAATCCCTCCATGCGCTGGACGGCGCGGCGGGCCGCTACGGCCGGCAGGTGGTCGACCAATTGCTGTTCGGCTACGACCGCGGCGGCGAACTGCAGACGGCGCGCAACGACATGGATCGCGTGCTCGCCAACCTCGCCCGGGCGACGCGCGAGGAGCTCAACGCCTTCACCGGCTCGCCTGATCTGCAGAAGGAACTGCCCGAGATCGAAACGGTGCGGCGGATGACCGACCTCTACCACGCCATCGACGCCGCGGCGAAACGGGCCTTCTCGCTCAGTGCTTCGGGCGATGGCGGCGAGGCGGCGCGCGTGGTGAGCCGCGAGGTCGATTTCCGCCTGACCAACGAGTTGCAGCCGCTGATCGATGCGGGGATCGGCGAGGAGCGCGCCGAGGTCGCCGAGCAGCTCGCCATGATCGAGGCGGAGCGCAGCCGCCTCCTCATCGCCGCGGCGGTGGCCGGCGGCTTGCTGCTCCTTGTCGTGGCGCTGCTCGCCATCCTTGCGATGCGCCGCTCCCATCGCGGTACCACGACGGCCGCGGCGGAAACGCGTGCGGCCATGGCGGAACTCGACAGGAAGCTCAAGGCGCTCGAGCAGTCGCGCGGGCAGCTTCTGGCCGATATCGGCCACCAGTTGCGCACGCCGCTCACCGTGCTCCGCGGCGAGGCCGACGTCGCGCTGCGCAGCGCTGCGGGCGACACCGACGCCCTGCGCGTCGCGATGCAGCGCGTGCGCGCGCAGGCGGCGGAACTGGCGCTGCTGTTCGACGACCTGATCGACGCGGCGCGGCAGGAATCGGAGGCGCAACCGCTGGTGATGCAGAGCGTGCGGCTCGAGGACGTCGCCGCGGTCGCTGTGGACGAGGGCAGGATGCTGGCCGAGGCACGCGAAGTGGCGATTGCCGCCGATATCGGCGACGACGGCGCCGAGATCGAGGGCGATTTCCGGCATTTGAAGCAGGCAGTGATGATCGGCATCGATAATGCGGTGAAGCACTCGGCGCCCGGCGCGACGGTCGAGCTGTCGACCGGTGTCGAGTCGGGTCGCGCTGTGCTGCGCATCAGGGACAGCGGGCCGGGGATCGCGGCGGAGGACCAGCCCTACCTGTTCCAGCGCTTCTTCCGCGGGCGCGCCGAGCAGGACATGATGAACCCCGGCTTCGGCATCGGGCTGGCCATCGCCAAGGGCATCGTCGAGCGGCATGGCGGCGAGATCGCGCTGCGCAACCGGTCCGAGGGCGGGGCGCTGTTCGAGATCGCGCTGCCGCTCAGGGTGGGCACGCGATGAACATCCTCGTGATCGAAGACGACCGCCGCATCGCCTCGTTCCTCGAGCGCGGGTTGACGGCCGAGGGGCACCAGGTGGCGGTGGAACTCGACGGCCGCGACGGCCTCGAGCGGGCGCGCAGCGATCCGTTCGACCTCATCATCCTCGATCGCACGCTGCCCTATGTCGACGGCATCGAGATCGCCCGCATGCTGCGCGCCGAGCGTCGGCCGGTGCTGATCCTGATGCTGACGGCCAAGGCTTCGCTGCAGGACAAGATCACCGGCCTCAAGGAAGGGGCGGACGACTATCTCACCAAGCCCTTCGCCTTCGACGAACTGCTCGCCCGCATCTTCGCGCTCGGCCGCCGCCGCGGCTCGATCGACCGCGAGACGGTGCTGACAGTGGGACCGCTGAGCCTCGACCCGGCGACGCGCCGGGTGAGCCGCGACGGCGAGCCGATCACGCTGACGGCGCGTGAGTTCGAACTGCTGCGCTACCTCATCGAGAATGCGGGGCGGGTGATCAGCCGCGAACGGCTGCTCAACAGCGTCTGGCAGATCGGCTACGACCCCGGCACCAAGATCGTGGACGTCTATATCCGCTACCTGCGCGCCAAGATCGACAGGCCCGGCGAGGAGTCGCTGATCCAGACGGTGCGCAGCGTCGGCTACATGCTCGCGGCCGTGCCGCCGGCGCCTCCGGCCTGAGCTTCTCTCCAAATTCTAACCATCGGCTCAATCCCTTCAAACATCAGCGCATTAGCGTCCTCCCAAGACGGAGGAATCGATGTCGGACTGGTGGCCAGCGATCAGGGTGAAGCGTTTTTCGGGCGAACCGGCGCCGGTCTATGCCCGCCGCAGGGCCGAAGTCGCCGCCATCATTTCGGGCTTCCGCAAGGGGCGGTTCGAGGGCGCGCTGGCCGAACGGCTCGATACGCGCCTCGATGGCCTGCTGAGCGGCGACTATGACGAGTCCCGTCCCGATCCCTATGGCGTCGTCGGCTGGGAAAGCCGTCCGCGCACGGCGATCGTGCATGTGGTCGAGGCGGCTTAGGCGCCAGCAGGCCGCTTGAGCCAGTCTCAGGCCAGATCGAGCGCGTAGGCTTTCAGCGTCCTGAGGTCGGTGTAGCGCAGGGCGCCTTCATGCGTCGACAGCAGCACCACGCGCGGCGCCATGCCGTGCTGCTCGGCTTCGACCCAGCGCGGCGCGAGGAGGCACCAGCGATCGCCCGGCTCGAGTCCGGGGAAGGCCATGTCGGGGCGCGGCGTGCTCAGATCGTTGCCGACCGATTTGCTGAAGGCGAGGAATTCGGCGCTGACCTCGATGCATACGAGGTGGCGCGACGAGCCGTCCTGCCCCTGATGGCAATGGCCGTCGCGGAAGAAGCCGGTCAGCGGATCATCCGAGCAGGGCTGCAGCGGCTCGCCGAGCACATTGAGTTCCTGGCTCATGGTCCCGGCATGTCCACGCGGGTGAGTGCCCTGTCGATGGCGACGACGATGGCGCCGAGCACCAGCGCGGCAACGCCGATGACGAGGCCGACCCAGGTCGCGATGTTCTTCACGCTGTCTCCCTCAGGCGGCCCGACGCTGCCGCGGCGCGATCAAACCGTCAATGAAGACAAGGAGCAAGTCGAAGATTGCGACGAGAACGACGAGCACGCCGACGCTGATGGCGACGGTGAGCGGCCCGGCCGCCGTGCCGCCCGGCGGCGCGTAGCCGGGATCGAGAATGGTGTAGGGATATTCGCCCGCGAGCGGACCGCGCAGCTCGACATAGGCGACGTAGGCAAGGCCCGGCACCAGCATCAGCGGCACGTCGCGATAGCGCAGCGTGCCGTGCGACGACCACACCGCCCACCAGACCACGAACAGCACGGGCGTCACATAGTGCAGCAGGATGTTGGAAATCTCGATCGCCTGCGGCAGCTCGGGGAGGTAGGGCGCCAGCATGAAGTGATAGAAGAACATCACCAGCATCATGATGCCGGCCATGCCCGCCTTGGTCACCGGGTCGCGGAACCAGCCCAGCCAGCGCGCGCCGCTCAGGTCGGCGATATAGACCAGCAGCAGCACCGTGTTGCTGAGATTGGTGAGGAAGCTCCAGTAGTAGACGAGGAAGCTCAGCAGCGAGCGGTTCTGCGGCGGTCCCATCACGCCGGCGATGACGTAGAAATCGAGCGCCAGCCCGACCAGCCCGATCATTATGGCGAGGAGGGCGAAGGGTAACCGCAATGACATCAAGCACTTCTCGGCGACGGCAACGACCGGACAATAGGGCGGTGCCGGCCGCGCCGCTACCGCCTTTTGCCCGTCCCGCCGGGCAAGTAGCGATTTCCAAACGGCGGCCGAAGCCCTAGACGTGCTGCATGTTCGAGCACATTTCGTCGACCGCCAATGACACGGTGAAGCTGCTCAGGGGGCTCGACCGCAAGAAGGACCGGCAGGAGACGGGCCTGTTTCTCGCCGAAGGCGTGCACTTCGCCGAGGAGGCGCTGCATCATGGCTGGAGGCCGGTCTATGCGTTCGCCGATGCCGAGGCAGCCGACCGCCCAGCCATCCGGGATTTGCTCGGGCTGATGCAGGCCGCCGGCGCGCGCGTGCTCACCGCGACGCAGAAGGTGCTGGCGACGATTTCAGGCCGGGACAATCCGCAGCCGGTCGTTGCGGCCTTTCACCAGCGCCTGACGCCGCTGGCGGATCTCGCCGCAACCGGCCGCCGCCGCTATGTCGCGCTCTACGAGGTGCGCGACCCCGGCAATCTGGGCACGGTGATCCGCACGGCCGATGCGGCGGGGTGCGATGGCGTGATCCTGATCGGCACGACCTGCGATCCGTTCTCGGTGGAAGCGGTGCGCGCCACGATGGGGTCATTGTTCGCGATGCCGCTCGCCGCGGCCTCGTTCGAGGAATTCGTCGCCTGGCGCGATGCCGGCAAGGTGCGCGTCATTGCCGCCTCGATGCGCGGCGCCCACGCGCATCACGTGGCGAACTATGGCGACCGCTCCTGCATCCTGATGGGCACCGAGCAGTCGGGATTGCCCGTCGATGTCGAGGAGGCCTGCGACGAGCTGGTGCGCATTCCCATGGCGGGGCGGGCCGAGAGCCTCAACCTCGCCATCGCGGCCGGCGTGATGATCTACGAGGCCTGGCGCGCCGCGGGGTACCGCTAGGCGGTCACGCGACCTGCAGCAGGTTCGAGAACAGGGCGCGGCCGTCGAGGCCGCCATGCGCGCTCTCGATCAGGTTCTCGGGGTGTGGCATCAGGCCCAGCACGTTCTTGTCGCGGTTGAACACGCCGGCGATGTCGGCGACCGAGCCGTTGGGGTTGGTCCCCTCGGCGTAGGTGAAGGCGATCTGCTCATTGTCTTCGAGCGATTTCAGCGTCGAGGCATCGACGAAATAGTTGCCGTCGTGATGGGCGACCGGCGTCGTGATGACCTGGCCCTCGCGGTAACCGCCGGTGAAGCGGGTGCGGTGGTTCTCGACCTTGAGCCGCACCTCGCGGCAGACGAAGCGCAGCGATGCGTTGCGCATCAGCACGCCCGGCAGAAGGCCTGCCTCGGTGAGGATCTGGAAGCCGTTGCAGACGCCCAGCACATGGACCCCGCGGGAGGCCTTGCCGCGGATTGCCTGCATGATCGGCGAGCGGGCGGCGATGGCGCCGGCGCGCAGGTAATCACCATAGGAGAATCCACCCGGGATGACGATGAGATCGACATCGGGGATGTCGGTGTCCTTGTGCCACACCACGACCGGCGGCTCGCCCCCGATGGTGGTCAGCGCCGCGATCATGTCGCGGTCGCGATTGAGGCCCGGAAAGACGACAACGGCTGATTTCATGCTGGGACTACTGGCGAGTCGGCGCCGGAAATGCAAGTAGGAGGCGAGGCGGGCAGGCCTGTTGCTTGGGGATGGAGCACAGCATGATCTCTGCCTTTGTCGCCGCGCTGCTCGGCGTGATGGCCGCGCAGGCCTCGCCGGGTCCTAACATGATGGCTGTCGCCGGCGCCGCGCTCAAGCAGGGCCGCAGGGCGTCGCTGCTGGTGGTCAGCGGCATCGCCACCGGCTCGCTGATTTGGGCCGCCGCCACCGCCTTCGGGCTGGGCGAGCTGTTCCGCCGCTTCCCGCATCTGCTCACCGCGCTGATGTTCCTTGGCGGTCTCTATCTGCTCTGGCTCGCCATCCGCTCGCTGCTGTCGGTCTGGCGCGGCAAGGCTACGGCGATCCGGGCCAATGTCGAGACGCTGACGCCGTTGGCGGCCTGGCGGCGCGGACTGCTGGTCGTGCTCACCAACCCCAAGGCGGCTCTGATGTGGTCGGCGATCGCGACATTCCTGTTCGGCGCCGGACTGCCGATGCTGGCCGTGCTCGCCTTCGGACCGGTGGTCGCGATCAGCGCGACGCTGATCTACGGCACCTACGGATTGCTGTTCTCGTCGCAGCTCGCGGGGCGGTTCTACGGACGCTTTGCCCGCGCGATCGAATTCGTCTTCGGCGCGGCCTTCGGCGTGCTCGGAACGGTGCTGATCGCAACCGGCGTCAGGGCCCTCAAGTCCTGACCGTGGCTCACTCTGCCGGAACGGCGGCGGGCTGGTAGCTGCGGCTGCCCTTGGTGCCGGGCAGGTGCGCCCAGGCCGGCCGCTCGAACAGGAACTTGCCGCGGCCGGTCCACTGCACGAGCAGATAGAGAGCGAGCGACGCGCCGATGGCAAACACCATCACGATGAGGCTCGACAGCGTCACATCGTCGATCAGGCCGAGCTTGCCCAGTGCGATGCGGGCGAAGGACATCGGCAGCACGAAGGCGAGGTAGACAACGATCGAGCGCTCGCCCAGCCAGCTCAGCCACCCCATGAAGGGGAGGCGCGACAGGAGCCCGGCGGTGACACACAGCGCCAGGGAGCCGATCAGGGCGAGGGCGAGGTGGAGGCCGGGGAGGGCGGCAGTGCCCATCTGGATGTGCTCGGGCAGCACCGCATAGCCGGGCGCGAACACCAGCGCGGCGTTGACCACGGCATAGAGGAGGAGCGCGGCGAGGGTTACGCCGACATGCCGGAGCGCAAGGTCGACGAGGCGGAAGATCCACGGCGCGAACATGTAGCCGGCGTAGAAGTAGACGAAGTACTCGGCGAACTGGTCGACGAGATAGCTGCCCGTGGTGATCGGCAGCATCTGCAGCGCCGCGCCGATCGCCAGCACCACCCAGCGCGGGATGCGCAGCTCGTAGGCGATCTTGGCGACGAGACTGAAGGCGGCGAGCAGGTAGATGAACCACAGCACGCCATAGGGCTCGATGACGGCCCACAGCAGATAGTTCGCCGCGCCCAGCGGATCGGCGCTCAGGATGCCGACCTTGAGCACGATGTGGATCACCGCCCACAGGGCGTAGAAATAGAGGTAGTGGACGACGCGCCGGTCGGCATAGGCCTTCCAGTTGCGGGCCAGCACCTGGTCGAGGAACAGCCCCGAGATCAGGAAGAATTCCGGCATCCGGAAGGGCGTGGCGAAGCCGATGACGTAGTGGAACAACCCCACGCCTTCGGCATCCTGGCCCACATTGAAGACAGAATACATCATCACCACGAGGATGATGGACATCCCCTTGGCGGAATCGACCCAGTCGAGACGTTCGGTGTGACCTGACATTGCCGCATAATCCAGGTTGGTGATCCCGGACATACGGCAAGGCGGTCGTTAACGCTCGCGCTTGTCGCTGCGAGGGTTACCCGATTTGCTTAATGGGAAGGATTGTAGCGATCAGAGGCCGGTGGGCACCGACGCGTAGGCGGCGAACATCAGGCCGAGCGTCAGGAAAAACAGGACGGAGAGGGAGAAGGTCTTGATCATTTGAGGGCCGGCTTACTGGTCTGAGGGCGCGTTGACGCAGCGCCGGGCGGTTATGAGGGACGATCGGTTAAGGCGGATTGCACCGGTGTGGTTAATTGACCGGTAACGATCACACCCGCTCGACGGGAGCCTCTATCGCAGCCGTGGGCTGAACGCTGCCTGAACGGCCGAGCGCCTGCCGCTCGATGATGCTGGCGGCCTCGTCGATGCCGCCGCCCTCGCGCAGCGAGGCGCCGATCCGGGCGGCCGCGGCGGCGTAGACCGCGCGCTCCATCATCACCCTGTCGACGGCGGCTCGCAGTGCCTCGGCAGTGACCGGATGGCCCTTGGCCTCGGCGTCGATGACGAGACCGGCGCCGGCCGCCTCCATCGCCTCGGCGTTGTGAAGCTGCTCGATCTGCTGCGGCACGGCCACCATCGGCACGCCGTGCCAGAGCGCCTCGTGCACGCTGTTGAGCCCGCCATGGGTGAGGAAGACGCTGGTGCGCTCGAGCACGGCGAGTTGCGGTACGGCCTCGGCGAACAGGAAGTTCGCGGGGGCGTCGGCGTAGCGGTCGAGGTCCGTGCCGCGACCCACCGAAACCAGCACCTGGCCCAGGAAATCGCCAAAGGCCGCGATGCAGGTATCGAAGAACGCCGCGTTGCCGTGATGCAGCGTGCCCAGCGACACATAGAGCAGGGGGCGGCCGTCAAAGCGATCGAAGTCGAAGGTTTCGCGCCGCGTGCCGGGGTCGATCGAGCAGCCCACGAAAATGAAGTCGGGCTCGTCGCGCCGCCGGCTGGGCGGATGGAACTGCCGGCTGGTCAGCATCAGCGTGACGTCGCCGCGCCGCGGCACCAGCGGCAGCGTATGCGGCAGGTGCAGCACGCCGTGGATGAAGATGCGCGTCACATCCCACAGAAAGTTGGGGATCAGCCGGGCGATGCTGAGCGTGTCGTGCGCCACCTCGCCGGCGGTGCGGGCGAAGGCGTCGGACATGAAGGTGGTCGAAATCGCCACCGAGGGCAGCTTGAGCTTGGAGGCGAGCATTTCGCCCCACACCGCGATGCCGTCGAACACGATCAGGTCGGGACGTTCGGTTCGGAGCCGGGGCGTCAGCGCGCCCAGCAGCGGGCCGGTTGCGCCCAGGATCATCTCGATCCAGGCGATCATGTCGCCGTCCTTGAGGGTGCGCGAGAAGTCCTCGAGATGGATCACCGGCGGATAGGCGGCAAAGCGCGCGCCGGTCGCCGTGATCAGCGGCGCAAAGCTCGCCTCGTTGAACACGGTGACGTCATGGCCCCGCTGCACCAGCTTGCGCACGATCGGCAGCACGGGATTGAGATGGCCATAGGCCGGGACACTAAGGACGGCGATACGAGCCAATTCGGCTCCGTTTGCCTCAGACCGGGATGGTTGCGTAAGCCGCGACCACCAGCCCGAGGGCGAGGAAGAACAGGATGGACAGCGAGAAGGTCTTTAGCATGTCGGCTACGCACGTCGAGAGGGAGCGGCTGATCTACAGGATTCGTGCGTAACGGATATGGCGATCGGCGCATGGCTGGCGTGAAAACGCCGCCCTGTGACTCGAAAGTCGCACCGGTCGTTTACCCCGCCTTAGCGCTAACCGACTACCTCTAGGGTTCGGCGGCGATTTTCGAGTGTTTCCCGGTACTTCATGCGTCTGATCATTGGCATTGTCGTCGTCGTGGCCTCCGTGATTGGCGGCTACATGGCCATGGGCGGCCATCTGGAGGTGCTGATCCAGCCCTTCGAAGCCGTCATTATCCTGGGCGCCGCCATGGGCGCCTACATCATCGGCAACACCGGGCCGGTGCTGAAGAAATCGCTGGGCGTGTTCGGCACGCTGCTGCGCGGCTCGCGCTACAATAAAGAGGCCTATATCGAGCTGCTGGGGCTCCAGTTCACGCTGTTCAAGCTGGTCCAGACCCGCGGCGTGCTCGCCCTCGAGCAGCACGTCGAGAACCCTGAATCGTCGACCATTTTCGCGCGCTTCCCCAAGTTTGCCGCCAACCACCACGCGGTGGAATTCCTCTGCGATTACATGCGCATGATGACGCTGGGCACCAACAATGTGCACGAAATCGAAGCGCTGATGGACGAAGAGCTCGAGGTGCACCACCAGGAAGGGCAGCGCCTCGTCAGCGCCGTGCAGTCGCTGGCCGATGGTACCCCGGCGCTGGGCATCGTCGCCGCCGTGCTGGGCGTGATCAAGACCATGGGCTCGATCTCCGAGCCGCCCGAAGTGCTCGGCCACATGATCGGCGGCGCGCTCGTGGGGACGTTCCTGGGCGTGTTCGTCGCCTATGGCTTCTTCGGGCCGATGGCGCAGGCGCTGCGCAACATCTACGAGTCCGAGTCCAAATATTACCTCGCCATGAAGACCGGCCTCTTGGCCCACATCTCGGGCTACGCCCCCGTTATGGCCATCGAATTCGCCCGCAAGACGCTGATGTCCGAAGATCGTCCGACTTTCGCCGAAGTCGACGCGGCTACTGCCGACCTCCCGGCCGCCGCCTGAGGGGTTCACCGTGGCATCCTACGACCAGCCCATCATCATCAAGAAGGTCAAGAAGGGCGGCCATGCCGGCCACCATGGCGGGGCGTGGAAGATCGCCTATGCCGACTTCGTGACCGCCATGATGGCGTTCTTCCTGCTGCTCTGGCTGATCTCGATGACAACGCCCGAGCAGAAGAAGGGCCTTGCCGACTATTTCGCGCCGGCCAGTCTCAGCGAAACCAACAGCGGCGCCGGCGGCGTGCTGGCGGGCAGCGCGTTCGATGCCGAGGGCGCCAAGACCACCAATGCCAGCTCGGACCTCAAGCCCGGCGTCGCCGAAGCGCGCACCAAGGGGCTTGCCAGCCTCGACGACGGCTCGGGCAATCTGGGCGTGGCGAGCGGCAATGACGTCACCAAGAACGCGCTCGAAAAGCCGATCCAGTCCGACTATCGCGGCGCCTTCGAGGGGGCCGCGGCGAGCATTCGGCAGGCCTGGCAGCAAAACCCCAACATCACCGACGTGCAGGACAATCTGCGCATCGAGGAAACCGCCGACGGGCTCGACATCCAGATCATGGACGCGGTCGGCCGGCCGATGTTCCCGGAAGGCTCGAAATATCCGTTCGAATACACCCGCCAGGCGATTGCCTCGATCGCGCCGATCCTCGCCAAGCTGCCCAATCAGGTCCGGATTTCGGGCCACACTGCCTCAGGCAGCACCTATGACGATCCGCGCTACGGCGCCTGGGAACTGTCGAGCGACCGCGCCAACATGGTGCGCACCATCCTGGGCGAGTTCGGCCTGGGCGACGATCATGTCGAATCTGTCGTCGGCCGTGCCGCGACGCAGCCGCTGCTGCCCAGCGACCCCTACCTGTCGGCCAACCAGCGCATCTCGATCCTGCTGCTGAACGCGGCGCCGCCGGTCCCGCCCGACCTCAAGCCCTGAGCCGGGTTCAGACCAGCTCGATCGCGTAGTTCTCGATCACGGTGTTGGCGAGCAGCTTCTCGCACATGGCGGCGAGCGCGAGGCGCGCGTCCGCCGGGTCGGCGTCGCCGAGCTCCAGGTCGAAGATCTTGCCCTGCCGGACGGCGCTGACGCCATCGAAGCCGAGGCTCTTGAGGGAGCCCGTGATGGCCTGGCCCTGCGGGTCGAGCACACCGGATTTGAGGGTGACGGTAACGCGCGCTTTCATGCCCGCCTCCCTGCACGAGTCAGCAGCACGCGTCAACGCGCGCGACGCCTTTGTGCAGCCGAACCCACTCGCGGCGCCGCTGTCGCGGGGCGAAAGTCAGCTGCGGCGCGGCGCCGGCTGCTGCTGCGTCGCGCAATGGATGCCGCCGCCGGACTCGCCGATCGGGTCGATGTCGAGCATAACGATCTCGCGTCCGGGATAGAGATCGGCCAGCGTCTCGCGCGCCAGGCCATCCGCCTGGGCGTCGCCGAACTGGGCGGCGATGACGGCGCCGTTGCAGACGTAATAGTTGATGTAGCTGGAGACGAAATCGGGCGCGTTCGATCGCACCGTTTCGGGCTCGGGCAGCTTGACGATCGTCAGCGGCTTTCCCGCCAGGTCGCGCGCCTCCTCCAGCGCCCGCAGCGTCTGATGGGCCGCGCGCGACCAGGGATCGTCCGGATCGAGCGCGTCGTCGATCTGGATGAGCACGGTCGACGGGCCGACAAATCGCGCCAGCGCGTCGATGTGATAGTCGGTGATGTCCTCGCCCTTCAAACCGGGAGCCCAGATCATCTGTTGCGCGCCCAGCGCGAGGCACAGCCGCGCGGCAATCGTGTCGCGGTCCAGCGTGTTCCGGTTAGGATTGACCCAGCAGCTTTCATGCGCGAGCAGCAGCCCGGCGCCGTCGTGCTCGACGCCGCCCTGTTCGCCCACGAGCCCGGTTTCCAGCAGGGGCAGGTCGAGACGTGCGGCAACACTGGCGGCGACAAGGCCGTCATTGGCAAAACCCTGCTTGTTCCCCCAGCCGTTGAAGCGGAGGTGCGCGACGGCAAGGTTACCCGCCGCATCGACGACAAAGGTCGGGCCGGAATCGCGACACCACAGGTCGTCGGTCGCGATGTCCCACAGCTCGACCGCATTGCTCAGCCCGGCCCGGATGCCGCTCCTTCCCGTGTCGCCGGAGAGCAGCACGACCGGCTCGAACTGCCCGATGGCGTTGGCGATGTCGACGATCGAGCGTTGCACGCCCGCAAGCCCTCGGCGCCCATACACGGACTGCGCGACGGGCCATTGCATGAAGGTCCGGGCGTGCGGCGCCGACTCGAGCGGCATGTGGAAGTCGCCCAACCGGGGGTCGGGCTCGGCACTCGATGGGCTGGCTTTTGTCATGGGCCCCGCGCTCAGCAGTGCTCCGGCCGCCCCAGCAGCCCCGAGAACCAGCGCCGATCGTCTCGTGTGCATGTCACCAGCCTAGTCAGACCGGCGCAGCATGGGGGCAAAACGCCCCGGTGTCGCGCGGAATCGCCATGCGGGCGAGCCCGCGGCGGCCGGGCGACGCTCTTACTGAACCAGACGCGGCCCGGTGGTCAGCGCGTTGTCGTTCTCGACGAGAATGCCGAGCCGCTGCGCCACTTCGCGATAGGCTTCGACGACGCCGCCCAGATCCTGGCGGAAGCGGTCCTTGTCGAGCTTGTTGCGGGTCTTGATGTCCCACAGCCGGCAGGAATCGGGGCTGATCTCGTCGGCCAGCACGATGCGCATCGTGTCGCCCTCATAGAGCCGGCCGACTTCGATCTTGAAGTCGACGAGCTGGATGCCCACGCCCATGAACAGGCCGGTGAGGAAGTCGTTGACGCGGACGGCCAGGCTCATGATGTCGTCGAGCTCGGGCGGGGTGGCCCAGCCGAATGCCGTGATGTGCTCTTCCGACACCATCGGATCGTGCAGCGCATCGTCCTTGTAATAGAACTCGATGATCGAGCGGGGGAGCTGCGTGCCGGCCTCGAGGCCGAGCCGCTTGACCAGCGAGCCGGCGGCAACATTGCGCACCACCACTTCGAGCGGCACGATCTCGACTTCCTTGATCAGCTGCTCGCGCATGTTGATGCGGCGGATGAAGTGCGTGGGGATGCCCAGCATGTTCAGCTTGGTGAACACGAACTCGGAAATGCGGTTGTTGAGCACGCCCTTGCCGTCGAGAATCTCATGCTTGGCGCCATCGCCGGCGGTGGCGTCGTCCTTGAAATACTGGACGAGCGTGCCGGGCTCGGGGCCCTCATAAAGATCCTTGGCCTTGCCTTCATAAATCTTCCGGCGGCGGTTCATGGCTGAGCCATCCTGGTGGCAGGTAATGTTGGGGAGTTGGGCCGTTCATGCGCCAGAACGCCCCGGAAAAGCAAGATGATTCACCCGGCGCAATGGCCGGGCGGAATTCGATCAAATGCTGGAACGGGTTAGCGCGGTTTCTTGACTCAGCCCCCTGCGGCGCTCCGGCCCGTTGATTTGCCCCATATTCCCGACTATCTCCTCTCGACAAGCAGGGCGAACAGCGCCCGACCAGTCCAGGTGGAGACCCGCATGCCCCAGTTCGACGATCGCGAGAAAGCCCAGGAAGCCAAGTTCGCGCGCGATGGCGAACTGCGATTCAAGGCCGAGGCCCGCCGCAACAAGCTGCTCGGCCTGTGGGCCGCCGAGCATATGGGCCTCAGCGATGAGCACGCCAAGGAATATGCCGGCGAAGTCGTTGCCTCCGATTTCGAGGAAGCCGGCGACGAGGACGTGTTCCGCAAGGTGTCGGCCGACCTCAAGGCCAAGGGCGCCTCGGTGTCCGACGACATGATTCGCAAGAAGATGGCCGAACTCACCATCCTCGCCCGCGAGCAAATCCTCGCCGAGGGCTGATTAGCTCCGGCCGTCCGAACGTGTGCGTTCGGCCGAGCGCCAGAACCAGATCGCCGCGCCGGCGCTGATCCCCACGACCATCAGCATGATGCCGCCGTGCCCTGCGCGTGGAGCCGGGTGAAGAAATTGACCCGTAGGGCGGGGCGCACGATGTGCGACGCGCCCATCGGCATGCAGGCGATGAACATCACAAACTGAACGGTCGACTGCGCCTCGCTGAGAAGGGGCCACATGCCTGCCTCCGGCTCACATGTCGCGAATAGGAATGATGAGCAACTAAGCAAATGAATGGACAGTGAATGACTTAGGAGCAGGGTGGCGCCGTCCTGAGCTTGTCATCGGCGCTTGGGAGCGTAGGCTGGATGGAAACAAGGAGGCCGCTTATGAGCCCTGCAGCTAAGCTTCTGGCCGGATTGGCCCTGGCCCTCGCGACGGCGCTGCCGGGTCTGGCGGATGAGAGCGTGATCACCGGCAACGTCGTCTATCGCGAACGCATGCTGCTGCCCGATGGCGCCGAGGCGACGGTGCG
>MKUZ01000019.1:0-83128 GCA_001899065.1 Devosia sp. 66-22 | reverse complement strand
CCCCGCCACGACGCTCGCCGAGGTGACGATCCCGGCCCGCACCAGCCCGACGCCCTTCACGCTGCCTTATCCCGCCGGCGCGCTCGAGGAGGGCCACCGCTATGCGCTGCGCGCTTCGATCAGCGCCGCGGGCGAGCTGATGTTCACCACCACCGAGCACGTAGCTTTCGACGGCACGCAGCTCGATGGCTTCGAGCTCATGGTCCAGCGCACTGGCGGCGGCGACGAACCGGCCGCCGCGCCGGCCATCGTGGGAAGCTGGCTTGCGGAGGATTTCGGCGGCGGCGGCGTGATCGACGACCTGCAATCGACGCTCACCATCGCCGCGGACGGCACGGTGACCGGGCACAGCGGCTGCAACGGCTTTGGCGGCACGGCGACGATTGCCGCCGACAAGATCACCTTCGGCCCGCTGGCGGGCACGCTGATGGCCTGCGCCGAAGCAGTGATGGACCAGGAGCGCAAGTTCCACGATGCGCTCGAGCGCACGGCATCGTTCAGCATCGATGCGCAGGGCAAGCTGGTGCTGCACGATGCGGCCGGTGCCGAGCTGGCGAAATTTTCGGCGAACTGAGCGGGGCGCTGCCCGGGTCGCATTTTTCAGGAGGACTAATCATGCGTCGGTTGGTTCATTCGATCGCCGCGTTTGCCGTGGCACTTCTCATGCTGGGCGGCCAGGCCGCCGCGGCCGAACCCGAAGTCCGGGTGATCGTGCCCGAGGTGCCGGGCGGCGTCATCGTCTCCAACTGCTATCGGGCGGTGGGACGCATCTATGACGGCTACACCTTCTCGTTCTGCCTCAAGCAGCGCGCCACCTATTCGGTGCGCGGCAATGGCGTGCGCTGCGAGGGACGGCTGAACTGGGACGTCGAGGGCATCTTCGTCCACGCCAAGCTGCGCCGGACATCATGCGGCAACGGCGTCGCCTGGAGCGCCGACACCATGGTGTGCCGCCCGAGCCTCCTGCTCAGCATCATCTCCAATCTGCTCGGCCAGGACCGGCCGCTGCTCGATACGCTGCGCTGCGACTACACCCCGGCCAAGGGCACGGGCGAAAAGAAGATCACCTTCGTCGCCCAGCGCTACTGACCGCCCAATGAAGCGGGTCCTGCTGTGGACGGGCGGCATCCTTGCCGCCCTCCTTGTGCTTGTCGTGCTCGCCTTCCGGCTGAGCCCGTGGCCGACGGTCGCCATCATCCAATACGTATTCGCGCGTGGCGACGCGGCGTCCGAAGAGCGGCTCGCCAAGCACGTGCCTGCCGGCATCGTCACCCGTGCCGACATCGACTACGGGCCGGGACCGTCCGAGCGCCTCGATGTGTTCGTCCGCGAAGGCGCCGCGGCACAGCCGACGGTGGTGTGGGTGCATGGCGGCGCCTGGATCGCGGGGAGCAAGCAGGGCGTCTCGAACTATCTGCGCGTGCTGGCCGGCGAGGGCTACACCGCCATCGCGGTCGAGTATTCGACCGGCCATGGCACGGCCTATCCCGAGCCCGTCCGTCAGGTGAACGCTGCGCTCGGCTACGTGCTGGCGCATGCCGCCGAGCTCAATGTCGATCCCGCTCGCATCGTCATCGCCGGCGATTCGGCGGGTGCGCAGATCGCGTCGCAGGTGACGCTCATCGCCACCGATCCGGGCTATGCCGAGGCGCTCGGGATCGCACCTGCCGTGCCCGCCGGCACGATCAAGGGCGCGATCCTGGTTTCCGGCGCCTTTGACCTCGAGGGTATGGGCGCCGATCCGAGCTGGTTCGTGCGCGCGGTGCTGTGGGCCTATTCGGGCATCCACGACTTCATGGCCGACGAGCGGTTCAGGCTCGCCACCATCGTGGGCAATCTGACGCCGGCATTCCCGCCCAGCTTCATCACCAGCGGCAATGGCGATCCCCTCGAACCGCAGGCGCATCGCATGGTCGAGCGGCTGACCGAACTGGGCGTGCCGGTCGACGGCCTGTTCTTCCCCGCCGGGCTCGAGCCGGCGCTGGGGCACGAATATCAGTTCAATCTCGATCTGCCGCAGGGCGAGGAGGCCCTGGCGGCGACGCTCGCCTTCCTGCGCCAGACAATCCCCTAGAATCCGGAGGCCGCTCAGGGGCTCCCATCCCCCAAGCGGCCCAGTGTCGGACGCTGAATGCGTGATTTCCGGGGCTGCCCAGCACCACTCATCGACCCCGGGACCTTATCGGCGCTGGTCCCGGGAAGATACTGTCAAAGATTAAGCCTTCAGCCTTTTCATCAGCTCGGCGAACATCAGCAGACCCTCGGGCCAGGGGCCGTGCCCGGAAGCCGCGTTGATATGGCCGGCGTCGCCCGCCGGCTGGAAGGCCGAGCCCCAGTCTGCGGCGAATCCCTGGATACGCTCATAGGAGGCGTAGGGATCGCTGGTCGAGCCGACAACCATCGAGGGGAAGGGCAGGGGATCGGTCGGCACATTGCGGAAGGCGTGGATCTCCTCGGGCATGTCGTCGCGCTCGAGGTCGGGCGGGGAGACGAGGAAGGCGCCGCGCACCTTGGTGTCCTTGAGCCGGAGCTGCGCGGTGTGGACGATGGCGGCGACCGCCAGCGAATGGCCGATCAGCACCACGGGCCGCGTCGACAGCAGGATCTCCTGGTGGATGCGGTCCACCCAGTCGGCGAGCCGCGGATTGTTCCAGTCATCCTGCTCGATGGTTCGGGCGGTGGCCATCCGCTCGCTCCAGCGGCGCTGCCAGTGCTCCGGTCCGGAATTGCCCAGGCCCGGCGCGATGAGGATGTCGGCTTCGGCGATCTTCACGTGCGGATCTCGCGGTCGATGTAGAACGCCTGCATCTCGCCCATGCCGATCCGGCGATAATAGTCGTGCGCTTCCGGATAGGCGACCAGCACGATGCCCATGCCGGGGCCGAGGAGGCTCTTGCAGGTATTGAGCATGCCCGTGCCGATGCCTTTACGCTGGTGGTCGGCATGCACGGCGAGGTCGGCGACATAGCACACCCACTCGCCGTCCGAGATGCCGCGCAGCACGCCAATGATCTCGCCGTCGGCTTCGCGCGCCGTGACCACCATATTGGAGCCGGCGAGCATCTTCTCGACGCGCGCCACATTGCCCACCGGCCGGCGGTCGCGCATATAGGTCGTTCCTAGAACGGCGATATAGTCAGCCGCGCTGAGAGCCTGCTCCTGCGCGTAGGTGATGCTCACAGCTCGGGCCCGAAGACGCGCTCGAAGATCGCGTCGACATGCTTCAGATGGTAGAAGTCGTCGAACATGGCGTCGATCTGCGCCGGATTCAGTTTCTGAGAAACCTCGGCGTCGGCCTTGAGCAGACTCGCAAATTGCCCGGCACGGTCGCCGCGCATCTCCCACACCTTCATGGCGTTGCGCTGCACCGCCGCATAGGCTGCTTCGCGGCTGAGGCCGGCCTGTGTCAGCGCCAGCAGCACGCGCTGCGAATTGTGCAGCCCGCCCAGCAGGTCGAGGTTGCGCTTCATGTTCTCGGGGTAGACCAACAGCTTGTCGATCATCCCGGTGAGGCGCGCCAGCGCGAAGTCGAGCGTCACCGTCGCGTCGGGGCCGATCATGCGCTCGACCGACGAGTGCGAGATGTCGCGCTCGTGCCAGAGGGCGACATTCTCGAGCGCCGGCGTCACCATGCCGCGCACCAGCCGCGCGAGGCCCGTGAGGTTCTCGCTCAGCACGGGGTTGCGCTTGTGCGGCATCGCCGAGGAGCCCTTCTGGCCCGGCGAGAAATACTCCTCGGCCTCGAGCACTTCGGTGCGCTGCAGATGCCGGATCTCGGTGGCAACCCGCTCGATCGAGGAGGCGATGACGCCAAGCGTGGCAAAGAACATCGCGTGCCGATCGCGCGGGATCACCTGTGTCGACACCGGCTCCACCGCGAGCCCGAGCTTGTCGGCCACATAGGCTTCGACCGACGGATCGATATTGGCGAACGTGCCGATGGCGCCCGAAATGGCGCAGGTCGCGATCTCCTTGCGCGCCGCCACCAGCCGCTCGCGATTGCGCGCGAACTCGGCATAGGCTTCGGCAAGCTTGATGCCGAAGGTCGTCGGCTCGGCATGGATGCCGTGCGAGCGCCCGATGGTGATGGAGTATTTGTGCTCCTTGGCTCGCCGCTTGATCGCCGCGAGCAGTGCGTCGAGGTCGGCGAGGAGGATGTCGGAGGCGCGGGCGAGCTGCACCGCGAGCGTGGTGTCGAGCACGTCCGAGCTGGTCATGCCCTGGTGCACGAAGCGCGCTTCCGGTCCGACGATCTCGCTCAGATGGGTGAGGAAGGCGATGACGTCGTGCTTGGTCGTCGCCTCGATCTCATCGATGCGCGCCACGTCGAACGTCGCCGCACTGCCCTTGTCCCAGATCACCTGCGCGGCCTCGCGCGGCACGACGCCCAGATCGGCGAGCGCGAAGGTTGCGTGCGCCTCGATCTCGAACCAGATGCGGAACTTGGTCTCGGGCGACCAGATGGCCACCATGTCGGGACGGGAATAGCGCGGGATCATCTCAAACTCGAATGGTCGTTGCGGCGTCGCGGATCGCCTTGATGCGCGGCTTGTAGGTCTTGGCGTTGTTGCCGGCGAACACGGCATTGCCCGCCACCAGCACATTGGCGCCGGCCTTCACCACCAGCGGCGCGGTTTCCGGATTGATGCCGCCATCGACCTCGAGCTCGATCTTGCGGCGCCCGATCAGCGCCTTGGCCTGCTTGATCTTGGTGACCGCCTCGGGGATGAAGCTCTGCCCGCCAAAGCCCGGATTGACGCTCATCACCAGCAGCAGGTCGATGTCGCCGATGACATGCTCGAGCGCCGAGACCGGCGTCGCCGGATTGATCGCGGCGCCCGCCCGCTTGCCCTCGGCGCGGATCGCCTGCAGCGAGCGGTGGAGATGCGGCCCCGCCTCGGCGTGCACCGTGATGATGTCGGCGCCGGCTCTCGCGAAGGCCGGGATGTAAGGATCGACCGGCGCGATCATCAGGTGCACGTCGAGCACCTTGCGGGTCAGCGGACGCAGCCACTGCACGATGATCGGCCCGAGCGTCAAATTGGGCACGAAGTGCCCGTCCATCACGTCCACATGGATGTAGTCCGCTCCCGCGGCTTCTACCGCTGCAACCTCTTCGCCCAGCCGGGCGAAGTCGGCGCTCAGGATCGACGGCGCGATACGGATCGGCGAAGCTGCCATGCGAGGGACCTGCGATACCGGGATGTGAGATCGTCCCTTAGCGGGCGGACGAACGGGGCGCAAGGATCACCTCGCCTCCCGCCCCCAGACTAGTCGAAGCGGGTGGCCAGGTCCCCGTCGCCGCCGCGGACGGCCCGGCGGGCCAGCTGCAGGATGGCGAGCGCCACCGCGAGGCCGAGCGCCAGGAAGGCGAAGTAGAGCAGGTCGGGCGCCCCTACCGTCAGGCTGTCGGTGATGACGCGCAGGATCAGCCAGGCCGTGAGGTAGCCGGCGACCGCCGAAAGCGCGAGAACCGCCGAGAGTGGCACCGCGGCCTCGAGGAAGACGACGCGGTCCAGCGTTGGCTGCGGCGTGCCCATGAGGCGCATCAGACCGAAGATGCGCCTGCGGTCGATGATCGAGCCGAGCGTGGCCAGGCTCAGCGAACAGCCGGCGATGATGATGGTGATGAACGCGCCGGTATAGGCGACGACGGCCAGCTCCTTGAGGATGCGGTTGACGCCCAGCAGGTTCAGCTCGGCGCGCGTGGCTGGAATGGTGATCCAGTCCGTGCCGGCCTCGAGCGCGGTTCGGGCGCGTTCGAGCGCCTCGCCGGTATCGGCGGCGAGCGCGACCAGCGTCACTGGCGCGCCGGTCTGTGCCGTATCCACCGGTGTAACACCGAGCGGCACCGTGCCGGTGACGTCCCTCAGGCCCTCGAGGCGAACGCGGTAGCGGCCTGCATCGTCGAGCGCCGCGTCGATCACGCCGAGCCTGCGCAGCTCCGCGCCGGTGAAGATCGGCGCCTGCGCCGTGGCGGAAGCGACGCCGCCATAGCCCACGATGATCTCGCGCGCCCCGGGCACGTCGATTGGCACGGGTGAATTGGTGGCGATGGCTGCCACCAGCGCATTGGCCGGCAGCCGGTTGGGCAGTTCGGCGACGTTGGTGCGCGAAGCCACGCCGCTGCTCGCGGCCGAGAACACGGTGACCATGAAGACCGCGATGACGAGGCCGCTGACGGCGCGGAACGTCGCCACGGGCGCCTGCGCGATGCGGTTGGCGACGATGATCCCGGCGGGACCGCTGGCCGTGACGGCGACGAGGCGGCCGAGCCATGCCGTGAGCCAGGGGCCGATCAGCACGATGCCCGCCGTCACCATCGCGAAGCCGCCCAGCAGCAGCACGCCGATGAGGATGCCCGGCACGAGCTCGAGCTGCGGATTCGCGGCGAGGATCATGCCGAGGCCGGCCAGCAGCGGCAGGATGCGCCACCAGCGCGCCGGTCGTTCGGCCATGCTGCGCGACGCCCCGAGCGGTCCGATGCCCGAAAAGCGGATGGCGAGCGCGCTCACCAGCGTTGCCGCCGCGACGATGCCCGCCGCGATGAGCAGGGTCGGGACAGGGCCGACATCGAGGTCGGTCGGAAAGAAGGCCGCGCCGTTGATCGGGAACAAGGCGGCCAGCGGCCGGAACAGCGCCGCGAGCGCGATTCCCGCCACCGCACCGGCGGTGCTCACGGCCAGCGTCTCGGCGCCGGCCACGAGGCTCACCTGCCGCGGCGTCGCGCCGATGAGGCGAAGCGCCGAGAAGGTCTCGCGGCGCGAGGCGGCGCCAAGTCGGGTCGCGATCACGACGAACAGCAGCACCGGCGAGAGCATGCCGATGGCGCCGATGGCGGCGACCACGCGGTAAGCGATGCTCTCGGTGTCGGCGCCACCCTTTGCCGTCGCGGCAACGATCAGGCCGCCGCGGGGCAGCATGCGCTCGAGCGGCTGGCCGACGATGACCGCGAGCACGTCCGGCCCCTTGAGCGTCTCGGGATCGATGGTCCCGGCCAGCGTGCCAAAGCGATCGCCGAGCAGGTCCGGCGGCACCTCGGCGATGAGGCGCGCGAGGGCCGGCGAGGCGTAGAAGGTTCCGGCCGCAGGCCAGGCGGGGATGCCGGGCAGGGTGACCGGCGCGCCGTGCGGCGCATAGACGTCGATCCGCGCGATGGCGCTGCCGCGATACCAGTCCTGCAGGCCGTCGAGCACTGCAGTCGCGCCGCCTGCGATCGATTCCCGTGGCACGGCCTCGCCGACCGGCTTGATCCAGGCGCTGCGGATCTCGCGCGTGCTCAGCCCCTCATAGGCGCCCACGAGCAGCAGGATCATCGCCGTACCCAGCGCAATACCGGCGAAGATGGCTGACAGACGGCCCAGCGCGCTCTTGTTGCCCAGGATGGCGAGGCGGATGAAGTCGAGGCTCATCATGCCGCCACCGCTCGCGTATCCACCGAGACGCGGCCGTCACGGATGATGACCTCTCGGTCGGCATAGGCGGCGGTGCGCGGATCGTGCGTGATGAGCACCAGCGTCGTGCCCGCGGCGCGGACCTGGTCGCGCATCAGCGTCATCGTGGTCTCTGCCGACAGCGAATCCAGGGCGCCGGTGGGCTCGTCGGCAAACAGCACCTCGGGGTGCATGGCGAGCGCCCGGGCGATCGCCACGCGCTGCGCCTGGCCGCCAGACAGCTGCGCCGGACGTTTGCCTGCCTGCTCGCCGATGCCGAGCCGGTCGAGCCAGGCGGCGGCCTCGCGCCTCGCCTCGCGACGGCCCTTGCCGGCTAGCAGCAGCGGCAGGCTGGCATTGTCGAGCGCAGTCAATTCGGGCAGCAGCTGGCCGAACTGGAACACGAAGCCGAAGCGTGTGAGCCGCAGACGGCTGCGCGCCGCCTCGCCCAGCGTGCCGATATCGCTGCCCGAGAGCAGGATGCGGCCCTCGTCGGGCGCGATCACCCCGGCAAGGCAGTGCAGCAGCGTCGATTTTCCCGAGCCGCTCGGCCCCATGATGGCGACGATTTCGCCGGCCATGATGTCGAGCTCGGCGCCCCGCAGGGCGTGCGTGAGGCCGAAGCGTTTGTGGAGGGTGCGGGCACTGAGAACGGGGATCACTTGAGTTGGGCTTTCATGGCTTCGAGGCGGGCGCTGGTGAGGTCGATCCATCGCAGGTCGGCCTCGATGTGAAACAGGGCGTGGTCGTAGAGCAGGACATGCATGATGTCGGCGCCGTCCTTGGCGCGGGTGAGGGCGCGCATATGCTGCATGTGCTGGGCGCGCTGCAGGTCGAGCAGGTGGCCGGCATCCTCGTCGGTGAGCAGCGCTACGACAGTCTTGGCAAAGAGGTTGGACTGCAGCGATTCCGACGGCACGTCGGGCGTGAACATCCAGGCGGCGATGCGCTCGCGGCCGGCCGGCGTGATTTCGTAGCGGCGCCGGTCCGGTCCGCCGCCGGCTTCCGTGCCGGTCTCGACCAGAAAGCCGTCGCGCACCATCCGCGCAAGCGTCGCGTAGACCTGGCCGAAGGCGAGGGGTTTCTTGAGCCCGAAATAGCGGTCATAGCTGTGCTTGAGGTCGTAGCCATAGGAGGGGGCGACGCCGAGCAGGCCGAGGAGAGTGAGCGAGTTGTCCATGTCGCTATCTATACATCAAGTGTATAGCGGCGAAAATGGGGCGCGACGAATTCATCACCTGCGCTTGATCGGCTTGCCTTGCGCGGGGCCGCCTGTAGAACTCGCCGCCATGAATGGCCTGTCGTTTCCGCTGATCTTCGGCGCCGGCGTGCTGAGTTTCCTCAGCCCCTGCGTGCTCCCCCTGGTGCCGCCCTATCTCACCTATATGAGCGGCTCGAGCTTCGAGCAGTTGCGCGAGGACGGCGCGACGGCCGGCGTTGTCTGGCGGCGCAGCGTCTTCACCTCGATCTTTTTCATCCTGGGCTTTTCGCTGGTGTTCATCGCCTTCGGCGCTACCGCCACGGCGTTCGGCCAGGCATTCCGTTCGGCGCTGCCGATTCTGATGCCGCTGGCCGGGGTGTTCATCATCGCGATGGGCCTGCACTTCCTCGGCGTCTTCCGCATCGCCTTCCTCGACCGGCAGCTTCGCCACAACGGCCCGGGCGTCGCATCGGGCCCGCTCGGCGGCTTCCTGCTCGGGCTCGCCTTCGCGGTCGGCTGGACGCCCTGCATCGGGCCGATCCTCGCCGCCATCCTCTCGGTCGCGGCAGTGCAGGAGACGGCGTGGACCGGCGCCGCGCTGCTCGGGGTCTACTCGCTTGGGCTGGGCGTGCCGTTCCTTCTCGCGGGCATCGCCATTGGCCCGTTCCTCACCTTCTTTTCCGGCTTCCGCCGCCACATGGGCACGGTGGAAAAGATCGTCGGCGTGCTGCTCATCCTCACCGGCCTGCTGTTCATCACAGGCCAGTTCACCCGCATCGCCTACTGGTTCCTCGAGACGTTCCCCATCCTGGGAACGATTGGGTAACCCTGTTGCCCACAAAGCGCGTGCGGTTTGAAGCCTAGCGCAGTTGTGAACTCCCCATTCACCCGGCGTCCCGACAATGTGGCCGCCAGCTTGGGGGAGTGTGTTGATGGCGCGCAGCGCTGCCTATGACGATATCCTGTTGCTCGATCAGGCCGCCGAGTCCGACTGGGCGGTGGCGACCGGTTCGCGCAGCTTCAGGATCACGGCCACCCATCGCATGGCCGATGTCGAGAACGTCTGGCGCGCGCTGACCGGCAGTTCCATCGAGTCGCCCGGCCAGAGCATCGATTTCATCCGCCTGTGGATCAAGGCGCTCGGTATCGCCGAGCGCGACCAGTTCTATGTCGTGGCGCATCTGGACGACGCGCCGATCGCGCTCGTGCCGCTGCAGCGCCGCTGGGACAAGGGCGCGCGCGTCCTGTCCTGGTTCCCCGGCCCGCATGTGGGCTGCAACGCGCCCATCGTCGATGTCGCGCGGCTCCAGGCGCTGTCCGCCGACGACCGCCGCCGGCTCTGGATCAAGCTGCTGCGCTCGTTCCGCGGCGCCGACGTCGTCTACATGAAAGCCGTCCCGCAGCTGATTATCGACGGCGTCGATCTGTTCGCCGAGATGGGGCAGATCCTCGAATCCGACACGCTCTATCGCGCCGCCTTTACCAGCTTCGAGGAAGCCGACAGGACGCAGCGCAACAAGTCGCGCCGCAAGCACGACCGTCAGCAGGGCGATAAGCTCAATGCCATGGGCGAGGTGAGCTTCGAGGAGCTCGGCAACGGCCCTGCGACCCTGGCCGTCCTTGAAACGATGTTCCAGCAGCGTGCCGCGCGCTTTCGCGACATGGGCGTGTTCGATCCTTTCGCCATCCCCGCTATCCGCGAGTTCTACGACAGCACTGCGCGCGCCGCCTCGGGCGTGCCGGTCAAGCTGCATGTCATGCGCCTCAACGGCGAGGTCGTCGCCATGCGCTACGATATCGAGCACGGCGACCGCCTGTTCTGCCTCATCTCCTCGATGAGCGACGATCCCTCGATCCAGCACGGCTCGCCCGGCAAGCAGTGCCTGCTGCGCGTGATGCAGACGGTGTTCGAGCAGGGCTACCGCGTCTTCGACATGGGTGAGGGGCTCACCGACGAGAAGCGGCACTGGTGCAACCAGCAGATCCCCGTCCGCCACCACTACATGCCCATCACCCGTCGCGGCGCGCTCGCGGCGCAGGCTCATCGCAGCTGGCACCGTCTGCGCAGCCGCATCAAGAGCGACGACAAGCTGCTCGCCTGGGCCAAGAACCTCCGCGGTACCATGCACCGCATGGCGGGCCGCGCCGACGAGAGCGGCAGCAAGCCGGCGCCAGGCGAGGACTAGACAAGGTGACGTCGTGACCACCATCGGAGCTGGCGACCATCGCTACGAGCTAAAGTCGATGTGGATCGACGACACGCCGCGCGAGCAGCTCGATGCGGAAGCAATCGCGATCTACCAGCTCTTTGCCGAGCGCGAGCGGGAGTTCGCGGTCGGCTCACACGTCGTCGTAGACTATTCACCGGCCACCGATCAGCCGGGCGGCCTGCTCACCGATCCGGTCGGCTATATCGCCGGGCGGCTGGCGGCGGTCGAGGATGCGGGCGTAATCTCCCGGATTGTCGTGCTGACGACCTACGGGCAGTACCTGCGAGAACCCCTCGCTGCAGCCGGCTATGCGGTCGAGCGGATCGACATGCCGGCCGGGCCCGACCACACCTATGCGTTCACGCTGGACCGCGGCGTCGGTTCGGGAACCGGGCGGGTGCTCTACCTCGAGGTGGTCGATGAGGCCGACGACAAGATACGCCCCACATTCGTGCTCAAGCTGGTCGACGGCGAAGGGCAACTCTGTGGCGGTGCCTGCGGCGCCGTGCATATGGTCGGCGGTCGGCGCTATGCCTATCTGTCGATGCTCACCTTGGCCCGCGGCCTTCCTCCCGGAACGGGGACCCGCCTCGGTGAGGCATTGCTCGATATGCTGCGTCGGCGCGGCGTAGCCGCTGTGCATCTGGGCACGCAAACGGCCGGGCGGTTCTACGAGAAGCTCGGCTTCTGGGTGACGCACCGGCTGGTGAGCGGACTGCGCCGGCGGACGAAGTCCGATGGCTCGACGGTCAGCGACGATCTGGTGATGCTGACGATAGAACTCTAGTCTAGATAAGCCGCAGCGCCTTCATTGAGGCGTGGCCGGCCCGGCCGATGATGATGTGGTCGTGCACCGTGATGCCCAGCGGCTTGGCGACGTCGATGATCTGGCGGGTCATCTGCACATCGGCCGTCGAGGGCGAGGGGTCGCCCGACGGGTGGTTGTGGACCAGAATGAGGGCGGTGGCGCCGTGTTCGAGTGAGCGTTTGATCACTTCGCGCGGATAGACCGGCGTGTGGTCGACGGTGCCCCTCTGCTGCACTTCGTCGGCGATCAGCCGGTTCTTCTTGTCGAGGAACAGGATGCGGAACTGCTCGATCTCCTCGAACGCCATCGTGGTGCGGCAATAGTCGAGTAGTGGCGCCCATGAACTGAGGATAGGGGCGTCGCTGGCCACCTGTCCGCGCGCATAGCGCTGCGCGGCGGCGACGACGATCTTGAGGTTGGCGACGCTGCTGTCGCCGAAGCCGTCGAACGCGGCGAGTTGCGCCGCCGGTGCGGCGAGCACCGCCGCGAAGCTGCCGAAGCGGCGCAGCAGCAGCTTGGCGAGGTCCTTGGTGTCGCGCCGCGGAATGGCGAGGTGCAGCACCGCCTCGAGCATCTCGGCGTCGGTGAACGCTTCGCCGCCGACCGTCATCAGCCGCTGTCGCACGCGGTCGCGGTGGCCGACCCTGAGGTCAATGGTGGCAGCTTCGGCCAAGCCGTCTTCCGACGGTTTGGCCATGTCGCTCACGCGGCCTGCTCGCCGGGATGCAGTGGGTTGAACAGCCCGCGCGGCGAGAGCGTGAAGATCTCGTGGCCGGTCTCCGTGATGCCGATCGAGTGCTCGGCCTGGGCGCTCAGCGTGCGGTCCCGCGTCACCGCGGTCCAGCCATCCGACAGGATCTTCACATGCGGCCGGCCCAGATTGATCATCGGCTCGATGGTAAAGATCATGCCCGGCTTGAGCTCGACGCCGGTGCCCGGTACGCCGAAATGCATGATGTTGGGTTCGTCGTGGAAGAGCTGGCCGACGCCGTGCCCGACGAAGTCGCGCACCACGCTGGTCCGCTCGGCCTCGGCATGCACCTGGATCGCGGCGCCGATGTCGCCCGTGGTGTTGCCGGGCTTGGCGGCCGCGATGCCGGCATAAAGCGACTCGTAGGTCACCTCGATCAGCCGCTCGGCCTTCCGCGAAATCTCGCCGACCGCGAACATCCGCGAGCTGTCGCCGTACCAGCCGTCGACAATGAGCGTGAGGTCGATATTGACGATGTCGCCTTCGCGCAGTGGCCGGTCCTCGGGGATGCCGTGGCACACCACGTGGTTGATCGAGGTGCAGATCGAATGCCGATAGCCCTTGTAGAACAGCGTCGCCGGGATGGCGCCGTGGTCCATGGCGAAGTCATAGGCGAGCTGGTCGAGGAAGGCGGTCGTCACCCCCGGCTTGACGTGCTCGACGAGCAGGTCCAGCGCCCGCGCCGTCAGCCCGCCAGCCTTGCGCATACCGGCAAACCCGGCCTCGCCATGCAGGGGAATGACCCCCGAGGTGCGGCGGGATTTGGTTTCGGCGTCGACATAGGTGATCATTGGTCGTGAGGCTTTCCGGCAATGGCCCCAGAAATAGTCGCGAAATGGCGCTTTTGGAAGGCATTGGACGTGTGCGCCTGTTGCAAACCGGGCCGCGCCCGTTGATTTTTGCCCGTCTCACGGGCAAGTGAGCGCTTTGCACCGCCGGCCGCCATGTCCGAAGCCCCAAAGTCCGACGCCAACCCCACTGCCGCGCTCATCGTCATCGGCGACGAAATCCTGTCCGGCCGGACCAAGGATGTGAACATCGGCGCGACCGCCGATTTCTGCACCGACCTCGCGATCGACCTCATGGAAGTGCGTGTCGTCTCCGATATCGAGGACGACATCGTGGCCGCGGTGAATGCGCTCCGGGCCCGCTACACCTATGTCTTCACCACCGGCGGCATCGGTCCCACCCATGACGACATCACCGCCGACGCCATCGCCAGGGCTTTTGGCGTCGCGCTGCCGGTCAATGCCGAAGCCCGTGCCATGCTCGAAGCCCGCTGGAAGGACCGCGGCGTGGAGCCCAACGAAGCCCGCCTGCGCATGGCGCGCATCCCCGAGGGCGCGAGCCTGATCGTCAACAATGTCAGCGCCGCACCGGGTTTCCGCATTGGCAATGTGCATGTGATGGCCGGGGTGCCCGTCATCATGCGCGCCATGCTCGAATCCATCGCGCCCACGCTCAAGGGCGGGCGCAAGGTGCACTCCCTCACCGTCAATTCGCGGGTGGGGGAGGGCAATATCGGCGGCCCGCTCGCGGCGCTGCAGGAGCAATTTCCCGACGTGAAGATGGGCAGCTACCCGCGCATGGGCGACGGTACAGTGATGACCGAGCTCGTGCTGCGTTCGCCCGACGAAATCCGGCTGCGCGACGCGGCCGCTGCCGTCCACCGAATGGTCGCCGCCGAGCATCGGCGCGCCGGCCTTCCCGACCCCGATCCCTATTGAGCCCCGAGAGGCATGAGATGACCCAGTCGAGCCAGAAATCCTTCCCCGTCACCTGGGACCAGTTCCATCGCGACAGCCGTGCGCTGGCCTGGCGCCTCAGCGAAGCCGGCCCGTTCGAGGCCTGCGTCGCCATCACTCGAGGCGGCCTCGTCCCGGCCGGCATCGTCGCCCGCGAGCTCAATATCCGCACCATCGAATGCGTGTCGGTCAAAAGCTACGACCACCAGAGCCAGGGCGGCATCCAGGTGCTCAAGCCCATCGCGCCCTCGATCATCGAGGCGGCCAGAGCCGGCAAGAAGGTGCTGATCGTCGACGACCTGGTGGACACCGGCGCCACCGCCCGCGTCGTCCGCGACATGCTCCCGGGCGCCCATTTCGCCACCGTCTACGCCAAGCCCAAGGGCCGCGAGATGGTCGACACCTTCATCACCGAAGTCAGCCAGGACACCTGGATCTTCTTCCCCTGGGACCTCGATTTCACCTATGTCGCCCCGATCTCGGGCGGGACGGATTGAGCTACTGCGGAACGATATCGATCTGCAGCCTGGAGCCTGTCGCTTCGGCATAGCGTCGAAGTGTCGATAGCGAGGGCGAGACGTTGCCGCCTTCGAGCCGGGCGATGGCGGACTGGGTCGTCCCCAGCCGCTTGGCGACCTCCGACTGCGAGAGCTTGGCCGATGTCCGCGCCCGGATCAGCGCCTCGATGATCGCATACTCTGCGTCGGCCGCTTCGTACTCCCTGCGAACCTCGGGGTTCTTGAGCAGCTTTGCCTTGAGGGCCGCGAGCTTCGTCATTCCACTACCTTCCTCATTCTGTCGCGCGCGACCGCGATCGCGCGCGCCGGAGTCTTCTGCGACTTCTTGACGAACACATGGAGCACGACCACGCGTCGTCCGCTTACCGTGACATACATGCCCCGAGCGATGCCTTCTGCTGCCCGGGCTCGCAGTTCCCAGAGCTTGCCGTCGATGTGTTTGACGTGCGGCTCATGCAGTTGCTCCAGCCCCAACGCCTCGACCATGTCGAGGAGGCGCAGCAGTCGGGCCTGGAGACCCGGTGGCAGCGCTTCAATCTCGGCATCGACGACGTCGAGCGTCTCAACCGTCCAGCGCATACTCGCTATATAGCTGATACGCTATATTAGGTCAATCCCACGGTTCGCCGGTGGGCCGCGGCACGGACTGAGCGGCGTCAGCCGCCGGTGAATTCGGCGCGATAGCTCTCGACCTTGCGCATCACCCATTCGGCCGCGGCACCTCGGTCGGGCCACGCGCGGACCAGCGGGTCGATGCGTGCCGGGATCAGGCGGTAGTAGTCCTTGAGGTGGTTGGCGACGGACTTGCGGACATAGGGTGAGGCGTCGGTGCGCAGCCCCTCGAGCAGGTCGACGATCGGCTCGGGACCGTCGAGGAAGGTGGTGAGCTTGCGCGCCCAGGGAAGCAGCGGCCGCGGCCCCTCGCTGACGAGGCGACGCAGGTGCGAATTGGCATCCGTCGACCACTCGCTCAGATAGTCCAGCGCCCGTTCCGGATCGGCAACGATGTAGGGCCGTACGGCATATTCCGAGGTGCCGCGTTTGGTGATCTCGGCCAGCGCCCGCATCGACAAATCGTAATGTTCGAGCCCGTAGCGCTCGACGAACAGCGCCACCGGCATGAAGCGCGAGCCGAACTTGAACGCGCCCGATACGCCCGGATTCTCCGGCCCGAGGATGCGCAGCAACACGCGCAGCGCCGCCGGATAATCCGGCGGCAGGTGCGACCGCAGCCCCTCGGCGATGAGCGCGACGCGCGCCTTGAGCTCGAGGGGCGCGATGCGCGGCGCGACGTCGGCAAGGAACGCGGTGCGATCGAACGCGCGATGCACCGCGACGATGTCGTCTCCCAGCCGCTCGGCGAGGGCGACCCCGAAGTATTCCTTGTAGGGAACGAGCGGCTGCTTGTCGGTCATCAGACGGGTATGGTGACCTGCTGCACGACGTTCACCCACAGCCCCGAGGGGTCCTGCACGCTGAACCGGCGCTGGCCGAAGGGCTCGTCGGTCAGCGGGTAGTCCGGTTCGCGGCCCGTGGCGCGGAACAGCGCGAGAGCGGCGACGGCGTCGTCCACCTCGAGTTCCATGCACATGCCGGCCGTGAAGGTCTCCGGGCCCGGCGGCGGCGAGGGGTGCTCGGGCGACATGAAGGCGATGCTGGCGCCCTCGGCCTGCATCAGCACGAACCAGTCGTTCTCGAAGATCACGGCGAAGCCCAGATGCTTGGCCCAGAAGTCGCGGCAGGTGGCAAAGATGGGCGTGACGATGATGGGGTAGCGGTCGATGTATTTCATAGGTTCCTCCTGTTTACCCGGGCACCATGCCAGCCATTGCCTGCCAGCCAACGTCAGCCTTTCCGTCAGTGTTCGAGATTTGTGCGGAAAGACGCTCCGGCCGATGCCGGCTCTGGAATCGTGGCTCGTCGCCGGGACGAGAGCCCCCGCCGGGAACGTCGAGATCGGCGGCGGCGCCTGGGCCAACAGCGTTTGAGTTTTGAGGCCTATCGTGAGACACCGGCCGGGCGCGGGCGTGATGGAATGGTAGACATACGGGACTTAAAATCCCGAGGGGGTATCCCCGTGCGGGTTCGAGTCCCGCCGCCCGCACCAGGCGCCAGCGCAGGCCGTCTTCGACGCTAGATCGGCCGGGTGTCTTCCTGGTGCGATGCGCGCTCTCCGGAGCCGGACCGCAGGGCCGTCAGCAGGTCGGGCCACGCCCCCTCGATGTCGCCCAGATGCGCTTCGGCTTCCCGCACGCTCGCGAACGCCACATCGAGCGGTCCCTTGAGGGCGAAGGTTCGGCCGTTGAGCATGTTCATGACGATCCGTCCGTGCCCCGCCGATTTGCGGTCGATCGTGAAGGTGGAGAGCGGCATGGCGAGCGGCGCATCGCCTTCGTCGACGCAGCCGATGGAAATGCGTTTCAGATCGGCGACGGTGCCGGCGCTGAGCAGGCCCAGAAGATGCTCGCGCGGGATCCAGTTGATCGCCCGGTAGGAGGGGATGCCGTCGGACTGCTCGTTCAACTGCTCCATCCAGCGGATGGCGCGCTTGGGCCCGATGCCGCGGTCGACATCGTAGTCGTAATAGACATCGATGCTGTCGGCATGCGCCTCCCGCACCGATACGCCGAACTCCGCGAGCCGCCGCATGATCGGGGCGTTGTGTTCGAGCGAGAACGTGCCGGCACCGAACGAGCCGATGATCCCGCTATTGCTCATGAGGAACGAGACCGTCTCTTCCGCGTCGGCCTCCGTCTCGCCGGGAAAGCCGAAGAACACGAAGCAGTGCGTCCAGATATCGGCGGCCGTCGCGTCCGCCAGGTTGCGGACCATCACCGCCGACGTGCTCCGCTTCTGCATCAGGTCGAGCACCCGTTCGGAAGCCGATTCCAGGCCGATGTAGAGCGAGCGGAACCCGGCCTCCCGCGCGTTCCGGAAGTCCTCGCTCTGGAAGTAGTTCTCGAACTTCAGCAGCCCCGTGAAATCGAAATGCCGGGGCCGGTTCTGCGCCAGCAGGCTCGACAGGCCGCGAAAGACCTTGGGCGGCACCGCTTCGTCGTTGAAGGCGAAGCTGGTGATGCCGTATTTGGCCTCGAGCTCGTCGAGGGCGGCGACGATGCCGTCGAGGCTGCTGGCCGAGTACTTTTCGCCATACACCATGCCATGGTGGCAGAACTCGCACTTCCCCCAGTAGCAGCCGCGCGAGGCGAGGATCGGAAGCGTGATCTCGCCCACGAGATAGCTTTCGAGCGGCAGCTCGTCGAAGTCCGGCACCGGGATCGCGTCCGGCTTGAGCGGCGCGGCGGGCGCGGTGGAGGTCGGCACGCCGTCCTTGAGGTAGATCACGCCCGGAACGCGGGCGATCCCCGCACCGAGGTCGAGGGGGTCGAGACCGAGAATGCCTTCGAGGGGCAGCTCGCCTTCGTTGCGCACGAAGACATCGACATAGCGGAACCATTGCGCCGGCAGGCGGCCGCGCTCGAAGATCCGGCTGAAGATCGTGCCGCCCACGATGATGGGCGCGCTCGTGCGTTCCCTCAGCCGCTTGGCGAACAGCAGCGTGAACAGAAGCTGCTCCTGGCCGATGCAGGAGAGGCCGACGAAGCGCGGCCGATCCTCGAGGATGCGATCGACCTCTAGGGCAACGAACGCCATGAGGAGTGGCGGCGGGTGCGCGAGGAAGCTCTCGATGTCGGCGACGCGCAGGCTGTTGCCCGGAATCGAGAAATTGTAGGGGCTGAGTTTGAAGCCGCCGGCGATGTGCGAGACATAGTGGAGATAGGTGTCGAGGGCCCGCGACGACATGTAGGTCTCCGCGACGTACGTCTCGAGGCGTTCGGTCCGCAGGGTCTTCAGCGCCTGCCATCGGCGCACGCGCAGGATCGTCTCGCGAAATGCCGCTGCGGCGCCGAGGAATGTCTCATAGGCGTCCCGGGTGGAGGCGCTCGCTGCATCGAGCGCGCCGCGCAGCCGCGCGACGCAGTCATCCGACAGGAGCCATTCGTAGAACGCGATATTGGCGTCGATCACCCGCACGCTGTGCCCGGCGCGCTCGAGCCAGGCCCTCAGCGAGGGCAGGGCCAGAGCCGGCTGAAACGGACTCCATTGCGGCGGGAAGACGAGGGTGACGTCCGGCGTGCGGCGCCCGCTCACGCGACTACTCGATCAGCCGGCCGTTCTGGTTCTGGTTGTTGTGCTTGGCCGAGATCAGCGACCGCTGGTCGCCCAGAATCTCGATGAGGTCGGTGGGGCTGGCGCTCTTCACGAGCTCGGCAATCTTGAGGTTGAAGTCGGAAATGATGCGAACCTGCTTGGTGATCTGTTCGGCGCGGTCTTCCATAACTGCCTCCGTAAAAGCGCTGGGGATGCCAGTCGACAGAACCATACAGTGCCAATAGGTGCGGCCTTCGCAATTTAGGGGTTCACCTACTGTCCGTCCGGGTTCATACCGACGGCACAAGGAGGGGCCGATGCTGCTCAAGCTCGAAGTGCTGGAAGCCATCAAGCGCGGGGAGATCACGCTGCAGTTCCGGCGCTGGACACGCCCGTCGGTGAAGGCCGGCGGCACGCTCAAGACCAGGATCGGCCTGCTCCGGATCGGCAGCATCACCGAAATGTCGCCCGACGATGTCACCGCCGCCGACGCCAGGAGGGCGGGATTCGGCGATGTCGCCGACTTCCGGCGCTGGCTCGACACGATGAAGCAGGGGCCACTCTTCCACCGCATTGAAGTGAGCTATCTTGGGCCAGCACCACAATCGTGAGGACCGCCATGCGTCGCCTGCTCCTTGCCGTGCCTTTCGCGCTCATCGCCTCGACTGCCCTCGGCGCCGGATGGGAATCCGGCATGCAGGAGGATGAAGGCGGCTCCGTCATGATGGCCTGGGTGTTCGGCGCGCAGGGCGGCGACGTGCCGCCCGAGTTGCGCATGATGTGCGGCGACGAGCTGGTGCTGCGCTACGGGCAGGGCGCGGCGCCCGAAGGTGCCCCCGATCCGATCATCGACACGCCGGTCAGCTTCACCTTCGATTTTGGCGACGACATCCTCTCGCTCGATATGCAGTACGAGGACATGGACGGCATGTACGCCGCCTACTTCCCCACCGACTCGCTGATTGTGGGCTTCCTGCGCACCGAGGACAGCGTGGCCGTCGATGCGCCGAGCGGCCCGTGGCCGGTCCAGGAGTTCACTCTCGAAGGCTCGAGCAAGGCGATCGCCGCCGTGCTGAAATCGTGCAGATGAGCTGTTGACCCTCACGCAGCGTGAGGGACTATCTGATCGTCCGGCGGAGGCGCAGGACGAATGAAGATGCTGACGGTCAAACAGGTGGCGAAGATTTCGGGCGTATCGGTCCGGGCGCTGCATCACTATGACGAAATCGGCCTTCTCAAGCCCGCGTCAACAGGACGTAACGGCTATCGCTACTATGGACGGGACGAACTGCTGCGCCTGCAGCAGATCCTGCTCCACCGCGAGCTCGACATCCCGCTGGGCGACATAAGGGCCATCCTCGATGACCCGCGGTTCGACCAGCTGGAGGCGCTGCGCCTGCAGCGCGACAAGCTCGCGGCCGAAGCGAAGCGCTACGCCCAACTGGTCCGGACGATCGACCGCACGATCGCCGATCTGAACGGAGAGAGCGCGATGCGAAACGCGGAACTGTACAAGGGTATCTCGGCCGAAAAGCAGGCCGAGTACGAAGCATGGCTGGTCAAGAAATATGGTGGCGACATGCCCCGGCACATCGAGACCAGCAAACGGAAATACGAGAGTCTGAGCCAGGCCGAGAAGGACCAGCTCAATACCGACCTCAAGGAGCTCGAGACGGCCTGGGCCGATGCCATGCGAAATGGCGTTCCAGCCGACAGCACGGCACTCGACCCGCTGCTGGGCCGCTTCCGCGACTGGGTGTCGGCGATGTGGAACCGGCCGTGCCCGCCCGACGCCTTTGCGGGCCTGGCCGATCTGCATCTGAGCCACCCCGACTTCGTCTCGCGCTACGAAGCGCTGGGCGAGGGCTTCTCGGAGTATCATGCTGAGGCGATGAAGGCTTACGCCAGGCGCCTCGCGGCGTAGTGGCGCTCGCTGCACTTTCTCGGAACCTCGGCCGCCGCGGGCCGTTGGGATGATACCGAGGACGCAACGACACCCTCGGCGTGCGGCCTGTTCTCACGCGCAGCCCGCAGCGAAGGGCCGCCCCAGTTGGGCGGCCTTTTCGTCTGCCGCGATTTGGGCGATGCTGGCGGCATGATTGGCAGCGTCCTCACCGGCATCGTCGCCGCAATCCACGTCTACATCGTCGTGCTCGAAATGGTCCTGTGGGACACCGAGCGCGGCCGCAAGGCATTTGGCATGACGCCCGAGTTCAGCAAGTCCACCAAGGTGCTGGCGGCCAATCAGGGCCTCTACAACGGCTTCCTCGCCGCCGGCCTGATCTGGGGCATCTGGCTGGGCGAGGCGGGGGACCCGGTCAAGATCTTCTTCCTGCTCTGCGTCGCGGTCGCCGGAGCCTTCGGCGCCGCCACTGCGAGCCCCCGCATCCTGATGATCCAGACCGTCCCGGCGCTGATCGCGCTGGTGGCTGTGATCTTCATGTAGTCCCACGATTGCCGCGCGGGGCGGAGTCGGCCTAGATTTGGGGCGCCGGGACGTGACGCGACGAGGTTCGCATGTGGGACTTTTCCATCGGCCGTACGCTTGGCCTCATGGGCCAGACGCTCCCCTTCATTGCCTTTCGTGTGGTCGTCTACTTCGCTGTCGCCGCGACCTTCGTCATCGTCACGGGCGTCGGGGCGGGGGTGGGCTGGGGCATTGGCGCCTTCGGTGACACCGAGTTCCAGGCCGGCAGCACCGCCTGGGGCGGCGTCATCGGTTTCGGCCTCGTCGCCGGCGCGATCTTCTTCCTGCGCGAATACGTCCTCTACCTGGTCAAGGCCGGGCACATCGCCGTGCTCGTCGAACTGCTCGACGGCCGTCCCATCCCGCAGGGCCAGACGCAAATCGGCTACGCGCAAGGGCTGGTGCGCGAACGCTTCGCCGAAACCAACGTCCTGTTCGCGGTCGACCAGATCGTCAAGGCCGTGCTCGCAGGCATCCTTGGCCTGCTGCAGGGGCTGACGGCGCTGCTGCCGATCCCGGGGTTGCAGAACGTTGTGGGCATCGCCCGTGCCTTCCTCCGCATCGCGGTGGGGCTGATGGACGAAGTGATCCTGGGCTATCTGTTCCGCACCCGCGCGGCGAACCCCTGGGCGGGGGCCGAGACCGCGGTGGTCTACTACGCGCAGAACTACAAGGTGCTGCTCAAGAACGCCGCCTGGCTCACCGTCATTACCTATGCCCTTGCCTTCGTGGTGTTCCTCCTCATGCTAGCGCCGGCCGCCGCGCTGGTCTGGTTCATCCCCAATGCCTGGGGCGCCGGCGGCTTCGTGTTCGCGCTGCTGTTTGCCTGGGCGGTCAAGGCGGCGCTGATCGAGCCCTTCGCCATCGCCGCCATGATGGACGTCTATTTCCGCGTCATCGAGGGCCAGACGCCCGATCCCGCCTGGAACGACCGCATCGGCCAGGTGAGCCGCAAGTTCCGCGACCTCAAGGAGCGCGCCGCCAACTGGGCTGGCGGCCGCCCGCCGCCGCAATCGGCCGGCTTCACCGCCCCCGGGGGGCCGGTCGCGTGATGCGCTACGCCCTGGTCGAAACCGAGATCGGCACGTTCGGCCTCGCCTGGACCGACCAGGGGCTGGCGCGCGTGGCGCTGCCGGGCCGCGACCGCGCCCATACCGAGCTGTGGATTTCGCGCGATCCCGCCGAGCCCGGCTTTCCCGACGGCACCATCGCCGGGCTGCCCGAGCGTATCCGGCACTATGCCGAGGGCGCGCGCGAGGACTTCACCGATGTGCCGCTCGACCTGGGCGGCATTCCTGACTTCAACCGGCAGGCCTACGCCGAACTGCTCAAGATCGGCTACGGCGAAACCACCACTTACGGCGCCATCGCCCGCACGCTGGGGGATGTGGCACTGTCTCGCGCGATCGGGCAGGCGATGGGCGCCAATCCCATTCCGCTCGTCATCCCGTGCCACCGCGTGCTGGGCGCCGACGGCAAGACCGGCGGGTTCTCATCGCCCGGCGGAGTCACCGCAAAGATGCGTATGCTGGCCCTCGAGCATGCCGCGAGCCCGACCGGCCAATACGCCTTCGGCTTCTGATGCTGATCCGCCCCGAAACCATCGCTGCCATCAAGGCCGGTGCCGTCGACACGCAATTCCGGCGCTGGACCCGCCCGACGGTCAAGACCGGCGGTACGCTGACGAGCGAACTGGGCGTGCTGGCGATCGACGCGGTCGAGGCGATCGAGCTGGCTGATGTGTCGGCCGACGATCTGCGCCGCGCCGGCATCGGCACGGTCGCCGAGCTCGAATCCTACCTGGCGCCGGAGGGGCAGCTCTATCGCGTCCGGATGCACTATGCCGGCGAGGACCCGCGGCTCGCCCTCCGCGAGGTGCTGCCCGACGCGGCCGAACTGGCGGCCCTCGCAAAAAAGCTCGCCCGGATGGACGGCGCCGAGCCCTGGACGCTCAGGACCCTGTCGCTGATCGAGGAATTCCCGGAGAAACGCGCCGCCAGCCTCGCCAAGCGGATGGGCATGGAGCAGTTGCCGTTCAAGGTGCGCGTCCGCAAGCTCAAGGCGCTCGGTCTCACCGAGAGCCTCGAGATCGGCTACCGCCTGTCGCCGCGGGGCGCCGTTCTTCTCGCGCATCTGCGCAGGAGCGGGTAGCGGCGCGGCGGTTCACCTGAAGCTGTAGTGCAGCCGCGCCATCCCCGGGCCCAGCGACTTCGCGCTCAGCAGCCGGAGCGTCGCCTTGTGCCCGGTCGGCGGGAACAGGGGAGAGCCGCCGCCGATGATCGCCGAGGCGAGATACACTTCGATCTCGTCGAGGGCGTCGCGCTCGATGAACGCCATCTGCAGCGTGCCGCCGCCCAGCATCCACACGTCGCCATCGCTGAGTCCGCGCAGTTCGGCGATCAGCGCGTCGATGTCCGACCGGGTTTCGAGCGCTCCCACCGGGTTTTCGATCGGGCGGCTCGTCACCACCAGCACCCGCTGCCTGCCATAGGGCCAGTCCATGCCCGAGCGCGCCAGCCAGTCATAGGTCGAGCGGCCCATCACGATCGTGCGGATGCCCTCGATGAACCTGTCGTAATGGTGCTCGCCCAGCTCCGCTTCGGCCTTGTAGAGCCAGTCGAGCCCCTCGTTCTCGTCGGCGATGAAGCCGTCGAGGCTGGCGGCGATGTATCCGACGATGCGGGCCATGGGCGTGCTCCTTGGATCGTGAGGCTGCGTGCTAACGGCGACGGGTGCCAGTTTGTGGCAGTTGCGTCATTGGGTGCCGTCGCGGGAACGGCTAGAGTGCGCGCATGGCTCCGCCCGCATCGCGCTACCACGACTATGTGCGCCAGACGCTTGCGACGCGGATTCCCGCCATCATCCGCCTCGCCGAGGACGGCCAGGACGCCGAAGCGATCCGCCAACTCCACGCCATCGGCCGCGCCGTCGAGGCCAACGCCCCCATGGTGCTCGACCTGCATGACTGGCCGCTGCCCGGCTGGGAGACCCTGCCGGCGCGCGTCAACGGCAAGCGCCCGCTCGAGGCGTCCTTCTTCGACTTCGAGTACTGGCTCTATTTCCGCATCCTGCTCGCGGTACATTACCCCGAGCGGCGGGCCGATCCGTTCCGCGCCACCAAGCATCGCGACCTCGAGCGCCACATCAACTGGGCCGAGCAAGCGATTCAGCGGACTCAGACTTTGCCCGAGGCGCTGACGCTCGCCCTCCATGCCAACGCCCACGATCTGTCGCAGGTCGGCGCGCCCGCCTCGAGCCACTATCTGGGCCGCGAAGTGCTGCAGATCGAGCCGTCTACCGTGCGCCGGCTGAACATCATCGCCGACAATTTCGGCGGTGAGTTCGTCGCCGATCTGGTGCTGGCGATCATCGCGGCAGAGGCGGGCATCGAGGTCGCGGTCCACGTCAAGCACCTGCCCATGTTTGTTTCCGACACCACCACCGACGACGTGGTGATCCTCTTCGACCGGCTGGCGTCCGGCTCCTCCTTCGCCCGCCGCCTCCAGGCCGAAGTGGGCCGGGGCAGCATCAGCGTGATGTCGAACGCCCTCTGGTCGGCGCCGCTGTTCCTGGATCAGGTGCCGCGCGAGGAGCTCGACGCGGGGGAGGGGGTGCTGACCGTCCTCAAGGGCGACCTCAACTTCCGCCGCGCCATCGGCGACGTCACCGTACCCATCGCAACGCCGTTCGAGTCGCTTTCGGTGCTGCCCGCCGCGCCCATGCTGTCGCTGCGCTCGATCAAGTCCTATTGCGTCGCCGGCATGCAGGTCTGGCCCGCCGGCATGGGCACCGAGGACTTCCCCAAGGACGGCGCGATCGTCGTCGCCCAGCACATTCCGGGCCGGCCCGCGCCTACTGCTTCCGCTTGAATGCCTTGAGGTGCGGCACCGCCCTCACCGCGCGGTCGGCGATCTGCTCGACCGTGAGCGTCACCGGGATCGCGATGGCGTTTTCGTCCGGCCCCGGCACTTCGAGGGTCGCGAACTGGCTCGCGAGCAGCGTCAGCGGCATGTATTCGTGCACGCGCGTCGCCATGCGGGCGGCGATCACCTCCTCGGTGCCGTCGAGGAATACGAACAGGATCGGCTCGCTCGCTTCCCTGACCAGATGGTCGCGATAGCTGCGCTTGAGCGCCGAGCACGCGCCGATCGCCACCCCCTTGCCCTCGGCCGCATCGTGCAGGGCCGTGGCCAGCGTCGACAGCCATTCCCAGCGGTCGCTGTCGGTCAGCGGGATCCCCGACCGCATTTTGTCCTTGTTGCTGCTCGGATGGTACGCGTCGCCGTCCAGGAACGGCGCATGCAGCCGCCGGGCGATCGATTTGCCGACTACCGACTTGCCGCTCGAAGCGACGCCCATGACGATGAGGATGCGGGCGGGAACGAGGCTCAAACGGTATCCATTTCGTTCAGTTGTGAAAGCGCTGTCATGATTATATTACAGGACGTTACAAGGGAAGGGTCGCGCGACCTTACACCGTCGCCATGAGGGCACCATCCACATAAAGGATATGCCCATTGACGAAGCTCGCCGCGTCCGAGGCGAGAAAGATCGCCGCCCCGCCGAGTTCCGCGACATCGCCCCAGCGCCCCTGCGGCGTGCGCGTCTCGATCCAGGCGTTGAATTCGGGATTGGCGACCAGCGCCTCGTTGAGCTCGGTCTTGAAATAGCCCGGCGCGATGGCGTTGGCATTGATCCCGTGCCGCGCCCATTCGGTCGCCATGGCGCGGGTGAGATTGCCCACCGCAGCCTTGCTGGCGGCATAGGGCGCGATGGATTTGCGCGCTACGCCGGTCATCACCGAGGCGATGTTGATGATCTTGCCGCGTCCGCGCGGGATCATCCGCCGCGCCACCGCCTGGCCGACAAGAAACACCGAGGTCACGTTCGTCGCCATCACGCGCTCGAACATCTCCTCGGGAAAGTCCTCGAGCGGCGCGCGGTGCTGCATTCCGGCATTGTTGACCAGGATATCGATCGGCCCGATCTCGGCCTCGATGTAGTCGACGGCCTCGTTCACGCTCTCGGCATTGGTCACGTCGAACGCCACGCCGCGGGCCCGCGCGCCGCCCTCGGCGAGCCGTGCCGCTGCCGCGCCCAGCGCCACCGTATCGCGCGCATTGAGGATCAGTTCGGCGCCCGCGCCGGCGAGCGCGGTGGCGATGCCCAGCCCGATGCCGCGGCTCGACCCGGTCACCAGCGCGCGTCGTCCGGCGAGCGAAAACTGCGATAGCCAATCCACGATTCAGGCCCTCCGGCGACTGCGGCGATGCGCCCGATATACCGGCCTTTTCGCCAGCGCCGCCATAGCTTTGTGGTGGCTTTTGCCCCCTGCGCATGCCAAAAAGCGCGCCAAGAAAATCCTATAGTCCTCTGAGGAGAAACTAATGTCGTCGACTGCCGATATCGGCCTGATCGGTCTCGCGGTGATGGGCTCCAACCTCGCGCTCAATATCGCCGAGAAGGGCTACACCATCGCGGTCCACAACCGGACGGCGTCCAAGATCGACGACTTCATGGTGACGGCCAAGGCGCAGGGCCTCGACGGCAAGGTCGTCCCCGAAGCCGACATCGCCGCCTTCATCAAGGCCGTGAAGCGCCCGCGCTCGATCATCATCATGGTCAAGGCCGGCAAGCCCGTCGACGAAATGATCGAGCACCTGCTGCCCATGCTCGAGCCCGGCGACGCCATCCTCGAATGCGGCAATTCGCTCTATACCGACAGCCAGCGTCGCTATGAATATCTGAAGTCCAAGGGCATCGGCTTCCTCGGCATCGGTGTCTCCGGTGGCGAAGAGGGCGCCCGCCACGGCCCCTCGATCATGGTCGGCGGCCCCGAGCAGGAATGGAAGAACGCCCAGCCCATCCTCGAGGCGATCTCGGCCAAGTTCAACGGCGAGCCGTGCTGCGCTTATCTGGGCGAGGGCGGCGCCGGCCATTTCGTCAAGATGATCCACAACGGCATCGAGTATGGCGACATGCAGATGATCGCCGAAGTCTATGGCGTGATGCGCGATGGCCTGGGCATGGACCCCAAGGCCTCGTCGACCGTGTTCAAGGAGTGGAACAAGGGCGCGCTCAACTCCTACCTCATCGAGATCACCGGCTATGTGCTCGAAGCGGTCGAGCCCAGGACGGGCAGGCCGCTGGTCGAGCTCATCCTCGACAAGGCGGGCCAGAAGGGCACCGGCGCCTGGTCGGCCATCGCCGCCCAGCAGCTCGGCGTCCCCGCCACCGCCATCGAAGGCGCCGTCGCCGCCCGCTCGATCTCCTCGCGCAAGGAGGAACGCGTCGCGGCCGAGGCCGTCTATGGCAAGATGGCCGGCCTCGGCGGCAAGTCCATCGACATGGCCGACCTCGAAAAGGCGCTGCTCGCCGGCAAGATCGTCTCCTACGCGCAGGGCTTTGCCGTGATGGCCAGGGCATCCGAGGAGAACGGCTGGAACCTGCCGCTCGCCACCATCGCCAAGATCTGGCGCGCCGGTTGCATCATCCGCTCCCGCTTCCTCGACCAGATGTCGGCCGCCTACGCCAAGGGCGGTTCGGAGAACCTGCTGATGGTCCCCGACTTTATCGACATCATGAAGGACGCCAACAAGTCGCTGCGCCGCATCGTCGCCGCCGCCGCGCTCGGCGAGTTTCCGATGATCTGTCTTTCGGCCTCGCTCGCCTATTTCGACAGCTACCGCCAGGCGCGCGGCACCGCCAACCTGACGCAAGGCCAGCGCGACTTCTTCGGCGCCCACGGCTTCATCCTGACCGACCGCGACGGCGAACAGCACGGCACCTGGCCGAGCACGCTGGGGAAGTAAGTCGCGTGCGCTAGTCGCGCTCGGACTCGTCGTCCTCGCCTTTGCCTTCCCGCTCGGCAGTGGGGATGTTCATCTGGCCGGGCGGGGAGATCTCGGGGGTCTTGGGGTGCAGGGCGACGCTCGGCTTGTGGCTGAGGTCGAAGCGCACCGCCGTGAACAGGAAGAGTGCCGCGGCGAGGATCACGAAGGCCGCCGCCAGCAGGAACGGTGCGCCGGGCATATAGCCGAAGGGCTGCGGCGACACCGTGAACAGGGCAAAGACCTGCGTTGCCAGCAACGGGCCGATGATCGTCGCCAGCGAGTTGGCGGCGTTGACCGCGCCCTGCAGCTCGCCTTGCGCATTGTCGGGCACCTGCCGCGACATCACGCCGTTGATGGCCGGCGCCGCAAGGCCGCTCGCCGCGCCGATCACGATCAGCACATAGAGCCAGCTCTCGGCGTGGATGAAGGCGATGCCGACAAAGGCGATTGCCGCCGCCGACATGCCCAGCACCACCACTGGCGTCTCCTGGAAGCGCTTGACCAGCGGGCCGACACCGAACGCCTGGAACAGCGCGAAGACGATGCCGAACAGCCCCAGCGTCCGGCCGATCTGCGACGAGGTGAAGCCGAACACTTCGATGGTGAAGTAGTTGTAGACCGACGGGAAGGCCTGCGCCGCCATGGTGAAGAACAGCAGCGCCAGCAGCAGCCACAGCACGGTGGGGAATTTGCGCAGCGACAGGATCGCGCCGAACGGATTGGCGCGCTTGAAGCTGAACGGGCGCCGATGCGTCTTGCTCAGCGATTCCGGCAGCACGAACAGACCGAACAGGAAGTTGGCGAAGGCGAGCCCGGCCGCGGCAAAGAACGGCACCTTAGGGCCGAACTCGCCGAGCTCGCCGCCGATCACCGGCCCGATGATGAAGCCGAGCCCGAATGCCGCGCCGATCAGCCCGAAGCGCTGCGTGCGCTTTTCGGGCGTCGTGATGTCGGCCATGTAGGCGGTCGCGGTGGCCACCGCGGCGCCGGCCACGCCCGACACGAACCGGCCGATGAACAGGTACCAGACCACCGGTGCGAGGGCCATCATGGCATAGTCGAAGGTGAGGCCGAGCAGCGACGCGAGCAGCACCGGCCGGCGCCCGAAGCGGTCCGACAGATTGCCCAGCACCGGCGAGGACACGAACTGCGTCACCGCATAGGCGAACACCAGCCAGCCGCCGATCACCGCCGCCTGCGCCACGCTGCCGCCGGTCAGATCCTTGATCAATTCGGGCAGCACCGGAACGATGATGCCGTAACCCACCATGTCCAGCAGGATGGTGATCAGGATGCAGGCGAGGGTGAGGGGGGAGTCTTTTTTGGCAGGGGCCATGAGGCTTCTTTTCTACGAGGCGCTAGGTGACACGGGGCGTCGGGTCTAGGCAAGCCTAAGGCCGTCCGGACTCCCCGGGCCGCAGGGGTGGCGGCACTGCGGGCTCCGGCGCCGCGTCGTAGCCGTAGAGCCAGGCGAGGCGCCTGAGATGGCCGCGCGGTCCCTGCGCCGCGATCACCGCGTTCCGCGCCACCGCGAACGGCCATTCGAGGTGGAACGCGAAGCCGTTGGAGTTGGAAACCTTGCGCACCCGCTCGACGCGTGGCCGCCGCATCGCCTCATAGCGCTTGAACGCGTCGGCGGCATCCGGTTCGGTCATCAGCAGCGGGGCGAGGATCGCCGCGTCCTCGATTGCCATCGCCGCCCCCTGCGCCTGGAACGGCAGCATCGCATGCGCTGCGTCGCCGACCAGCCCGACCCCGCCGTCGGACCATACCGGGGCGTCCACCACGTCGACCACCCAGTAGCCCCAGCTCCCCGTGGCGACGGCCATGATCGCATCGATCGTTCTGGACGGCATCGCTGCCCAGGGCAGCTTCGGCTCCTTGGGCGGATTCTGCGGATCGAGCCGCGACGCCGGCTCCTTGACGAACAGTGCGATGTTGAACTGCCGGCGATGGGGCAGGGGGTAACACACTGCGTGATAGCCCGGCGCGAACAGCAGCGTCGTGCGGTCCGGCGCCAGCACGCCGACCAGCAGGTCAGCCGACAGCGTCGTGCGCCAGGCCACATACCCCGAATATTTCGCGTCCGGCCCGCTCAGCACGCGCGTCCGCGTTTCCGACCGCACCCCGTCGGCACCCACGAAGGCGTGCACCCGCGCGCTGCGCGCATTGCCGCTCGCTTCGTCGACAACGATCGAGGTGCCGCGCTCGTGGTTGATCGCATCGAAGCTGTGGATGCCGAACAGCATGTCGATATTGGCAAAGCGCCGGCACGCCCGGTAGAGCACGTCGGCGAGGTCGGCGCGGTGCATCACCGCGTAGGGCACGCCGAACGCCTCGCGCATCGCCGCGCCCAGCGCCAGCGTCACCAGCGGCTTGTCGGCGCGGAACGGATGGATGTCGATGCCGGTGGGCTCGAAGCTCTTCTGCGCGATCGCCTTGTCGAGCCCGAGCTGATTGAGCACGCGGCGCGCATTGGGGCTGATCTGTAGCCCCGCGCCCACTTCCTGCACCTTCTTGTTGCGCTCGAGCACGACCACCGTCGCGCCGAACTTGGCGAGCGCCAGCGCAAGCGTCATGCCCGCAATGCCGGCTCCGGCGATGTAGACGGTGCGGCCAGAACTGGCCATCGGAGGCTAGGCGGGTTCGGCGTGATAGACGGCCGACAGCGGCTGCGACGTGCCCGGGGCGAGCTCGGCATTGAACACGTAGAGCGTCGAGCAATAGGCGCACACGACCTCGTTGTCCTTGCCCATGTCGATATAGATGTGCGGGTGGTCGAACGGCGGCAGCGCGCCAACGCACATGAACTCCTTGGAGCCTACCTCGATGCGCTTCAGCCCCTCGGTATTGTGGAAATGCGGGGTGGAGGTGTGCGCCATGGGAGAGGTCTTTCGGCCGGATTCGAACTGGCCGGACCATATCGAAGGCACGGGGCGAAGGGAAGGCGACGGGCGCGGCCGGCCATTCTCCCAGTAAGAAGGAGCCGGCGCTCAGGGAAGCGCCGGCTCGACGGGTGGCGAAGGGTTGAGCTTCAGCCGCCCGCTTTCTCGGCTGCCTTGGCGAGCAGGTCGAGATATCGTGAAAGCCCCCATTTGAGCGACAGACCGGTGGGCGGGGAAACCGAGTAGACGAACTCCTGGCCGATGATGGGTGCCACCGCGCCTCTGGTCACAACCGCCGAGTCCGCCACGCCTGCTTTGCCCACAAAGCATCTAGCGGCTCTCATTAAGATGACAATTGAACTCATATTTATTTGCCGAAGCGGACGCAACAGGAATTTCGAGCGCACATATCGTCCGCGCCGGCGGGAATGACGGCGTTGCCGGTTAGTGCTAGGGGCAGGCATGCCCAGCTTCCTCTCCGACAGCATCGAGATCGCCTACGACATCCATGGCGAGCGCGGCGCGCCGATCCTGCTGATCCACGGCTTCGCCTCGTCAGGCGCCATCAACTGGGTGAACACCGGTTGGGTCGAGGCGCTCAAGCAGGCCGGCTACCAGCCCATCACCATCGACAATCGCGGGCACGGCCGGTCGCGCAAGGTCTACGACCCCCGGCTCTATCTCGCGCACGACATGGCCGACGACGCGGCCAATCTGCTCGACCAACTGGGGCTCGACCGCGTGCCGGTCATCGGCTTTTCGATGGGCGCCCGCATCACCGCCTTCCTGATGCTGCGGCACCCCGAGCGCGTCCGCTGCGCCATCTGGGGCGGCATGGGGGGCAATCTCATGACCGGCATGGACGATTCCGAGGAAATCGCCAAAGCGCTGACCGCCGACAGCCTTGCCGACGTCACCACGGCCGTCGGCCGCCAGTTCCGGCTGTTCGCCGATCATTCGAAGGCGGACCGCGCGGCGCTCGCCGCCTGCGTCGTCTCCTCGCGCGAGCCGATGCGGGCCGACGACGTGCGCCGCATCACCGCGCCCGTGCTGGTCGCGGTGGGCGAGAACGACGAGATGGCGGGCGGCATCGCGCCGCTCACTGACCTGCTGCCCAACGGCGAGGGTTTCGTCATCCCCAAGCGCAATCACATGCTCTCGACCGGCGATCCCAAATTCAAGGCCGCAGCCATCAAATTCCTGCTCGCCCATTGAGCCGGACGCATGCGCGCCATACGCCAAAGTGTGAACCATTTTGCGCCGGTGAGCTTGGTCTGAGAACGCAAATGCCTTATATCGGCACTCTGCGATGGAGACCGTCATGAGCGTGCAGCTCAAGCCCAGCGACAACATCAAGCCCGTCGATCCGGCGTGGGAAGCCGTGCGCGCCAATGCCAAGGCGATAGTCGTCGACGAGCCGGCTCTCGCCGCCATGGTGATGGCGCATGTGCTCAACCAGCCCACCTTCGAGGCCGCGCTGATCAGCCGGCTGTCCGAGCGGTTGGGTGATGGCGACGTCTCCGCCGAATTGATCCGACAGGCCTTCCAGGACGCGCTGCTGTTCCGCCCCGAGATTGCCGGCGAAGCGCGCGCCGACCTGGCCGCCACGCTCGAGCGCGACCCGGCCGCCCACCGCGCCATCGTGCCGTTCCTCTATTTCAAGGGCTACCAGGCGATCCAGACGCATCGTTTCGCCAATGGCCTGTGGCTCGCCGGCCGCAAGGATTTCGCGCTGTATCTGCAGAGCCGCTCGAGCCAGGTGTTCCAGGTCGATATCAATCCCGCCTGCCGTGTCGGCAAGGGCATCATGCTCGATCACGCCACCGGCTTCATCGCCGGCGAAACCGCCGTCATCGGCGACAATTGCTCGATCCTGCAGGGCGTCACGCTGGGCGGCACCGGCAAGGCCGACGAGGATCGCCATCCCAAGATCGGCAATGGCGTGCTGATCGGCGCGGGTGCCAAGGTGCTCGGCAACATCAAGATCGGCGATTGCGCCCGCATCGGCGCCGGCTCCGTGGTGGTCAAGGATGTGCCGCCGCGCGTCACCGTGGTGGGCGTACCCGCTCGCATCGTCGGCGAGGCCGGCGCGCCGCAGCCGGCCTCGATGATGGACCAAATGGTCGACAGCACCGGCTGATCGCCCAAATCACGCCGCAACTCTTCTTGAAAAGCGGGCGTTCCGGGATTGCCCGGAGCGCCGCAAGGCCTATTGTGGCGCACCCTAACGAGTTGCGGAGCTTCTCCCTTTGAACCACCCCGAGATCATCAAGCTGCAGAAATATCTGCAGGTCAAATTCAACAACCGCGCCATCGACGTTCGTCCGCGCAACAAGCAGAACGACAGCGTGGAAGTCTATCTCGGCGAAGAGTTCCTGGGCCTGATCTATCTCGACGACGAAGACGGCGACAAATCCTACAACTTCCAGATGGCGATCCTCGAAGAGGATCTGGACGAGGTGAACTGACATGATCGTCGTCACCACCAATGACCTGCCCGGCTACCGCGTGGTGCGCGTCATTGGCATGGTGCGTGGCATCACCGTCCGCTCGCGCTCCATCGTCGGCTCGATCGGCGGCGCGCTGCAATCGCTCGTGGGCGGCAACATTACGCTGTTCACGAGCCTTGCCGAAACCGCCCGCCAGGAAGCGCTCGATCTGATGATCCGGCACGCCGAGGAGCAGGGCGCCAACGCCATCATCGCCATGCGCTACGACGGCAATGAGATCACCGACGGCATCACCGAGATGCTGGCCTATGGCACGGCGGTGGTCGTGGAACCCGATTCCGGCGCACGATAGATCGCATTTCACGTACGTCCTTAAGCCGCCGCAAACCAGGCGGAAAGCCGCCGGCTACGTATTAACACCTTCGTAGAGCTGCGCATCGCACAGCTTCGGGCAGTGTCAGAAGACGCGTACCGGGGCTCGCAATGCGCAATATCCTGCCTGGCCTGATGGCCGCTTTCCTCCTCGCCGTCACGGCTGGAATGGCGTTCGCCGACGACTGGACCGTCACCCGCCTGCGCGGCACCGTGCAGCACATGGTGGGCGGGCAGTGGCAGCCGCTCGAGCGCGGCAGCGTCGTTCCCGACGAGCGCCGCATCTTCACGCGGTCGAACGGCCACGTCACCCTGGTGCGCGGCAACGAATCCGTCGAGCTCGGCCCTAACACGCAGATCGAGATCCACGATCAGGGCGGCCGCAAGCCGTTCACCACCGTGCTCCAATATGCCGGCGTGCTCACCGTCGAGGCCGAAAGGCGCAACGTCCAGCACTTCGCCGTGCGCACCGCCTATCTGGCGGCAGTGGTCAAGGGCACCCGCTTCACCGTCTCCGCCCGCAGCAGCGGCGGCTCAGTGGAGGTGCCGCGCGGGCAGGTCAGCGTCGAGGACAAGCAGAGCAAGGAAACGGTGCTCATCGTCGCCGGCCAGAAGGCCAAAGTCGACAAGCGCGGTGGCCTCAGCGTGTCCGGCAAGACAAAGGCCGCGGCCAAGCCGCCGGCGGGCAAGGGGAAGACGAACGCGAGCGCCGGACCCGGCCACGCCATCTCTGGGCCCGATAAGACAGCCGGATCAGGCAAGACGAGCAGAACGGACACCTCGAGCACCGCCGCCGCCACCACTGTACTCGATACGACCACCAGCACGGTGGCGACTGTGGTCGACACGACGACCAATGGCGTCGACACCGTCACCGACACCGCCGATACCGTCGCCAGCACCGTCGATCAGGTGACCAACACCTCGATCGTGGGCGATACCGTGGGCACCGTCACCGACACGCTCGGCAAGACCACCAAGGGCCTCACCGGACTGCTCGGCAAGACATAGCGTCCGCTGGCTAGAGTGCGCCGATGCGCTTGAGCGACGGCAGCACCGCCGCGTCGAACTGCCTCCAGTTCACCAGCACGTCCTCGTCGAAGCTGTAGATCGCTGCGATGCCGGGGCCGAGATAGACCGTCCGGATGCAGCGCCCGGGCTCGCCCTCGGCCACCGGCGCAATGCACTTGGCGACGAACGGCGCCGCCGAGATCGCGTCGTACCACACCGTCTCGTTCTCATAGCCTTCCGCCGCCACCAACGGCTTGCCGATCAGCCCCGGCGGCCCGCTGAGCTGCTCGGGCATGAATTGGTGTAGATAGACCCCGTCGAGCAGGGACGCGCTCGGCCTTGCGCGGCTGCGCGGCACTAGCGTGATGTCGACCTCGCGCGTCGCGGCCTTGGGCCCGAGCGGCAGGTGGAGCCCGATATCGACCTGCTTGGCAAAGCCGGCGCTGCGCTCGGCATCCTCGCGCAGCCACGCCGCCGGCACCGTCAGCTCCCGCCCGCCCAGCGTCCGGCTCACGCTCCCGGCCAGCTCCTCGTGCCCGGCCCGACCGGCGGCGTCGATCGCATAGGCAAGACCAAGCCCGGCGACTGCCAGGATCAGGGCAATTGCGCCCAGGTTAAAGGCGATCGAATGCCCGCTTTCCTTGGCGGCGTCGGCGTGGGCCGGCAGGGTCATCAGGGGAATTAACCACTCGTTAGGGCTGCAGGTGACAGCCCATCACGCCCCGCTTATGATTAATGAAGAGTTAACGATGCCGCGCGGGTACCCAGGGACGCGGCGTGTTGAGGCGTTGTGTCATGTCCTTCGAGTTGCTGCTTGCCGGATTCATCATGGCCGTCGGGCTCGCCATAGCGGGCACCGGAACCCACTTCTACCAGTGGCGCATCGGCGAGCAGGCCATGCTGCGCTTCGACGGCAAGACCTGGCTGCACATGCTGGGGCATCTGTTCATGAGCTTCGTGTGCGGCCCCTACATCATGCTGCAAATGGGCTGGAAGCAGGAAGACGACGGTACCCTGTCGCTCGGCTCGGTGCTGCTCTCGGCGCTCGTCGCCTTCGGCTGGAGCTTCATCACCGGCTTGTTCTTCCTGGGTATCTACATCGCGATCTTTCCGTAGCCGCTCTGCTTTGGGGAAGGGCGCCGGGGCCGGTCTCTTGGGGGAGAGACCGGCCCCACTTCTTTCAGCGGCCGGAAACGGCGCGGGGACGGCCTCGGGGGAGGAGCCGGCCCCGCCATTCGGGCGCGCACATCAGGGGAAGGGGCCCGAAATCTCGAGGCTCAGCGCCGCACCGAGGCGGTGACGATGCGCGTGTCGTCGATGCCCACCCACTTGCGGGAGTCGGTCTGCGACTGGCGCTTGACGAACTGGTAGGAGGTGTCCTTCCACACCAGGATCTCACCGATCTGGTTGTCGAGCACCAGGTCGCCGCGATCGGTGCGCACCATCAGCACGGCATGGCCTTCGCCGTTCTGCTGGCGCACGACGGTCATCAGCAGGGCGCTCGGGCTCCAGCCATTGGCGATGAGCTGGCGGCGCTTTTCGAGCGCGTAGTCCTCGCAGTCGCCGCTGCCGGACGGATAGGTCCAGAACTCGGTGACGCGGTAGAGGTCCTGGTCGGTCACCGGCGCGACGCTGGTATTGATCGCCTCGTTGATCGACACGAGCTGCCGCCAGTTGCTCTCGGTCAGCGCCTCGACATCGGCAAGGCCGGCGCTCGGGCCGCAATCTTCGCGATGCGCCTTGCAGAACTCGGCGGCGCCGATCGGGATGCTGGTCGGACCGGTGGTCGGCGCAAAAGCCGGATTGGAGAGATCGACGCTCGACGATGCCATTGCCGGCCCCGTCAGCATGGCCAGCGCGACGAGCACACCGGCGAAAACCTTGTTCTTGTTTGGCATTTCGTAGCCCCCTGATGGGAACCACGATGCCGCCGCCAAATTGCCTCAGTCGGAAAACTGCGACGTAGTTTTTAGGCGAGTTTTATGCGTCCGGGTCAGGACCGGTTAACCACGTTTCTTGGGCCTGCTGGGGATGATAGAAGGGCCTTGAGACGGCGTGCCGTCGCCGAGGGCTCAGATAGAACGTCGTTACATCCGACATCGCGCGACTAGTTGATGCGCAGGTTCTGCTGCACCACCGTCAGCATCTCCTGCGCGGACGCGAACTCCACCGCCACCCCGTCCTGGAAATGCCGCACCACGCGGGCCCGCATGCGGCCCAGTGTCACCGGCGTGCCCATGGCAGGCCGCACCGCCAGCTCGATCGCCGCGCCCGACAGCGAGATGTCGATGATCTTGCAATTGTAGCGGCGGCCATCATCCAGAACGACGGTCGAGTGCCGGTTGTCGGGGACCACGCGCTCGTGCCGGCGATCCTCGGGCAGGTTGAGGATGTCCTTGTTGGCGAGCCAGGTGAGTTGTGCCGCCATCTTGTCGCGCTTGCGCGGGCTGGCCGACAGATCCATCACGAAGCCGCCTTCGATGGAGTCGGTGATGCTGCCCTCAACGCGGCCCAGATGGTCGAGATAGGCGATGACGCGCTCGCCCACATTGCCGGCCACCGGCGCGATCACGCACGCATCGCCCGGCGACATCTCCAGCACCTGGCAGGGGAACTCGCGGCGGTCCGCCAGCATGTAGCGGCCAAGCACCGACACCTTCACGCGCTGGAAGCGCGGCATCTGCACGTAGGCTCGGGCGGGGCGGGCGCTGCGCGCGGGAGTATTGTTGTCGGTCAGCATCGAAGCGCGTCACTCAATTTGACACGGTCGAGGCTAACTACTCTTGGTTAACCGAACGTGATGCGGCGGTCGCAAATTGCGGCGCAACCTGCGTTTTCTAGCGCCGACCGCCATCGATGACGGCAAGGTGCGCGTAGCGCCGCGCCTGCCGGCCATAGACCGTCGCCGCCATGGGTTCGATCGGCGAGTTGGCGCGTGCGAACAGCACGTCCTGCGGCACGGCCGCAGCGATGTCGCGAGCCATGTCGGCGAGCGAATTGTCGTCCGGCCAGATCAGGCGGAGGCCGGTGATGCGCTGCTCGACCACTGGCTGCGAGCCGAACCAGTAGGGCTCGTCCATCGCCGTCATCGCCCCCAGCATGCGCGTCTGCGTCGAGCCATTGTGCCGCACGGGAAGCAGGATCGTTTCGACCGAGAGTTTGGTATTGAGCGCCGTCACGCCCTGGAACGTGATGAGGGCCACCGCATGGTCCTCGGTCACGGCGCGCACCAGCGTTTCCATCGCATCGCGGTCGCGCGGATGCCACAGCCGGGTAAAGGAGCGGCCTTTGAGTTCGCGCGCATAGGCAGCGCAGATATGCGAGCCGGCGAGACGGAAGTCGAACTCGCGATTGTCGTTGAGCTCGAGGATGAAGGTGTTGGCGAGGGCGCCGCGAATCTTGGTGGGGTCGATGTCCCGGCGATCGGGAGCGCTGCGCGAGCCGCGAAGCGAATTCCAGTAGTCGTAGAGCGTTTTTGTGCTCTGGTTCTGCATCGACGCCAACCTATGTCCCAAGCCTCGGCCGGCGCCCCCAAAAAAGGGATCGCCCCGCCGCTGAATCGACAGTGACAAAAGGCTTGGGCGAAATCGCCTTTAAACCTTCCTTAAGGTTAATGGCGTGGGTGTGGTGTGGATAAGACCGGGGAGGGAGGCTGAAGCCCCCGGAACCGCTGGAGTTTTGATGAGCGACGACAACAAAACCAAGCAGGAACAACAGGTTACCACGGCGCCCGAGCGGCAGCCCATCTTCAACCTGCCGGCTGCAGTCGCCGCAATTGCGGGGCTTTTCCTTGCCATCCAGGCGCTCCAGAGCTTCGTTCTTAACGAATCCATCCGGAACGAGGTTCTGGTTTGGCTGGCCTTTATTCCTTACCGGCTTATCGAAAATGCCGCCGCGCCGGGTGGCATCTGGCCGCTGTTCTGGACCCCCTTCACACACGCCTTCCTGCACGCCGGCTGGGAGCACGTGATCTTCAACACCGTATGGTTCGTGATCTTCGGCACCCCCATCGCCCGCCGTTACGGCGCGGCAAAGCTCGTGATTCTGTTCCTGCTGAGCGCGCTTGCCGGCGCCGTCGCCTTCGCGGCGACGACGTTGCCGCAATTTGCCCTGCTCGTCGGGGCTTCGGGCGGCGTCGCCGGTCTCACCGGCGCTGCCGTCCGCTTCATCTTCCAGCCCATCCAGGTCGGCATCGATCCTGAGACGGGCGAGCGAATCGTCCTCGGGCGCCGGCTCGCGACAATCGGCGAGGTGCTCCGCCACCCCACCGCGCGCATCTTCGCCATCGTCTGGATCGTCCTCAACGGCATCGTGCCGCTGCTGCCCATGTTCATGCCCGGCATGGCCGTGGAGATCGCCTGGCAGGCCCATATCGGTGGCTTCCTGTTCGGCTTTTTCGCCATCCCGCTCTTTGAAAGGCGCCAGCCATGAGCGCTGCCGATCGTCTCGAAAAGCTCGAAACCACAGTCGCTTACCAGGAACAGGCGATCGAGGATCTGAACAAGACAATCCTCGTCCAGGCCGCCGAGATCGCCCAGCTCAAGCGCCTCGTCGGCAACCTGGGCGACCGCCTGCGCGAAATCGCCGACAATCCGGCGCTGGCCGAGCCCCCCGAGCCCCCACCGCCACATTACTGAGAGGGAGAAGGGGGCCCGACGCTCTCCCCCGTGAGCGAAGCCGGGATGGTCCCTCGCCGCCGAGGCCGCCTAGCTTTTTCGGTAGACCGCCGCCGGATCGAACAGCCGAGGCTCGCCGCTGTCGGCCAGTTCGCCGTCCCTGAGCACGCGGTAGAAGCAGCTCTTGCGGCCGGTGTGGCAGGCGGCGCCGCGGCCGGTCTGTTCGACCGTGAGCAGGATGACGTCCTGGTCGCAATCGGTGCGGAGCTCGATCAGCTTCTGCACCTCGCCAGAGGTCTCGCCCTTCTTCCAAAGCGCCTTGCGCGAGCGCGAGTAGTAGTGGACCTCGCCCGTCTCGATGGTGCGCCGCAGCGCCTCGGTATTCATGTGCGCCGCCATCAGCACGCGGCCGCTGCCGGCTTCCTGCGCGATGGCGAAGATCAGCCCGTGCGCGTCGAAGCGCGGCGCGAAGGCACTGCCTTCCTCGAGCTGGTCATGAGTGAGGGCGGTGGGATCGGTGAAGCTGCTCATGGCGCGGCTTTTACCCCGCGCCGCCGAGCGAGACGAGTCAGTCCTTGAGCCCGATCCAGATCTCCACCGTGCCGGTGCCGGCCATCGGGTCGAAGTCCGGGCCGTAATACTCGACGAAGCTCATCTCCTCGTCCTGTACGAGACCCGCCCGGCCCAGGCCGTAGTCGAAGATCGCCGCGATTGTCCCGCGGATCGTCGAGATGTGCCCCTGGTGCCGGAAGCGGGCCCAGCGCCGCGCTGGCAGCGTCAGCACCTTGAGCTCCGGCAGCACGTCGGTGCCGGGCGCGATCTCGGTGCCTGCCATGTAGTCGCAGAGCTCGCCCTCCATATCGACGACGACGCCATAGGCGGCCGGCGCGACCGCGCCCGGTATGTGCCCGAGATACGGGCCGAAGCGCTGCCACAGCACGGGGATGGCGTTGGCGTTGGACATGTCCATCTTCTCTCGCAGTCCGGTCATGCGCATGGCCGGACGGCGGTCGATGATGGGCGGGGCGAGGTCGGGGCTGGCGGGGCTGTCCATCGGCAGGGACTCCACGAGTTTGAGGCTGGCGATCGAGCCCTTGCGCCGCAGTTCGTCCGGCGTGGTGCCGAACTGCTCGCGGAAGGCCCGGGTGAATGCCTCGTGCGAGCCGTATCCGGCGTCGAGCGCCACCTCGAGGATGTCGGGCGCTCCACCGGCCAGCTGTCGTGCGGCGACGCTGAGGCGCCGCCCGCGCAGATAGCCGGAGATGGAGTAGCCCGTCGCCAGCGGAAAGATGCGCGACAGGTGGAAGCGCGACACCCCGGCATGTGCCGCCAGTTCATCGAGCGTGACCGGCATCCCGATGCGGGACTCGATCACCCAGATGGTCTTGGCAATGGCGGACATGCACGAACCTCACACGAAACGGCGAGCATATGCCATCTCGCGAAGCGCCGAATTTGATCGCTGTTGCGGTCTGCGCTGAGCAGGGCGGCTGCCAGCGTCCGCGCTCATCCCTTGGTAGACCGGACTTTGTTGCATAAGTTGTGGCTGGCGAACGGGGTTCACAGGTGTTGGATTTCATCCGTGATGACCAGCCTTTCTGAACGCGGCGCCATCCTGGCGACCTGGGAGTATGTGTCTCACAACCACCGAGCGGTTACCGTGCTGCCGGATGGCTGTCGTGACGTCATCGTTCGCCGCGATCTCGCAACGGGGACGCAGGAGCTGATTGTCTCGGGCCTCGATGCCAAACGGCAAACGATGGTCCTCCCAGGAGGGCAGCATCTGGCCGGTCTCCGCCTGCGGCCCGGGGTGACCATTCCAGCGTCGCTGATGCACGAGCTGCGGCGAGCGATTGAACGGCCATCATGCGGGGCCGAGCCCAGTCTGGTCGGGCAGGCGATAACCACCTACGCGGAGCTCAATGACGACCTTATGGGGGCCATTGTCGCCGGGCGCACTGTGGTCGGAGCAGCCAGGCTCCTCGGAGTTGCCGAGAGGACTTTGCATCGGCGAATGAGGGCCAGAACAGGGAGGCCTCCCTCGTTCTGGCTTGGTCTCGCCCGTGCGCGCAAGGCGCTGGCCTGCCTGTCGGCAGACATGACGCTGAGCGAGATTGCGGCCGAAATCGGCTACGCCGACTAGGCCCACTTCACCCGCTCGTTCGGCGCCCATTTCGGCGCTCCTCCTGGGTCCTTCCGCGGGGATCCCGTACTTGTGCGCCTCGCTGCGCAGCCGGGCTTTTCTGGATGAACTGACGAAACTCGTCGGAGGGCGGAATTGCCTTGTGGCAGTAGACCACCACACCCGCGGGGTCGAGGACGCCAAAGCCACGGTCGCCCCAGGGATTGTCAGCCAGCGGAATGACGATCTTCTCGCCTGCCTGTGACATTCGATGGTGCAAGCCATCCACGTCATCCACGATCAGGTTCAGCATGCCGCCACCGCCAAACCTGTCCGCGCCCTGCCGCGGCTCCATGAACCCCACCTCAGGGGCGTCGGGAGTGCGGCCAAGCCGGATGAGCACGTACCAGCCGCTGTCAAACGGACACCAGGTGTCGAAGTGGCGGTCGTAGAAGTCGCGCGCCGCCGACACGCTGGGGGTGATGAAGGTGACCGAGGCTGCCGTTACGTCCATGAGAAGCTCCGTTTCTTGACGAAGCGAAGCTAGCTCCCATCCTCGGGATAGGTCTTGAACGGATCGGACAACCTGCATCCTTCCGGCAACAGCGCGGTGGCAGAGCCGGACGGCTTCATTCAGACCACCCTCCTGGCTGACGACACCTAGCGCCGCCGGATCATCTCGAAGAAGCGGTCCTGCTCGGACTTCTCTTCGGCGAACACACCGCTAAAGCGCTGCGTCACGGTCGTTGCGCCATGCGCGCGGACGCCGCGCATCGACATGCACATGTGCTCGGCTTCGAGCAGTACGGCCGCGCCGCGTGGATTGAGGTGCTCGTTGACGGCGTCGATGATCTGCGCCGTCAGCACTTCCTGCACCTGCAGCCGGCGCGAGAACGCCTCCACCAGCCGGGCGAGCTTGGAGATGCCCACGATCCCGTCATGCGGCAGATAGGCGATGTGCGCCTTGCCCACGAACGGCACCATGTGATGCTCGCAGTGCGACGAGAAGGGGATGTCCTTGACGAGCACGATGTCGTCATAGCCGCCCGCTTCCTTGAACGTCGTGCTCAGGATCGTGCCCGGATCGTCGTCGTAGCCGGAAAAGAACTCGCCATACGCCTTGGTGACCCGGCGCGGCGTGTCGAGCAGGCCCTCACGGGTTGGATCGTCGCCGGCCCAGGCGATCAGCGTGCGCACGGCGGCTTCCGCTTCTTCACGGCTCGGACGGGCAAATGGCTTTTTGGGCAAAGACTTGGCGACGTTGAGCTTGGCGCTGGCGTCCATCTGGTTTTCCTTGTGGAGCTATGACTTTAGACGGTGAATGCTGCCAAAAGTTCCCGGGCGAACCGAAAGCGTCAGCGGCACCGCACTGACATACGCCCACGCTGTGACTATATCTGTCAGGGTTTCCCCGCCTCAAGAAACATGCGTGTGACTGTAATGGAACTGAGCGATCTTTATTCCCAGAGGATCCTCGAGATCGCAGCAAACCAGCCCATTCCCGGCCGCCTGGCGTCGCCCGACGCCACGGCGCGCAAGGTCAGCCGTGTCTGCGGCTCGTCCATCGAGGTGGATATTGCGGTCTCCGGCGGCGCCATCATTGGCTACGGCCACAAGATTTCCGCCTGCGCCCTGGGCCAGACCTCGGCGGCCATTGTCGCCACCAACATCGTCGGCACGCCGGTCGCCGAGTTTCGCGCCCTGCGCGAGGCGATGACCGCCATGCTCAAGGCCAATGGCGCGCCGCCGGCCGGCCGCTGGGCCGATCTCGCTTACCTCGAGCCCGTCCGCGACTACGCTCCGCGCCACACCTCGACGCTCCTCGTCTTCGACGCCGTCGCCGACGCCCTCGACAAGCTCGAGCCGGCGCGCTGATGCGGTTCCGCCATCGCGATCCCGCGCCGGTGCTCGCCTTCCTCGAGCGCCGTCCCGCCGACATCCGCCTGCGCGACTGGGACCGCGAACGCGCGCCCGACGGGATGGCGGCATTGCTGCGCATTGGAAAGACCGAGGCCGCCGCTCCCGCCCGGCCGGCCAACATAGCGGACGTCGCCTTCATCGCCAGCCGGGGTCGGGGCCCGTCGCACGCCAACACGGTGCTGCGCGCCTACTTCCACGTCAATTCCAGCACCGACGAGCCCATTCTGCCGCTGGTCGAGGCGGTTGCGCATGTCGAGGGCAGGGGGACGGACAGCGAGTTCCTGCTCGCCGGCCATCCCGATGGCGGGCTGATCTCCGTGTCGCACGCGCGCCTGCCATTTCAGGTAGGCCCCCCCATCACCTGGTGGGGGCCATGAGCAATTTCTGGCGCATCGTCGACTTCCCCTTCAAACTCACCGCATACGTCCTGATCCAGGGGTATCGCTACTCGCTCAGCATGTTCATGGGCCGCAGCTGCCGCCACGCCCCCAGTTGCAGCGAGTTCACGCGCGACGCCATCTGGCAGCACGGCTTCTGGCCCGGCGGCTGGATGGGCGCCGCCCGTATCTGGCGCTGCCGCCCCGGCGGCACCCATGGCTACGACCCCGTCCCCCGGGCCGTTCCCGCCACCGCCCACTGGTACGCCCCCTGGCGCTACGGCAACTGGCGCGCCATCCCAGGCGAGGTCCACAGCCACTGAGCCGCTTGTGCCCCTTGGCGTCTCGGGGTCGCGCGAAGCTTCGCGCTGCCCGGTTTCCCCGCCCAAATGCCCGTGATAAGAGCCCGAACCCCGCCATTCCGGCGGCTCGACAGGAGATACCAAATGATCAAGGTGACGTTCCCCGACGGTGCAGTACGCGACTATGCGCGTGGCACCACCGGGACCACCGTGGTCGAAGGCATCTCCGTGAGCCTCGCCAAGAAGACCGTCGCCATGAAGTGGAACGGGGTCCTCGCGGACCTCAGCGACCCGCTCGAGGGCGACGGCGCGATCGAATTCGTCATGCGTGATTCCGTGGACGGCCTCGGCCTGATCCGCCACGACGCCGCGCACGTCCTCGCCGAGGCGGTGCAGGAGCTGTGGCCCGGCACGCAGGTGACCATCGGCCCGGTGATCGAGAACGGCTTCTACTACGACTTCAAACGCGACACGCCGTTCAGCGAGGACGACTTCCCGGTCATCGAAACGAAGATGAAGGAGATCATCGACCGCGGCGCCGCCTTCACCAAGGAAGTGTGGTCGCGCGACGAAGCCAAGCGCGTCTTCGCGGCCAAGGGCGAGCAGTTCAAGGTCGAGCTGGTCGACGCCATTCCCGCCGATCAGTCGATCAAGATCTACAAGCAGGGCCAGTGGTTCGACCTCTGCCGCGGCCCGCATATGCGCACCACCAAGGACGTCGGCACGGCGTTCAAGCTCACCAAGGTGGCGGGTGCCTACTGGCGCGGCGACAGCAACAATCCGGTGCTGTCGCGGCTCTATGGAACGGCGTTCGCCACGCAGAAGGAACTCGATGAGTACCTCGTGATGATCGAGGAGGCCGAAAAGCGCGACCATCGCAAGCTCGGCCGCGAGCTCGACCTGTTCCATCTGCAGGACGAAGCGCAGGGCTCGGTGTTCTGGCACCCCAAGGGCTTCACCATCTACAACCAGATGGAGGAGTACATCCGCCGCCGGGTGAATGCGAACGGTTACACCGAGGTGAAGACGCCGCAGCTGATGTCGTCCAAGTTCTGGGAGGCCTCCGGCCACTGGGGCAAGTACCGCGAGAACATGTTCGTGGTGCCCGACGAGGTGCCCGGCACCGAAGAAGAAGGTCCGGTGCTGTCGGGCAAGGCGGAGCTCATGGCGCTCAAGCCCATGAACTGCCCGGCCCACATCCAGATCTTCAACCAGGGCACCAAGTCCTATCGCGACCTGCCGATGCGGCTCGCCGAGTTCGGCTGCTGTCACCGCAACGAGGCGCATGGTGCGCTGCATGGCCTGCTGCGCGTCCGCCAGATGACGCAGGACGACGCCCATATCTTCTGCACCGAGGAGCAGATCCAGTCCGAGACCGAGCGTTTCGTGCACCTGCTCTACAGCGTGTACGGCGACATGGGTTTCGAGAACGTCGTCATCAAGCTCGCGACGCGGCCGGAAAAGTTCGGCGGCACCATCGAGCGCTGGGACGCGGCCGAGAAGGCGCTGGGCGACGCCCTGCGCGCCACCGGCTACGACTTCGTCATCGCCGAAGGGGAGGGCGCCTTCTATGCGCCCAAGCTCGAGTTCCATCTCAAGGACGCCATCGGCCGCTCCTGGCAGGTGGGAACGCTGCAGCTCGACTACGTGCTGCCGGAGCGCCTCGACGCCACCTATGTGGCCGAGGACGGCTCGCGCAAATACGCGGTGATGCTGCATCGCGCGATCCTCGGCTCGCTCGAACGCTTCATCGGCATGATGATCGAGAACTATGCGGGCAAGATGCCCATGTGGCTCTCGCCGGTGCAGGTGGTCGTCGCGACCATCGTGTCGGATGCCGACGACTATGCGCAAAAGCTCGTCAAGCAGCTCACCGATGCCGGCATCAGGGCCGAGCTCGATGTGCGCAACGAGAAGATCAACTACAAGGTGCGCGAGCACTCGACGCAGAAGGTGCCGGTGATGCTCGTGGTCGGCAAGCGCGAGGCCGAGGAAGGAACCGTCTCCGTCCGTCGCCTCGGCACCGAGGGCCAAAAGGTGGTGCCGGCAATGGACGCCATCGTCGAGCTGATGGGCGAGGTGACCCCGCCCGACATCAAGCGCCGCGCCGCGAGCCTCGCGGCATGACACAGCGGAGGATGGCGATGCAGTGGATCAAGTTTCTGCTCGTCGCCATTCTCCTCGCGGCCGCCCCGGCGCGCGCCGCGACCACCTGGCTGGATACGGCAGGTGGCTATGAACTGACCGGAGCGCAGCTCTTCGCCTTGCGCTCCGAGCTCCCGCCCGAGCTTAGCGACAGCCTCAAGACCCTCCGCAACAAGACCTTCGCCGACGAGGCGGCGTTCCGTTCGGCCCTCGCCGAAGCGCTGCTGACCGACGATCTGCGCGCCGCGTGGCTCGAGCGGCTGGTCGCGCTTGCCTCTTCCGGCGGTGGCGCCTTCGGCATCGAGACGCGCGAGGGCGACCTGCTGACCATCACGGTCACCGGCCCCGATCACGCGACCGACTCCGTGCCCTTCACGGCGCAGACCTGGCTCACTCACCTGCCGGCCGAGACCGCGGATACGAGCTTCACCACCGCGCTCGACGGCGGCTGCCTCTCCGTCTCGCGCGAGGTGACCCTGTTCCGCCTGTGCGAGCCCGCCATCGGCGATCCCGCCAAATCGATCGTGCTCGAGACCGAGGCGACCCATATCGTCGGCCTCGGCCAGCAGTTTCAGGTGCAGGAGAGCCCGAAGGCCGAGCGCAACGGTGTCCTGCGCGAAGGCACCAACATGATGGTCGGCTTCAATGGCGGGGCCAATGGCAACACGCTCTTCCCCATCGCCTATTTCGACCTGCCCGGTCACCCCTTCGCGCTGATCCTCGACAACCGCTATCCGCAGGAATGGGATTTTACGGCGACACCCGCCCAATTGCGTGTCAAGGGCGGCGATCTGCGCGTGCGCGTCATCGCCGGCGACAGCCTCGCCGACATTCGCCGGAAGTACATGGCGCTGAGCGGCCATCCGCCGGTGCCGCCCAAATCGATGTTCGGCCTCTGGCTCTCGGAGTACGGCTTCGAGAACTGGGCCGAGCTTGATGGCAAGATCGACAGCCTGAGGGCCGCCGGCTTCCCGCTCTCGGGTGCCGTGCTCGACCTCTACTGGTTCGGCGGCATCCGCGAGAACTCGTCGCAAAGCCGCATGGGCAGCCTGAGCTGGGACCGCGAGCGCTTCCCCGATCCACAGGGCAAGATCGCCGCCTACGCGCGGGACGGCATCAGCCTCATGCTGATCGAGGAGAGCTACATCTCCTCGGGCCTCCCCGAATACGAAACGCTCACGGCGTTGCGCGGTCTCGCGCACGACGCAAAGGGCCAGCCGCTCGTCACCAATCCGGCAGGCAATTGGTGGGGCAGGGGCGGCATGGTCGACTGGCTTGCGACGGATGCCGCCGCGGCATGGCACGACCTCAGGCGCCAGCCGCTGATCGACATGGGTGTCGCCGGCCACTGGACCGATCTGGGCGAGCCCGAGATGGTCAATCCCGGGTTCCGCTACAGCCCCGACGATCTCGCCGACGCTCAGGTGCGCAACAGCTACAATGTGCTCTGGGCGCAGTCGATCTATGACGGCTACCGGCGCAATGCGCCCGACAGGCGGCCCTTCATCATGTCGCGCTCGGGCGGTATGGGCCTGCAGGCGCTGGGCGGCGCCATGTGGTCGGCCGACACCGGCGGCGACTTCAAGTCGCTGCGCGAGCAGATGCCGCAGCAGCAGCACATGATGTGGTCGGGCATCGACTATTACGGCTCCGATGTCGGTGGCTTCCACCGCAGCGCCATGGGCATCTATCCGGGCACGCATGCCGATCTGACCGACGAGCTCTACACCCAGTGGTTCGCCTACAGCGCCATGTTCGAGGTGCCCGTGCGCCCGCATACGGAGAACCTCTGCAACTGCAAGGAGACGGCGCCCGATCGCATCGGCCACGTCCCGAGCAATCTCGCCAATATCGAGCTGCGCTACGCGCTCGCGCCCTACTACTACTCGCTCGCCCACCGCGCCTGGCGCGAGGGCGAGCCCGTCTTCCCCTCGCTCGACTACTACTATGACGACGCCGAGGCGAAGGGCGCCGGCGACATCAAGATGGTCGGCAGCGAGTTGCTTTCGGTCGGCGTCGCCGGGGCTGGTGCGACCGAAGCGCGGCTCTATCTGCCGGCCGGCAACTGGTACGACTGGCGCGCGCAGTCGGTGTTCATCTCGAGCGGCGAGTATCTCACTCGCCCGCTCTATGCCGACGATCTTCTGCAGCTTCCGCTCTTTGCCCGCGACGGTGGGATCGTCCCCATGGCCGACGGCGTCCTCCGCGTCTTCGGCAGCGCCGCCAACAGCTTCGACTGGTACGACGACGACGGCATCTCCACCGCCTACCAGCGCGGCGCGTACGACCATCTCGCCATCGCAGTGGATGGCGGCCGCCTCACGGTGACGCGCGAGCAGGGCGACCTCGCTCCCAGGACTCTCGTCTGGACACGCGCCACGCCGATTACCGAAGTGCGCATCGATGGAAACGCCGTTCCATTCTCGCAGGAGCGCAGCACGGTCGCGGTTGCGCTGCCGCCCTTCGACAGCAATCTCGTCGTCGAGGTGCGGTAGAGGCACCTAGGTACTTCCCGAAGTGTCGCCACGGTCTCCGTGGCATCAACGGCATCCGCGAGAATGGCATTCTCATCGAGGAGATTACGCGGGCGACCAACGAGCAGTCCGGCGCCATCATCGAGGTCACGACCGCGGTCAAGCAGGTCGACGAGATGACCCAGCACAATGCCGCGCTCGTCGAGGAAACCAACGCGGCCATCGAGCAGACCGAGAACCAAGCGGTCGAGCTCGACCGGATCGTCGAAACCTTCGTAGTCGATGAAGAACCCGTGCGGCGTCAGGTGCGGCCCGCCACGCCCGCGCCACAGCGAAAGGTCGCCAGCGCCGCGCGAACCTACCTCACGCAGGGCAATGCCGCGATCAAGACCGACGACTGGGCCGAGTTCTAGTTCTTGCCCTCATGGAACAGTGCGACGGATTTCTCGATCCGTCGCGCCCGCGTCTCGTCCGTCTTGGCGCCGTTGATGTTGTCGATGTGCCGCCGCTGGTTGGAGTAGCTGAGCGACGCAAAGTACGCCTTGGCCGCTTTGTCCTTGGCGAGCGCCGTCTGCAGGTCTGGCGGCACCTCCATCACCCGTGGCGCGGTGTCGAGCTCAAGCGTCACCTCGATCGTCTCGCCGGGCGTGACGCCGGCGAGCTTGCGCCGCTCCTTGCTGACGCCGATCATGTACCTGCCGCCCATCACGGCGACGGTGTTGGGGTAGCTGAAGGTGCTGTTGAGCGTGACCGTCACCTTGGGCTTCTTGCCCTGACCGAAGGCCTCGACCACCGTGTCCGGGATCACGAACCCGGCAGTGTCGCCATCGCCCTTGAACAGTTCCGCCTTGAACGTCTGCTTGATCGCGCTCACGTCAGGAACTCCTTGATCGCCGGTGCAATTGCTGTCGCCGCGACCATGTGGTTCTGGCCGGCAAGGGTCTTGTGCTGCGCGTTGGGCAGATTGGCCGCGATGGCCTTCTGTGCATTCTGCATCCAGGTGTCCGACTTGCTGCCGCCCATGGTGAGCACTGGCATCGTGACGTTCGGCCAACGATTGGCGGGGATCGGCTTGTAGGTCCACAACGGCGCGACGAATGCCGTGTCGTAGGGGAGGGTAGGGCCAACCGGCGCCATCTTCCGGAACATGCCGAATACCTGCATCATCAGCAGCACGTACCAGGGCACGCCGATGCCTTTGTCCATGAAGTACTTCACGGCTCCGGCATTGTCGCCCGTCGCCACGAGCTGGTCCATGTGCTGGACGTAATCCGAGGGCACCGGCCTGCGTGTGCCGTCGGTGAAGATCGGCGCCTCGTAGAGCACCATTCCCGTAATGCCAGGGACGGCATTCGCTGCTTCGAGGGCAAGGATCACGCCGGACGAGATCGCGTAGAGCGCGACCGATCCGCCTGCGACGCCGACCAGCGCCACGAGGTCCTCGACCTCCCTTGCCGTCGCATAGGGCTTGGTGTTGCCGCTCTCACCCCGGCCGCGGCGGTCATAGGTATAGACTGTGAACCGGTCCTTGAGCTCTGCGGCGAGCGGCGTTGCCGGTCCCATCTCGCGCCAGCACATGGCGCCATCCACGAGGATGATGGCCGGACCCGATCCGGCCACGCTGTAGCCGATCTGCGTTCCGTCCTTTGAAGTCACGAAGGGCATCACGCGGCTCCTTCCTGCATGAGGGTTGCGAGGTACTCGGTCAGGCGATCATTGCCCAGGCTGACCATGCCGGCGAAGCCGCGCGCCACCGTCTCGTCGCGCAGCATGATCGACGCTGCCTTGATGTGCGCATGAACGGTCGTGCGGGCATCGTGTTCCGTGAGCGTGATAGTCGAGACCAGTTCCGCCGGTGGCAGGCCGTCGAGCCCACCGGTCCAGTCGCCCGGTGCATCGCGGTAGTGGATGCGCTCGGGCTCGATCAGCTCGAGATACACGCTGCTGTAGCCGTAGGTCTGGCCGCTGTCATACGTCCAGACCGTCCGCCAGAGGCCGCCGACCCGGAGGTCGACGGTTGCGCTGGTTCGGGCGTCGCGTGGTCCCCAGAACCGCGCGAGATGCTGTGGCTGGGTGTAGCACTTCCACGCCAGCGTCCTGGGCGCCGCGAACGATCGCTCGATGGTGAAGTAGTCGGCGCCCGGCGGGACTGTGACGACGTTCTGGCTCATCTTACTTGTCCAGGAACCCGAGCGCCGCCTCGAACACCCGCGGCTCCATGAACGCGGAGTAGTGCGTCACGCCGGGGATGATCGCCATGCGGTTGGCGTTCATGTTCGAGCCGTCCCAGCCGGCGTCAGTGATGCCGCCGCCGAACTGCGCGTACATGTCGGAGAGGTGCTGCATCTTCACCGCGTCCCAGTCGCCGGCGATGATTATCGTGGGCGCCTTGATCGAGCCGAGCTCGGGCAGCCAGTCGTAGTCGTGCTGCGACAGCTCGCCCATCTGGTCGAGGCTCCTGGCCCACAGCGACGGATCGGGAGCGATCTGCGCATAGAGCTCGTACATCGGCGTATGCTTCATCATCTCGGCGAGCGCCCCGCTCATCGATTTCATGCCCTGCTGGTTGTACTCGTTCCAGCCCGCGAAGGACGCGGCGGCCGAGATCAGCACCAGCCGGTCGACGACCTCGGGGTGGTCGATGGCGACGCGCATCAGCACCTCGGCGCCCATCGAATAGCCCACCACGTCGATCTTGTCGTAGCCGAGCCACTTGATCAGCTCGGCGACGTCGGTCGCCATGTTCGCATGCGTCATCGGCCGGTCGAAGGGCCGGGTGCGGCCGTGTGCCTGGAGGTCAACGCCGATCACCTGGTGCTTTTCGGTCAGCATCGGCAGGATCGGACCGAACATCTCATAGGCGCCCAAGCCGCCATGCAGCAGCACCAGCGGCTTACCCGTGCCGTGGATCTGGTAGTAGACCTCGACGCCGTTGACGGGCGCATAGCCGGAGGCAGGGCGGTTGGCGGGAGTGGTCATGGCGGTAGTTCCTTCCTGAGTATTCGCCGCATTGGCGGCTTTGGGCAATGCCGCAATCGCGGCGGTGGCGAGGGTGGTCGTTATGAAGTCGCGGCGTTTCATGTGTGCCTCCCCGGTCATGGCTCCGCCGTTCGGGCGCAAGGGCACGGTTGGCAGGCCGGTTGAAATGAATGGCGGCTAGAGCGTCGCCAGCTGTGCCTCGAGCTTGTCGAAGCTCTCATTTGTCCCGTCGCGGAAGCCGCGGCGAACGACCGCGTCCTTGTGCTCGGGCGTGTCGAAGACGCAGACCAGCTTGAGCAGCGTGCCGCCCTCGACCGCGTCGAACGTCAGGGTCTTGGTGAATCCCGGCGGCGGGTTGTCGCCGAAGATCCTGGGGTCCGTCGGGGCGTTGCGGAACACGATGCGCCGGGGTGGCGTCACCTCGACGATGTCGTTGTCGGTGGGCAGCTCCCTGCCATCCTGTCCGATCATGACATGCAGCCACTTTCCTCCCGTGCGGAAGGCGAACGTCTCGACCCGGTTGGTGAACCCCTTGGGCCCCCACCATTGCGCCAGGTGGTAGGGGTCAGAGAACATCTTCCACACCAGCTCACGCGGCGCCTTCAGCGTCCGGGTGACGATGAGGGTCCTGCCGTCCTCTGCGGGCGTGGCTGCGGTGAGCATCTAGGCCAGTTCCCTGGCGAGTTCATCGACGAGCTGGCCGAGTTGCTCCATCGATTCACGGCCGCCCTTCTCCATGCCCGTCGCGATGACCGCGTCGCGGGCCTCGAAGTTCGGCAGCAGCGAGTACGATTTGTAGTAGGTCCGGCCGTCGCGCTCCTCGAAGGTGTGGACCTCGGGGAACGCTTCGTCCGCCGGGAACTGGCCTTCGACCCCGAAGCTGTTGGCGAGCTTCTTTTCCGGGACCACGTCGACATAGGTGCCGTAGAAGACGATCTCGCCCTTGGTCGACAGGTGCTCGCAGACGTAACGCCACTTGCCGCCGGTCCTGAGCTCGAGCTTGTCGACCTTGCGCACCGGCGCGAAGGACTGCGGGCCCCACCAGCGGGCGACGTGTTCGGGGGTGGTGAACACCTTCCACACCAGCGATACGGGGGCGTCGAAGCTGCGGGTGCAGATCATCGACGGCTCGTCCTTGGGGTAGTCGAACTTGATGTCGGACATTTGTGGTTTCTCCTCTGTCTGCAGTTTGTCGAGATAGGCGGTGAGCTGATCGAGGCTCTCGGTCCAGAAGCGGACATAGGCCGCGATCCAGTCGGGCTTCGGCGCTGACTTGCGCCGAAACGGAATGACGTTGCCGGCACCCTCAATTGGGCGTGCCATCGGGGTCTCCCTTCTGGAGTTCGGCGAGGTAGACCTCCAACTGGTCCAGGCTCTCTTCCCAGAAGCGGCGGTAGCTCTCGAGCCAGCCATCCACATCCCGCAGCGGCCCCGCTTCAAGCTTGCACGGGCGGTATTGCGCATCCTTGCCGCGCGAGATCAGTCCCGCGCCTTCGAGCACCTTGAGGTGCTTAGAAACGGCCGCGAGGCTCATGTCGTAGGGCTCGGCCAGTTCCTTGACCGTCGCCTCCCCTGTCGCCAGCCGGGCCAGGATGCCTCGGCGGGTGGGATCGGCGAGGGCCGAGAGCGTGACGCTGAGTTTGTCGGTCTGCATTGCTCAACCATCAGGTTATCAACTGAATGGTTGAATATGCCGGCTACCAAGAGTTGTCAACCGCCTGGTTGAATAGAGATCGAAAAATCTTCAACCGTTGCGTCGATCTCGCGTTGGCCCCTTCGTCGTGTCATCAGAAGAGGGTCGATCCCGGCTCTCGTTAACGGAGAAAACCCATGCGTTTCATGATCATCGTCAAGAACAGCGGTCAGACCGAGAACGTCGAGCTTCCGCCCGAGGCGTATGAGGAGATGGGCAAGTACAATCAGTCGCTGGTCGATGCGGGCATCCTGCTCGCCGGTGAAGGGCTGACGGCATCCAAGGACGGCGCGATCGTCACCTTCCGCAAGGGCGGCAAGTTCGAAGTCAAGGACGGTCCCTTCACCGAGGCCAAGGAACTGGTGGCCGGCTTCTGGATCATCCAGGTCAAGTCGCGCGACGAAGCGGTCGAATGGGCCAAGCGTATCCCCGGCTTCACCGATGGCGAGACGGTCGAAGTCCGTCGCGTCGCCGAAATGTCCGACTTCGACGATGTGATGTCGCCCGAAGCCATCGCCCGCGAAGAAGGCTGGCGCGAACAGATCTCGAACAAGTCGAACTGAGGCCGCCATGCGCTACTTCATGACCATCATCCCTCCGGCGGATCTGAAGCCGGAAGACGTGTCGCAGGGACTCATGGACGCGATGGGTCCCTGGATGGAGAGGAGCCTCAAGTCCGGGGCTCTGGTCTCCACCGGTGGCCTGAAGCCGGCCGGCGAGGGCAAGCGGCTCAAAGGCCACGGCGGCAAGGTCGCAACGACCGACGGCCCGTTTGCCGAGGCCAAGGAGGTCGTGGGCGGCTATGCTGTCTTCGAGGCTCCCGACCTCAAGGCGGCGACGGCTCTTGCCGCCGAATTCCTGCAGATGCACATCGACAACGGCATGCCCAATGTGACGCTCGAAATTCGCGAGATCGCTGGCGGTGCCAACTACTAGGAGGAACGCATGCAGTTTCTGGTCATCCGCAAGGCCGACGCCGAAACCGAGGCCGGCGTGATGCCGAGTGCCCAGCTCATCGACGACATGACGACCTACAACGCCAGGCTGGTGGAGCGGGGCGTAATGAAGTCGGGGGCAGGGCTCCTGCCCAGCGCGAAAGGGGCACGCGTGTCCTTCACCAACGGCCAGCCGGCCGTCATCGATGGTCCGTTCGCCGAAGCCAAGGAGTTGATCGCCGGCTTTTCGGTGATCGAGGCCGGCTCGCTGCAGGAGGTCATCGACATGGTCAGGGACTGGCCGCGGAGCGATGGACACGGCAACGTGCAGATCGAGATCCGGCAGATTGCGACCGCCGACGACCTGGGCTTCAGCGACGACCAGCAGGATCGCTACAATCGGCTGGTCGATCAGGAAGCGGCCGCGCAGCAGCAGTAGCGAACGGGTTGCCTGCAGGGCGGGGATTTGATCCACTCCGCCGCCCATGGACAAGCTCAGCCCCCAATTCGCCACTCAGCGCGCGGTCGAGGCCGTCTGGCGCATCGAAGCCGCCAAGCTGATCGCCGGTTTGACCAAGATGACGCGCGACGTCGGGCTTGCCGAAGAACTGGCCAGCGACGCGCTGGTGGTTGCCTTGCAGCAATGGCCGGAGAGCGGCATCCCGAACAATCCCGGTGCGTGGTTGATGCAGAGCGCCAAGCGCCGGGCCATCGACCAGTTCCGCCGCAACAAGGTGATGTCGGAAAAGGCGATGCCCGAGCTGACGCATCAGGCGGAGCTCCAGGAACAGGAGGCGCCCGATTATGACGAGCGCCTCGACGACGATGTGAAGGACAACGTGCTCAGCCTGATCTTCACCGCCTGCCATCCGATCCTCAGCGCCGACGCCCGCGCCGCGCTGACGCTTCGGCTCGTCGGCGGCCTGACCACGGCGGAGATCGCCCGCGCCTATCTCGTGCCGGAGCCGACCATCCAGCAGCGCATCGTTCGCGCCAAGAAGACGCTGGCGGATGCCAAAGTCCCCTTCGAGGTGCCGCGCGGCGAGGAGCGACTGGCGCGCCTCGGATCGGTGCTCGAGGTGCTCTATCTCATTTTCAACGAGGGCTATTCGGCAACCGCCGGTTCCGATTGGATGCGCACCGAACTGTGCGACGAGGCCCTTCGTGTCGGCCGCATTCTCGCCAACCTCGCGCCGGACGAGCCGGAGGTCCATGGCCTCGTCTCGCTGATGGAGATTCAGGCGTCGCGCAGCAATGCGCGCACCGCCAGGGACGGCACGCCGATCCTGCTGCTCGACCAGGATCGGAGCAAATGGAACCAGATTCTGATCCGGCGCGGCCTTGCCGCGCTCGAGCAGGCTGCCACCCTTGATGGACTTCGTGGTCCGTACGCGCTGCAGGCAGCCATCGCGGCATGCCACGCGCGCGCCGGTCGCCCCGGCGATACCGACTGGAGGCGGATCGTCGCGCTTTACGACGAGCTGGCGATGGTCACGCCGTCGCCCATCATCGAGCTCAACCGCGCCGTCGCCTATGCGATGGCATATGGACCGGAGGCGGGGCTGCGCGTGCTCGAGCCGATCATGGATGCGCCGCAGCTGCGCAACTACCACCTCCTGCCCAGCGTGCGCGGCGACTTCCTCGCCCGGCTCGGTCGCCATGACGAAGCCCGTGCCGAGTTCGCACGTGCCGCCGGCATGACGCAGAACGAGCAGGAGAGGGCGCTTCTGCTCAAGCGCGCTTCGGGACAGGCATGACGAGCTTCGAGATACGGCTCGCCCGGCCGGACGACCGGCAGGACCTGATCGACCTGCTGTGGCGTGCGTCGCTGGCGTGGGACGCCGTGCGGCAGGACCTGCTCGACAATCCCGAGGTGATCGACGTCGAGCCGGAAATGATCGCCCGCAACCAGGTGTTTGTGGCCGAACGGCAGGGGCGCGTCCTTGGCTTTGCGACGATCGTCCCGCGCGAGACCAATGACGGCGCGGCCGAGGGGAACGACGCCGAGCTCGAAGGCATCTTCGTGGAGCCGGCTGAGTGGCGCAAAGGCATCGGCATGGCGCTGCTGCACCAGATCGAGCGCGAAGCGCGGGCCTGGGGCGCCAATCGCCTGCATGTGGTCGCGAGCCCCAATGTAGAGGCATTCTACATTGCCGCCGGGTTCACCCGGACCGGCGAGCAGAAGATGCCGTTCGGTCCGAACGGACTCCTGATGGTCAAGCCCGTGCGTACGGCCTGACCTCAGGCGGCGTGCTCGACGCAGGCGCGGATCATTTTGTAGGTCGGCTCCGGACGGTTCGCACGCACGAGCAGCCGCGCCGTGTGGTCTCCCGCGTTGCGATAGGCATAGGGCACGCCGGGCGGAACGCGGACGATGCTTGGGGCCGCGATATGGGCCGCCGCGCCGCCGACCATGAATTCCAGCATGCCGTCCTCGAGCATGAACACCGTCTCGGTGTCGCCATGGCTGCGCACCGGCATCTGCACGCCCACCGGCACGTAGTGCACGGCGGCGCGGTAGCGGGCATCGTCGATATCGTTGGCGATCACAGCCGCCTGGTCGCCGGCGATGATGAATGCGCGATTGTTCATAGGGATGTCCCCCGTCAGTTCAGCGCCCCGACCGCCCACTAGGCGTGCCAGCCTGAACCGATCTTGAACGGTCAGGCGCTGGGGGTGAACTGTACGCCCAATTCCTTGAGCGCGCGCCAGGCAACTCGGCAATGCTGCGGCCGATGCCCGGGAACGAGCAGGTCGAAGGCCTGCGGAATGCCGCGCACGGTCGCGAACTCCAGCTTGGCGCCGCCTTCGCTCAGGTTGCGGATCACGCAGTCGAGCCGCGTTCGTCCATTGTCGAACACGACGGTGGCAACGATCATGGTGTTCCGGCGCGGCTGCAGCCGCTGTTCTCGGCGACCTAGCACCTCGACCCCAACTTCACAGATGACGACGCTGTCACAATGCCTGAGCGGCTTTGCGAAGCGCCCAAGATGGCCCTCAGCATTCGACTGCGCGCGGAAAGGAGGGGTTAACCTAGGTGAGACCGGCTCGTTCGAGGCCGCCGACATAGCGGTCGAGCAGGGCCGGCTCCATGAAGCGCAGGCCGTCGCGGAGCGTGGCGGCAGTCATCGCCGGGCGGAGATAGACGAACTTGTCGAGCGCGTCCCTGGCCTGCTCCATCCTGCCGGAGGCTGCATAGTAGGTCGAGAGATCGCGATAGGGCCAGGTGAGGCCGGGCCGCTCGGCCAGGGCCTGGCGCGCCATCTCGATCGCCCGGTCGGGGCGCCCGGCCGAAAAGTGCGCGAGCCCCATGCCCAGGTGGACGTTGAAGGCGAAGGGATCGAGCGGCGACAGCCGGGCCGACTGCTCAAACGCTTTCAGTCCTTCCTCGGGTCACCCGAGATAGACCCGCCCGTAGCCCAGCCGCATCCACGCCCAGGAGTGGTTGGGATCGAGTGCGAGCGCTCGCTCGGCGAAATTGACCGCCTGCGGCACGTCACCGCCCAGTTGCATCATCGCCGAGGCGAGGGCGGTGAGCGCCGTCGGGTCGTCGCCGACGGTCTGCGTTGCGAGCTCGATCAGCCGCTCGCCCTCGGCGCGCTCGGCCGCGACGTCCGTCGCCCAGTTGTAGGCCACCTGCTGGCCATGCGCCCAGGCGCATAGTCCGGCGGCGAGCCCGTAGTTCGGCTCGAGTTGCAGCGCGCGGCTGAGGAACGCGATGGCGTGCGGATTCTCGGCCATCCGGTGCGCCCACAGATGGGGCAGGGCGCGCATGACCAGATCATAGGCGGCCATTGTCTCGGGGCGCTTGCTGCGGGCCCGCTCGACTTCGACCCGGCGGATCGAGGGCTGAATGGCGCTGGCCACTTCGGCCGCTACCTTGTCCTGCAGGTCGAACAGGTCCGACACCGCGCCGTCGACCTTTGTCGACCAGATGTGGTTGCCGCTGTCGGTCTCGACGAGCTGCGTGGTGATGCGCACACGCTCGCCGACGCGCCGCACGGAGCCCTCGACGGCATAGCGCACACCCAGTTCCTTGCCGACCTGCCGCACATCGACGGCCCGGCCCTTGTAGGCAAAGGCCGAGTTCCGGGCGATCACGAAGAAGTCCTTGATGCGCGACAGCGTCGCGGTGATCTCCTCCACCACGGCGTCCGCGAAATAGGCCTGGTCGGCCTCGCCCGACAGATTGTCGAACGGCAGGACGACGACCGATGGCCGGCTCGACTGCGGGATCGGGATCGGTTCCGAGGCCGTGGCGGCCGCGTTCTTCTGCGTGACGCCCTCCGGATGCCAGACATAGAGGCGCACGGTGCGCGAGACGTTCTTGAGTTCGGTCGGCCCGAGGTCGACGAACTGCAGGTCGGTGCGACCGTCGAGATATTGATACATCCACTTGGTGATGGCCATGCCGCCGGGTGGCGACAGCACCTGCACCCGCACCGACAGGTTCACGCCTGAGCCGTAGAGGTCATCCCCGGCCACCAGGACATCGGCGAGCACCACGCCGGCGCGGATCTGCAGGTGACCGCCGCCTGGCACCTTCAGGCGGCGCTCGCTGAGTTCGCGCTGCAGCGCCGCGACCCATTCGACCGCCGCCACGACGCTCTGGAACTCGGCCAGCAGGCCGTCGCCCATGGTCTTGAAGACTTTGCCACCCTGCCGGCCGATGGTGCGCGCAACCAGCCGATCGTAGACCCGCTGCACAAGGCGCAGGGTCTGACGCTCATTGTGCTCGGTGAGTCGGGAATAGCCGACCACATCGAGCGAAACGATTGGGACCAGCTTACGGTCCGCTTGAGCTGCCATCGATGTCCCGCCCCCCGGCGGTTACCGGCGCTTATAGCATCGCCGGCGGAGCCAGCAATAAACTCGGCAAATGTCGGGCTAATAAACCGTGGTGAGGACTTCGATTTCGCGCGGTTGCCCCGGCGTCACTTCGAACTCGCGATTGAACACCGTGTCGCCGCGCTTGGCGAGGACGAGATAGTCGCCCTCCTGCAGCACGGTGGAGGGGAAAGCACCCGTGTCGGTGAAGATCGTAGTGCCGTCCGTGGTCTTCACCGTCCAGTCGACGTCGGCGATCGCCTCGCCGCCCGCCTCGCTGACCAGTTTGAACGAGGTCTGGGCCGCCCGGTGATAGAGCGTCGCGTCGGTCAACTGGCCGGGCTCGACGCGCAGATCGGCGCGCACCACGGCGTTCACGGCGCCGAAATAGGAGACGATGTGGTAGGTGCCGGCGTTGACGGTCAGGATGTCGTTGGCGCTGATCCCTTGCGCCACCATCGCCCGGTCGGCATCGGAGGTGCCTGCCGTCAGCACGTCGAAATGCAGCAGGTTGATCGGGATCGGCACGTCGCCGGTCACGGCCGCGTTGAGCCGAAGTCCGCCCGCTTCGAGCACGATGTTCTTGGAATTGCTGCCCTCGGCCACCGTGATGGTGTCGCTCGCCTGGGCGCGGCCGTAAGCAACATGAACGACGTAGTTGCCGGGCGACAGCGAGAACCTCGCCACCGGAGAGTCAGATTTTGCGGCCAGCTCGAGCTGGCCGGCCGTATCGGTCTTGGTGGTAAAGACGCGCCAGACAAGCCCCTGGTCGATCTGCCGCCCACCGTCGGTCACCATCGCGGTCAACACCACCGGCTGCGGGTCCGATGTGACCGTCTCGATCGCCGCGGTGGCGGTTGCGGGCGCCGCCGGAGTCTCGCTGGGGGCCTCGGCCGGCGGCGCCGCTTCTGTGGCCAGCGGCGCGAGGAATTGCGGAGCGGGGCGCGGCATCGGCGCCTGCTGGGCGTACGCCGAGGTCACCCCGACGAGGCCAAGCACCGCAATCCATCGCAAAACCTTCAATTCATTCCCCGAATCCGCCCCGCCCGAGCGGCACCGCTACGCTTGGATTGGGGAAAAGCTGTGTCATAAGGGCTGCCTACCCGCAAGGACTCGACCATGCCTGCTATCCCCGCGCTCCGCGACTATCTCAAGACCCGCCGTTCGATCGGCATCGGCTTTCTCAAGGATCCCGGGCCTACTGCAGCCGAACTCGACGAGATCCTGACGATCGGCACGCGCGTCCCCGATCACGGCAAGTTCGTGCCCTGGCGGTTGATCGTGATCGAGGGTGACGCCCGCGTCGCGGCGGGCGAAAAGCTCGCTGCCATCCAGCAGGCGCGGCGGCCCGATATCGACGAGGCGTCGCTCGAGGTGGAGCGCAGGCAGTTCCTGCCCGCCCCCGTGACCATCGGCGTCCTGCTCTCGCCCAAGCCCAACCCCAAGGCGCCCGAGATGGAGCAGTTGCTCTCGGCCGGCAATGTCTGCTTCAACCTCAGCCACGCCGCCTTCGCCCTGGGCTTCGCTGCAAGCTGGACCAGCAAATGGTACGCGTTCGACACTGAAGCCCAGGCGATGCTCGGGGCCCGGGGCGGGGAGCGCTTCGTCGGCTTCATCCATATCGGCACGCCCACCACCGTCATGGAAGACCGCGACCGGCCCGACCTCGCCAGGATCGTGACGCGCTGGCAGGGTTAACCAGTCGTTAACGGCTCTTAGCGCTTTGTTAATCCGAAGCTTCACCCCGGATTCGCAATGGGCGTTTCTCCGATCGCCGTGCCGCAGGGCCTTGCCTATGTGCTGAACAGCGCCGGGGACAAGTCGAACGTCGACTTCGACTATCTGCTGCAGACGGCTATCCGCGAGTCGAGCCTCAACCCCGAGGCCAAGGCCCCGACATCGTCGGCCGTCGGGCTGTTCCAGTTCCTCGAATCCACCTGGCTGCAGGTAATGAAGGAGCAGGGCCCCCGGCTCGGCTACCAGAAATACGCCGACGCGATCTCGGTCGATGGCGACGGTGATTACGTCGTTCGTAACAAAGGGATGCGGAAGGAAATTCTCGCACTGCGCGAGGATCCACAGATCGCCGCCGACATGGCCGCGGCGTTCACGCAGTCGAACGGGGCTTACCTGGCCGGCAAGTTCGGCAAGCATCCAAGCCCGGGCGAGCTCTACATCGCGCACTTCCTCGGGCCGCAGGGCGCGGAAAGGCTCTTCCGCGCCGGCCTCGACAATCCCGACCAGGTCGCCGCGAAGCTGTTTCCCAAGCAGGCCAAGGCCAATCCGCAGATCTTCTATTCGGGCGGCGAGCCGCGCACCATCCGCGAGCTCTACCGGGCGCTGGTCGCCAAGCATGTAGGCACGCCCGAGACCATCACTGTCGACGACCCCAAATTCGCGGCGCAGCAGATCGCGCAAGCCTCCGACAGCCGCTGGTCTACCAACGCGATCCCCTCGCGCTTCAGTCGCGACGACATGTCGTTCACCTCGTTCTTCAGCAACGAGGCACCGCGGCCGGTCGAGCCGCTGATCGCCACCGAGGCGCTGCAGTCGCTGGTGGCGCCCGACGTTTCCGAGCCCCTGATGGCCTATGCCGCGTCCGAACAGACGCCGGCACTCGCGGTGCCGCCGCCCCTGGACCTCGAGCTGGGTTTCGTGCCGCTCCCTGCGCCGCCGCCGCTGGTGCCGCAGGCAGAGGCTATCGCGCCGGCGGAGGCCGCGTCGGCGGAGGGATACAGCATGCCCGTCGCCGGCGGTGTCACCGATCGGATCGACACCGGCGCGCCGCGGGCCCGGGTGCTGATGAGCAACCAGCCCACGGCACTGTTCGTCACGCAGCTCTACAGCCGCGACTAGGTGGTTAGCGCGCCCTGAACAAACAGGGTGAACCGTTCCTTAAACGTTGGCCGCTACGGTCTCTTCGGGTCGTCCGGAGAGAGTAATGGTTGCGTATCAGGACTTCGTCGCCTTGAGCCGTTCCGGCGACAGCGAGGAGCGCGGGCAGGCTGCTCACCTGGCGGCGCAGGCCTACCTCCTCCACAGCGGTCCGGCTGACGAGCATGCGGCGCTCTACGCGTCCCTGATCGGCTTTCTCGATGATCCCTCCGTCCGGGTGCGCGGCGCGCTGGCCTACGGCCTGCTGCACGCCCTTGAGGCGCCGCGACCGATCCTGCTGGCGCTGCTGCAGGACAGCGAAGTCATCGCCCGCGCCGTTGCCCAGTACTCGCCCGCCTTGATCGATGCCGACCTGATCGCGCTGGTGCGCAAGGCAAGCATCACGCTGCTCCATGCCGTCGCCCTGCGCGAACGGATCAGCGCTCGCGTCGCCGAGGCAGTCATCGGGCGCGGTGTCCGCTCCGTCACGCTCAAGGTGCTGCAGCGCAGCGACGTCCCCGTCCCCGCAGCATTGCTTGCCACGCTCGCTGCCGAGCGCGGCGAGGCCGATGCCGAGCTTCGCGGTGCGTTGCTCGACCGCGCCGACCTGCCTGCCGGCGCGCGCCTCGCAATGGTTGAAGCGGCCGTCGCCTCGCTGCGTCTCGCGCGCATCGTGAAGGGCGCTGTGGCGCCGTCGCGTCTCGAGCGGCTGCTGCGCGATGCGATGGATACTGCGCTGACGGTCATTGGTGAAGGCGAGGCGACGTCCGGCGGAACGCCGTTCGCATCCGAGCTCGTCGCCACCGAGCGCGTCTCGGCGCGCGTCATGCTGCACGCCGTCGTCAACGGTCATGTGGTGTTCTTCGCCGATTGCCTGTCGGCGCTCGCGGGAGTGCCCCGAGACAAGGTGTTCACGATCCTCGAGACAGGCGGCCGGCCGGCGCTCAATGCGCTGCTCTCGCGCTGTGGACTGAGCGCCGCGGTATCCAACCTCATCGCGCGCCTGATTTTCCACGCACGCGCCGCCGATCTCGCAGACGACATCACCGCGCGTCACTTTGTCGTCACGGCGCTTACCGAAGAGTTGATCGTCGAGCACGACGGCGTCATCCCGCCGGAGCTGGAAGACGCTTTCGCCTACCTCAGCGAGCAGAATGTCGCTCTTGCCCGTCGCGCCGCGCGTGGCGTGATGTCGGCCTTCGCGGGCGACGCCAATGCGGAACGCCCCATGCCCGCGATCGAGCTCGACCAACGCCTCGCGCTACCCGCCGCTTAGGCCGGCGGCCCGAACCAGCGGGTGAGCGCCTCGGCGAGCCCCGCCGCGGTGCGGTCACCAACCCATGCGACATGCCCGTCCGGACGGATCAGTACAGCCCCGGGCGCCGTGACCACACCGACAACAGGCAGTTCCCACCGCCCTTCATAGCGGGCCTCGACCAGCCGTACGCGGCCGCCCCACGCCGCGCTGTCGAGGCTGGCGGGCGGACCGAGATTGAGCAGCACCGGCTTCGCGTCGCGGAGGAGTGCATACAGTTGCATCGGCCCGTCGTCGCCCACGAGGTCGAGATCGGGTACACGGCGGCCGAGCAGGGGGTGGCCCGCGCCGAAATCATAGGCGATGTCGAGCTCCGACATCATTCCGCCCACGAGCCGGCGCGCCTGGTCGAGGCCGAGAAGCTCTGCGACGATGCTGCCCAGCGCTCTGGAGCGGTCGTCGGTCCGGCCGAGCGCGACGGCGGCGAGCGTGTAGCGCAACACGCGCGCCGCGACGGGGTGCCGCTCGGTCTCGTACGCATCGAGCAGGGTCGCGGGCGATTGTCCCCTGATCACTTGCGCCAGCTTCCAGCCCAGATTGACGGCGTCCTGCACGCCGGTATTGAGGCCCTGTCCTCCGGCCGGGTAGTGGATGTGGGCGGCGTCGCCCGCGATCAGCACACGGCCCTTGCGGTAGCTGCCCGCCTGCCGCGCGGCATCGGTGAAACGTGACACCCAGGCCGGGCTGTGCACGCCGAAATCGGTCCCCCACACCGCGATCATCGCTTCGCTCAGATCGGCCAGCGTCGGTTCGCGCACGTGCTCGAGGCGGCGCTCCGTCACCATGACGCCGCGCATCCTGCCATCATCGAGCGCGCTGAGCGCGTGCCGGCCAATCTCATCGTGGAACAGGCCCCAGCGCGGTGGCTCGTCCCTCAACTCAACCTCCGCGATGAGATGGCTCAGCGTGGGGCCCGATCCATCGAAGCCGATGCCCGCGCTCTTGCGGATGACGCTGCGGCCGCCGTCGCAGCCGACGAGATAGCGACAGTGGATTGTCTCGCCACCGGTCAGCACCAGATCGACCCCATCGCCGTCCTGCGTGAAGCCGGTGACCTCACGCCCGCGATGGACTGGCACGCCCAGTTCATCGATCCACTCGGCCAGGATGCGCTCGATGTGCTTCTGAACAAGCGCCAGGCCATAGGGATGGCGCGACGGGAAATCGCTGATGTCGAGGATGGTGTGGCCGAAGCCGGCAACCTGCGCTGTCCGTCCTGCAGCAAGGAACCGGTCGGCGATGCCTCGCTGTTCGAACACTTCGATTGTTCGCGCATGCAGCCCGAGCGCGCCGGGCCGTCTGAGCTCGGTCGTGATGCGCCGCTCGATGATCGCCACATCGATCCCGGCGAGCACCAGCTCCGCGGCAAGCATCATGCCGGTCGGCCCAGCGCCCGCGATCAGCACCTGATGTTGGGTCATTCCGCACCTCCGTCCCAGTGAGAGGCGCGCTGTCTACGGCAGGGCGGGGGCCTTGAAGCAAGCCCCTTGCGCGCTACATGTCTGAATGGGAGGAGCGCGTTGTCGTTCCTCGCATTCCCCACATTTCCGCTGCTACTCGCCCACGAGCTTGGTCGAGAAATGGACGTACGGGAACAACTCCGGGATGTGGGAGTCCCAGGCGCCATGCGCGCTCCAGGCCCAGCCGCCCGAATCCTGCGCCGGAGCGGCCTCGCGATACATGTTGAAGCGCGAGAAATCCATGCGCCACACATCGCCGTCGCGTGGTGGCAGGGCGCGACCATCGGACTTGGCGAGCCACTCCATGCCGCTCCACGGGATCGCGATCTCGGCCGTCCAGCCGCGGTCGCGGTCGCCGTTGTCGTTGATCGTGCCGTCGACAGAGGCGGCCGCCTTGAGACCTGGCAGGTCCCAGCGGAAGAACGCCAGCCGCTGGCCGCGCGGATGCTTGTCGAAGCCAACGCCGTTCCACGGCTTGTAGCCCTCGACATCGCGCGAGAACTCCGCCTGCTTGCTGAAGCCGCCGCGCTCATAGGCGTCTTCCCAGACGAAGAACGCCTCGTAGATGGTGCCCAGCGGATTGATCTCGAACTCGTAATAGGCATCCTTGCCGGCGACGAACACTTCGATGTCGTTCTCGGTCCACACCAGCGAGTCGCGTTCGGTCAGCGTCGCCTGGACGAACGGCTCCTCCACCCAGAAGCCGACATAGAGATAGGTGTCGTCCCAGAGCACGGTCGCGCGCGTGTCGTGGATCGTCGGTTGGCCGGTGATCAGGTCGACGAAGCGCGGCGAGCGCGGCGCGAGGCCCCAACTCTTTTCGTCGAGCTTGCCGTCGATCCGCAGCGGCTCGGCCACGCGGTGCGCCGTGTAGTGCGCGATGCGCTCTTCGGGCCAGGGGAAGGGCGATGCGGTCGTCGTCATGGTAAGCCTCAATAGCGGAATTGTTCGGAGAGGACGCGCTCCTCGAGTCCGGTTCCCGGGTCGAACAGCAGCGTCACCTGATGCGAGCGATCCTCGCGCACCACGACCTCTGCGATGCTCTGGAACTCGACATTGTCGGCCACCGCGCTCACCGGGCGCTTCTCTGTCTCGCGCGCGCGGAAGGTGACGACGGCGGTGTTGGGCAGGATCGCCCCGCGCCAGCGCCGCGGACGGAAGGGCGAGATCGGCGTCAGCGCGAGCAGGGGAGAGTCGATGGGCAGGATTGGCCCGTGCGCCGACAGATTGTACGCCGTCGATCCGGCGGGCGTCGACAGCAGAACGCCGTCGCAGATCAGCTCGGGCATCTGCGTCCGCCCGTCGACCACGATCTCCACCTTCACCGCCTGGTAGGTGGTGCGAAACAGCGAAACCTCGTTCAGCGCCAGCGCGTCGAACGTCTTGCCGTCGACATCGGTGACGTGCATCGACAGCGGTGCGATCCGTGTCGGCTTGGCGCTCCCGAGGCGCTCGATCAGGCCGTCATCTGCATAATCGTTCATCAGGAAGCCGACCGAGCCGCAGTTCATGCCGAACACCGGCAGGTTGCGCGCCATCACCTTGTGCAGCGTCTGGAGCATGAGCCCGTCGCCGCCCAGCGCCACGATCACGTCGGCGCTGGCGGCGCCGACGTCGCCATAGCGCGTCACCAGGCGGTCCATGGCCGCATTGGCCTCGGCCGTGCCGCTCGACACGAAGCTGATACGATCGGGCGAAAAGTCCTGCAAATCCATGCCTCTCAGGCGGTCGTCGCGCCTGCCTAGCACGCGCCCTCCGCCCTGCGCCAGCGCCGCTTGGGTTAACGCGGCATTGGCGGACCGCTGCGAATGCCATCGAACCTGCTCGGCAAGCTCTAACGAAGCGCGGGCACCATGCCTGTCCTGATGCGTGCGGGTGACCTCATGGACAAAGACAAGCTCGGCGACGAAGAAGCGCGGCTGGCGGCACTGCGGCGCTATGAGATCCGCGAGCCCGGCGAGACGCGGCCGTTCCAGCGCATCGTCGACCTCGTGCAGCAGGTGATCGGCGTGCCCATGGCCGCCGTCAGCCTCATCGATGCCGATACGCAGCTGTTCAAGGCGACGCGCGGCCTCGCGGGGATCACCCAGACCGCGCGCAGCGAGGCGTTCTGCAATCACACCATCGCGCAGACGGAGGCCTTCGCCGTCAGCGACGCGCGGCTCGATCCACGCTTTGCCGACAACCCCATGGTGACCGGCAGTCCGCACATCCGCAGCTATCTGGGCGTGCCGCTGACCACGCCAGACGGCTACAATGTAGGGTCCCTGTGCGCCATCGACGACGAGCCCCGCCAGTTCGACCGGGCGCAGGGCGAGATCATGAAGAAGCTCGCCGAGATCGTGGTCGAGCAGTTCGAGCTGCAGCAGATCGCCCGGCAGGATGCGCTCACCGGTGCACTCACGCGCCGCGGCTTTTTCGCCGAAGTAGAGAAGGAATTCCGTCGCGCCAGCCGCTACGACCGTCCCTCGACGCTCGTCGCCATCGATGTGGATCACTTCAAGTCGATCAACGACCGCTACGGCCATCCCGCCGGCGACGCGGTGCTCGTCTCGATCGCCAATGCCTGCATGGCCAATATGCGGCGTTCCGACGTGTTCGGCCGCCTGGGTGGCGAGGAGTTTGCGCTGCTCCTCCCCGAAACCGACGCCGAGGAAGCGCGCGAGGCCGCCGAGCGTATCCGCCGCACGATCGAATCGACCATCGTGCAAGTGGGCGGCATCGAAGTCCGCGCCACCGTCAGCATGGGCGCGGCGCCGCGCCCATCGTCGGGTGAAACCGCGGCGACCTGGCTCGCCGAAGCCGACATCGCGCTCTACGAGGCCAAGCAGTTCGGTCGCAACCGGGTTGCCGTGGGCAGGGCCCGGCGGCCCGTCGCGTCGCCGGCGGGCGCCAGCGACGATCGGCCCGCGCACCTGCATTGAACCCATGCGCCGCCAGTGCTAGCAGAGCCGCAGCGCCGGTATAGCTCAGTTGGTAGAGCACCTGATTTGTAATCAGGGGGTCACGGGTTCAAATCCTGTTGCCGGCACCAGAAATCACAAATGAAATCAGATACTTGTGTAGCTGACTTGTGGGCATGGTCCCTGGCAGATTGCGCCGGGACACCACGGGGACACCAGCAGGGGCGAAATTCGATCACTTTGGGCACCAGTCGCCGCGATAGTCTGGCGACCATTCGCGGGCCAGCCCTTCGCTAATGAGGATCGTGCCAATGGCGCGACCATCGGCCATCCGAACGGACACGAGGGGACGCTGATACCTACCGTCATCCTCGCCCGAGTCATAGACCTGCACGCCGGGGGTTTTCAGCAGCTCGGCCATCCGTGCCTTTGCCTTCTTGCCCAGCGCCTTTTCGGCTGCGCATTTGGGCTTGGTGATTTCTGGCGTGTCGTAGCCTGAGACAAACGGGCGTCCGTCGCCCATGTCCCGCATGTTGATCCCGTTGCACTTGATCGTGTCGCCATCGACGGCGGCAAGCGTAGCGCAGAGCAGCAGTGTCCCGATCATTTGCCCGCCTTGAGGCGCACGCCCGGCTGACCGTGGTTCAGGAACTCGATCCCTTCCGCCTCAAGGACCGTCATCACGGCCTTTATGGTGTCCAGGCCGCTCGTGAGGGTTTCAGCGCCCCGCTTCTCCATTGCCGAAATCGTGTTCGTGCTGATCCCGGCGCGCTTTGCCACGTCGCCTTGGTCCAGACCGGCCAGCGCACGCGCCGCCTTAAGCTGATTTCCGGTAGTTAGCATTTCAGTGCCCCATGTACTTGTTACAGCTAGACCGTGAATCAATCACAGTTTGCTGTTGACGGCAACACCGTGATCGGCCTATGGTTAACTTGTAACCATTACAAGTGAGCCTGTAGCCATGCACAACCGTTCGGAAATCCTCTCCGCCGCTTGGTCCGCCTACCGCCTCGCGCGCCCTGCGATTTGGGCCACGGGCGACGAGACCGGCCAGCGCCGCTTTCTCCGCCCGCTGTTCTCCCGCCTGCTTCGCACCGCTTGGGAGAATGCCCGCAAGGCCGCGCTGCATGCGGACCATGAGGCAACCGCCCGCGCCTTTGTCGAAGCCCAGCGCCGCAGCCATCTGGCCGTCGCTAAGGCCATGACGCCGGGCGAGCGCTCTGCCGCCATCGTGAATGCCCGCGCCGACTTGGCGCTGCTCGATTACGCGCCCCTCGGCGTTCGGACGGCCAATCGCCGCGCTGAACTCCGCAGCACCTTGGACGCCCTGACCGCTGCCTAAGCGCAGCTCGGCAGGCGCGCTCCGGTGCGCCTGCCTCCACAATCAACCCTTGGAGGAATGCCGAAAGTGATGAACTTCCTACTCGACCGCCGCCGCCTGTTGATCGGCCTCGCCGCCGCTTCGACCGCTGCCGCTGCCCCGGTTGTTGCCGGTGCCGTTCCCGTCCTCGAAAGCCCGCAGTTGTTGCGCCTCGCTGATCTACTGCCGGGGGTGCTTGCTGAACGGCAGGCCGCGCGTGACCACAAGCAGGCCGTCATCAACGACTGGTGGTGGGAATGGCCGCTTGCGCCCGCTGCTATCTGCGACGGTCACGCCTATGGCTACAATCGCGACTGCGAGCACGGACTAACCGGCTCACCCATTCTCGCCAGCGGCGAAGCCGTGCCCACTGAGAAACGCGACTACTCGTGGGAAGCCATCCAGGAGCGCAAGGCCAACCCCGACGCGCACTATTCGCGCCTCGTGCTGTCGGCCAAGTTCCTGACCAGCAAGCGGGACGATTGTTTGCGCGCGATCCGTCGCAAGCGCCCCAAGCACCAGCTGTCCCCGGTCGAGATTGCCGAACTCGAAACGCTCGCCGCTGACTATTCCGAAAGGGCCGCTCTAGCCGCTGACTACGAGGCAGAGCGCGAGCGTGTGCGCGCAGCTTCCGGGTACGGCGAGGCAGTGGCGCGCTGTGAAGCTGCATTCGACGCCATGTCGAAGCTGATCGGGGAAATCGTCGCAACCCCCGCAACGACAATGGCAGGGGTCATCATCAAAGCCCAAGCGCTCGCCGCGTGGGAAGCCGACCCGCAGGCTATCAGCAATATCTCGTCGTGGTCGTGGCCCGGTGCCTTCGCTTCCGAAGTGCTCGCCATCGCCAGCGCCTAACGCAAGCGCCCCGACCTGTGCGCGAACACGGGCCGGGGCTTGTTCCCGCCAACCCTTGGAGAATTAACGTGAACATTCCCGCACATAGCACAGCCTCGGCCAAGCGCGCCAACTTTGCGCCCATGCCCAAGAGCGTGACCGAATGGGGCCACTGCTATTACGTCCCCGTGACTTTCACCCACCTTGAGCCGCGCGCTTGCGAAGGTGAAACCCTAGTGTTTGACCGCGCCAAGGCCGCGACCCGAGGCGACCTTGTTTGCATCCGCCCCAAGGCAGACCCGAATAATGTTCTTGTCGGGGTGCTGGTGTCCAAGGGCGCGAAGGTGTTCCGGGTCGCCCTCTCCTTGGACGGATCGGCAGTCGTCACGGGCAAGCTCAATACCGCCGAGCTGCATCCGGCCATCGGCGTGATGAGCACCCGGCTAGACACCCCCGAGGGACGCGAAGTTCACCGCCGCAACGTAGCCAAGCGGCAGGCGGTGGCGTGATGCTTCTAACAACTCTCTGGCGGCCGGGCACGATTGCTCGGCGTCATGCTTGTGCTGCTGGTCTCCGAAGTCCTCAAGATTTGGGGCGAGGCCATGCTTAATGCCCTTGAGCGTGAGGTCGGAATCTCTGCCCCTGCCAAGCCGTTCCGATGGTCCGACTATCGGGGGCCAGGGCAATGATCGACGGCAACCTGCTGCGCCCCCGGTGCTTCTATTGCCGCACCCTTACGGTGCCCGGCTGTGAGTTTGCGCCGGGAGTGCATGATCTGCGCCACCTGCGCACTCGTGACCATGTATTCCCCCGGTGGATGCTCGACCGCTGGCCGGACGTGTTCACCGACGAGATGCGAACAGAGAACACGGTTTGGTGCTGTTGGGGCTGCAATTCCGACAAGGGCGCGATGCACCCGCTGGCATGGGCCGAACGCCTGTCGCCTCCTGCTGCCGCGCGCCTGCGCCATCGCGTTTCGGTGCTTGAGAGCATGGTCGGTGGCGTGCTGACCGTGCCGATTTACGCAGCACAGAACCTTGATCAGCCACAGCTAGCAGCGGTCTAGTCGCAGCCCGTGTCACGGCAGCGGACGGTGTAGGACTGGCTCTTGTCGGGCGATTGGTAAGTGCAGGCCATGAGGTAGCCCTGCGCGTCCTTCTCAACCCCGACCAGCTTCCAGCCTGCGCCGTCCTTGTCCTCACAGAACACATAGTAATGTGCGGGCTTGCCACCAGCGCACCCGGCGAGCGCGAACGCCAGCGCCGCGATCAACACCGCCCCTCGAACGAGTCTCAGCATAGCCACCCCTCCGGTGGCCGCAGGCTATGGGCGACACGCGCCTCTGTAAATCCTCTGTAGAAACAGAGAAGCAAGGCGGGGCCTTCGCGGTCTCGCCCGCACTCGCTCGTCATGTCAGTTGCGCCCCGAGCCAGACAATCTTGCCGGTGGCATTGTTGAACTGGACCGGCAGCGCGTGACCAGCGGTCAGCCCCGACATGCCGGTGAGCGTCAATGTGCCAGCGAACTGCGAGGCGTTCCCGAACGCGATTCCGGTTGCAGCTACGGCGCTGCCTGCCGAGTTGAGGCCCGAAAGGTGCCCCGCACCTGAGACGGTGATGGAGCTGGGCGCAACGCGGGTCGGGACCAAGAACTTGACCTGTACCAACCCAGCAGTTGAGCCGGTCGCCATCCCGGTGCCGATCGGACTTGTGGTGTTGTAGGCAAAGACGGTCGGCAAGTACCGCTGGCATTCGAGGAACTGAGCCCAATAGTCGGGAGGCTCCCAAGCTGGCGACACGCCGCGCGCGTCCGGGTCGGGCGTGAGCTGGCAGTCTGCAATGCGCCCCGCGTTCAACGTCGATTCCACGAAGTTGGCTTGGTTCGCGCCGCAATAGACGACTGAGTTAGTCCAGGTGTCCGTTGCGCCCTGATAGGTGGTGCCCGCCGCAAGGATCACGTCCCGCACAAGGCCGGGCAGATGGTCGGTGCGCCACGTGCCGGACGTGTCGCCGGGGATGCTGAAGCTCTTGCGCACCGGAATGCCCGCTTCCTCGGGATTGATGATCAGAGGCGTACAGTAGTTCCGGGTTTCGAGGTGATTTGAGTAGTGCAGATGATAGACGCCTTCCGGCAGGTTCACTTCGATCTGATCGACCAGCGGGACGGCCTCAGACGTGCCCCAGCCCAAGCCCGAAATGCGATAGCCTTCGATGATGGTACTGATGCACGAGAGGTCGCCCGTTGCGAGCGATGCCTTTGCGCCCGTCACCTGCACTTCAATCTGTTTCGGAGATCCATTGAGCGAGGGCTGAGCCACACGCTGAACCTGCGTGGTGAAGCCGCTGCCGACCTTGAACATGGTCCAGCAGTCGGCGGGATTGTAGCCGTTCGACGTGCCCGCCGTGTCCCCGTTGCGCTCGCTGATCTGGAAGCACGGGTTCACAAACAGGTTTCGGCGTGACGGCTGGATCGATGGCAAATCACGATAGGCCGCAATCTGCGCCATGATTTCGCGGAAGGCGTCGTTGGTGTGGCTCACCAGCATGACGCCCTCGGCGAGAGGCACGCCGCCAACGTCTGCGTTATCGTGTGCGACCGTGCTCCAATCGTTGACTGAGGTCTTAGGCATTGCCCATCCCTCCCGTGCGATCAGTGCAATTCGCTAAAGTCTTGCGCTGTGAATAGTCATGTATGGGCCACCACTGGCCCGAGGTCGGATTGCCCTGCGGCATGTCTCAAACTCCTATCCCCGCGCCGTGCTGCACGGTGGCGGGATGGTCCTGATGCGGACCGGTCTGGAACATGCGAGAGCACTTCTCGCGGTGAGGGGATTGCCGTCCCCAAGCCCCCGTCGCTTACGGCGGGGACAGGATTGATTGCGCTGTGCCCCTTGCTGCTCGAATGAGATCAGCCAGGGCGGCGCGTGACAGTCGGGCCTCTTTGGTCTCTAGCCCGTGTCGATAGTTTCCGTTCCTCGATCCGCGAGGCGCACCAGCGCGGGCACCGTGAAAGCGACAGACATTCTTGCCGGTCTCTGCGGGTGCTCTACACTGACAACCTGTCCGCTTCGATGTTGCAGAGCATTGGCGAGCGTTCGGGAACACACAGCCCATAGTCTCAAGCTTGAGAGTTTGATCGCTCATGCGGCCTTCCCGCTGTGTGTCACGTTGCCGACAACTGCCTGCCCGCCTTCATGGACATGCACATGCTCGACGGTGACTTTCTGCTCACCTGCGGAGCGGTAGCGCTTCAGCGCCTCCATCTGTGTTGTGAAGGTGCGGGACAGCTTGTTGACCTGCGCCAACGCCTGATCTTTCTGCATCGGCTGCGTCGTCTTGTAAGCGGTCCCGATGGCGGCAAATGTCAGCATGTGAATGCCAGCCATTTGCACTGCCAGCATCGCTTCGACTTCATCGCGGGGACCAATGCCGCGCACTATCGAGATATGCGCATTGGCTACGTTGGCGTTGACCTGCTCGTCGCCTGTGTTCTTGTCCTTGACGACCGAGTAAGCCGCCAACTGCTCCGCCATGAGCGAGGCGAAATGCGAATTGTCGGTGCCGAATTGGGCGCAGAATTGATCCTCAACCCGACCCGCATTCTTATCAGCGTCCTTGGCGTCGATTTGCACCTGCACAACGCCATTCTCTGCGCCGATTACCTTCAGTCCGATCATGGGCGGACGCTTCGGGCGCTGCGGCTCTACTGTCGCCGGGGCGGGGATTTCGACCGCTGGTGCGGGCTGGCTTTTCCGGGTCATGCTGCTTCGCCTCCACCGCTCGCCACCGCGATAATCTCGGCCGTCACGGGCGCTTTGACCGTTTCCACAACTGTGAGAGCCGGGACGCCTTTTTGCCGTCCAAGGGATTGAGGGGGCGAAATCTCTGGCACCCCACCCCCCGCCTGCACGTCTCCGAAGACCGCCTGAGCCCCAGCAGCGACGAAATTGTAATGCTTGTGCTCGACAACGACTCGTTGCTCACGGCCTTTCGTGCGGTGCTTCTTGAGGGCGTCGAGCTGCATGGTGAACGTGCGCGTGAGCTTGTTCAGAGTGTCCGCTGCCGCAGTGTGCGACGGCAGCAATTCAGCATTGACCAGCATTCCGGCAGCGCGGGCGACCGCGACATGAACCGCCGCCATCTGAAGACATAGCATCACCTCTGCGATGCCCTTCGGCTTCTGCGCCACGATCAGCGCAATGATTTCGTTTGCCTCGCGCTCCATCCGCTTGGGGCCTTCGGCGCGGTAGGTCATGCGGACAATCTGGTCCACAACCATCGTGTATTCGCTGACCGAGTTGAGCCCCATCGCCCGGATCATTTGCAGAGACCCGATGGCCTGTTCCTCGTGCTTGACGCTAGAGGCGAACGAGCCGTCAGACTCCTGCTTGATTAGCAGGCGCGGGTACCTGGGCCGGTCGCGGCTTTCCCATTCCGCCATCAGCTTCTTGTCCGCCTCGGTGGGGACGTACTCAGAAACCGGAGCCTTTGACTTCCTCGTCATTGTGCAGCGCCTTCATGCTGTGCAAGCGTATCGATGTCGTTGCGAACCTTGCCGATGTACTCCTGCCAAGCGGCAATCGCGGCCAGTCGGTCGGCGTCCAAATCGGGCATGTCGGGCACCACGAAACCGCGCTCTGCGAGCCCAGCGCCGACACTGGCGAAGATGTCACGCAGGCCGAGAGGCGTAGTCACCGGCAAGGGCGTTCCATCCTCAAGCAAGGCGGCATGATCACCGAGGATTTTCAGAAGCCGGGCACTGCTCGCGCTATAGGCAAAATCTAGCGCGGTCTCTAGCAGGCCGGAATTTTCCTCGAGGAAGCGCAGCGGATCGTCTTCATAGCGAACGGTCGGCGGCGTCTTGCCCATCACCCACATAACGGCGTGCATCCGCTTGATGGTGGCGACGGTCCAACGTTCGACCATATCCATCATCGGGAACTCTGCGCGGTCGGACACGCCGTGCACCACGTTGAGAATCCAGCGCAGATTGAACGCCATCAACTCGGTTTCGTAATGCGATATGTCGGAGACCTTTTGAGCCTTCGCCGCTATCTCCTGATCATCCATCGGGTCTGTCGGATCGAACATTGCTTGATCCCCTTCAGCGGTTACGAATTGGGTTGCCGTTCATCGCCACGGTCGGCATGAGCGCGCCATAACCGAGTACGCCGGTCGGGTCGCCATTGGTCGGCACGTAAGACTTGTTTCCAGCAGCCAGCGCGGCAGCAAGAGCGGGGTCTTGTGCTGTGTGTGCTGCGGCCTGCATAGCGGCGAGCTGCGCCCCCGTGGCTTTGCCGCCGCCGTTGTTGCCTGCCATCGGGACCGACCCGGCAGTGACGGCGTTGAACAAGCTCCCAAATAGCGACTGCCCAAACCGTGCCTGCACGCGCGGCGCAATCTGCGAGAGCGGGTTGACGGTCCTAAAGCCTGAAAGCGAGAGGCCAGCGGGTGCGCGCGGCGACGTGATCGCAGGAAGTGCTGTCGGAAGCGTAGGGCGAGGACGCGGGATTGTCGGGGGCATGGTCGGCAACGGTGCGGGGCTCATGCGTGCCGCTGTCATCGCCGCAGTGGGCGTCATCGGCAGACGCGGCGCGGAGGATGACGGGCGGGGGTAGAGCGCTGCTGCGATGTCGTCGCCGCTGATGTCGATAGGCGCTTTTGAACTTGCCGTGCTGGTCGATGCCAGCGCGCTACGCTGAGCAGAGGTCAACACTGGCGCAGTCACCGTGCTAGGCGGGCGAACGACTGGCGGCGTGTCCGCATTGCCTTGTCCGAAGAAGCCCCGGATATTCGATACCGCTCCGCCCAGCGTGTTGCCGATATTTTGCACGACTGGCGCAGAGGCGACCTTTTGCACAGCCTGCGATGCTGCCGCCTTGGCGTTGTCCACCATCGGGGCGATGCTCGATGCCGCCCCCTGAACTGCCTCTGGCATCTTCGAGCGGATGATTCCGCCCAACACTGTCGGGGCATTCATTTCTCGGGCGAGGTCGATCCCACCAGAGCGGTGATGCGTGATGACGGCTTTGCCACCTTCGCCCACGCTGACCGTGTAGCTGCCCCCCGTTGTCGGGTTACGATACACGCCGGGCTCCACCATCTTGCCGGATGCGAGGCGCGCCAGTGTCGGTGCAGGAGCCGGGTTAGACACACTCGAAAACGAGGGGCGAGCCATCGGCATGCGTGGGGGCGCAGAAATACCCATCGCGCCGCTTTCAATCGGTTCTGGCGACGCCCAAGCCAGCATCGCGTCACGAAGGGTCTGGTCACTGGTGCCACCCATGCGCGCAGCCGCCATCGAGGCCGTCATCGACAATGGAGTAGGAGCGCCGCCAATGTTGCCGGGAGGCGCATACTTGCCCTTGTTGGTGTAAGCGCTCTGATACTGCGCGACCAAGCGAGCGCCGTTCGACCCACCAAGACCACCATTCGTCTGAGCGCCAGGGTAAGCGGCCAGCAGCGTCTTGCCCGCGCCTTTCGACCAACTGCCGAGGCTCGTTGCCCCCTTCATGTTGGGGTTGATGTCGAGATGCATCAGGTCAACGGCACCGTACCCGCTGGTGCCCTTTTTTGATCCGAAATAGCCACCCCAACGGAAGGTGTTGTTCAGCTCTGGATAGTTCGCCTGCTGATAAACTCGCGCCGCCTGCGCGTATTGCTCATAGGCGGCAAAGGAAGCGCCGTTCTGGTAGTCGGGCAGCTTCTTGCCGGTCTGCGGATCGTACAGGGTAACGTCCACGGCCCAGCCGGGATTATGATTGCCCCCGTTGCTGCCCCGCTTTTCGGAGCCCGAGCGAATGACCGCATTGTAAGGGCTGACAGCGATAGCATTCTGCACGATGTCCCACAGGCGCGGGTCAACGCCGGAAACCGAGTCCTCACCGTGCTTGTAGCTTAGGATGCTGCCCACGAAGCCGCCCCCTTGAAACTACCAGCGCCGGGCCGTACCTTTTGGAGATGCGCACGATCCTTGCAGCCATCGCCCTGTTCCTCGTGACCCCAGCCATTGCGGCTGAGCACACGGACGCCGACCGCTATTACTCCTGCCTTGTGGGCTATGGCGCGGTTGAGCTTGTGAATGGCAGTGACGCCGACGCGGCATTTAGCAGCGCGGTCAAGGCGTGCGAGACGGAAGCCGATGCGGCTGCGGACGATGACGGCGGAGACATAGGCTCGGCTGTTGAAGGCGTCGAACACGCTGCGCAGGCCGCTCTCGACAAGCTCGCCGGCTGATCCGGTGAACGAGCACGAAGCGCCGCTGATCGAAGCAAAGCCCGACGAGTACCGGCAGGTATTCACACGCCCGCTCGACAATCCCCGCGTGCTTCTGGCGAGTCTGGCGTTCTTTGCGGTCGCAGCAGTTGGCAGCGCAGCCGTCGCGGCATGGCAAGGGGGCTTCTGGTGGGCACTCGTCCCCATTCCATCAGCGATGTTGGCGGGGGTCGCCATCGCGGGCCTAATGCCAAGCCAGTTCTTCGGTCGCAGAGACAATTAGCGTCTCCCGATCCCGACAGTGATTTCGATTGGCTCGCGCTGCTGCTGTGCAGTGCCGAGGCCAGCGGCGGGGAGCATGATCGGGGGACGAGGCAGCGGCATCGGCGGAACCGGCGGGAGCTTGCCGCCATATGCAGCAGTCGCCCGCACGCCATCAGCCACGCGGCGCGCACCCTGATTGCGGATCAGCCCAGCACCTTTGCCAGCGGCCAGTTTTGCGCCACCGAGCACGATAGCGCCGGGGAGACCGCCTGCGATGTGACCGCCAACCGTCGCCGCCAACGGATTAGAACGCTGCACGAAGGCGAGGAAGTCATCGACCGGACCGCCATTCACAAACTTGCGTATCACGTCCAACTCAGCCTGGGTGAAACCAGCCTGCCGACGCTCGCTGCTCAGCACCTTGCGGAAGCCCGAGCGCAGCCCTTCGACAAACCCGCCGCGTGCATACTGCGCCTTGTCGATGATCTTCTCGATGGAGTCGGTGCGCTTGAACTTCGCCCATTGCGCCATGCCAGCGCGCCACTGCTGAATTGCTTGCTGCCCGTTGTTGCTGTTGAAGGGTGCGCCGGGAGTGGTGCTCGGCGTGATGACAAAATCCTGCGGGCGCATGCCGTCGAACTGATCGAGCACTAGCTTGACCAGCTTGCGGCCAAACTCACCCTGAGCGCCCGGCGACCGGGCAACGCCGCGAACCGTCTTCAGCAGCGCTTGCGCCTGCTTCATCGACATCTCGCCCTTGGCGTATTCCTCGATCATGCGGAGCGCGCCCTTCGCCATCCCGTAGCCATTCGTCACCTTGCCGCTGGGCAGCATCAGGCCTTCGTCAACAAAGAGCTGGCGTGTACGTGCGCGGAGGTCTTGCAGCACCGGCTTACCCACGACCGCGCCGCTGTCTTCGGACGCTTTGAAAGCGGCCTTGGAGCCTTGCTTGTGTGCGGCGGCGGATGGTGCTGCGTCGATGATGCTCTGCGTTGCCTTCTTGGTCGCTGCGTTCTGCGTGATATTGCGATAGGTCGAGCCGATAACCTTCCCCGCTGCATGTCCTGCAACACCGAGCGGAGCACCGATGGCCGCGCCGCTAGCGCGTTCCTCTAGCCCGCCATCCGTTCCGGCAAAGCCATAGACGGCACCCTGCACGGCTGCATCAGCGGCACCAATTGCCATCTTGCCTAAGCCGCCAACGCGGGCCGCTGCGGCGGGTGCGCTCGCAAGGATAGAGGTCGGGATTGCACCTGCGATTTCGGACCCGTAAGCGGCGACGGGATTGTCTTGGCGGAAGTCGGAAATGCTGCCCTGCTCGCGGCCCAGGTACGCATTGAAGCGCTCGCCCAAGTCCATGCCGCTGTCGGGGCGGCCCATCAACCCGCGTGCGAGGGGATCTAGGAGCGCAGCGCCACCAGCGACGATTTCGTCGCCAGCGCCGAACGTGGCCCCCTGCAACAACGCCCGCGCAACGCCCTCGCCAGTGCCGGGGCGACTGTCGGTAAGGGAGCCGCCCTGACGCTTCGCTGCCGCCTCGGCGGTCTCGCCAGTGCCGGGAGCAGCAAGCGCTTGGCGCAGGTATGTGCCCATCTCGCTATCGGGCTGGCGTGTCTCGTAGAGCGCATCGCCGCGATCAACGCCAACCTTGCCGAGATAGTCCATCATCGGGATATGCGAGTAGAACTTGCGATGCAGCTTGATAGCCAACGCCGCGTCACTGTCGGACGCATAGGCTGGGTTCTGAGCGCGGAACTGATCGAGCTGCGGGCTGGGCATCAGAAGTTCAACCCAAGAGGATCGGACGCAGACGGAGCGCCGCCGCCAGCGACAGGAGCGGGCATGCCCCCACCGCCAGCGACGGACAGTTGTTCCTCAAGCGCCGCCTGCCGGAAGAGCTTCTGACGTTCGAGAAGTTGCTTGATGGTCTTCAGGTTCTCATCGAGCTGCGCTTCGCCCTGTCGCGGGTCGAGGCTGGCAATGACGGACTGAAGCATGTTCAGTTCTTGCACGGCGACTTGACCGAGAGCGCCGCCGGTGGGGGACGCCTCGCGCATCTCCTGCAATTCGTTGAAGCCGATATTCGCCTTGATGGTGTTGATCGTGCCCTCAAGGTCGATATTGGGCGTGATGCCGATTGCACGACCAGCCGAGCCTAGAATGCCCGTGGTGCCCCAATTGGACTGCTCGGTCGCCTTGTCGATAGCGTTGATCACAATATCGGCCCGCTGGTCTGCGGCCTGAGCGCGCTGACTCATCTTGAGCTGGTTGCTCTGACGCTCGATGTCCTGCTCGCTGCCGGGCATGGGCGTGATACCGCCGCCCTCGCCGCCGCCCAAATAGCCGGGCGGAACATCGCCGTTCTTGGGTATCGTGCCAACGGTCTGGCGCGTGATCGGATCGAGCAGCACGAAGTGCGTCCCTGCATCCAAGCGGATCGGCTCTTTAGACAGGGACACGCCATCGGGCATCTGCGTCTGCACGGCCCGCCCATCGCTGCCGAGCTGCATCAGCACCGGGTTGCCTTGCGCATCGACCCCATACTGCGGGTTCAATCCGAACTGCGCCTTGCCCCCGCCACCGCGCTCCATTTCGAGCACGTCTGCCAGTTCAAATTCGCCGTCGATATATGCCTGCTTCAACTGCTCGTCCTTGATCCAGAACGAGTTGCGCTTACGGGTTTCCATCTCGGTCGCGCGGTCGCTGTCAGCGCGCATGTCCTTGAGGAACACGCTGTACGCTTCCATCGGGTCGCCGCCTGCATCCAGAAACTCGATCAGGTCGTTACGACCGGCGCGCTCGAATGCGGACCGGGTCTGGTTCATTTGCTTGCGCTGCTGGATGCCAGAGCGATCCATCTGAGCCGCCTGCATCATAACCATCGGATCGTAGTTGCCCGACATCAACTGTCCGCCGAGCGCCTGGAGCCGATAGCTCCGATCACCTAGCCAGTCGCCCACGTTGCTGAGCAAGCTCTGGAAACCGTCCTGCTGGGGCAGCGGCGTTAGTGCAGAGCGGAAAGTTGGCGACTGCGGCATGCGCATGGCGCTGAGCGCGGGAGGCGGCACCATCGGCAGGCGAGAAAGCGGCGTAGCCATGATCAAGCCGCCATTTCCAGCGACCGCACCAGCGCTTCACGGATGAAGGCAGCGGCGGGGACGCCCTTAGAGGCAGCAACGGCATAGACGGATTCCTTGAGGTCGGCGGTGATTGCCACCTCGATCCGGTCGTTGAGTTGGGCGCGGCGCGGGTAACTCCTGCGAGCCATTTTGTAGAACCTCCTTCTGGTTCCAAATCACTTGCTGAATCGTCGCACAGTTCGACCCGGCAAACAACAGTGAGAAGGACGGTTTCACGTGGAACACCAAGGACTTAGCGATACTTGCGTTTGTGTGGCGTGCGGCAGGTTGATGCGCGGTTGGGCGCGCTAATGGTAAAAGAAATTCACAGCCTCGCGCGCGCGCACGTAGTTGTCAGAAAAAGACGCCATCGGCCTATCATTCGCACTGGAACATCCCGCGTTCCAAGGGTCGCCATGCGTCATTCGGATAGCGGCCAGCTCCGCATCGCACACAGCGCCCGTCCTCTATGGGGCAGTCTGTCATCTGGCGGAGGTCTTCAGCGTCCTGCGGTCGCCACATGGCGCGTTTGCCGGAGAGCAACAGCCGCAGCGAGACAACTGGCACGGTCCCGGCCTCGCACTCGATCCAGACTGCTTCATCGAACGGGTTGAGGCCATAGACGCCATGCATGCGGGAAAGCTGGTCGATGTGTATGCCTCGATAGGTCATGTCGTGGGGGTTGAGGGGCAGCAAAGCCCAAGGCCCGAACTGTGCGCTCACCGTGGCTAAGGCTGCTTCGCGTTTTGGCTCGTGCGCCTCGGCGAAGTTAACGAGCAGGTCTAAGTCTTTGCGGGGGCGGTCTCTGAAGCCGTGCAGATGGACAGCCGTGCCGCCAATCACAAGGAAGGGCACGCCATGCGATACGAAGGCCGAGAGCACCGCTTGCTCGAATGGGTGCAAACCAACGGCCCCCCCCGACAGTTGGTCATGCGCGTTGCCTCATCAGCATGTCCGCCCAATCGCGGCCCGTGTCGGTCGGCGTCTCGATGTGCACTGAGAGCCCGTTGCCCTCCAGTCTCGCGGCCAAGTCGAAGGCGGCGGTCTGCCCGGTGAAGTTGTCGTCGTTGTCGGCAAATATCGTCACCTTGCGCACGCCCGAGGGTGGCACCCATGCGGCCAGTCGATTGGCGTTGAGCGCGGCCCAGCACGGCACCCCGAACATGAGTGACGCGGCCAGCGCGGTTTCGATGCCTTCGGCAATACCCAGAGTGTCGCCGTATGAGCTGGTCAGGCGTACTGCGCCGCCATCGCGCAGCGGGCCAAGAGATAGCTTGGCTGACACCACCGGGGCCTTCCTGCCTTCGGCAGTGAGGTAGGTTCGGTGAAGCCCCGAAGGTGTGCCGTCGGCGTCCACAAAGATTGCGAGCATGGCGGGCCAGGTCTCGCCCTCCGGGTAAGGGCAGCGTGGCTGATAGCGCAGTCCCGTTCGGTCAGGGAACCTCCGCAGGCGCGAAGTGAGGTAGAGCCCGGCTGGATCGGCTTCCCTCACCGGCATTGCCTTGCCCCAAAGCGCGTTCATGCGCTGCCGTTTCGCCTCTGATGTCTCGGCATGCGGGACGGGCGCGGGAGCGACCACACGGGCGACGGCAGGCGCATCAACGTCGCCGAGCCAATCCAGCAGTTCCTTGAAGTCGTATCCGCTCACCAGCATTGCGAGCTTGGGGCCGTCGCCAGCGCCGCACTGCGAACAGATGAACGTGCCCATGCCGTCCTTGTCGTCATAGCGGAATCGATCCTTGCCACCGCATGCCGGGCACGGGCCATGTTTGTTGCGGAGCGCGGTTGCTGGGACACCGAGGCGTGAGAGTATCCCCGTCCACTGGTGCGCGTACTTCTCGCGCAGCGGCGTTCGATCATGCTGCAAAGCGCTTCTCCTGCGATTTCTTGAAAGCAATGGCCTGGGCCGTCACCCAGCCCCGGCATATCGCGTCGGGCGGGCTCGAAATCATGTGCATGCCGCGAGGCCACACGCCGAACTTCTTCTTATACTGGTTGGCGATCCAGCCGGACTTGTAACCGCGATCCTCTGCGTACCAGACGAGGCCGGAATAGAACTTCTGCATCTCCTGCCGGGTCGGCGGCTTTGGCTTCTTCGGGGCGCGCATCTGCACCAGCTCGCCTTGTCGCGCCTCTATCTTGGATTGGCGTTCCGGCGCGAAGCCGCAGGAGGGGCAGACGTGAACACCGGCGGGCTTTAGGTACGTGCAGGCAGTGCACTTCTTGGGCAGGGGTTCGACGCGCTCCTGCTTCTGCGTCCCCGGCTTGCGCGGACTGCCATCGTCTAGCAGCTCGTGGTGTATGTCGGTCGGGAAACCGAGCGTTTGCGTGGTGCTCGAATGATCGAGGATCAGTGCATCTACTTTGCCCGGCGCGGTGCGAAGGGCGCGGCCCACAATTTGCACGAACAGCATTTCCGAGCGCGTGGGTCGAGCAAGGATCAGCGCGCGCACGTCCCAATCAACGCCGGTCGTGAGCACGCCGACATTGACGACAACTCGCACGCTGCCGTCATGGAAGGCGCGGCGGATTGCATGTTGATTTCCGCTGAGAACTGAC
>MKUZ01000018.1:216839-353189 GCA_001899065.1 Devosia sp. 66-22 | reverse complement strand
TCTCAGGGCGTTGCGGGGACAATTTTCGGTCACTTGCGGTCGGTTTCCGTCACCGATTGGCATCCCAGCACCCTCTTAGCGCCAGATCCAAGCCCCCACCCACCGGCTGCGCCGGTCCCCCTGGGCGGGTGCGGCTCCCGCCCGGACTCCGGGGGGTTTTGGGGGTTGCGGGACGGCGGGGAAATATGACGTTGTACAGGAGAGTGAACGTCCCTATATGCACGCGCGTTTTGCCGTTTCCTCGCACTCCGAAAGGGAATGCCCAATGGCCGCCTTGACTGCCCCTTCCGCCGCCGAAGACGTGATCCAACTGCACGCGCCAGCCCACGACAAGACGGTCTACGCCAATACCAGCCAGCTCATCGCGACCGAGGAGCCGGACTTTCCGAGCTTCCTGTTCGCCGAAAAGGAGCTGCATCGCGCGGTGAAGGTGTTCAAGAAGGGCTTCGATGGCCTGCTCACCTATGCGGTCAAGTGCAATCCGTCGCCCCACATCATCAAGCAGCTTCACGAGGAGGGTCTCAAGGCCTTCGACGTCGCTTCCAATCGCGAGATGGAACTGGTGCGCGACTTCGCGCCCGGCGCCGCGATGCACTACAACAACCCGATCAAGAGCAAGCGCGAGATCGAGCGCGCCTATGAGGAGTTCGGCGTCCGCTCCTTCACCATCGACCACCCGCAGCAGCTCGACCAGCTCGCCGCGATCGTCACGCCCTCGCGCGACATCGAGGTGACCACCCGCTTCAAGGCGGGCAAGGCGCTCAAGTCGTACGACTTCGGCATCAAGTTCGGCGTCATGCAGGACGGTGCGGCCGAGATCGTCAAGCTGGTCGACCAGATGGGCTTCACCCCCTCGCTTTGCTTCCACGTCGGCAGCCAGTGCGAAGACGTCTACGCCTATGAGCGTCACATCAACGCGGCGGCCAAGATCGCCGAGGAAGCCGGCATCGAGCTCAAGCGCCTCAATATCGGCGGCGGCTACCCGGCGCCCTACCCGACCAGCGAAGCGCCGCCGATGGACTATTATTTCGAGACCATCGCGACGGCCGTGAAGGACAATTTCGGCAAGTCCGCCCCCGAGCTCATCATCGAGCCCGGCCGCGCGCTGGTGACCTCGTCGACCTCGCTGCTGCTGCGGGTGAAGCACCAGCGCGGCGGCCAGTCGGTCTATCTCAACGACGGCGCCTATGGCTCGCTGATGGAAGTGAAGTTCATGCACTTCACGCCACCGACTCGCGTGTGGCGCGGCCCGCGCCTGCACGACAACGACACCGAATTCTCCGAGTTCACCATCTGGGGCCCGACCTGCGACAGCTACGACGTGCTGCCCCAGGTGTTCACGCTCCCCGCCGACATCGACGAGGACGACTGGATCGAGTTCGGCCTGATGGGTGCCTACACCCAGGCCTCGCTCACCCCGTTCAACGGCTTCGACCGCCGCGACCAGTACTGGGTCGGCGAAGTCTACACCGGCAAGGACATGGCGCCCGAGTAAGAGCGGCGCTTAGAGGATCGCACGGAAGGCCGCCTCACAAGGCGGCCTTTTCGTCTCCGGAGGGAAGCATGACCGAGTTTCCACCGCTCGAGGAATTCGGCCACCGCATCATGGTGTGCGGTCCGTCGAACGCCGGCAAGTCGACCCTCGCCGCCGCGCTGGGCAGGACGCTCGGCAGCCCGGTCGTCCATCTCGACCAGTTGCATCACCTCCCCGGCTCGAACTGGGTCCCGCGACCGCGCGAGGACTTCGTGGCGCTGCACAATGACGCCATCGCTGGCGAGCAGTGGGTGATGGACGGCAACTACACCGGCCTGTTCCCGGCGCGCCTCAGCCGCGCCACGGGCATCATCGTCATTCGCTCCAACCGCTTCGGCGGTGTCGCGCGCTACTTCCGCCGCACGCTGTTCGAACGCGGGCGCGTCGGCTCGCTGAGCGGTAATCGCGACAGCATCAAATGGCAGATGATCCACTGGATCATGTTTGCCGGGCCGCCCAAGCAGCGCGCCATGCGCCGGGCGCTCCCGTCCGCCGGGCTGCCCTATCTCGAGGTGCACGCCATGCGCCAGCTCAACCGCCTCTACCGGGAATGGGGCCTGAGCCGCGGTTGACATCACACTCTGCGTGCCTATGTTCCGCCCGTTCGCAACACCAACAGGATGGTCCGCCGTGGATTTCCGCATGACTGATCGCTTCGCCCTGATCCGTCACCGGGACTCCATCCATGCCCTCCATCCAGTTGAAAGCACTGACCGCCGCGACGCCTGACGGCCGCGCGCTCTTTTCCAACCTCGATCTGAGCTTCGGGCCGCATCGCACCGGCCTTGTCGGCCGCAACGGCACCGGCAAGACGACGCTGCTGCGCATCATCGCGGGCGAGATTGCGCCCAGGGCCGGCAGGGTCGTCATCGACGGCACCATCGGCGTGCTGCGCCAGTCGGTGTCCGCCGGCGGCGACAGCATCGCCCAGGCGCTCGGCGTCGTCGCCGGTCTCGGCCGGCTCGCCCGCATCGACGCGGGCAGCGCCACGCCGGACGATGTCGAGGCGGCCGACTGGTCGCTCGACGCCCGCATCGCACAGAGCCTGGCCGCCGTCGGCCTGTCCGCGCTCGATCTCGATCGACCCGTCGCGACGCTGAGCGGCGGCCAGCGGACGCGCCTGTCGCTCGCCGCGCTGCTGCTCGACGCGCCGGACGTCCTGCTGCTCGACGAGCCCACCAACAATCTCGATGCCGACGGACGCGCCGCTGTCGGCGAGCTGCTGCGCACCTGGCGCGGCGGCGCGATCGTCGTCAGCCACGACCGCGACCTGCTGCGTGGCATGGACGAGATCGTCGAACTCACCAGCCTCGGCGTCAAAAGCTATGGCGGCAACTGGGACGTCTATGAAGCGCGCCGCGCCATCGATCTGGCGGCCGCCGAACACGACCTCGCCCATGCCGAGCGGCGGCTGGGCGAGATCGAGCGGACGGCGCAGCAGCGCGCCGAGCGCAAGGCCCGCGCCGACAGCCGCGGCACCAAGGCGGCGGCCAAGGGCGGCAAGCCTCGCATCATCCTCGGCCGCGACAAGAGCTATGCCGAGGAAAGCGGCGGGGCGCAGGTGCGGCTGGCGGACCGGCAGCGCGCCGACGCCTCGGCAGATCTTGCCCAGGCGCGCGAGGAGCTCGAAATCCTCCAGCCGCTGTCGGTGACGCTCGAGAGCGCGAAGCTCCCGGCCGGGCGCGTCGTGCTGCAGATGGACAATGTCACGGGCGGCCCGGCGGACCTCGCGATCATCCGCAACCTCTCGCTCGCCATCACCGGCCCCGAGCGCGTTGCCGTCAGCGGTGCCAATGGCAGCGGCAAGAGCACATTGCTGCGCCTTGCCACGGGCGCGCTGTTGCCGGCTTCCGGCAGCATCCGCATCACGCCGCGCCACGCGCTACTCGACCAGCAGGTGGCGTTGCTCGACCCGGCATTAAGCATTCGCGAGAACTATCTGCGGCTCAACCCCGCCGACAGCGAGAACGCCTGCCGCGCCGCCCTCGCCCGCTTCATGTTCCGTGCCGAGGCCGCGCTGAAGCCGGTGGGCCAGCTCAGCGGTGGCGAAATGCTGCGAGCCGGGCTCGCGGCGACCATCGGTTCATCCACGCCGCCCGAACTGCTGATCCTCGACGAGCCCACCAATCACCTCGACATTCACGCCATCGCGGCGGTGGAGGCGGGCCTGCGCGCCTATGACGGCGCCCTGCTGGTGGTGAGCCATGACCGAACGTTCCTCGACGCGATCGGGATCGAGCGGGAGATTGCCCTCGGTAGCGAGTAGGACGAAGCAAAGGGGGCTTGCCATCGGCAAGCCCCCTATTGGCTACTCGCTTGGCTATTCGCACCTATTCGTCGCGATAAACCTTCTCGCGCCGCTCGTGCGTCTCCTGCGCCTCAAGGCTCAGCGTCGCGATGGGACGGGCGTCGAGCCGGGCGATACCGATGGGATCGCCGGTCTCCTCGCAATAGCCGTAGGTGCCGTCTTCGATCCGCTTGAGGGCCGCGTCGATCTTGCTGATCAGCTTGCGCTGCCGATCGCGGGTCCTCAACTCCAGCGCCCGATCGCTCTCGGACGAGGCGCGGTCGGCCATGTCTGGATGGTTCTGCGATTCTTCCTGGAGATTATCGAGCGTCTCGCGGCTCTCGCGGAGGATGTCCTCCCTCCAGTTCTCGAGCTTGCGCCGGAAATACTCCCGCTGGCGCGGGTTCATGAACGGCTCGTTTTCAGAGGGCCGATATTCAGCCTCAGCTACAGCACTGCGCACCATATGGACTCAACTCACCTTCCCGAGTTGGGCGCCTTATAATTTGGTGACAATTGCCGGGCAAGCGGAGCCTGCAGCGATGATAAATTCGTGAATCCAGCGCAGAATCCTGGGGATCACATCCCCGGGTAGCGCCCGAACTTGGCCAGTTCGACCCGGGCGCGCAGCTCGATGTCGTCGAGCAGGTGATCGAGGCCCGGCAGCCCGCGCTCCCGCGCCTGTCCCACAAGCGCCATCAGCTGGTTGAGTCGGCCCTCCGAAACCTGCCCCATCAGCAGGTCCGCCTTGATCCCTTCCAGCGTGTCGAGCAGCGCATTTCCCCGCCGGATCGCCTTCTTTTTGGCGAACAGCGGGTCCTCGACCGCCTGCAGCGCCAGCAAGGCGTCGATGCCCGCCGTCGGCGCCGCCGCCTGGGCCTGCGCCGTGTGGGAGACCGCGGTCTCCTCAGCCAGGAAGAAGCCGCCGCCCACCCCGCCGCGGCTGATGCTGCTGCGGCCCGACACGGTGCTCGATCTGGCGGTGTTCTCGATGCGCATGGCGCGACTCTGGCCCAGGCAAATCGCCTGCCCGGCAAAATCTGCCGCCATGCGTTAACAAGACCTTAATGCACCCGGCAATTGCTTCACCTGGAACCGGGCCCGGCCCGCCCTGCCCCAGCAAATCCGGGCCTTTCCCGACTTGGCACGATCTTCGCATTGATCCTGCCGAACGGTGGGCCGTGGGGACGGACCGCCGACGGGGACTGACGAATGACACACCGGGCTCTCAAGCAGGCATTGGCGGCGATCCTTGCGATCGGCACGCTGATTGCGCCTGTGACACCAAGCTACGCCGCCACCGCGCGCATCAAGGACATCGTCAATATCGAGGGCGTCCGCGAAAACCAGCTCGTCGGCTACGGCCTGGTGGTCGGCCTCGCCGGCACCGGCGACAGCCTCAACAACTCGCCCTTCACCAAGCAGAGCCTGCAGGCGATGCTGGAACGCCTCGGCGTCAACACCGCCGGCGAGAACATGCGCACCGCCAATGTGGCGGCGGTGATGGTGACGGCCAACCTTCCCCCCTTTGCCACGCAGGGCTCGCGCCTCGACGTCAACGTCGCGGCGCTCGGCGATTCCTCGAGCCTGCAGGGCGGCACGCTGCTGGTGACGCCGCTCCTTGGCGCCGACGGCGAGGTCTATGCCATCGCCCAGGGCTCGGTGACCATCAACGGCTTCCTCGCCGAAGGCGATGCGGCAAGCATCGTGTCGGGCGTTCCCACCACCGGCCGGATCTCCTCGGGCGGCCTGATCGAGCGCGAGATCGGCTTCGTGCTCGGCGCGCAGCGCGAACTGCGCCTCGCCCTCAAGAACCCCGACCTCACCACCTCGCGCCGCATTGCGCTCTCGATCAACGACTTCATCGGCGTGCCCTGCGCGACACCCGAGGACGGCTCGACGGTGCGTATCGTGCTGCCGCACAATTTCAACGGCAACATCGTCGACCTGCTGACCGACGTCGAACAGCTTGTCATCGAGACCGACCAGCCGGCCAAGATCGTCATCGACGAGAACTCCGGCATCATCGTCATGGGCAAGGATGTGCGAGTGTCGACGGTCGCCGTGGCGCAGTCCAACCTCACCGTCACCGTCGCCGAGACGCCCGGCGTCTCGCAGCCTGAGCCGTTCAGCGACGGCGAGACTGTGGTGGTGCCGCGTACCGATCTCAACGTCGACATCGTCAACTCCGATCTGGCCCTCGTGCGCGAGTCGGTGAGCCTGCAGGAGCTGGTCGACGGGCTCAACGCCCTCGGCATCAGCCCGCGCGACTTGATCGCCATTCTACAGGCAATCAAGGCTTCGGGCGCGCTGCAGGCCGATATCGAGGTGCTGTGATGAGCACCATCCCCCTTGCCAAACTCGACACCAGTGTTCCGGGCTACGACAAGCTGCGCAAGCAGGCCGTCGAACTCGAAGGCGTCTTCCTCACCACGCTGATGAAGGAGATGTTCTCCTCGATCGACACCAGCGAGAGCAGTTTCGGCGGCGGCTTCGCCGAAGAGACCTGGCGCGGCATGCAGGCCGAACAGTTCGCCGGCGCACTCGCCGAGACCGGCGGCATCGGCCTTGCCGACCAGTTGATGGGCGACCTGCTGCGCCTCCAGGAAGCCAACAGTTAGAACGAGAGTCCGAACCATGACCGCTGCACAACGCCTCGCCGCCCTCGACGACCTTCCGGCCCGCGACCTTATCGCCTTCACCGAAGGCACGCTGCGCGCCCTGGTCGACATCATGAACCAGGAGACGACGCTGCTGCGCAGCGGCCGCCATCGGGAAGCCGGCGCGCTCAGCGCGGACAAGACGCGGCTGGCGCAGGACTATGTGAGCTATTCGCGCGCCGTGCAGCGCCAGCTCGAACGCCTGAAGCAGGAAGCGCCCGACGACATCGGCATGCTGCGCCTCGGGCACGACCGGCTCGCCACGCAGATGGCCGAGAACCTCAAGGTCGTCGCAACGGCCCGCGCCGTGACCGAGGACATCCTGACCGATGTCGCGACGCAGGTCGCCCGCGCCGCCAAGCCCAAGACCTATGGCGCCGCCGGCCAGCTCAACCAGCCGCAGGTCGCGACCGGCGGCATTGCGGTCAACCGCGCACTCTAGCCGATCGCATTTGACTCAATTGCGGGCCTTTGTGGTTGAGGAACCCTAAGGCTCGCCACCCATTCTGATCGAGCCGGAGGAAGCATCCGGCCTCGCGTCGGTTTGGATCATGGTTGCCAGGATCGCACCATCGCCGATCACCACTTCCGTTGCCATTGGCGACGCGCTGACGCACGCCCCCACTTCCGATACGCAGGTCCACAGGCAGCCGCACCAGGAGCAGCAGCCGCAGACCTTCCAGCCGCCGGCTCAACAGAGCGCGGCCAACGTTCCGCCGCCGCCCTCGCCGCCGGGTGAGGCCTTTGCCGCTGCGGTGATCGCCGGTCAGCTCCCGCCGCGCCCGCTCACCCCCGAGCAGCTTCGTCAGCGCCTCGGCTCGGCCTGGGAACCGCCTGCCTCGCCCCTGCGCCTGATGGACCGTAGTGCCTGATCGCACTGGCGTTTCGTGGCCGCGTTAACGCTTTCTTCAGTGACTGCAAGTCTAGTAGCGCCGACGTCAGGATGACGTTCGAGTCTGCTCCGACCTAGAAGGGTCCATCGTGGCTGAGATCACGCTCTCGAAGGCCGTCCGGTCAAATCTGCTCAATTTGCAGTCGACGGCGAGCATGCTGTCGAAGTCGCAGGAACGCCTCTCTTCGGGCCTTCGGGTCAACTCCGCTCTCGACAACCCCACCAATTTCTTCACCGCGCAGGGCCTCAACAGCCGTGCCAGCGATCTGTCGCAACTCGCCGACGCCGTGTCGAACGCGGTGCAGACCGTGGCCGCTGCCGACAAGGGCATCACCGCGATCACCAAGCTCGTCGAGAGCGCGCAGGCGACGGCACGCCAGGCGCTGCAGACGGCCGAAACCACGGGCGGCTCTGGCCCGTCCTCCGTCGCCGGCACCGTCGCGATCGGTGCGGACAGCACCGCCTCGGTCAACGGTGGCGTAGACATCTCCAATCCGCCCTCCGGCATCTACTCGATCGCCGGATCGGACAGCAAGCTCACACTGGACGTCGGGGGAACCCAACTGACGTTCCACTTCTACAACACCAATTTGCCTTCGACACCCGACCCGGGCACGATCGGCATCGACACCGACGACGGCGGCAGTCCAAAGTCCGTGGTGGACGGACTGGCGGACATGCAGGCGGGACTCCGTGCCTCGGGAGTCGCCGGGACGGCGGACGCGACTGTCGGACTTGATGGCAGCGGACAAATCGAGATCACACTGGGCTCCGACGCCACCCGGTCACTGACAATCGTCAGTGACACCTCCGGCACCGTCGGCGACTCCGGCACCGGGTTCGGCTTCGTAAACGGCCAGACAAGCGCCCCCAACGCCGCGTTCAGCGGGCTGAACGGCACGCTCACCGTCGGCTCCAACACGCTGACCTTCGGCGCCAGCGCCATCGACTCGCGTGCGGAGCTGGTTACCGCCCTGGCCGGCCTCGGCGGCGGCATCACCGGCTCCATCGACGGCTCCGACCATTTGACCTTCTCGAGCGGCAGCGGCTTCACCATCGGTGGCACGCTCAATGTCAGCAGCGCCTTCGGCATCACCGAGCAGGCCTACGGTTCGATCCCCAACCCGAAGCGCGCCGAACTGGTTGCGACCTACAACGATCTGCTCGGGCAGATCGATGCGCTCGCCAAGGACTCGGGCTTCAACGGCGTGAACCTGCTCAATGGCGATGACCTCTCGGTCATCTTCAACGAAGACGGTTCGTCCAAGATCGACATCAAGGGCGTCGACAACACCACCGGTGTGAGCGGCCTCAACCTGGCCAGCCTCGCCTCGACCGAGTTCAACACGAACGCTGGCGTCAACGGCGTGCTCGATGACCTCAAGGGCGTGATCGACAAGCTGCGCGGCCAGTCGGCCAAGTTCGGCTCGAACCTGTCGGTCGTCGAGACCCGCCAGGACTTCACCAAGCAGATGATCAGCGTTCTGCAGACCGGTGCGTCGAACCTGACCCTCGCCGACACCAACGAGGAAGCCGCCAACGTGCTGGCTCTCCAGACCCGCCAGCAGCTCAGCTCCACCGCGCTGTCGCTCGCTTCGCAGGCTGACCAGAACGTCCTCCGCCTGTTCTAGTCCCCATTCGCCGATTCTCTCGCCGGGCGATCATTGTCGCCCGATGGCGCCATGCTTAACGAATTGCTCTCTGTCGCATCAGTACGAAAGCGCCCGGTTTCCGGGGCTTTCCGGGTGGCGAACCGTGCGCAATAAAGTCAATCAAGGCAGGCCGCATTAACACTTCTTTACAGGTCCGCCGCGATGATGCGGCCATCGTCTCAGGAAGAGGCGTCCAAGAAATCGGATCCCAGAAGGAAGCTTAAATGTCCGAAATTACTCTCTCGAAAGCGGTTCGTTCGAACCTCCTGAACCTGCAGTCCACCGCCAACCTGCTCGGCAAGTCGCAGGAGCGGCTTTCCAGTGGTCTGCGCGTCAACAGCGCTCTCGACAACCCCACCAACTTCTTCACGGCCCAGGGCCTCAACAGCCGCGCCAGCGACCTGTCGCAGCTCGCCGACGCCGTGTCGAACGCTGTTCAGACGGTGGCCGCTGCCGACAAGGGTATCACCGCCATCACCAAGCTCGTCGAGTCCGCCCAGGCGACCGCTCGTCAGGCTCTGCAGACCGCTGAAACCGTCGTGACCACTCCGGCGTCGCCGGCCGTCGCGCACGCTCCGGTCGTTGGTGGTGCTTACACCGCCGGCTCCGTGACCGCGGGCACGATGACCATCAACGGCGAGAACGTCACCACGACGGCCGCGATGACCAAGGTCGACTTCATGGCGGCCATCAACGCCGGCACCGCGACGCACGGCGTCACCGCCAGCGACAACGGCACGGGCGTCACCCTGACGGCGTCCACCAGCGGCTCGGGCAACCCGAACGGCAACATCAATATCGGTGGCACCGTGACCGGTACCGGCCTCACGGCTGGCACCAACGCAGGTACCGCTGCTGTTGCCCAGGCGACCGGCCCGAACCCGAAGCGCGCCGAACTGGTTGCGACCTACAACGATCTGCTTGGGCAGATCGATGCGCTCGCCAAGGACTCGGGCTTCAACGGCGTGAACCTGCTCAATGGCGATGACCTCTCGGTCATCTTCAACGAAGACGGTTCGTCCAAGATCGACATCAAGGGCGTCGACAACACCACCGGTGTGAGCGGCCTCAACCTGGCCAGCCTCGCCTCGACCGAGTTCAACACGAACGCTGGCGTCAACGGCGTGCTCGATGACCTCAAGGGCGTGATCGACAAGCTGCGCGGCCAGTCGGCCAAGTTCGGCTCGAACCTGTCGGTCGTCGAGACCCGCCAGGACTTCACCAAGCAGATGATCAGCGTTCTGCAGACCGGTGCGTCGAACCTGACCCTCGCCGACACCAACGAGGAAGCCGCCAACGTGCTGGCTCTCCAGACCCGCCAGCAGCTCAGCTCCACCGCGCTGTCGCTCGCTTCGCAGGCTGACCAGAACGTCCTCCGCCTGTTCTAAGCCAGGCCACAGACTTCGATGGAAAGGCGGGCTTCGGCCCGCCTTTTCTTTTCGTCCGGCGTGAACACATCACGCCAAGCCACTGATCGGACTCGCGCTTCCGTTTTGGCTTGTGTGAATCAGCGATCCCGCATTTGCTCCAATTCGCCAATCAATTGGTCACTGCAGGGGTGCAGACTTCCCTCCTCCAGCGCGGATCCATCCACATGTCGCTCAAGGTCGAACTCAAGCCGCACGAACGTCTCATCGTGGGCAACTGCGTCATCACCAACTCGGACCAGCGCACGCGCCTGTTCATCGACGGCAAGGCGCCGGTGCTGCGCGAGAAGGACATCCTGAGCCCGACGACAGCCGACTCGCCGGCCAAGCGCGTCTACTTCGCCGTGCAGCTCATGTATCTCGAGGACGACATCGAGAAGATGCGGCGCGACTACTTTGCGCTGGTCACCGACCTGGTCCGTGCCGCGCCATCGACCATCCGCATAATTGACGAAATCAACAACGAGATATTAACGGGTCAGCTCTACAAAGCTCTGAGGGCGGCCAAGAAACTCATCCAACACGAGCAGGACATCCTCGCAAATGCAGCAGCACGCGACGCAGGCCTACCAGGCGGTGGCCAAGCGGACCGGTAATCCCCGCGATCTGGAGGCCAATCTGCTCTCCAAATCGGCTCTCAACCTGCAGCGCATCCGCGAGAACTGGGAGCTGGCCGACGCCGAGCTCGCCGGGGCCCTCAAGTTCAACCGCAAGCTGTGGAACGTGTTTCTGAACTCGGCGACGCGCGACGAGAACCCGCTGCCAACGGCGATCCGCCAGAACATCGCCAATCTGGGCCTGTTCGTGCTCAGCCACACCATCAAGCTCGAAGCGCGGCCCGAGCCGTCGCGGCTCGATGTGCTGATCAACATCAACCGCGAAGTCGCGGCCGGCCTGCGCGCCTCGAGCTGAGGCACGCCACCGGCGCGAACACGATGGAGGGCCCCGACGGGGCCCTTTGCTATTTGAGGTAGTTGACCAGCGACAGCGAGGCGATGAGCGAGGTCGCCTGGTAGCTCGCCTGGAGCCGCGTCTGCAGCGCCAGCATCTCCATCGCCACTTCTTCCTTGGGCACCGACGAGATGTCCTCGACCATGCCCTCGAGCTGCGCCTTGTAGTTCGACTGGCGGCTCGCGACGCCTTCGACATTGACCTGGGCATTGCCCAGCTCCACCGCCAGCATCTCGATCGAGCCGCTCTCGTTGTTGTGCTCTTCCGAGAGCCGCGAATAGTTCCGCGTCGCCACGGCGTCGAAGCGCCCCTGCGAGGTGCCGTCGGCGTTGGTGAAGCTCTGCGTCGCCACCACGGCGAGGCTGCGGATCAGCGCCAGCGGCCCGCTCTCATTGGCCTGCGCTCCGTAGTTCACGGTCGCCGCGTCGTCGATCTTGGCCGTCACCGTGGTGCGCGCATTGGCGCTGTCCTGCCCCTTGTACCACATCACCGTCGTGGTCGGATCGGCGGTCACCAGTGCTGTGGCACTGGCGAAGGTCGGCCCCTGCACGCGCAGCACCGGATCGCCCTGCGCATTGAAGAAGTTATCGGCAGCCGCATAGTTCGAGGCCACCGTGAGGTCGGTGTTGGCCATCTCGGTCAGCCTGGTCTGGAGCGCGCCTGAGAGGTTGGCCGCGGTCTGATCGACCGTCGCCCCGATCTGGTACTGCCCCGCCGCCGGCGTGCCGGTCACGGCCGTGAGCTTGAGCGATGCCTCGGTGCCGTCGGGCAGCGTCAGGTTGATCGTGACGGTGTCGCCCTCGAACGGCTGCGCGCTGACCTCGATGCTCAGGCTGTCGGCCGCCGCGCCGGTGGGTTGCGTCAGGGTCAGGCCCGTGCCGGTCGACGACAGCGTCGAGAGCTTGAAGCCGAACGGATGCGCGCCGTCCTCGGTCAGCGTCACCGTGTCTGTGGCCACCGCGAGGTTCAGTCGACCAAGACCTGTGCCCTTGTCGGCCGCAAGCCGCTCCGCCGCGACCTGGATGTACCCATCCTTGCCATTGGCGCCGTCAAGCAGCGCGCCGATCGTCTCGACCGGCCGCTTGTCGACGCTGCCGCCGGCGAACAGGTAGCGGCCATCGACTTCGGTGTTGAGCAGATTGATCATCTCATCGAGCTGCGACCGCGCGAGCGAGGGCGCCGTGCCGAAATTGACATTGGAGCTGCCATAGGCGCTGGGCGAAATCGCCGCGCGGGCATTGGATTCCACCTTGTCGAGCCGGCCGATCACCTGGTCGAACACGCTGAGCCGCATGTTCACCATGTCGATGCTGTTCTGGTAGCCTTCGATCCGGCTGATGCGCGACTGCATCGACAGCGTGACGAACCTGTCGGTTCCCATCTCGGCGAGATTGGTCGCCTTCTGCCCCGTCGCAAGCTGCACCTGCAACTGCGCGAACCGGTCCTGCATCTTGGAGATCAGGTTCATGCCCGTCTGCACGGGATACATCGAGCGGTTGACGACATTGACCATCTGTCAGAGCTCCATCAACCGGTTCATCAGTTCCTGCACCGCCGCGATCACGCGCGAGTTGGCGGCATAGGCGTTCTGCAGCTCGATCAACCGCGCCATCTCTTCATCCACATTGACGCCGTACTCGCTCTGCATGCGCTCATCGAGCGAGTCCATCGCCATCTGCTGCGTGCTGGCGTCGCTGGTGGCCAGCTCCGACAGGCTGCCGGTGTAGTTCATCGTCTGCGCGATGAGGTCGCCCACCGAGCCCGACAGCCGGAACGAGCCGGCCGAAGCCGGCCCGGTCTGCGACGACGCGAACGTCGCGTTCTGCAGCTGGTCCAGCAGATAGTCGACCCGCGAGGGATCGCCCAACGAGCTGGTCGGCGTCGCCTTCACCAGCAGCGTGTTGTCGATCAGCACGGACGCGTTGACTGCAATTCGCCCCGCGAAGCCGAGCTTCTGCGTCTTGCCGTCGAGGCTGTTGGTGAAGTCCGCATTGTTGGTGTCGACGAACAGGTTGAGTGCTGCATCGCCGTTCTGCAGCGCCGTCGCCGTGGTCCGCGCCGTGAGCGCGTTGACATCGGTGGCGTTGGTCGCCCCGTCGTCCAGAACGGTGAGCGAGTTGCCGCTGGCGCTCACCGTCAGGCCGGAGCCGAGCACTCCCTGCAGGCCCGCGGCCACCGCCGCGCTGCCGGCCGAAAAGTCCATGCCGACGACGCGCGCGCCGGTCGCGTCCACATAGTCGAGCGGCAGCTTGCTCGGATCGCCGACATTGACCACACGGACCGCCTTGTCGACGCCGCCGCTCTTGTAGGACAGCACGAAGTCGTTGCCGGTGCGGACCCCGCTCAGGTCCAGCGTGTAGCCATTCTGCGTGCCCGACGAGGCGGCCGTCCCCGCGGTCTTGACCGTCGACATCGCTTGCGCCAGCCCGGCCGCGATCTCGTCCAGCTGGCCCTGCGCGGCGACAAGGGTTTCGTCGCGGAGCTCGACCAGCGCGCCGAGCTTGCCCGATTGCAGCACCCGCTGCTGCACCAGGTCGATCGTCGAGCCCGACGCGGTCGAGAGCGTGAGCCTGCCGACGCTGTTCTTGGCGGGATCGGCGCTGAACTGCTTGTCGGCGCTGAGCGCCCCGGCCGGCGTGAAGTTGAACCGCGCCGCCGAACCGTCGAGAATGCCCACGCCGCTGCGCGTCATCAGCGCGACCGTGTCGTCGCTGCGATAGTCGACCCGAACGTCCATCAGTTCGGCGATCTCGGACACCAGCCGGTCGCGCTGATCCATCAATGTGGCGCGCGTCGCATTGTCCGATGAGAGATCGCCGAGCTTGTCGTTGACCGACTTCAGCGAGGTGACCGCCAGGTTGAGCCGGTCGACCGTGGCCGCCATCTCATTCTCGGCTTCCTGGCGCAACGACTGCACATCGCGCGTCAGCGAGTTGAGCGTCGTCGCCATCGCCTGCGCCTGCGTGACCACGGTCGCGCGCGACGCATAATTGTCGGGGCTCGTGCTGAGCGCCTGGAAGGCATTCTGCAGATTGCCGAACATCGTATCGAGCGAGCCGGCCTTCCCCGGCATGCCGAGGAACGCCTGCAGCCGGTCGAGGCTCGCCGCCCGCGTACCCGAATACGCCGTGTCCGACACAGCGTTGGTGTAGTAGACCTGCAGGCTCTTGTTGAAGGCACGCTCCACCGTGCCGGAGCGAGCGTAGCTCGAGGCCCCGGCGACGGTATCGATGACGCTCAGCGACTGCTTGTGATAGCCGGGCGTGCCCGAGTTCGAAACATTGCGCGACAGCACCTCGAGACTGTTCTGGCCGACACGCATGCCGGACAGAGCATTGCTCAAGGACGAACTGAGACTCATGTCGGACTACTCCCGGACCGATCCGCTCAGCGGATCATGTTCAGCGCTTCCTGGATCATCTGGTCGGCAGTGGAGACGATGCGCGTCCCCGCGGCATAGGCCTGCTGCGTCACGATGAGCTTGGTGAACTCCTCCGAGATGTCGGTGTTGGAACTCTCGAGCGCCGAGCTGACGACGCCGCCGCTGGTGTCGAGGATGGCGCTGCCCGAGTCGGCGGTCTCGGCGAAGATGCCGCCATCAAGCCGCTTGAGCTGGTTGGCCGCATTGAAGTTCGCCGTGATCACCTGCGCAACCTCGACCTGCTGGTTGTTGCTGTAGGCCACCACCACGCGACCATTGTCGTTGACCGCGACCGACACGAACTCGCCGGCCGGGTAGCCGTTCTGGCTGAGCGCCGTCACGCCGGCTGTGCCGTTCGGATCATTGAACTGGGTGATGCCGTCCGTGCCGAAGTCGAGCTTGAGCGACCCCACCGACACGCCATCGATCGTCAGGCCCGTCAGGTTGACTTCGTTGATCTCGGGGCTGAGGGCGCCATCGGTCCCGAAGGAAAAGTCCTGCGGCACGCGGGTCCACATCGGCTGGCTGCCCGTCGCCGCACCGTTCTGCAGATAATAGAGGCTCCAGGTGTCGGCGCTGCCCGAAGAAGCGCTGTCGTTTTTGGCCCAGCGCAATTGCACGTCGGCCGGCGCACCGGTCGAGGTGAACACCGTGACGGTGCCGCCGCTGATCGTCTGGGCGTTGAAGTCGGCGGCCTGCGCGGCGGTGATTGGCGACGGACGCTGTGCCCGGGACAGCGCCGCTGATACTGTCGGCGCGGCAGGGGTCGTGTCGAAGGCGAGGCCGGACGTGCCGGCGACGGTCAGCGTGTCGGTGGGAGCGGTGCCGGTGCCGGTCAGCGTAAGCTGCCCGTTCGAATTGATCGACACGCTCGAATTGGGCGCCAGCTGCGCATTCATCAGCGCCATGATCTCGCCCAGCGTGTCGCTGGCCGGATCGGTGATGTTGAAGGTCGTGGCCGTGTTGGCGCCGCTATTGGTGAAATTGAAGGTCACAGCCGGGTTGGAGCCCTCGGTGATGGTGATCGACTGGCCGTTGGCAAGCAGGCTGGAGGACGTGGTGCTGGCGCTGACTCCTACGGCGCCCAACTTGGCCGCCGGCGTGTCGGGGGTGAGCGTCATGAAGTCGGATGAATTGAGCAGCTCCGAGCCCGGCGTCTTGGCCTCGCGATACTCGGCCGTCTGCGGCACGAGCGGCAGGTTGAGCTGGTAGTTGACGCGCGTCGTCTGCTGGGCAGGCAGGAAGTTGTTGGACAGGCGCAGCACCTGCGGCAGCGAGCTCGAAAGGTTGCCCGTCGCGGGGTCGACGGGGAGACCCTTGAGGTAATAGCCCGAGCCATTGACCAGATAGCCGTTCTTGTCGACGTCGAAGTCGCCGCGGCGTGTGTAGAAGTTCGTGCCGGCGAACAGCGAGTTGCCGTCGGACTGGCCGATCGAGGGCTCGACCACGAAGAAGCCTGACCCGTTGACCGCCATATAGGTCGAGTTCGAGACCGACTTCACGTCGCCCTGGAGCGTGTTGGTGGACCGCGACTGCGCCAGCACCGAGCCGGCGCTCTGCAGCTTGCGCGGCTGGTCGGGGATCAGGTCGACGAAGTCGGTGTCGATGCGCTTGAAGCCGGTGGTCTGCGAATTGGCGATGTTGCCCGAAATGTTCTCGAGCGCGAATGACTGGGCGCGCAGCCCTGTGACGGCGGTGGAAAGAGCCCCGTAGATACCCATTGTCGTCCTCTGTTGTCCCGGCGGCTTTGCGCACGCCTACCCGGACACCGGAGGAGCAAGCCGCGTGCCAACCACCCAGCGGCTTGATATCCATGGATTTTCGCCGGCCCGGCTGACCCCGCCCTAGGCAATTGCGTCCGGGTAGCGGCAGATTCTGCCGGTCCTTGTGAGGGGCGGCCCGATGCTCTAAACGCGATCCTGAGCTCTCGCGCCGGAAACACCATGCTTTTCAAGTCGCCAGCCGAATTTCATGATGCGCCGCGTCACGCCGTGACGGTGTTCGGCATGGCCGGCGTCGGCAAGACGCGGCTGGCCGCCCTGCTGCGCACCAGCCAGTGGTTCCACTACTCGGTGGACTACCGCATCGGCACGCGCCACATGGGCGAGTTCATCACCGACAATTTCAAGACCGAGGCGATGAAGGTGCCGTTCCTGCGCAACCTGCTGCGCACGGATTCCATCAAGCTCTCGTCGGCGATCACCTTCTCCAACCTCGACCCGCTGTCGAGCTATCTGGGACGCCCGGGCAACCCGGCCAAGGGCGGCCTCGCCCTCGACGAGTATCGCCGGCGCCAGGAGCAGCACCGCATCGCCGAGATCGCCGCGCTCCAGGAAGTGCCCTACTTCATCCAGCGCGCGCACGACCTTTATGCCTACGACAATTTCATCGCCGACACCGGCGGCTCGCTCATCGAAGTGGTGAACCCGGACGACCCCAAGGATCCCGTGATCGAGACGCTCGCCCGGCACTCGGTGCTGCTCTACATACGCGGCACCGAAAAGGACGCGGACGAGCTGATCCGCCGCTTCAAGCACTCGCCCAAGCCGATGTACTACCAGCCGCCCTTCCTCACGAAGAAATGGGCCGAGTTCAAGAAGCTCAACAAGGTCACCGACGACGCCAAGGTCGACCCCGACAAGTTTGGTGCCTGGGGCTTTGAGGCGCTGCTGCACGACCGGCTGCCGCGCTACCAGAAGCTCGCCGACAATTTCGGCTACACCATCGACGCCGCCGACCTCGCCACGGTGCGCGACGGCGAGGAATTCATCGACCTCGTGGCGGCCACGATCAAGGGCCGAATGCGCTAGCGGCGACGGTTGGCCGAGCGAGCCGTCTACGGATCGTTCGGACAGAGCAACCGGGACGCCGCGCCGCGCCCTTCATCCCTGCATCGCACGAGACCCCATCATGCCCATCCGCATTCCCGACAACCTCCCCGCCCGCAAGACGCTCGAACACGAGGGCGTCCTGGTCATGGATTCGAGCCGCGCCGCGCGACAGGACATCCGGCCGCTGCAAATCGGCCTGCTGAACCTGATGCCCAACAAGGAGCGCACCGAGACGCAGTTCACGCGCCTCATCGGCGCTACGCCGCTGCAGGTGGATCTGACGCTCGTCCGCGTCACCGACCACAAGTCCAAGAACACGTCCGAGGACTACCTCAAGGCGTTCTACTCGACCTGGTCGGAAGTGCGCGAACGCAGGTTCGACGGCTTCGTCATTACCGGCGCGCCCATCGCCAACATCCCCTTCGAGGAAGTGCGCTACTGGAAGGAGATGGTCGAGATCATGGAGTGGACGCAGACCAATGTGCACCACACCATGTTCATCTGCTGGGGCGCTCAGGCGGCGCTGCACCACTTCCACAAGGCGCGGCGCTACCGCATGGCGCACAAGGCCTTCGGCGTGTTCCGCCACCAGGTGCTCAACCCCCGCTCGGTGTGGGTGCATGGCTTCTCGGACAGCCCGATGATCCCGGTGAGCCGCTACAACGACATCGCGCGCGACAGCCTGTCGCCCGACCTCGAGATTCTCATCGACAATGCCGAGATCGGCGTGTGCATGCTCGACGACCCCAAACACCGGGCCGTGCACATGCTCAATCATCTCGAATACGACAACCGCTCGCTGGCCGATGAGTATGAGCGCGACAGGAAGGCGGGGCTCGACACGCCGCCGCCGGTCAATCTGTTCCCCAATGGCGACACCAGCATCGAGCCCGAGAACCGCTGGCGCAGCCACGCGCACTTGCTGTTCCAGAACTGGATCAACGAAATCTACCAGACGACCCCATTCGAGCTCGATCGGATTGGGACATAAAGCGCAGGCGGGGCCGGTTCCCCGCCTCCAGTTCTCACAGGCCGGGCCGCAGCCCCAGATAGCCCGGGTCCGTCGGGAGACCGCTGAACAGCGCCGCCTTCCATAGCGGATCGTCCCAAAAGCCGGTCTGAGTCCAGCTTGCGACCACGGCGATGGCCAGCGCGAGCATGGCGATGGCGCGCAGCAGGAACGGCAGGCGCACCACGCACAGCCATGAAATGTAGGCGGCGAGAAGCGCCACAGCCGGCACGAAAGGCAGCATCGAGTTGCTAAAGATCATGCGCCCGACGGCGAGCCATACGGGCATCGCGACGACCGCCAGCGCGCTCCACACATACCGCCTCTCCGGCAGATTGGGCCAGATGCAGTAGAGCAGCGGCACCACGGCCACCGGCGCGAAGGTGAACAGGATACCCAGGCTTTGCGCCACATCGCCCATGCGCAGCGCGCCATAGGTCGCGTAGTACGGCAGGATGACGTTGACGATGCCGATGCCCGACTGCGTCACGAATCCCACCACGCCGATGGCGACGATGAGCGCGGGGATGACGGCGACGAGCAGCATGGCGGCGAAGGCGCGCGGGTCGCGCCGGCCATCGGGATCGGCGAGCGCGGCGCCGAGCGCCAGCGGCACGATCAGCGGCGTCGTCAGCGGCCCGGCGAGCAGCAGCAGCGGCATCAGCAGGCCGAGCCCGATGGTCGACTGCACGTCGCCCACATCCTCCATCTGGCGAATGGCAGGAATGAGCGCGGCGAAGGCGAAATAGAGCGGCAGCCCGCGGCTGGCGGCGGTGATGGCGTAGAGGACGTTCGCGTGGCTCGCAAGGAGCACGAGCATCGCCACGCTGCCCACGATGGTCCAGCCACTGGCACGCAGCCGGTCGTAGAGCAGGCCGAAGGCGAGGCCCGCGACGACTGCGGCCGTCAGCGACAGGATGGATTGCTGCCAGTCGAGATTGGGGACGAGCCCAACCAGCGACAGCACGAGTTGGGACAGCCAGCCGCCGTTGCGCCACGCCTCGCCCGCCCGCAGCGCCTCGATATCGCGGCGGACGAAGCCCGCCTCGATCACATGCGAGGCGACGAGCAGCAGCGCGGCAAGCGATACGATCCACACGATCGCCGTCGCGAGACGCATGAGCGGTTTTCTCGCCGACACGACCGGCGCGGAGCTGGCCAGGAGCGTCATGAGGCCTCCTGCTTGACGCTCTCGAGCGTCTTCTGCGTGATGGCGGATGTCCCGTGCTCGGTCTTCTCCCAATAATGCGGGTTGAAGAGGAGCTGCCAGAACGCCTTGTACGCCGCCACCGAGTGCAGCACCCAGTAGACGGGCAGCAGCACGCCGACCGGAACGAGGTCGTAGTACTTGCGCTTGAGCGCCGCGATGACGCCGAAATAGACGAGGAAGAGATTGCCGATCACGAGGTTGAAGAGCGCCATCGTGCCGAACGGCTCGGGGAACAGCCAGCCCAGGTCGAAGCTGTGGGTGACCCACAGGGCGAGCGTGATCGCCCACAGGATCGGCGCCAGCAGCATGGTGAAGGGTGGCGCGCCGATGAAGAAGTGGAAGGACAGGAAGCCCTTGGTGCCGATCGACCGCCACAGCGCGATCGGGTGGCGCATGTGCACCAGCCAGGTCTGCATATAGCCCTTGATCCAGCGGCTGCGCTGCTTGATCCAGCTCGGCAGGACGCCGTTGGCTTCCTCATAGGTGGTCGAGTTGATGACGCCGACCGTGTAGCCCTCCTGCGCGAGGCGCACGCCGAGGTCGGCATCCTCGGTGACGTTGTAGGGGTCCCAGGCGCCCACCTCGCGCAGCGCCGACAGCCTGAAATGGTTGGACGTGCCGCCCAGCGGGATCGGCACTTTCAGCCAGTCGAGCCCCGGCAGCAGGAAATCGAACCACTGGCTGTATTCCAGCGTGAACATGCGCGTCAGCCAGTTCTCGCTGCGATTGAAATAGTTGAGCCGCCCCTGCACGCAGGCGAGCATCGGATCGCCCTGGCGGAAGGCGAGCACCGCCTTCTTGAGCTGGTCGGGCTCGGGCTGGTCCTCGGCATCGTAGATGGTGACGAACTCGCCGCGACAGAACTGCAGCGCGTAGTTGCAGGCCTTCGGCTTGGTCTTGGGCTGGCTGGGCGGCACGCGCACGATCTCGAACGTGCCCGGAAGTTTCAGCGCCTTGGCGGCATCGATGGTCTCGGTGTCGTCTTCCTCGAGGACGAGCTTCACCTCGAGCTTGCTGGCCGGATAGTCGAGGCCCTTGAGCGCCTTGGTGAGCAGCGGCAGCACCCTGGCCTCTTTGTACATCGGCACGAGCACCGTGTAGACCGGCAGCGTCGCGTCATCGATCGCCGCGATCGCCTCGGGCGAAATCTCCATGTCCGCCTTCCGCGACGAACCGACGAAGGTGAGGATGAACTTGAACACGAAGGTCAGCGAGTAGATCGTGGTGAACGTCGCCATCAGCACGACGGCGGTCTGGAACGGCGCGGCGATCAGGCTCAATACGAGCCCGCCGAGCAGCACACACAGCGTCGCCTTCTGCGGTCCGGTCACGGTGAACTTGGCCGAGTGCTCGGGCTTCCACGAATAGAGCGCCTCGCGGGCAAAGAAGCTGTCCCAGTTGCGGAACAGCTTCTGCGTCTCCCACAGGATGTCGAAGGGTGAGGTGATGACGAAATCGTAATTGTCGGGCCCGAACCGCTCGTCGCCCCACATGAAATGCTCGGCGGTGATTTCGGTCGTCGCGATCAGCATCCGGCCGTCGATCCGGCGCCACGGCACGATATTGCGCTCGGCATAGTCCGCCCGGTCTTCGACGCGGGTCAGCGTTTCGTCGATCGGCTCGCGCTGCAGGTCGATGAAGCGGACGCCATACACGTCGGCCACCGCCTTGTAGTAATCCATCGGCCGCACCTGGCCGCCAGAAATCAGCGTGCGGGCCAGCGTGCTGCCCCACTCGGCGGCCTGCCGCATCGCCACCGCGAGGCCGGTCAGGGTGATGATCCTGCGCTCGAGCAGGAGCTTGGCCGCCTCCAGATGCAGCCGGTCGCCCATCGTGCGCTCGCGCGGGACGCCGAGCAGTTCGGAATTGTCTCCATCGAAATGGCGGGCGACGGCATAGGGCATGCCCTAAATGAAGGCCCGGCTTTATGAAGAAAGACCAAAAGCGGGCACCGGCAATGTCGTCATCGCGTTTAGCGCTGGCTTGCAATCCCGATGAAGAACCTTACTTTTCGCGGGAACCGAGGGGCAGATGCCGCAGGCGCCGACGACCATCACCGACGAAATCGGCATTGCCCTGGGCAACCTCGCCGACGCCGCCACCGGCACGCTGACGCCCACGCTGCGCCTCGGCGTCACCGGGCTGAGCCGGGCCGGCAAGACCATTTTCATCACCGCGCTGGTGCACAATCTGCTGACCGGCGGCCGCCTGCCGGGCTTCGCCCCGCTCGCCGACGGGCGCTTCATCGGCGCGCGGCTGGCGGAATCGCCCGACGCCTCCATCCCGCGCTTTGCCTATGAGCAGCACCTCGATGCCCTCACCGGCAAGACGCCGCACTGGCCCGAGAGCACCCGGCGCATCAGCCAGTTGCGGCTGGTCCTGAAGTTCCAGTCGCAGCAATGGTGGGCCGGCTGGGCCGGTCCCTCGACGCTCAATCTCGATATCGTCGACTATCCCGGCGAATGGCTGCTCGACCTGCCGCTGCTGTCGCTGAGCTTTGCCGAATGGTCGGCCGAGGCGCTCGCCCGCGCCGGCGAACCGACGGCGCCGGCGGAAGCACGCACCTATCTCGACCTTCTCGCCACCCTCGACGCCAGCAAGGAGATCAGCGAGCCCGACGCGGAGAAGCTCGCGGCCGCGTTCACTGCCTATCTGCGCGCCAGCCGCGCCGACACGCACGCTCTGTCCACGCTGCCGCCCGGCCGCTTCCTCATGCCCGGCGACCTCGAGGGCACCCCTGCCCTCACCTTCGCGCCGCTGCCCGCACCGGCATCCGCGCTGCGCCGCGGCAGCCTCTACGCCACGCTGGAACATCGTTTCGAGGCCTACAAGGATATCGTCGTCCGTCCCTTCTTCCGCGATCACTTCGCGCGCCTCGACCGGCAGATCGTGCTGGTCGACACGCTGCGCGCCCTCAACGCCGGCCCGGCCGCCGTGGCCGACATCGAGACAGCGCTGACCGAGATCCTCGCGTGCTTCCGGCAGGGCGATGCCAACCCCTTCCTGCGGCTGATCTCGCGCCGCATCGACCGCATCCTGTTTGCTGCGACCAAGGCCGACCACGTCCACTCGACCAGCCACGACCGGCTCGAGGCCATCCTCAACCGCCTCGTCGCGCGCGCCGCCCGCCGCGCCAAATTCGCTGGCGCCGAGACGTCCTCGGTCGCCCTCGCCGCCGTGCGTGCCACGCGCGAGGGCCGGATCAAGGACCTCGACGTCATCATCGGCACGCCCGAAGCGGACGAAGAGCTCGGCGGCCAGGTCTATGACGGCAAGACCGAGATCGCGCTGTTCCCCGGCGACCTGCCGGCGCAGCCCGAAGCCGCTTTCGGCGACACGCCGATCGACCTCAATTTCATGCGCTTCCTGCCGCCGCAGAAGCTCGAGCGCAACGCCGAAGGCGCCGCGGTACTGCCGCATATCCGCTTCGACCGGGCGCTCGATTTCCTGATCGGAGATTGGCTGAGATGAAGCGCCCCACCGCCATCCCGCTCGATCCGCAGACCGCCGCGGAAGCCGAGATCCGTGCGCCGCGCGCCTTCGCGCCCACCGACGTGGCCGAGCTCCCGGCCACCGTCGCCTCCTTGAGCGATACGCCCGCCGATCCCGACACCGTGCCGCTCGCCCCGCGCAGGGGCAACTGGCTCGTGCGGCTGCTCTGGACCACTGCCGGCCTCCTCGTCTCGCTCGGCCTCGGCCTCGCCGCCGACGCGCTGATCCGCGACCTGTTCGCGACCAGTGGTTGGCTTGGCTGGGTTGGCCTCACCCTCCTCGCGCTCTTCGTTCTCGCCGCGATCATCCTCATCGCCCGGGAGATCGGTTCGCTCTGGCGCCTCCGCTCGCTCGACCATCTCAAGACGCGCACGCTGACCGCCCTCGCCTCCGACCGGCTGAAGGACGCGCAGCCTATTGTCGCCGAGCTCAAGGACATCTACGCGCCGCGCGCCGACCTGTCGCGCGCCCTCGCCACGCTGAAGGACAATGAGGCGCAGTTCTTCGACGGCGGCGAGCTGCTGCGCTATACCGAGCGCACGCTGATGGCGTCGCTCGATGCCCGCGCCCGCGCCCTCGCGGCGGCCTCGGCGCGCCGCGTCGCGCTGGTCACCGCCGTGAGCCCGCGCGCGCTCATCGATATCGGCTTCGTGGTGTGGGAGAGCGTCCGGCTCGGCGGCGCCATCGCGCGGCTCTATGGCGCGCGGCCGGGGCTGTGGAGCTCATGGCGCCTGATCGGCGCCATCCTCGGCCACCTGGCCGTCACCGGCGGGCTCGTACTCACCGACGGGGTCATCGAACAGCTCGTCGGCCAGGGCCTCGCCGCGCGCCTGTCGCAGCGCCTTGGCGAGGGCGTCGTCAACGGTCTGATGACGGTGCGCGTCGGCATCGCCGCCATGCGCGTCGTCCGCCCCCTGCCCTTCACCACCGAGCCGCTGCCGATGGTCAAGGACTTCCTGCCCGAGCTCGCCAACGTGTTGAAGACGACCGACAAGCCCTGAGCCGCGGCTCAGGCGTCCACCGGCTCCTGCGACGCGCTCGGCGTCAGCGTGAGCCGCAGCCCGTCGAGCTCTTCGCTGAGCAGGATCTGGCAGCTCAGCCGCGAATTGGGCTTCTGGTCGAGCGTCGAGTAGATCAGGTCTTCCTCGTCGTCGCTCGCCGGCTGCAGCTTGCCATACCACCCCTCGTCCACCCACACATGGCAGGTGGCGCACGAGCAGGCGCCGCCGCACTCGGCCTTGATGTTGAGGCCCCAGTCGCGGATCACCTCCATGGCGCGCCAGCCGTCGAGCCCTTCGAGCTCGTGCACGACGCCGTCCTGGTCGGTGACGATGATCTTCATGGCGGCTTACGCGACGCCCAGCTTCTTCTGCAGCTTCGTGCTCGAGGTCGTGTACTGGAACACCACGCGCTCGCCCGGCGATACGATCGCCTTGGCTGCCTGCGCCATCAGCGCCGCCTCGTGGAAGCCGCTGAGGATCAGCTTGAGCTTGCCCGGATAGTGATTGATGTCGCCGATGGCAAAGATGCCGGGCACCGACGATTCGAACTTCTCGGTATCGACGGTGATGAGGTTGTCGTTGAGCTCCAGCCCCCAGTCGGCGACGGGGCCGAGCTTCATGGTGAGCCCGAAGAAGGGCAGCATGCGCGTCGCATGCACCGTCGCTTCGCCAGAAGCCATCGACAAATGCACGACGCTGAGCTGGCCGTCCTCGCCCTCGAGCCGCGCCACCTGCCCGGTGAGGAAGTTGATGCGGCCCGCCGCCACCAGCTCCTGCATCTTGTTGACCGAGGCCGGCGCCGCCTTGAACTCGGGACGACGGTGCACCAGCGTCAGCGAGCGCGCGATCGGCTCGAGGCTCAGCGTCCAGTCGAGCGCGGAGTCGCCGCCGCCCACGATCACCACGTCCTGGTCGCGGAAATCTTCCATCTTCCGCACGGCGTAGAACACCGATTTACCTTCGTAGGCCTCGATGCCCTCCACCGGCGGGCGTTTGGGCTGGAACGAACCGCCGCCCGCCGCGATCACCACGGCCTTGCAGTAGAAGGTCTCGTCGACATCGGTCGTCAGCTTGAAGCGGCCGTCCGCCTGCTTTTCGAGCGTGTTGACGATGCGCGAGAAATGGAACTGCGGCCCGAAAGGCGCGATCTGCTGCATCAGATTGTCGACCAGGCCCTGCCCGGTCACCATCGGGAAGCCGGGGATGTCGTAGATCGGCTTTTCCGGATAGAGCTCGGCGCACTGCCCGCCCGCCCGGTCGAGGATGTCGATGAGGTGGCATTTGACGTCGAGCAGTCCGAGCTCGAACACGGCGAACAGGCCGACCGGCCCTGCGCCAATGATAACCACATCCGTTTCGATCACGTCCGACATTCAGTCTCTCAATTGCTCGGCGGCGCTCCGTTGCCCCGCCATATCACCAGGTGCCATCCCCGCGAAGGGGACCATTTGTCGTTTCGCCCCAGCCCAAAGATGGGTCCCCGCGGTCGCGGGGAGAACATCGGATGCTGCTGGCCTATGCCGGCTCCGTCTCGCGCTCGGCGGCGCGCCGCAGGAACGGCCGGGTGCCCACCGGCACTTCGGTTGTACCGATCGGCTGATAGAACAGATTGACCGTAGTCAAATGTCCGGTTTCGAGCGCCTTGCGCGTCGCCGGATGGGTCACCACGAAGGCGCTGATGCCGCAGCGCCGCATCAGCGTAAGCTGGTCCATCAGCACGTCGCCGACCGCCCGCATCTCGCCCTGATAGGCGTAGCGCTCGGCCAGCAGCCGGGCGCTGGTATAGCCGCGGCCGTCGCCGAATGCCGGGAACGCGATGGCCACCGAGGCGAAACGGCCGAGATCGGCGGCGACGTCCTCGACCTTGTCGCCGGGCGACACCAGCAGCCCGTTCGGGTGCGGGTTGGCCAGCACCGCCGCGCGATTGTCGAGGAACATCTTGAGCGGAATATGGGTGTAGCGCACCGTCGCGGGGTCGTCGCCCTCGGCCCAGCCGCGGAACGGGTCGGCGATGAAAGCGCCGTCCTTGAACAGGGTCTTTTCCATCGCGGCCACCGGCTTTGCGATCGCTCCGTTGAAGTCGAAATGGATGCCGCACTCTTTCTTGTTGAGCCCGCGCCAGCGGCCGGCACGCGGATCCTCGCCCTCGGCGACGATCGTCGTGCACGGGGCGCAGCCGATCGATTTGTAGCCCTTAGCGAAGAGCGGATGCTCGGGCAACCCGTGCGCGATCTTGTAGGCGTTGACGTCGGCGTCGGTGAAATAGGCCAGCGGATTGACCTTGATGCGGTCGTCGCCGGTCAGCTCGAAATGCGGCAGCACGCCGCGCTCCGCCGTCTGGTAGCGCTTGCGGCCGGTGACCCAGCCGCCAAACTGCGCGATCTCGCCGTCGAGCGGCTCGGTCTTCCTGATGTGGCAGCACGAATCCGGGTCGGTCTCCCACAGATCGCCGTCGGGATCGAAGCGGGCGAGATCCTTGGGGTCCGGGCGCAGCCAGCGCACATTGGTGAGGCCCAGGCGCGCCTCGAGCGTGCGGACATAGTCCAGCGTCTCTGGAAAGTGCTTGCCCGTCTCGAGGAAATAGACCGGCAGCGTCGGGTCCACCTGCGCCAGCATGTGCAGCAGCACCGAGGAATCCGCACCGAACGAGGAGACGATGGCGATGTCGTCGGGCAGGATGTCGGTGACCGCCTGCCGCAGTACGCTCACCCCGTCCATCTCGTCGAACATGCCGTTGAGCGCCATGATGCCCAGCGAGCGGAGCTTGTCCGGCTTGGGCGGCGCGAAACCGAGGCTATTGGGCACCATAGAGCGCCTCCTTGAACGGCGCGTCGCCGAGCCGGCGGTAGGCCGCAATGAACGGTTCGTCCGCGCTCTCGCGCCGCGCGATATAGGTCTCGACCAGCCGCTCGATGGCGTCGGGCACGTCGTCGGCGACGAAGCCGTGGCCGAGGATGTCGCCGATGGCGGCCTTCTCGGTGCCGTCGCCGCCCACGCTGATCTGGTACAGCTCGGTGCCCTTCTTCTCGACGCCCAGGATGCCGATATGGCCCACATGGTGGTGGCCACAGGCATTGATGCAGCCCGAGATCTTGATCTTGAGGTCGCCGATATCGCGCTGCCGCTGCGGGTCCTGGAACTTGCGCGAGATTTCCTGCGCCAGCGGAATGGACCGCGCATTGGCGAGGGAGCAGAAATCGAGCCCCGGGCAGGCGATCATATCAGTGATGAGGCCGGCATTGCCGGTGGCAAGGCCGTTCTCCACCAGCGTGTCGTAGACTTCGCGCAAATCGCTGACACGCACATGCGGCAGAACGAGGTTCTGTTCATGCGTCACGCGCAGCTCGTCGAACGAGTAGTTCTCGGCGAGGTTGGCTATCGCCTCCATCTGCTCGTCCGTGGCGTCGCCGGGCGCGCCGCCCACCGGCTTCAGCGAAATCGTCACCGACACATAGCCGGGCTGCCGGTGCGAATGGAGGTTCCGCTCGAGCCAGTCGCCATAGGCGGGATCGAGTTCCTTCTCGCGCAGCACGTCGATCTGCGTGGCGTTCACGCGCTCGAAATCGGGCGCGGCGAAATAGGTGGTGATGCGGTCGAGCTCGGCCTGCGGCAGCGTCAGCACGCCGCCCTTGGTCTGCGCGAACTCGGCCTCCACTTCCTCGCGGATCTTGTCGATGCCCGCTTCGTGCACCAGGATCTTTATGCGCGCCTTGAACTTGTTGTCGCGCCGGCCGTAGCGGTTGTAGACGCGCACGATCGCCTCGCAATAGGCAAGCAGATCGGTGTGCGCGACGTAGCCGCGGATCAGCTTGGCGATCATCGGCGTCCGGCCGAGGCCACCTCCCACCCACACTTCCCAGCCGATCTCGCCGGCGTCGTTCGTCACCGCCTTGAGGCCGATGTCGTGGAACTTGATGGCGGCACGATCCGACGGGGCGCCGATCATGGCGATCTTGAACTTGCGCGGCAGATACGAGAATTCCGGGTGGAGGCTCGACCACTGGCGCAGGATTTCGGCGACCGGCCGCGGATCGATGATCTCGTCGGCGGCGGCGCCGGCGAACTGGTCGGTCGAGATGTTGCGGATGCAATTGCCCGAGGTCTGGATGGCATGCATCTCGACTTCGTTGAGATGCTCCATCATGTCGGGAATGTCGCGCAGCTTGGGCCAGTTGAACTGGATGTTCGTGCGCGTCGTGAAATGGCCATAGCCGCGGTCATAGGTGCGCGCCAGATAGGCGAGTTTGCGCAGTTGCTTCGAGCGCAGCGTGCCGTACGGGATGGCGATGCGGAACATGTAGGCGTGGAGCTGCAGGTAGAGCCCGTTCATCAGCCGCAGCGGCCTGAACTGGTCCTCGTTGATCTCCCCGCTCAGCCGGCGGTTCACCTGATCGCGGAACTGCGCGGTGCGCTCGCGAACGAACGCCGCGTCGAATTCGTCATATCGATACATGGCCGTCCTTATCGAGGTGCTGGCGATCGAAGCGCGGGGCGGTCGGGCCCTCGGCGCGGATGCGCTCGCGGATACGGTCGGGGTGGATCACCCCGTCGCGCAGCGTCACCGTTTCGATCTCGAGTGAGTTGATGCGCATCGTCTTCTTGGTCGCCGCGATGGCGGCGTCGCGGGCCTCGGCCTCTTCCTTGAGAAAGACGCGGGCCTGCTGCAGTCCTTCGACCCAGTGGCCATCGCGGTCGAGATAGACCGTCGCGCCGCTCATCAGTTCGTTGCCCGTGAGGATTTCCATCACGCCACCTTGTATGTCCGCTCGGCGAGGTCGGCCGCCTCGGCCCAGTCGCCATGGGCAACCGCTTCGCCCACAAAGATGATCGCCGGCCCGTCTTCCATCGCGAGGTCGCCCGTCGCGAGGTCGCCGAGACTACCGCGGTACAATGAACGTTCCCTGCGCCCCGCATTGACGACGATGCCGATGGGTAATGAAGGGTTCATGCCGCGCCCGATGAGCTTGCCCGCCGTGCCCGCCGCGATCGACTTGCCCATATAGAGCCCGAGCGTCACCCCCGACGACGCCAGCGCTGCCCAATGGTCGAGTTCCTCGCTCTGGGCCCCGTGCGCCGTCGCGAACAGCACGCCCGGCGACACCTTACGCAGCGTCACCGGCGTCGCCGTATCGGCCGCCGCGGCCATCGCCGCGCTGATGCCCGGCACGATCTGGTAGCCGATGCCGGCCTTGCGCAGCGCCGCGAGTTCCTCGCCGGCGCGGCCAAGCACCATCGGATCGCCCGACTTGAGCCGCGCAACGCGCTTGCCCTCGCGGGCGAGGCGCACCAGCAGCGTATTGATCTGCGCCTGGGTGAAGGAGTGGTGCCCCTTCTTCTTGCCCACCGGAATGCGCTCGGCATCGCGGCGCCCCATCTCGATGACCGCATCGGGAACGAGCTGGTCATGGACGATGACGTCGGCGGCCTGCAGCAGGCGCTGCGCCCGCAGCGTCAGCAGGTCTTCGGCCCCCGGCCCCGCGCCGATCAACCAGACCTCGCCGGCCGCTTCGCCTGCATGCGCCTCGAGCAGCACTTCGGGTTCGCCGACACCGGTCACCAGGTCTTCGTAGAAGCGTTTGGCCTGCACCTTCCCCAGCGCATCGGCGACGCGCTCGCGCAGCGATCCGGCGAGCCGTGCCACGCGGCCGAGATCGGGCGACAGCAGGGCCTCGATCTTTGCCCGCACCAGCCGCGCCAGCACCGGCGCATCGCCTTCGGTCGAGATCGCCACCGTCAGCGGCGCCCGGTCGATGATGGAGGGCGTGTAGAAATCGCACTCGCCAGGCACGTCGACGACATTGACCGGAATGCCGCGCGACCGCGCTTCCGCTTTCACCTGCTCGGCGAGAATTCCGGTCTCGGCGACGAACACCAGCGCCGTGTCGTCGAGCACAGACGTTTCGAAACGTCCGACGATTTCCGCACCGACTTCGTACAGTTCTTTCGAGGATATCGCCTCGGAAATAATGACGACTGAAGCAGTCGTCATAATGGCCAACCGGGCTTTGTTGAGGGCTTCTTCTCCACCGCCGACGATGACGATGCGCTTGCCCTTGACCTTGTAGCTTACCGGGAATGTGTTCAGCTCACCCATTCATGGCCTTTCGGGCGGCTCTATAAGCGACTTCGGGGTTTCACGACAAGCTATTGAAATACAATAGCTTTACATTTTCCCTTACGCCGCCTCGGCATGGAATGCCGTCATCCGCGGAGGCCTTCTGATGGAATGGCCTACCCCTGCCGCGAGGGCACGCGCATGATCAGTCCGTCGAGCTCGTCACGCACCTTGATCTGGCAGCTCAGCCGGCTGTTGGGCTTCACCTCGAAGGCGAAGTCCAGCATGTCCTCCTCCATCATGGAGGGCGGCCCGACGATGTCGACAAACGCCTCGTCCACATAGGCGTGGCAGGTCGCGCAGGTGCAGGCGCCGCCGCACTCCGCGATGATCCCCGGCACCCCGTTCATGATGGCGGTTTCCATCACGGTCGAGCCGTTCTCGGCCTCCGTGACATACTCGGTGCCGTTGGCTTCGATGAATGTGATCTTGGGCATGTCGCGGCATATATCGCGGGGCCCTCAGGTCCCGCAAGCCGAGCCTTTGGCGGGTCAGTTATGCCGCCTCGGCAGCCCTCAGCCGGTCGCCGATGAAAGCCGAGACTTCCTGCACGGCCACGGCGAGATCGTCGATCCGCTCCGGATTGACCGGCGCGCCTTCGCGCAGCTCCTGCTCGGCGACCCGTGCCAGCTCGGCCAGACCGAACGCACCGACGCCGGCTGCCGCTCCTTTGAGCGTGTGGAGGTTGCGCAGCAGCTCGTCCACGCTCGTGCTGATCTCGAGGCGCTCGTAATAGGTGTGAGTCATCTGGTCGAAGAGGCGCAGTACCTCCTCTTCGAGTCCGGGGTCGCCCAGCGTCTGGCGGCTCAGATGCTCCATGTCGATGGGTCGGCGAATCTCGGGCTCGGTAGCCTCGAACTCAGCGGCCTTGGCCGTGTTGTCGCCACGCATAATCCTGCCTCACACGCACTCTACACCTGCCGTTCTGGCAGTCGTGCAAAGCCTAGGAAATCCGGATGAATCGGGCCTTAAGAGCGATCGTTGCAATCCAACCAATTGCGGCAACCGCCTCCAAACCGCCCAAATTAACCTTTGCTTAAGTTCCCGCTCGGTTTGCCTCAAATTGAATGTATGTTGAGGCATACCCGGCGCGCGGCGGTGCGGGGTTGGGGTCAATGGCGGGGCAATTTGATTCGCTTTTTACCCAAATGTTCCGGAGTCCTGAAACAGGGCCCGGTGCATTACAACTCGACCTGCCGTCCTAGTCGCAAACAGCCGACGTGAGAGTTGTAAGAGTATGGCGAAGAAATCGAGCACCCAGGAAGATCCCGCAACCCTCGCATTCTCCGCGGTTGAGGACGCTCTCAAAGACTCCGTCTTCGGCGACAGCTCCGAGCCGGCCGCTCCCGATCTGCGGGACGAACCACAATCTCCCTCCATGCAGCCGCAGGGCCCCCGCGCCGGTTCGCGCGCCGAACGCGCCCGCGTTGCCGACAAGCAGGCGGCGATGTCCGGATCGGTCGCCAATGACGACCGTTTCCAGGGCTCGCGCATCCTCTACGGTCTGCAGTCGCGGTCCAACTCGACCCCCAGCTTCGTCGCCGTCATCGTGTCGATCGTCTGGGTCGCCGCCATCCTGGGCATCGGCATCATCCGCAATGGCAGCCAGCTCGGCAGTTCGTCGTTCTGGGGCTCCAACGACTTCATCGGCCTGATCGCGCTCGCCGCCATCCCGGTCTTCGCCTTCTTCGCCATCGCCACGCTCATCCGTCGCGCGCAGGACCTGCGCAACGCCGCGACGGCCGTGACGCATGCTGCGATCCGTCTCGCCGAGCCCGAAACGACCGCTTCCGAGAAGGTTGCCTCGGTCGGCCAGGCCGTCCGCCGCGAGGTGAATGCGCTGGGTGACGGGCTCGAGCGCGCCCTCTCCCGCGCCGGCGAGCTCGAAGTGATGATCCACAACGAGGTCACCGCCCTCGAGCGCACCTACTCCGACAACGAATCCCGCATGCGCGCGCTGATCCAGGAACTGGCCAGCCAGCGCGAAGCGGTGATCACCAATACCGAGCGCGTGCGCGAAGCCATCACCGAGAGCCACACCGGCCTCGTGTTCGACCTCGACATGATCAGCCAGCGCATCGCCGGCACGATCGTCGAGTCCGGCGGCAATTTGACCAAGGCGCTCGAAACTGCTGGCAATTCGCTCAACGGCGCCTTCGGCGAGCGCACCGAGTCCTTCGTGTCGCTGATCGACCAGCGCACCAGCCACCTGCTGAGCGCCCTCGACGACAGCGCCAGCCGCCTCAACATCACGCTCGAAGACCGCGCCGGCACCATCACCGGCGCCTTCGAGAACCGCACCCAGGAATTTTCCACCATCATCGACGGCCGCATCAACGCGCTCACCGAAGCGCTCGATGGCCGCGGCAACACGCTCGCCGAAGCGATCGAGAACCGCACCTCGTCGCTCGCCAAGCTGCTCAGCCAGGGTGGCATCACCCTGCTCGACCAGCTCCGCGACCGCGGTCACGAGGTGTCATCCTCGCTCGACATGATCGGCAGCCGCATCGCCACCGATATCTCGGCGCGTACGCACGAGGCCGAGGGCCTGCTGGGCAATCTCAGCAAGCAGCTCGACGAGGCGATCTCGATCCAGGTCAACGCGATGGAGAGCAAGCTCCAGACCGCGATGATCGAACTGAGCGGCGCGCTGGACGACACCACCGAACGCGCCCGCGTGACCCTGATGGGCGCCGGCTCGCAGAACCTCACCCAGTTCGATGCCCGCCTCGATGAGATCGCCGTCGTCATCGACACGCGCCTCCAGGCCCTCGACGGCGTCGTCGGCGACAAGGGTGAGAAGCTCGTTGCGGCGCTCGAAAAGCACAATGCAAGCTTCGCTGCCCGCGCCAACGTGCTCGAAATGGCGCTGGACGAGAAGTCCGGCCACTTCAACGACATCGTTTCGCAGCGCACCCGCGAGATGATCGAAACGCTCGGACAGCGGTCCAAGCAGATCACCGAAGTCATCGGCAATCGCTCGCGCGAAATGTCCGACGCGCTCGAAGGTCACTCGCAGATCCTGGCCGACGCCCTCGATGGCCGCACCCAGGCGCTCACCGACACCCTCTCGACCCGCACCGGAGAACTCGCGGACGCCGTTGCCTCGCGCACGAACGAACTGGGCGAGACCCTGCTCGGCCGCGCCAGCGAGATCAACGAAATCCTCCAGGGCCGCACGACCCTGCTCGACAACGCGCTCACCACGCACACGGCGCAGATCGGCACGGCCTTCGACAGCCGCTTCGATACGCTGAGCCAGACGCTCGAACAGCAGCACAACGCCCTCGCCGCAACGCTCGACCAGCGCACCCAGATGCTGGCCTCAACCGTCGGCACGCGTTCGTCTGAATTGAGCGAAGCGCTCAACACCCGCACGCAGCAGCTGGGCGAAGTGCTCGGCACGCACACCGCAGCCGTGGCAGCAGCTATCGGCGACCGCACGATGGAGCTTGCCCGCACGATCGACGCGCAGGGCACCGGCGCTCGCGACAAGATCGACTCGAGCCTCCGCTCGGTCACCGACATCATGGCTGACCGCGCCACCGCCGTGTCGACGCTCATCGCCAGCAAGGTGGCGGAGGTCAACGACAACCTCGGTCGCGGCATCGACTCCGCCATCCTCCGCATCGCCGATGCTGAAAGCGGCGTGACCGCCCGGATCGACGGCGCCGCCGCCACCGTGGGCGACAGCGCCCGCAAAGCCGCCGATATCATCGAGACTGGTGTCAACTCGGCCCGCAAGGCGATCACCGACATGGTCGACCAGCGGCTGGGCACCCTGCCCGAGGCCATCACCGCGCGCGCCGATATCACGGCCGAGCGCCTGGCTTCGCTCAACACGGCGATCAACACGGCCCTGGTGCAGTCGATGGCCGACCTCGAGGCCGGCGCCGACCGGATCGAAGAGACCATCAGCAAGCGCATCGTCGCGGCGACGGCCAACATCACGCTCGATGTGGCCGAGACCGCCGACCGCATGGACACCCATGTGCGCCAGGCCCTGGAGCAGATCCAGACCGCCTCGCGCTCGATCGACGAGCTCATCTCGATCAAGGCGGTCGCAGCGACCGACGCCATCGAGACCCGCGTCAGCGCCCTCAGCCAGACGGTCACCTCGCAGTCGGACTCGCTGGCCGCTCTCGTGGAACAGCGTTCCGAACAGCTCGAAAGCATGCTGCGCTCGCATGGCAATGTGCTGCAGGAGGCTCTCACCTCCTCTGCCGCGCAGGCCGAGCAGCTCATGTCCGCCACCTCGAGCCGCATCCTTACGGACGCCAACGAGGCGCTCACCCGGCTCAACCAGTCCAACACCATCCTGCAGCAGGTGCTCGAGTCGGCGAACACCAGCCTTGCCCAGCTCGAGAGCTCGGTTGCCAACCAGACCGCGGCCTACTCCGCCACGGTCAGGGACGCGGTGGGCTCGACCGAACAGGCCGGCCAGCTCGTGGCGAGCCAGGTCGGCGCGCTGCAGCAGACCGTTCGCAGCATGATCGACGACTTCGGTTCGATGATGACCAACCTCAACTCCGAGGTTGCCGTGATCGACCAGTCGGCGGCGGCGCTCAGCCAGGCTGGCAACCAGTCGCTCGATGTGCTCGAAGAGCGCCGCGCCGCGATGGACGCCCTCGCCCAGAGCTTCACCACGCGCGCCGACGAGATCGACGGCCGCATGCGGATGTTCGCGCAGACCATCGCCGACTCCGTCAACGACACCGAACGCCGCCTGCTCGATGCCCGTGCGCAGATGGAGAACATCGTCTCCGCCCAGAGCCAGCAGGTCGAAACGGCCCTCGTCAGCTCGAACCAGCAGCTCGAGAGCACGCTGGCGGCACAGAGCCAGCAGGTGGAGAGTGTGCTGGCCTCCTCGCGCGACCAGTTCGAGAACCTGCTCTCCAATTCGACCACCCGCGTCCAGGAAGTGCTCGAAACCTCGACCGGCAGGGTCGAAGAGGTCCTGGAGACCACCAGCGCCCGCTTCGCCTCGACCCTGGCCAACACCAGCTCGGAAGTCGCCAGCATCCTCTCCAACTCGGGCAACCTCGTTGCCGACGCGCTCAAGGCGTCGTCGTCGGGCGTGACCGAGCGTCTCTCCGAGTTCCGGAGCGCCGCCGAGAGCGAAACCGAAAAGGCTTCCGACAGCCTCCGCCAGACCCAGGCGACGATGATCCTCGAAATGCAGCAGGCGCTCGAAGAGGCGACCCGTCGCTTCAACGACACCGCCACCGCGATGCGCGAAACCGCCAAGGAGGTCGGCAGCGAACTCGAAGCCACGCGGTCCGAGCTTGCGCGCGGCGTGATGGAGCTGCCCGAGGAGACCCGGACCAGCGCCGCCGCGATGCGCCGCGTCGTTGCCGAGCAGATCGAAGCGCTCAGCGAGCTCAACGCCATCGTGCGGGCCCAGTCGGCCACGCACGACCTCAGCGACCGCCGCCCGACCCCGCCGCGGGCCGAGCCGCGCCCCGAGCCGGCGCGCGCGGCGGAGCCGCCGCGTCCTGCCCCCGCTCCGGCGCAGCAGCCGGCGCCGCGCACCGTGACCGTGGCGGAAGCGCCGCGTGTCGTGGCCGCTCCGGTCGCCGAGGCTCCGAAAGCTGCACCCGTGGCGGCCAAGACCGAGGAAAGTGGCGGTGGCTGGCTGCGCGACGTGCTGCGCAATGCCACGACCCCGGCCACGCCCTCTGCGCCCGCAGCCGCGGCGCAGCAGCAGAACCTCACCTCGCTCACCGACGAGATCGCCCGCGCGATCGATCCGGCAGCTCTCGGCGAGGCCTGGCAGCAGTACCAGATGGGCGAGCAGAACGTGTTCTCGCGCCGCATCTACACCCTCACCGGCCAGTCGACCTTCGACCAGGTCAAGCGCCGGCTCGGCAGCGACGCCGAGTTCATGAAGAACGCGGCGAGCTACATGACCGAGTTCGAACAGCTGCTGCAGCGCGCTGCGCAGGGTGGCGATCCGGTGGGCGAGACCCGCGCGATCCTCATCTCCGACCGCGGCAAGGTCTACACCATGCTGGCCCACGCCAGCGGCCGTCTCGGCTAACGCTTCAGAAGAAGACCTCCAAGGCAATTGGCCCCGCTCCGGCGGGGCCCTTCTTTTTGCTCAGGTGCCGGTTGAACGCACGACGCCAAGGGATTCAGGCGGGCCGATATTCCGACCGGTCATGCGACGGCCGGAGGAGCACCGACCACCAGGCGAGGAGCGCCGCGACGAGCGTCATGCCCGCGGCCACGAAGTAAGCGCCACCGCCGATCAGTCCGACCAGCCAGCCGAACAGCACCAGCGTCACGACCGCAAAGCCCTGCGTCAGCATCGAGGAGAAGCTCTGTGCCTCGGTGGCGATGTCCTCATCGGCCCAGTTGGCGATGAAGTGCATGATGCCGAAATAGGCGAAGGGCAGCGTGATGGCATGCAGCGCCTGGAGCAGGAAGAGCACCGGCAGCGCGGGGCTGAGAGCCATCGCGAACCAGCGAAGCACGCCGACAAGTCCGGCGATGATCAGCATCGTTCGCGCCGACATGCGCGCGCCGATCCGGCGCCAGAAGAACATCGTGACGGCCTCGCCGGCAGCGCTGATGGCGATCAGCGGGCCGAACCAGCCTTCGGCAATGCCATCGACCTTCCAAACCAGCGCTCCCATCGCCCCCAGGAAGAAGTGCGTCGACTGGATCAGCGCGAAGGCGATGCAGGGCAGGATGAACCATGGCCGCATCAGGCTCATCAGCGTCGGCCCGTTCGCGGCGCGAGCCGGCTCCGCGGTGTGCTCGGGTGCGCGGAAGCGCGGCAGCTGGAACGCCAGCCCGGTCCGCAGTAGCGACAGGACGATGAAAAGCGGCACGAACACCACAGCCCCGAACCAGCCGATGAGAGCGCCCGTCAGTGCCGCGGTGATGGTGTAGCCCACCGTCCCCCAGGCTCGCACGAAGCCGAAATCGGATCCGCGCCGCTCCGTCATGCGCAGCGTCGCCGCGTCGAGCACGGGCACCAGCGCCCCTGCCGGGGTGTAGCAGAGCGTAAAGACCAGCAGGGCGCCCCAGAACTCGCTGACGAACAGGAACCCCAGCGATCCGGCGCCGGCAATGATCGACAGCCAGATGATCATTACGCGCCAGTCGCTGGCGCGGTCGGCGAGCCGGCCGATCAGCATGCTGGCGAACAGCAGCACCAGTACAGGCACGGCATTGATGATGCCGATCTGGTCGGGCGTGATGCCCTTGTCGCTCAGCCAGATGGCGAAATAGGCGGACGCAACGCCGGTCGATCCGAACACGGTCGAGTGAAAGATCGAGGCGCGCAGCTCGGGCGAGAACGCCCCGGCGCGATCGGGCGACGACATGAAAGGATGCCCCGGAGCGAGAATCCGCTGGCCCGAAAATGTCCGGAAGCCCGCTTCAAGACAAGAGGATCAGCGCTGCGACGACTGCCGCTGAGCCTCTGGGCCGTCGACGTCGGCCTTGCGGCGGCGCAGGCGCAGCACGCCGCCCCCTTCGCGCGGCGGCTTGGGCACGGGCTGCAGCTGCGCGCTCCACTTGATCAGCTCGAACTGGCCCTCATAGGTCTCGCAGACGGCGGTGCAGCTCTCCACCCAGTCGCCGGTGTTGATGTAGTGGATGCCCAGCCGATCGTGCATATCGGCGAAGTGGATGTGGCCGCAGATGACGCCGTCGACACCGGTGTCGCGCGCCTCGAGCGTCAGCGCCTCCTCGAACCGGCCGATGACGCTCACCGCGTTCTTGACCTTGTTCTTGGCCCAGGCGCTGAGCGACCAGTAAGGGCGGCGCAGCCGGCGGCGCACCCAGTTGATGAAGATGTTGACGCGCAACGCCATGCGATAGGCCCAGTCGCCAACATGGGCGAGCCACTTGGCGTGCGCGACGACCACGTCGAACTGATCGCCATGCATGACGAGATAGGTCCGGCCCAGCGCCGTGGTGTGCACGGTGCGGTCGACGAACTCGACCTCGCCGAAATAGGTGCCCAGATACTCGCGCAGGAACTCGTCGTGATTGCCCGGCAGCACGACCATGCGCGTGCCGCGCGCCGCCTTGGCGAGCAGTTCTTCGACGAACTCGTTGTAGATGGGGGGCCAGTACCAGGAACGCGCCAGCCGCCAGCCATCGAGGATGTCGCCGATCAGGTAGATCGTGTCGGCGTCGTGATGGCGCAGGAAATCGACGAGCTGGCCGATGCGCGTCGGACGCATGCCAAGGTGGACATCGCTGAGGAACAGCGCGCGGACTCGGCGCACGTCTGTGGGGGTGTCGACTTGCATCTGCTCTCCGCTGCGCGGGAGCCGCACCATAGTCGGTTTGAACTACGGACGGAACAGGCGGGCGTGAACTACCCGCCGATCCGGGCTTTCAGGGCCACGATGCGGGCGTAGCTGGCCTCGATCCGGGCCCGGAACGCCGGGTTGGATTCGGCCTCGGCGACGAGGATGCCGCGCACTTTCGCCGCCAGCCCGCCCGAGGGCGCCGCCGTGTTGGAGAACAGCAGGACGTCCGTGCCGGCGTTCACCGCCTGCACGACGGTATCGTGAAGGTCGTAAATCTTGCGGATCGCGCCCATTTCGAGATCGTCGCTGACCACGACGCCCTTGAAGCCGAGCTGGCCGCGCAGCACGCCCTCGATCCATTCGGGAGACAGGCTCGCCGGAAGCTTGCCGCCGCCGGCCCCCGCGTAGTCCTTGTGATAGAGGTGGCCGACCATCACCATGTCGGCATAGCCGTCGGCGAACAGGATGCGGTAGGGCTCGAGCTCGGTCTCGCTCCAGCTCCTGGAGATGTCCACGAAGCCGTCATGGCTGTCTGCGGTGCTCGACCCATGCCCCGGGAAATGCTTGAGCGACGTAATGAGGCCCGCCTGATGATGCGCCGCGACGAATGCCTCGTCATAAGCCGCGACCGTCTCGGCCGATTTGCCGTAGGCCCGGCCATATTTGGCGATGACCTGATTGTCCGGATTGACCGCAAGGTCGGCGACCGGACCGAAATTCACGCTGAAGCCAAGATCGGCGATCTTGCGCGCCATGTCGGCGTAGAGCGCCTCCGCTTCGGCCGGCGAATTGCCCGCCGCAACCGCTGCGGCATTGGGGATCTCCTCGAAGCCGACGGCCTTGGTCAGCCGCTCGACCGCGCCCCCCTCCTGGTCGAGCGTGATGAACGGCGGCAGACCGGGCGAAGCGGAGCGGAACAGCTCGTTCATCGCTTTCGCCGCCTTGAGGCTCTTCACGTTCGGCTTGAGGTACATCACGCCGCCGAGCTCGCCGGCAGCGATCTCGGCAGCGACGGCCTTCACCGACTTGTCGGAAGCGTCGTCGCCCTGAAAGCCGACGATGATCATCTGGCCGGCCATCTGCTCGAGCGTCTGCGCTCCGGCGGGCGCTGCGAGACAGAGCGCCAGGAGCGCAGCGAGAACGGGACGCATCAAGCAAATCACCTCGACAAGATTCGCCCCGATGGTTCGCATGCTATTGCGGCGAAATCGTAAACGCGGCATACGGCGCGTCCCCTCACCCTCCGAGCTCCCAGCATGCCCTCGCCCCTGCGCCATTGCGGCCTCGACTTTGGCACGTCCAACACCACGCTCGGCGTCGCCGACGCGCGGGGCGCCCGGCTCGTGGCGCTCGAGGGCGACCGCGTCACCATTCCGAGCACGCTGTTCTTCGACTTCGAGACGGACCACACGCTCTACGGCCGTGCAGCCACCGCCGCCTATGTCGGCGGCAGCGACGGACGCATGATGCGATCGCTCAAGAGCGTGCTGGGCTCGTCGCTGGCCGACGAATCCGTCCGCGTCAAACGGCGCGTCATCCCGTTCCTCGAGCTGATCGGCGGCTTCGTGGGCGAACTCAAGCGACGGGCGGAAGCCGGCATCGGCGAGGAACTCGACTCCGTCGTGGTTGGCCGCCCCGCGCATTATGTCGACGACGATCCGCTGGCCGACCGCGAAGCGCAAGACCAGATGGAGAGCGCCGTGCGCGCCCAGGGCTTCCGCCACATCGAGTTCCAGTTCGAACCCATCGCCGCGGCGCTCGACTACGAGCAGTCCGTGACCCGCGAGGAGATCGGGCTCGTGATCGACCTCGGCGGCGGCACGTCGGACTTCTCGATTGTCCGCGTCTCGCCGGAGCGGTCGCGCGCCAACGACCGCAGCGGCGATATCCTCGCGACGGCAGGCGTCCATATCGGCGGCACCGATTTCGACCGCCTGCTGTCGCTCAAGAAGGCAATGCCGGCGCTCGGCTACCAGACGCCGACCGCCGACGGCAAGCGCCCCCTGCCCTCCGGCCCCTATGTGGACCTCGCCACCTGGCACCGGATCAACCGGCTCTACACGCCCGAGACGCTGCGTGAGCTCCGCCACACGCAACGCGAGGCCCGCGACCCCGACAAGGTCGATCGCATGATCTCGATCGTCGCCCATCGCGAGGGCCACAAGCTGGCCGGCGCGGTCGAGGAGTCCAAGATCGCTCTGACGCATGACGAGCGCGCCCCACTCGCCTTCGAGGGCGAGGAGGTGACGCTGACGACGCCGATCGCCCGCAAGGAACTGGCGGCCGTGCTCGCGCCATCAATCGAACGGATCGCCGACACCATCGGGCTGACGCTGGCGACGGCGGGGCTCGGCGCGGACCGGATCGAAACGCTGATCCTGACGGGCGGTTCGACGCAGATCCCGGCGATCCTGGCACGACTGCGCACCCTCTTCCCGGCGGCACGGTTCGTCGACACCGACGCCTTCGGCAGCGTAGGGCTTGGATTGGCGCTCGATGCGCGGCGGAAGTTCGGTTAGGCCGACGCCGGTAGCGAGGGCGCGGCGCGCTCCACCAGGCTCGCGCGCATCTCGGTAGCCGTCCGGGGCCGGCCGAAATGATAGCCCTGCCCCACCTTGCAGCCCATCATCTTGAGCATCCAGGCCTGGTCGGCCGTCTCGATGCCCTCGGCGATGACGATCTTGTTGAGCGCTTCGCTCAGCATCATCACGGCGCGGATGATGACGCCGGACTGTTGATCGCCGGGCAGCTTCTTCACGAAGCTCTGGTCGATCTTGATCTTGTCGATGGGCAGCCGGCCGAGGTAGCCCAGCGACGAGTAGCCGGTGCCGAAATCGTCGAGCGCGATGCCGACCCCCAGATTGCGCAGCTTCTGCAGCGCTTCGATGGTGGCACGCACATTGGACACGAAGATGCCCTCGGTGATCTCGACATCGAGCCGGTGCGCCGGCAGTCCGGACCTGGTCAGGGCTTCCTTCACCTCAGCGACCACGTCGATGAGCTCGAACTGGATCGGCGAGATGTTGACCGAGAGCTTGAGCTCGCCGGGCCAGGTCGCCACTTCGCGGCAGGCGGCTTCGAGGATCCAGCGCCCGAGCTCGACGATCTTGCCGGTCTCCTCGGCGATCGGAATGAAGCGGTCGGGCGAAACGGCGCCGAGATCGGGATGCATCCAGCGCATCAGCGCCTCGACCCCGATGATGCGGCCATCGTCGAGCGACGCCTGCGGCTGGAACATCAGCGAAATCTCGCCGCGCTCCATGGCCTGCTGCATTTCGGTCTCAAGTTCCTGGCGAGCCCGCAAATTCTCGTCCATCTCCGGCGAGAACGCCGCGTAGCCCTTGCCGGCCATGGCGCGGGCGACGTTGAGCGCCATGTCGGCATGGCTGAGGAGTTGGTCGGGATCGAAGCCGGACACCGCCGAGTGGCTGATGCCGATATCGGCGCCGACGATGGCGCGGTGTGGCCCGAGCTGGTAGGGCGCGACGAGCCGGTCCTGCACGATCTCGCAGAACTGCGCGGCCTCGGCCTGCGACAGGCCGGGATGGGCGACGGCGAAGGCGTGGCCGCCCAGCCGGGCGACGAACTGTGCGCCGGTGGCACGCAGGCGGCTCACCACCTGCTTGAGCAGTATGTCGCCATGCGCATGGCCGAGCGCGTCGTTGACCGGCTTGAAGCGGGCGAGGTCGATGGCGAAGACGGCAAGGCCCTCCGCCCGTCCGCGCTCGGTTTCGAAGCGCTCATTGATGGCGTTGCAGAAGCCGGTACGCGACAGCGAGCCAGTGAGTGGATCGTGCGTCGCAAGAAACGACAGGCGCTCTTCGGCGCGGCGGCGTTCGGTGACGTCCCAGAAATTGAGGCAGGCGACGCGCTCGGACGTGCCGACGACGCTGGCGGTCACAGCGAATTGCAGCACCAGCCGGTCGTCGGTCTCGCTGCCATGGTGCACCACGGCGATGGCGAGGGGCGTCTCGGTGGCGGGCGTGGTTTCGGCCAGCACCTGCCCGACGGCAAGGTGCATGTCGCGCGGCAGCACGCGCTGGGCCCGCTGTCCGTCGAGCGGCCTGCCCTCGTTGAGCAAATCGCAGGCGATGCGGCTCGCAGCGATGACGATGCCGCCGCTGTCGATGACGACCATGCCCGAGAAGCTGTCGTTCACGACCTGCGCGAGCGTTTCGCTGGCGGCGGGGCCGCCGCGCAGCGCCCGCAGGCCCGCCGACCATGCAGAGGCGAGATTTCCGAAGCCCATCAGCCGTTCCGAACGACCAAACCGCCCGGACTATGCGCCCGGCTTCGTTAGCAAGAGTTAACGGGGCCGGGCGGAGGCGGGCTACCGGTTCTGCCGGTTCTCGATCAGGTCGGTGACGACGCTGGGATCGGCGAGCGTCGTGGTGTCGCCGAGCGCGCCGTACTCGTTCTCAGCGATCTTGCGGAGGATGCGGCGCATGATCTTGCCCGAACGGGTCTTGGGCAGGCCAGGCGCGAACTGGATAAGATCGGGCGAAGCGATCGCGCCGATCTCCTTGCGCACCCAGTTGCGCAGCTCGCCCTTGAGTTCGTCGCCGCCGGCCTCGCCGGCCATCAGCGTCACATAGCAGTAGATGCCCTGCCCCTTGATGTCGTGCGGGTAGCCGACGACGGCGGCTTCGGCGACCTTGGGATGGGCGACCAGCGCGCTTTCGACCTCGGCGGTGCCGATGCGGTGACCCGAGACGTTGAGCACGTCGTCGACGCGGCCGGTGATCCAGTAGTAGCCGTCCTCGTCGCGGCGGCAGCCGTCGCCGGTGAAGTAATAGCCCTTGTACTGGGTGAAATAGGTCGCCACGAACCGTTCATGGTCGCCATAGACCGTGCGCATCTGGCCCGGCCAGCTGTCCTTGATGGCGAGCACGCCTTCGGCCTTTGTCTGCTCCTGCAGCTTGCCCTCGGGCGAGAGGACCACCGGCTGGACGCCGAAGAACGGGAAGGTCGCCGAGCCGGGCTTGGTCGCGATGGCCCCCGGGAACGGCGCGATCATGTGGCCGCCGGTTTCAGTCTGCCACCAGGCGTCGACCACCGAGCAGCGCTCCTTGCCCACATGCTTGTAGTACCAGAGCCAGGCTTCCGGATTGATCGGCTCGCCCACCGTGCCCAGCGTGCGCAGCGAGGGCATCTCATGCGCATCGGGGTATTGCGGACCGGCGCCCATCAGCGCCCGGATGGCGGTGGGGGCAGTGTGGAAGATGTTGACCTTGTGCTTTTCGACCACCTGCCAGAAGCGGTCGGGCGCGGGGTAGCTCGGGATACCTTCGAACATCAGGGTCGTCGCGCCGTTCGCGAGCGGACCGTAGACGATGTAGGTGTGGCCGGTGACCCAGCCGACGTCGGCGGTGCACCAGAAGATGTCGCCGTCGCGATAGTCGAAATTGAGCTGGTGGGTGAGCGAGCCCCAGACCAGATAGCCGCCGGTGGTGTGCAGCACGCCCTTGGGCTTGCCGGTCGAGCCCGACGTATAGAGGATGAACAGTGGATCCTCGGCGTTCATCGGCTCGGGCGGGCAGTCTGCGCCGACCTTCGCCGCCTCGTCGGCATACCAGACGTCGCGGCCCGCCTGCATCGGCACATTGCCGCCGGTAACCTTGGTGACGATCACCTTGGTCACGCCGGGCGCCTTGGCGAGCGCTTCGTCGACGTTCTTCTTGAGCGGGATTGTCTTGCCGCCGCGGCGGCCTTCGTCGGCGGTGAGGATGATGTGGCTGTCGCAGTCGTTGACGCGGCCGGCGATCGAGTCGGGCGAGAAGCCGCCGAAGATCACCGAATGGACCGCCCCGATGCGCGCGCAGGCGAGCATCGCCACGGCGGTGTCGACGACCATGGGCATGTAGATGGTGACGCGGTCGCCCTTCTTGACGCCATTGGCTTTGAGCACATTGGCGAAGCGGCAGACCAGTGAATGCAGCTCGCGATAGGTGACCTTGCCGTCGGTGCCGGGCGTGTCGCCTTCCCACAGGATCGCGACCTGGTCGCCGCGCGTCGCCAGGTGCCGGTCGATGCAGTTGGCCGAGACGTTCAGCACGCCGTCCTCGAACCATTTGATCGAGATATTGGGGTACTCGAAGCTGGTGTTCTTGATCCTGGTCGGTGCCTTGATCCAGTCGAGCCGCTTGGCCTGTTCGGCCCAGAATCCGTCCGGATCGCTGATGGAACGCGCATACATCTCGTCGTACTGCGCTTTTGTGGTCAGCGTACGCGCCTTGGCCGCGTCGGACGGTTCGAACACCAGATTTTCGCTCATCGGCTCCTCCCAGAACGTCTTTTAGGGGCTTGTAACCATTTGCGGATGGGTGGGGCAAGCAGACCAATTGCGGAGGCCGCAATGACCCGCGAAATGGCCCCTCATTAACCGCAACCGGCGCCTTTGCTACGTGCGCGAGCTTCGGCAGCGTATTCTGCCGGTCCCAGAGGTGCTGCCATGACCGATGCGACGCTCACGACCGACAGCGCGGTTTCCGCGGCAAAGGCGACGCCCCGCTTTGCGGCACGCCCGGCCACGGCCGACGATCTCGACCTCATCCATCGCGAACTGATGAACGTGATCGACGAGAGCCCGCACTACAATGCCGAGTTCAAGGCGTTCGAGAAGGGACGGCTGACGCTGTCTTATCTCAGGATGCTGCAGCGCCAGGACCCCTGGCACGTGATGGCGCTGATCTCGGACGGCAGGGTCGGCGGCGCGCTGATCTCGGGGCCGGAGTTCGGCGCGATCTTCCGCTACTGGAGCTGGATCTTTCCGGCGTTCCGGCAGACGCGGCTGGGGATGCACGGCATGCGCGCCTTCGACGAGCATTTCGACAATGGCCGCTTCCACAAGGCCTATACCTTCGTGCGGCCCGACAACGAAGTCGCGCTCGCCCTGCTCCGCCGCTACGGCTACGAGCAGACGACGATCCTCAGGAACCACATCTTCGGGCAGGATTACTGCCTGATGGAAAAGCCCTACACCAAGGCGACCGGGGGCTACGACCACGGCGTCGGTGCGGGGCGCATCGGCCGCCTGATCGGCCGGCTCAACGAGCTGCTGGGACGCTAGAGCGTCATTCCGCCGGCTTGGCGCTGAGCGCCGGCGCCGGACGCAGCCGGGCGCGGATCGAAACATCGACCCCCGCGACACGGAGCGCCGTAAGCCACAGCGCACCCGACCACACGGTCATGGCGATGAGCGCGGCGAGCGCGGCGCCCACCAGTCCAAACGGCGGCACCAGCGCGAGATTGGCGACAACGAGCGACGCGAGCGACGCGGCAACGGCCGGGAGCGCGGTGTAGGGACGATTGTGGATCGAGAGCACGATCTGCGACGGCCCGAACACCGAGCGGACGACGAGGCCGACGCACAGGATCGCCAGCGGCACGACGCCCTGCTGGAAGTCCGGGCCGAACAGCATGAAGGCGACGGGCGAGAGCAGCAGCACGGCGACAAGCAGCACGACCGCGAGGCCCGAGGCGACGAGATTGGCGTCGCCGATCTTGCGGTGGAAGCCGTCGCGATCCTTGAGCGCCTCGCTCTCGAACATATCGGGCATTGTCACGGCATAGACGGCGCTCACGCCAAACGCGACCAGCGAGAAGATGCGCGTGCACACGCCGAACACGGCGAGCTGCTCGTGCGGCATGTGGCCGGCCAGCAGCAGCAGGTCGATATCGAAGAAGAAATCGCCGGCGACGACCAGCGCCACCCACGGCACGGCGAAATACCACCAGCGGCGCACCTCGGGCTGGGTAACCCCCTCGCCTGCCGGAATGTCGCGCGCCGCGCGCAGCAGCAATCCGAGCTGGACGAACGCCACGATGGCATAGCCCAGCGAGAGCACCCACAGGATCTGGTTGATGCCGTCGACGCCCGTGCTGAAGGCGATGGCGACGACGAAGCCGGCGATGGCCAGCAGTGGCCGGAACAGCGTTTCAGCAAAGAAGCCGGCGAAGGGCCGCTTGAGCCCGACCAGCATGGCGGCCGAAACGAACACCATGGCGGTCGAGATGGTGAGGACCGCCGCGGGCGTCCAATGCGAGGCGATGGCCGCACCGGCGTCGCCGAAGAGGCGCGCCACCGGCTGGCCGATGACAATCACCAGCGCACCGGTCAGCGCGATATGGAGATAAGCGCGGGCCATGAAGCCACGCAGCAGCCGGCCCTCACCCTTGGCGCGGTACTCGGCGGCGAAATAGGTGCCGGTGGCTTCAAAGCCGAGCGGCATGACCACGGCGATGACATTCACCGTCGCCATCACGAGGATGTATTCGCCGAGCGCCTGGCTACCCAAGAAACGGGCGATCGCGACCTGGACGAGGAAGGTGAGGCCGGCGCCGAACAGGCGGGCCCCGAAGATCACTGTCGACTGGCTGAGCAGGCGCTGACGGAGGCTCATTCGCTGGCGTCCGCCTCATCTCGCTTCTGGTCGGGCTTGGCCCGGTCGGCGCGACGCTTGTCGATCTCGCGCTTGAGCTTCTGCAGGCTGTCGCGCCCGAAGAAGGCGGCGTTACCGGCGAACCGCGGCCACCAATGCGAGGCGTAATTAGCCACCGGCGGAACCGGCTGGATGACGCCGGCGTCGCCGACCATGCCCTTCTTGAACTGGTGCAGGCCGTGGAAGCCGTCGGTACCGCCGAGGTCGTACCAGCGGGCCGGCGTGTTGTCGCGCAGCCAGCGGATGATGTGCCAGTGCATGAAGTAGCCGGCGCGCAGCGGCAGCGCCCGGTCATTGGTGGCGCCGTAGAGATAGACGGCGCGGTCGCCGGCCTTGAAGATGATGGCGCCGGCGATGAGTTCGCCGGCATGGCGCACGAAGAACAGCTCGGGCCGCAGCGTCTCGTTGGGCATTGCCATCAGCGCCGGCACGGTTTCGTAGGCCGAATGGTCCGCGAACTTCTTGCGGTCGAGCATCTTTTCGTACAGCGCGGCGAACTCGGGCAGCCGCGCGGCGGGGCCGTGCTCGAAGGCAAGCCCCTCCTTCTCGGACTTCTTGAGGTGGTAGCGCCACTTCTGCTCGAAGCTCTTGCGCTGCTCCTCGTCCGAGAGGCGCAGATTGACGATGTAGCGGTTGGGGAAGCCCAGCTCGGACCCGCGGGCGAAGCCGCGATGGGTGAGATGGTCGTACTCGGCGTTGAACGCCGAGAGCGAGGCACGCGGCAGCACGCTGAGCATCAGCCGGCGCTTGACGGCATAATCGGCGACCAGCGCGTCGACCATCTGCGCGTAGATATCGAGGCGATCGGGATGGTCGGCCCGGGCCAGCATCGGACCCCATTTGGCGACGGCCAGCGCGCTCAGCCGCATCGGCAGCGGCTGGATCATCATCAGGCTGCCGCCGACCACCTCGCTGCCGCGCCAGAACAATACCGGCTCGTGCTCGACGGACGGCCAGCGCGTCTTGGCGAAGGTGTAGAGCTGCTCCTGACAGGCTTCATCGAACTGCGCGATCGTGCGGTCCCACAGTTCCGGGGACACGATCTGCATGCTCAGCGCCGGACGCGGCGAGACGGAGCTCGGCGCCGACCGGGCGAGCGGGACATCGAGGGCGATCGACACGCGCAACACTCCATTCGTTGCGCGCGAACTTAGGCCCGCGGGGGCCTAAAATCCCTTCAGAAACAAAGTAAATGCCACCTAACCGCCAGCTAGGGTTACCGAATTCAGTGCACCACGGGCGGCGCGCCCTTGAGGCCGGGGATCATCGGCAGCGTGTGGCCGAGGAGCTGGTCGGCTCCCTCATAGAGCATCCGGACCGAGACATAGAGGATGATGATGAGGCCCAGCCAGGCGATCCAGCGGTAGCGGTGGAGGAGCCGCGCAATGAAGGTCGCGGCGACGCCCATCAGCAGCACCGAGAAGATGAGGCCGATGACGAGCACTTCGAAATGGTGCTGCGCCGCGCCGGCGACGGCCAGCACATTGTCGAGCGACATCGACACGTCGGCGATGACGATCTGGACGACCGCGTCGCGCAGCGTCTTGCGCGGCGCCTTCCTCGCGACGGTGCCGTCGGCATTGAGGTCGGCATCGGCCAGCGCCTCGGTGGCCTCGTGCTCCTCCTCGTGCGAGACCGAGAGCTCGCGGTACATCTTCCAGCACACATAGAGCAGCAGGATGCCGCCAGCGACGAGGACGGCGCCGCCCAGCGACAGGAGCTGGGTGGTGATGAGCGCAAAGCAGATGCGCAGCACCGTGGCGGCGATGATGCCGATGAGGATGGCGCGGCGGCGGAGGTCGGCGGGCAGCCCGGCGGCGGCGAGGCCGATCACCACTGCATTGTCACCGGCAAGAACCAGATCGATCAGGATGACCTGGACGAGGGCGGCTAGGCCTGGGCCGGTGAAGATTTCCAAAGGATGCCTCGGGAGCGGGAACTGTCCCGCTATTTACGGGCTGAAATGGCAGGTTACAGCCCCCAAAAAGTCGCAGTCACCTCTTTTTCGAGGGGAACCAACAGGCTAGCGGCGCTGCTGTGCGCGCAGCACGAAGCCGATGACCTCGGCGACAGCCGCATAGAGTTCGCGCGGGATCGTCTCGTCGAGCGGCACGCCGCTGAGCGCTTCGGCCAGCATCGGGTTGGCCTCGACGGTGACGCCGCTGTCGCGCGCCACTTCCAGGATCCTGTCGGCAATGGCTCCCCGGCCGGTCGCGACCACGCGCGGCGCGTCGCGGGTGCCGATCTCGTATTCAAGCGCCACGGCGATGGCGGGTTTCTTCGGTTCGTCGCTCATCGGCGGCTGTCCAGGTATTGCCCGGTGGCCGGCTTCGGCGCCTCGGGCGGCAAATTGCGGACGCGGACGGCGCCTGGCTCAAGGCCGAGCGCGGCAAGCGCCGGCGCCAGTTCGGGCAGCGCCGCCTCGAGCCGGGCCGAGGTGTCGGGGTCGGCGGCCCAGAGCGCGACACTGACGCTGCGGCCGAGGAGGCCGATCTCGGCGCCGATCTCGCCGGCCGCGGGCAAAGTCATGGCAAAGCGCATGGTCCAGCCGCGCTTGCCTTCGGTCTTGCGCCGCGCGCCATCGCGGAACACCTGGAACTGCGCCAGCACGAGGTCCTGCCCGACGAGGAACGGCACCTCGACTCGCAGCTCCGGCGCGACGGGACGGGCCGGATCGGCATCCGGCAGGGAGGCGAGCTGCATGAGCTTGAGGCGCGACAGCGCGGCGTCGGCCTGGCTGTGGAGCGCGCGGGCGGCCTCACGCGGCCCCTCGGGCAGTGGCGGCAGCTCGACCGGCTCGGCCCTAGGCGGCATGCCGCGCAGCGGCGGTGCCGCCTGCCGCGCCGGCGTCACCGGTGCCGGGTTGCCGCCGAACCAGGTCGCGAGCGCCCCCTTGAGGGCGACGAGCCCGGATTTGAGGTCGGCGGCAGGCGGCAGGCCGCGGGCCAGTGCGGCCTCGAGATAGACGCCGGACTTGGCGACGGCGGTTTCGAGCTGCGGACCGGTCGGACCGCCGGGCGGAAGCTGCACGCGCTGGCCGAGCACCTGGATCGCCGCGCGCAGCACCGGTTCGGGCAGCACCCCCGGCTTTGCGGCGATGGCGGCGAGCGAGGCCATGAGCGGCGCGATCGTGTTTTGTCGCGCCAGCGCGTCGGGCACCATCTGCGCCAGCGCCGCGGCGGGAGTCGCCGGCACCGGGGCCGGAGCTGCCGTGCCCTGTGGCGGAGCAGGAAGCGGCGCGGTCCTTGGCAGGTCGGCGACGCTGGCCGGCGGTCGGGCCGCCCCCTGCGCGACGAGCAGCGGACTGGCCGCGGCGGGTTCTGGCGCCGGGAACGAGGCGACCGTGGCAGGCTGAATGGTGACAGCCGGCGTTGGCGGGAGCGGCGCGGTCGACACCGCCACGTTTGCGGGTGCGATGGACGCCGGAGCGGGCGGCGGAGCGGCAGGCTGAAGGGCGTTTGCGGACCGTAGGGCGGTAGCCGTCGGCGGCTGCGTCGCAGGGGGAGCGGGCGCCGAAACCGTCGGCGGTGCACGGAGCGCGGGCTGGGTGCCGGAGGCGGACTGCGGAGTGGGCGCTGCCATCGGCGGCGCGGCCGCAGCGGCGGCTGGCGGCGGAGCCGGGGGCACCGGCTGTCCGGCAGGAGGCGACGGCATTGCGGTGGCCGATGGCACCGGTAGCGGCACGGAAGGCGCGGGCCGTGTGGCCGGTGGTGTTGACGCGATGGATGCAGCCGGTCGCGCAAACGGCTGCGGCGACTCTGCAATCGCCGGGGCTGGCGACGCCGGAACAGGCGCCGTCGGCTGTGGCGTTTGAAGCGATGGTTGAGAGGGCGGCGCCGACGCCGACGGCGAGGCCGTCCCCGCAGGCATCGTTTGTATCGAAGCGGATGGCTGGGAAACCGGCCCTGTCGCGGCGGTCTGTCGGGGTAGCGGCGAGGTGACCGGGAGCGGTGCACCCGGCATCACGACCAGCCGAGCCGGCACGGGCGCCACGGCCAGCGGCGGCGGCGCGTTCGGCGGCAAGGGCAGCACCGGAATCGGCGGGACCGACGCCGGCTGCGCCGGAAGCTGCGGCGTGCCCACGAGCAGCAAGTGCGGCGCCGGACCGCCCGACTTCACCTGGAGCTGCAGCGTCGTACCCGGCGGCAATGCCTGCGGGAGCTGCGCCGGGATGACGAGGTCGCCGATCCGGAGGGCGACGAGACCGTCAGGGGTCTTGCCCAGCACCAGCGCGTCGAGCACCTGCCCCGGCTTGAACAGCGCGGCGGCCGCCGCGGCCTGCGCGACGACACCGGAAAGCTGGGGCTGGACCGGGGCGAACATCGCCCGACCCTGCCGGATTCGGGTTAACGCGCGTTAACGGCCGGACGGCGGCGTGACGAGAGGTTGCGCGGGAATGTTCTCGAACACATCACCCCAGCGCGGGTGGCCCCACAGCCAGTGCGCCGGCGTCGCGCGCAACTGCTCTTCGAAGAAGCGGTTGATCTCGGCCATGATGGCGACTTCGTCGTCATCGGGTCCGTAGCGGCGCGGCGGCGAGAAGCCGATGGCGAAGCGCGCCGGACCGAGCCGCCGCATCGACATCAGGATCATCGGCGCGTCGGTTTCGCGTGCAGCGCGCGCCGGAACCAGATTCGTCGTTGTCTCGAGCCCGAAGAACGGCACCTTGGCGCCCTTGCTGGTGCGCTGGTCGGCGAGCATCTGCACCACGCGCCCGGCGCGGAGCGCATCACGCACCCTGGCGAACACGCCCTCGCCCGTCGCGATCTGCTCGTCGAGACCGTAGGCGTAGCGATGGCGCGCCACGAGCCCGAGGACGAACGGATTGCTCGGATGCTGCAGCACCTTGGCGCCGCTGAGGCCAAGATTGGCGAGAGCCACCTCGAACAGCTCCCAATTGGCGAAATGCCCGCCCACGAACAGGATGCCCCTGCCGTCGCGCCGGGCCGCCTCGACATGCTCGACGCCGCTCAGCTCGAGCCGAGCATTGTCTGCTCCGGCGAACGCCTCGAGATGGATGGATTCGCCCAGCACGCGACCGACATTGGCGCTCATTTCGGCCAGCAGCTCATCCATCTCGGCCTCGCCCATCTGAGGGAAGGCGACGCGGATGGTGCGGTGGAAGCTCTTGAGGTCCTCGATGCGGCGCACGAATGTCCGTCCGATCCAGCCGCCCAGATTGGAGGCGGCCTCAACCGGCAACAGCCGCAGCAGGCCCACAAGAGGCAGGATAAGCGCCGTCTGGAGGCGATAGCGCCCGACGCGCCGCCGCTCGCGCGCCCGCTTGAGCATGCGTTGCGTCGACGCATCGATAGCTGCTCGCTGCGCGTCGGTGAGCGGGCGTCCGGGTGCTGATGGTCGCTGCGGGGGCATGCGGGTCGGTCTCATCCTGCCGCCGCGTGTAGCACGGCGGCGATACCCTTGCGCAGCCTCCCCGCTCCTGTCGGTCGCTAGGCTACGGTGGGCACGGTGAATGTGCCCGAACCGTCCAGCCGCACGGTCTGGCTGTCGAGCACCGACGCACCGGTCGCTCCGGTGAGGCGCCGACCGGCAGGCAGACGCAGGCGCAGGGTCGCGCCCGGCCCGTCGGGCAGGCTCGCCGTGCCGCGGATCACCCAGTCGGCGCCCGTCTCGAGGGCAAAGCCGGCACTGCCCCAGCGCGTGGGCGCCGCATCGACCGCGATGCGCCTGCCCGGCGCGAACCAGTGCTGCGGCGCGCCCTTGCAGAGCCACAACGTATCGCTGCGCGGATCCTCCCAGACCAGCAGCCAGCGCAGCAGCATCGGCACGGTGAGCTGCGCCGGCACGGCATAGGGCGCGGCGTTGACGCCGGGATTGAGGCTGCGCGTTTCGGGCGCGGTCCAGGTGCCGCGCGTGTACTGGTGCGCGGCGAGGCTGTAGAGCGCGAGCAGGAACTCAGGCACGAAATCGTGCTGCAGCAAGCCATAGGCATGCCCATAGGTCAGGAAGCCCGCGACCTCGTGCGAGTTGTAGCCATAGGCGGTGGGCAGACCGAGGATGGTATCGCGATGCGCGGCGCGATAGCGCACCACAGTCTCCACCTCGTCGCGCGTGAGATTGCCTGAAAACAGCATCTCCATGTGGGAGCGGTAGTTGCGGTGCTGCGGGTCGAGCCTGTCGCGCGCCACAACGATGTGCTGCGGCTCGCCGACCCCGGCGATGGCGGGGAGGCAGGGCGGCGTGCCGGGCAGGATCGAACGCGCAACGGCGCGATGGATATCGGCCTCGAGCGCCGTCGCCTCGGCGGCAAGCAGATCGCCGCGCGCTGCATGGCCAAGCCTCTGCCAGACGCGGCCGAGGTCGCGGAAGCCGCGCGCGGCCTCGGTGCTGTTGCCGAAATAGGGCTGCATGTAGCGCGGCGGATCGGGATCGAGACACGAATCCGCTTCGCTCCAGGCGGCGAGCAGTCCATACGCCGCGTGGTCCGCGGGCAGCCCCTGCCCGATGCGGCGCAGGCCCAGCAGCACGTCGGCAACGGCGTCGATGCGGACGCGGTGCCGCTCGACAATGGCAGCATCGCCGCCCTGCTCCACGAACTGCCCGACGACGCTGAGCATGCGGCCGAACTGACCCGTCTCCGGCCCGCGATAGAGGATGGCGCCATCGTCGCGCACGAAGCGGCCAAAATAGTTGTCGATGTACTGGCCCGCGAGGTCGAGCAGTCCCCAGTCGCAGAGCGCCAGCACATCGGTGTTGAACGTGTCGGGGAAGCCGTCGTGCTCCGAGCCGCCATAGTTGCGGTCGACAACGCCGTATTTCGGATCGACGCCGAAGCGCGTCATCATCGCGCGCACCAGCGAGTGCTTGGCCATGTGGGCCAGCCGCGGCTCGGGAATATCGATCTGCATGGCGCCGGCAAGGTCGGCGGACCATGTGTCCTCGAGCGTGACGAGGTCGCCATAGAAGCGTTCGGGCCCCTCCTCCGCGCGCGGCGGGAACGGGACATAGCTGTCGATGTAGCGCACCCATTTGAGCCGGCCGGCCTCGACGCGCGCGACACGATACCAGACCGGCTGCATCCAGCGGTTGTCGTTGACCATGCGGCGCGGCGCGAAGGCCAGCATCTCGGTCCAGTCGTCGCCCTCGGGGTAGACGAAGCGCAGCACCGGCAGCCAGTCGCCGACGAGGCCGTCGCCCACGGCTTTGTCGGCGCGCAGCTGGTGGATGGCCGGGACGTAGATCGCCGGATCGAAGGTCGGCGTGCGCCCGCCATAGGCGAACGCCACCTTGTCGTAGTTCTCGCGCGTGCCCACGAAGCTGTAGGTGAACATGCGGTCGATCGGCGGCAGGCAGGCCGCGACCGCCTCGTAGGTGGGATCGTCGGGCAGCACGAGCAGCTCGGCGCCGAGCAGGTCGACATCGGAATCGAGCACCTGCTCGAGCGTGTGGCCGCGATAGAGGTTCGTCGCGAAGGCCGCGCCGCGTTCGTACGATTTGGCGAAGGTCCGCGATCCGACTCTGAGGCTTCCGGTGAGGCTGGTGAAATCTTCACAGACGACCGTGCCGTCTGCGAGGCGCGCCATCAGGGTCCATTTACCGGCGACGGCGCCCATGGGCGCGTCGGGAGCGAAGGCGGGAAGATCAGTCACGGTCAGGTCCATACATGTCGTCGAAATCCTTGCGGGTGAGCTGCCCGCCTGCCCCGCCATGCACCTGCACGACAACCGCGCCACAGGCATTGGCGAAGCGCAGCCGGTCCGAGATGGAGCGCTGTTCCAGTGTGGCGCAGATGAAGCCCGCGTCGAACGCATCGCCCGCACCCGTCGTGTCGACGGCCCGCACGGGGAAGCCCGGCGCACTGTGCTGCTCCGCCACTGCGACGTAGCGCGCGCCGCGCGCACCGTCCTTGAGGACGACGGCACCGGGGCCGAGCTGCAGCAGCGCCGCTTCGCCGCCCAGATGCGTCAGCTCGCTCGCATTGGGCAGGACGAAATCGGTGACGGCCAGGGCGGCGCGAAGGTCGTCGTCGAGCCAGCGTTCGGCCGGATCCCAGCCGGTATCGATCGACGTCGTGAGCCCGAGGCCGCGCGCACGCTTCAGTAGGCCCGCAAGGCCGGGCCGCAGCCGCGCCTGCATGAAGTAGGACGACACATGGACATGCCGGGCCTGCGCGAGCAGCGCGTCGCCCACATCGTCGGCCGCCAGGTCGCCAATGGCGCCCGGCGAGGTCAGCAGCATGCGGTCGGCCGGATAGGCGAGCGCGATGGTGACCCCGGTTGCGAGCGCCGGGTTCACCAGCAGATGCGGCGTCACGCCCTCGCGTTCGAGGATGCCCCGGCAGAATGCGGCGGGCTCGTCGTCGCCCACGCGCGCGACCAGCGCGGTGCGCACGCCAAGGCGCGCGAGGGTCACCGCGGTCAGCGCGCCCGAGCCTCCAAGCGTGCGCTCCATGGCGCCGAAGAACTGCTCGGTCCCAAGGCGCGGCGCCGGACTCTCAAGGCCGGTGAGCACGATGTCGGGATTGAGATCGCCCACGACGAGGACATCGAGCTGGCTCATGTCATGTCGCCGTCGCATCGGCATAGGGGACGAGCGCGGCGCGGACATTGGCGCGGCATAGACTCGTCGGGTCGGCGGCCACCGCGCCGGTACGGATCGCGTCATAGAGCTGCGGCACGAACTGGCTGATGAGCGGCAGCGGGAGCGGTCGCGAGAGATTGTGCATCAGCATGGATACGGCGCGGGCGACGGGCGGTGCGGACCAGTAGTAGCGCACGCGGTCGGAGAAGCTGAAGCGGCGCAGATAGCGCTGCGTCGCCGCGTCGCCATCGTAGTGGCCCTGCCACTGGCCGGGACTGTCGAGCATCACCGTCTCGAGCGTTGCGCTCAGCCCGCTGCGATCATCCGTCGCGACCAGCTCGGCCTCGATGGCTTCGAGCGCGAACAGCATTTCCCTCAGGGCGAACGTCGCGGCGGGGCCGACCTTGAGGATGGCGAAATGCGCGCGGACCAGCGCCGCATAGGCTTCCGGCCGCTGATAGTCGGTGGAATGCGCCTCGTAGGCGAGCCCGGGCAGCGCGGCGACGGCATCGGCGAGCGGCCGCGCCGAACGCGCATCGAAATGCACGATCTCTTCGTTGCCGAACTCGACCCCCGGCTGCACGACCACGGCAATCACCCGCTCGAACGCCTCGGCCACGCTGGCCTGCGCGAAGGCCCGGCGATGGAGTTCCACGGTTTCGAGCACAGCCTCCGGTGCGGTGGGCGCGATGGCGTGCCCCGCTCCCATGCCGCCCGGCGGCGGCACTTCGGTGCCGACAACGTAGCAGACGTCCTGCGCATCGCCGCGAACCGACTCGGCAACGCGCGCGAGCCGCGCCGCCCGTGCCGCGATGGTCGCCTCATCGAGGATCTCCGGATCGTCGGCGCAACGCATCGAGCAGTCGAGATGGATCTTGGTGAAGCCGGCGCGCACATAGTCGGCGACCATCGCCTCGGCCTTGGCCATGGCGTCCTCCGCTGCCCCGCCGCGCCAGGGCTGCGGCCCCAGGTGATCGCCGCCAAGGACGGTGGTCGACGGGTCGCCGCCCGCATCACGCACGAGCCGCACGAAATCCGCGGGCAGCATGCCGGTATAGCCGCCATACTGGTTGACCTGGTTGCAGGTCGCCTCGACCAGCGCGAGCTGGCCGCGTTCGCGCGCGAGGCTCAGCGCCGCCTCGATCGCGATGGGATGGGCCGTGCACACCGAGGTGACCCCGCCGCGGCCGCTGTCGCGATTGGCGCGGACGATGTCGATCAGTTGCTGCGTTGAACTCGCCATGCTCAGCGCGCCAGGTTGGCGACGTAGCGCCGGGCGTGCGCGATGGCGGCATCGACCGCATCGGGCGCCGCCTCGAGCGTGCCATCGACGAAGACGAGGCCCGGAATAATGTGTGGTTTGTCGCCGCTCGGCTTGAAGGCGGACCAGCCGCCCTCGAACACGCCCGAGCTGTTGCGCCCCGGATCGCCCCACGAATTGTAGGGATAGGTGCGCACATAGGGCGCGATCAGATGCTCGAAATTGAGATTGTGCAGCGTGTCGTCATGGGTGAACGGCGTCACCGCCAGCAGACCGTCCGACCAGTGCTCGCCGGTCAGCATGACCTCGGGATAACGCTGCTTGAGCGTGTCGCGCAGCCGGCGGAAACCGTCGAACACCGGGTAGTTGGGATCGTTGACCCAGTGGCCGTCGGTATCGAGGAAGATGCTGTCGACGCCATAGATCTCGATCAGGTCGCTGGCCTGACCGAGCAAATGCTGGTGCCAGCCGGGCGCGCCCGGATTGAGCCAGGCCTGCCACGAGGTTTCGTGCGCGCGCGACGTATCCCAATCCGGCGCATTGCCCCATTCGATGCCGCCATCGGCGCGCCGCATGTAGGAGCTCTCGCCCCATTGCCAGAAGCCGGGCGCTTCGCGATTGGCGCAGTTGCCGCCCAGCATGGTCTGGATGTGGATGCCCAGCTCATGCGCTTCCTCGCAGAGGCGACGGAAGCCATCGGCCCCGCCCATGCGCGCATCGGGCGTGTAGTCGCCATACTTCCAGTAGTAGCGCCCCTCCCAGCCCGCGAGATGGGCGAGGATGTGGCGGCCGTCGAGCCTGTCGGCGAGGCGGCGCAGCAGCACGCGCATGTCGTCGTAGCTGTTGAAGATGTGGCCCGACCAGTGCTGGCCGTGGATGTAGGCGACGAAGCCGACCTGCTTGAGCCAGTCGGGCACCAGCGGATTGGACTGCCATTCGACAAAGCCGAAGGTCTTGCGGACATGCTCGACATGCTGCCGCGCAATGCGCTCCGGGTCGGCGGTGCGGCCGACGCGCCATTGCGGCGTCTCGATCGCGCCGCTCATCCGGGTCGCCAGCTCCTCGTGGATCAGCTCGACCGTGGTGCCGTTGCCCCGGGGGTCGCGGTAGACCGCAAAGGTCTTGGGTCGCATCTCGCTTTCGAGCGACTGGAAATAGAAGTAGTCGCCTTCGGCCGTCTTGAGAAATAGCAGCGGCGTGTGGACGCGGTGCGCATGCGGCACGGCGCCGGGATAGGCGAAGGCCTGCCCGTCGCCGATCGGCCGGTCGGTGAAATGGAAGCCGGTGAGCGTGCCGTCCGGCAGGCCGTACAGCACCACCTTGGCGCGCCGTAGCGTCTTCGTGTGGGTGCCGCGCGCGGTGAAGGCGATGCCGTCTTCGGTGCGCTCCACCGTGAGCCCGCCCGTGCCCTCGGCCTTCTCCTGCGCGCCGGCCCAGGTGAGCCCCAGCGCCTCGGTCTCGACGCGCTCGTCGTCGCCGCTGGTGCGCAGACGCGCCGCATCGAGCCCGTAGACATTCTCGAAGGTGAAAAGCTGCAGGCTCAGCGTCCAGTCGCCGAGACGGATGCGCGGGTCGCCGAAATCGAAGCCGAATTGATCCATGGATGTACCGGGGTCAGCCTTTGGTCGAGCCGGAGATGATCCCCGACACGAAGAAGCGCTGGAACAGGAGGAAAAGGACAAGGATGGGCAGGAAGCTCATCACCGCGCCCGCCATCTGCATGTTGGGATGCGAGGCGAAGCGGCCCGAGGTGGTGAGGTTCACGAGGCCGATCGGCACCGTCGTCGTCTGGTCGTCGGTGAGAAAGATCAGCGCGATCGTGAACTCGTTCCACGACTGGTAGAACGAGTAGATGAGGACCGTGGCGAGCGCCGGCAGCGCCAGCGGGATCATCACGCGCACCAGCACCTGCCACTCGTTCGCCCCATCGACCAGCGCGGATTCGCGCACCGCATCGGGCACCGCCGAGAACGAATTGCGGAACAGGAACGTGCAGAAGGGCGCCTGCACCACCGTGTAGAGGATCACCAGCGACACCGGATTGTTCACCAGCTTGAGCTGGCTCATGATCGAAAACAGCGGGATCAACACCGTGGTGAACGGGAACATCAGCGTACCCAGGATGAGCACGAAGAACAGTTCCCGGCCGGCGAACCTGATCTTGGAGAGCGCATAGCCCGCCATGCCGCTGACCAGCACGACGCTGATCGCCGTACAGCCGGCGACGACCGCGCTGGTGCGCAGATAGCCCAGGAAGCGGCCGTCATCCACGGTGAGGAGCCGCACATAGCTGCCGAAGTCGGGCGGCCACGCGAAGATGGTGGGTGGATAGGTCTTGAGCGCGGTCTCGGGCAGCAGCGAGATGGTGATCGCGATGATCCAGGGCAGCAGGAAGAGCGCCGCCACGAGGATGTTGAGCGCATAGACGATCAAATCGCCGCCGTGGAGGCGCCAGCGTAGCAGGCCCATCCGCACCGGAGTGTCGAGCGCGACGCTGGTCATGAGGCGGTCCTGTCGCGCGAGAGCCGGAGCTGGACGATGGTGAGGATGAGCAGCACGAGCATCAGCACGAACGACATCGCCGCGCCGTAGCCGAGCTTGTAGCTCTTGAACGACACATTGTAGATGCGCATCATGATCGGCGTGGTCTGCCCGCCCGGCCCGCCATTGGTCATCATCAGGAATTCGGGGAAGCTCATGAACGAGCCGATCACCGAAACCACGAAGACCAGCCCGAAGGTGGGCCGCAGCATGGGCAGCGTGATCAGCGTGAAGCGGCGCCAGGGCGACGCGCCGTCGATGGCGGCGGCTTCGTAGAGCTCGACCGGGATCGACTGGATGGCGCCGATGAACAGCACCATCGACAGCCCCACCCACAGCCACATGCCCATCACGATGACCGAGATGAGCGCCCAGGGCATGGTGCCCAGCCAGCCGATCGGACCGTCGATGATGCCGGCGCTCTCGAGCACATAGTTGATGAGCCCATCGCGCTGCGAGCCGAAGAACCACTTCCAGATGAGGCCGGCCGCGACCGTGGTGAGCACGGTGGGCATGAAGTAGATCGAGCGGAAGAAGGCGATGCCGCGCAGCGAATTGGAGGTCAGCAGCGCCAGCAGCAGGGCAAGCAGCACGCACAGCGGCGTGATGATGACGGTCCACATGGCAGTGAAGCCCCAGGCCTGCCAGATCACCTTGTCGCCGAACATGCGGACATAATTGCCCAGTCCGATGAAGCGCGGATTGCCGATCAGCGGCCAGTCGAACAGCGACATGTAGAAGGAGCGCAGCGCCGGATAGTAGAAAAAGCCGGCGAGCAGGATGACGATGGGCGCCATCAGGAAGTAGCCGGCTGGATTGCCCAGCCGGCTCAGGATCGGGCGACGGACCCCGTCACGGGAGGATGCGGTGTCCATCGCCTCGATCATTCCGCAGACTTACGAGCCGGAGGCGATGATGTCGCGCATGCGGGCCGCAGCCTCATCGAGCGCCTGGTCGACCGGCTTGCCGCCATAGATGTCGCTCCAAGCGGTGCCCCAGGGCTCGTAGAAGTCATTGTAGAACACCGTTTTCGGGACCTGGCCGTACTTCACGCCGTCGCTGAACGTATAGTAGCGCGGTTCGGCGTCGAAGTACTCATTCTGGCGCAGGCTTTCGCGCACGCTGGGCATGCCGTTCTTGGCCCAGATATCGACCTGCACGTTCGAGCTCAGCGCGAACTGGATGAAGTCCCAGGCCTCGGCCGGGTGCTTGCCCTGCACCGGGATGCCGATCATGTCGCCGCCGATGAACGACGACGGATTGTCGCCATTGGGGCTGGGGAACAGCATCACGCCATAGTCGGTATCGGGCGCCTTGGTCTTGATCTCGTTGATGGCGTAGCTGCCGGTGCACACCACCGCGACGCGGCCGGCCAGCAGGTCGTTCATCTTGTTGTCCCAGGTGTAGGCGGCCGGGTTCGGCGGTGCCAGGCCCTCGGTCATCTCGATATTGGCCAGCCAGGCGATGGCCTGCTTGGTCTCGGCGGAATCGAGGATCACTTCCCCCGCGGGATTGAGCCAGTTGCCGCCATTGGTCCAGGCGAACGGGATATCGCAGAACATCTTGGCGCCCGGATCGGACGCGGCACCGAAGCCATAGATCGGCGAGCCGTCGGCGGCCGTCAGCTTGGCGTCGGCGATCTTGTGCATCGCCGCCTCGAAATCGGCCCAGCTCTTGGGCGGACTTTCGGGGTCGAGCCCGGCCTGCTTGAAGATGTCCTTGTTGTAGAACAGCGCCGACACGTCCGCGCTGAACGGGATCATGTAGGTCCGGTCTTCCTTGACGCCGAGGTCGAGGAATTTCGGATTGAAGTCGTTGAGCCCGGCGGCCGCTACCTGGTCGGTGATGTCGCTGATCGCGCCCAGGTCGATGAACTTCGGCGCCAGCACGAGATCGAGGTCGAGGATGTCGGGAACGTCGCCCGACGTCACCGCGACCGCGAACTTGTCGGCGATCTGGTCGCCCGCGAGCTCGGTCGGGACGATGACGATATTCTTGCCCTCAGCCTGCATCTTGGCGTTGTAGGCGTCGACCGCCGGCTGCAATTGCGCGCCATAGGCCGTCCAGATCGTGACGTTGACCGGATCCTGCGCCGTTGCCGGCACTGCGTAGAGCGCACCTGCGGCGAGCAGCGCGACAGTCGCGCTCCGTCGCAGGGCGTGGACCGAAAGAAGCGATGATTTCACGTTGCTCTCCCCTGAGGTGCCGGACAATCCGGCCGGTGTTGTCTTGGCATTCCGAGCCAGCAGACGGCTCCCACGGGACCGGACGCTAACATGGGGTATGCGCGTGTCAATCATTTTCTTGCGCGTTTCAGATCGAATTGGCGCGATCGATGCGCGAATTATGAGCGAACGCGATTGACAAGCTCGGCCCTCGCGGGACAAATGCGCGTCATGACGCGGTGGAATACGCAATGAAGACAGACCGCCTGAGCCTGATCCGGCAGCATCTCTACAGCCACGGCCCGGCCAGCGTGCAGCAGCTCGCCGACGCGACGGGCGCCTCGCTGGCGACGCTGCGGCGCGACCTCGCCGCGCTCGAGGCCGAAGGCGTGATCGACCGCTCGCATGGCGGCGCGCGCCTGGCCCAGGGCTCGAGCGTCGAGGTCTCGTTCGACATGCGCGAGACCGAGCACATCGCCAACAAGCGGATGATCGCCGACGCCGCCTATCGGCTGATCAAGCCGCATTCGACGATCTTCCTCGATTCCGGCACCACCATTCTCCAGCTCGCCCGCCGGCTGCGGCTCGACCCCATGCCCATCGCGGTGTTCACCAACGGCCTGGCGGTGGCGCAGGAACTGCTGACCGCGCCGCGCATCCGCGTGATGCTGCTGGGCGGCCAGCTTCGGCCCGACAATGCCTCGATCGTCGGCCCCCAGGCCGAGGCGATGCTCGAGCGGCTGCATTTTGACCAGCTCTTCATGGGCGCCAGCGCCATCGCCGATGACGGCATGATCTGCTCGGTTGACGTGTCGGAGGCGAGCCTCAACGGCAAGATGCTGGCCCGCTCGCGGCAGAAGGTGCTGATGGCGGATTCGAGCAAGTTCGGCGCCGTGGCGACCTATGCCGTGGCGCCAATCGGCACCGCCTCCGTGGTGATCTGCGATGCGGGCCTCGATCCGCGCTGGCAGCAGATGCTGGCCCAGTCCGGCGTCGACCTGCTGCTGGCCACCCCCTCCACCGAACCCGACGCCGGCCCGCGGGACGAAAGCGAATTGGCATGACGAGCCCGACCGAACAGACAATCCACGACCAGTATGGCTACTGGGAGCGCGCCCCCCTGCCCCAGGCGGCCGCGACGCCGGATGCGGCGCTCGCCGTCATCGGCTGCGGCACTTCGTACAACCTCGCGCTCTCCATCGCGGCCGCCAGCAATGCGGCAGGAATCCGCGCCGTCGCCGTGCCGGGCAATGAGTGGCTCCGCCGGCCGCAGAACTATGTTCCAGACTGGCGCGGCGCGACCGTAGTCGCGCTGTCGCGCAGCGGCGAGTCGACCGAGACGGTCGCCGCCGCGCGCCGCAGCCGCGACGAAGGCCTGCCGGTGGTGGCCGTGACCTGCGAGGCCCAGAGCAGCCTCGCCCGCCTCGGGACGAGCGTCCTTTACGCGCAGACCGATCCGGCCGAGGGAATCGTGATGACGACCTCGGCGAGCCTCATGCTGCTGATGGGACTGCGCCATGTCGGCGCCACGCTCGACGTCGGGGCCGCCGTGGCGGCCGCTCGCCGGCTGGCTGCGGCGGTCGACGGCGAAGCCAGGGCACTGACGCAGGATGTCCGCCATGTCGTCTATCTCGGCGCCGGCGCCGCCTATGGCGTTGCCGTCGAAGGCGGCCTGAAGCTGCAGGAGATGAGCCAGGTCTTCACCCAGGCCTATCATCCCCTCGAATACCGCCACGGCCCGATCAGTCTCGTCGACACCGGCACGCTGGTGGTGATGCTCTACGGCACCGAGACGCCCGAGGAAGAGGCGGCCCTGGTGCGCGACGTGCAGGCACGCGGTGCCCGCGTCCTCGGGCTCGGCGGCCCCGGCGACATCAGCCTGACGCTCGGCGAGACCGGCGCGACGCGCCTCCTCGCCACGCTTCCGGCGCTGCAACTGCTTGGCGAGCGCATGGCCAATGCCCGCGCCCTCGATACGAGCGCGCCCCGCCACCTCACCAAGATCGTCCGTATCGCCGAGTCGGCGTAACGGCCCACGCCAACGCCAACACGCGCAGCCGACGCCGGCCACGGCGTCGGCTGCCGCGTCTTGTCGTCACATGTGAAGGGATTTGGTGGGTGCGCACGGACTCGAACCGTGGACCCGCTGATTAAGAGTCAGCTGCTCTACCATCTGAGCTACGCACCCGATCCGGGCGCGTGACTACCAGACACCCCCGCCCCTGTCCAGCAATGCCACACACTTTTCTTGCTGCTATGCAATATGCGCGCAAGAGTCGTGAAAACAGTTGGATTCCCGTGATGTTTGGCACCTTCTCCCTCGATGACCCCGCGACCTGGGCGGTCCTCCTCCTCCCGGTTCTCGCGGCAATCGCGGTGCTCATCCTCGGATTCGTGCTGGGCCGGCTGGCGCAGCGCGCGATCGTCCAGTGGCTGCCCCGCGCCGGCGGCAACAGCCTCACCGTCGCGCCGCTGGCCGGACAGGCGGCGCGTTACGGCATCATCGTCTTCGGAATCATTACCGCGCTCGGCTTCCTCGGCGTGCCGCAGGCGTCGATCTTCGCCGTGGTGGGCGCTGCAAGTCTCGCTTTGGCGCTGTCGCTGCAAAATACGCTCTCCAACGTCGCCTCGGGCATCATGCTCACCTGGATTCGACCGGTCGCCGTCGGCGAGTACATCACCGGCGACGGCGTCGAGGGCGAGGTGGTCGAGATCGGCCTCTTCGGCACGCGGCTGCGCTCGACCAGCGGATTGTTCGTGTTCACCCCCAACAACAAGCTGTGGAACGGCGCGATCACCAATCACAGCCGCGAACCGCGCCGCCGCATCGATGTCGACGTGACGATTCCCGACACCGCCAACATCGCAAGCATCCGGCGCGCCTTGCTCTCGGTGGCCGGCAGGGACAAGCGCGTCCTGACCGATCCGGCGGCGATCGCCTATGTGTCGAGCTTCGGCACGGCGACGGTGACGCTCAAGCTCAGGTTCTGGGTGGCAACGCCCGACTACCGGCCGACGCTGCGCGACCTGACGGAGGCCGCCAAGCTCGCCGTCAACACGATGCTCGCCGCCAAGGACGAAGGCGTCGCCCAGGTGAGCGAGTCGCCCGACCCGCATGTCGTGAACAGCGGCGCCCAGACGCCGGAATGAACTAGAGCCCGAAATGGGTCCTGAGGGCGCGCTCGACCAGATCGAGATCGATGTTCCAGTCGGCGACATATTTGTCGTCGCCATTGGCCGGGTCTCCCAGGGCAATCGCCAGCGCGTCGTCGCGGCGCATCAGCAGCCGATCGGCCTCGAGCATCAGGCCGCGATGCGTCAGCACGAGGCATCTGGTGTCGGGGGCCGAGAACACGATGTTGTGGAGCGCCGAGCCGCGCGTGCCGGCGACCATCCGGGCGTGGGTGAAGAGCTTGACCTGATCCTCGATGGCGAGGGTTTCGGGGCGCACGATGGCAAAGCCGTAGCGCTCGAACAGCCGCTCCACGTCCGGCTCATTGAGCAGCGCCCGCCGGCCCACACCGCGGCGCGTGACATAGATGCGCTCCCGCGGCTCGACCGCAGACCGCGCGCCGATGCGCCGCAGGAAGCGGAAGATGGGCCACGCCCCGGGCGACACGAAGCGGAAGATGTCCACCAGGCTGTCGCCGAAGAACGCATCGTCGCAGAAGGTCGGCCCCTCCATGCGGACGATCCGGTCGGCCGGCACGCCTAGCGCTTCGAACAGCGTTCGGTAGGTCGGGGTGAAATCGAGGGAGGTGAGCACCCTGGTGTCGGGCGGGCAATAGCGCAGGTAATAGAGGCGCGTGACGATCTCGAGCAGCACATGACCGTAGAGCGTGTGCGTGGAGTCGACGACAAGGACCGGGCCGTCGATGCGCTGCGTGTGCTCGCGCCGGACCGGGCGCTTGGCCCACACATCGCCCTTGCGCACATGCAGGGCCGGGTGGATGAAGTAGCGCTCGGCGATGAAGCCGCGCGGCACGACCCGCTGCGTTTCGCCATCGAGGATGATGTGCCGCGGCAGGACGATGGCATTGCGCATCCGGTAGAGATGCCGGCTCTTTTCGGCGATCTCCAGCGCCGGCGCGGGGCGCGGTTCGTGGCCGGCCTCGAAGATGCGGACGGCCGGCGCGGGTCTCGGACTCCGCTCCGGCGCCACCTCGATATCCGTCGCCCGTATGTCGGCGGCGAAGCGCCACGGCTGGAGGGCGAGGCGCCGGCCGCCGGGCGCGGCGAGCCAGTTGGGAAAGTCGGCGCGCATGACCGTGAGGCGATTGCGGATGCCCTCCCGCCCCAACCGCCTCACCTGCGCGATGATCGACAAGCGGACCTCAGCGCAGGCGTTTTGAGCTGCGCGGCCATCGTCGTCGACAGCATGTGGATGTCGCCGGCTACCGCGGCCAGCGTGAAGCCCTGATCGATGAGCAGCGGTGCACGCTCGTCGAAGAACAGGAACCCGGCCGCCTTGCCGGTGGCGATCATCGCACGCCCCGCCGCCTCGATGGTCGCCATCACCTCGGGGTGACGGTTGTCGCCGAGATGGCCCAGGTTCGCCGCGAGGTCGTTGGGGCCGATCAGCATGGCGTCGACTCCGTCGATCGCGCCGAATGCGGGAATGTTGGCAACGGCCTGTGGCGTCTCGATCTGGATGATGACGCAGATATTGTCGGCATAGGTCTCGAGATACGATTTGTCCTTGCCATAGTGGTTCGCCCGCGTGCTGCCCGAAAAGCCGCGAATGCCGGCGGGCGGGTAGCGCGTCGAGGCCACCGCAAGCCGGGCCTCCTCGACCGTCTGCACGTAGGGGAACATGAAGCTGCGCACGCCCGCGTCGAGCAGCCGCTTCACCAGCACCGGATCGACACTGGGGATGCGCACCGCCAGTTCGGTCGACGTGCCCGCATGGCTCGCCGCGAGTACGTGCCGCTCCACTGACTCGACGTCGTGGAGCGCGTGCTCCATGTCGAGCAGCAGCCAGTCCCAGCCGGCGCCGGCCGCGATCTCGGTGACCATCAGGCTGTTGGTCGACAGCCAGTAGCCGAGCGCGGGCATGCGCTCGGCCAGCAGACGCTTGAGCTGGTTGGGCGGGTACAGCGTCACATCAGCTCGCCGCGCTCTCCATCGCGCCCTGCGCCGCCGCGCCCCGCTCAATCAGGAGGCGGTTGACGGCGTTGAGATAGGCGCGCGCGGACGCAACGAGTGTGTCGGGCTCGGCCGCATTGCCCGAGGCGATGCGGCCATTGTGCTCGAGGCGGACATGCGCGCTCGCCTGCGCGTCGGTGCCGCCGGTGACGCCGTCCACCGCGTAGAGCACGAGGTGGGGATCGAGGCCCACGGCCTGCTTGATGGCATTGAAGATGGCATCGACGGACCCTGTGCCGTCATAGCTCACGGTGGTCTTTTCGCCATCGATGGTGACGGTCATGTCGCAGCGATGGATGCCGCCGGTCTTGGAGACAACCTCCATGTCGACCAGCTTGATCCGATCGTCGATCGAGCCCGCCTCGTCGTCGACCAGAGCGACGATGTCGGCGTCGTAGATGTGCTTCTTGCGGTCGGCGAGATCCTTGAAGCGCACGAAGGCTTCCTGGAACGCGTTGTCGCCCAGCTCGTAGCCCAGTTCGCGCAGCTTGTCCTTGAACGCGGCGCGGCCTGAGTGCTTGCCCATCACCAGCGTGGTTTCCTTGATGCCGACGCTGGCCGGCGTCATGATCTCGTACGTCTCGGCGTTCTTGAGCATGCCGTCCTGATGGATGCCGCTCTCATGGGCGAAGGCATTCTTGCCCACGATGGCCTTGTTGTACTGCACCGGGAAGTTCGCGGCCGCCGAGACGATCTTGCTCGCCCGGCTCAGATGCGTGGTCTCGATATTGGTGTGGTAGGGCATCGCGTCGCCGCGGGTGCGCAGCGCCATCACGATCTCTTCGAGCGCGGCATTGCCGGCGCGCTCGCCCAGCCCGTTGATGGTGCATTCGACCTGCCGGGCACCGGCCTTCACGGCCGCCAGCGAATTGGCGACGGCAAGCCCCAGATCGTTGTGGCAGTGCGACGAGAAGATGACCTTGTCCGCCCCCGGCACGCGCTCGATGATCGCCCGGAACATCGCCCCGTGCTCCTCGGGCACGGCATAGCCGACCGTGTCGGGCAGATTGATGGTGGTGGCCCCCGCCTTGATCGCCAGCTCGACGCAGCGCGCGAGGAAATCGATCGGCGTGCGCGTCGCGTCCATGGCGCTCCACTCGACATTGTCGATGAGGTTGCGGGCCTGCGCGACGGTGGCGGAGATAATCTCCAGCACCTGTTCCTCGGTCTTTTTCATCTGGTGGGCCAGATGGATCGGCGACGTGGACACGAAGGTGTGGATGCGGCCCTGCCGGGCGAACCGCACGGCCTCGCCGGCGCGGGCGATATCGGCGGGAATGGCGCGGGCGAGACCGGCGATGATGGCGTTCTTGCTGCGCTTGGCGACCTCTGCGACCGCCTCGAAATCGCCGTTGGAGGCGATAGGGAAGCCGGCCTCGATGATGTCGACGCCCATGTCGTCGAGCATCTCGGCGACCTGCAGCTTCTCCTCGAGCGTCATCGTCGCGCCGGGGCTCTGCTCCCCGTCGCGCAGGGTGGTGTCGAAGATGTAGACGCGGTCTTTGTTGGTGTCGGCGGTGGTCATTGCAGTCTTCCTATCGCAGCGGCCGGGGCATGAGCCTCGGGTCGAAACCCGTGGGGTAAAAACCCCCGCGGCCGGACAAATCTGTTGCTCGGCTCATTTCGCACTCCCCTGACCACCCGCCCGCGCTGTCGCGAGCCGTCGGTATCAGGGGCTGATAAGAAGGAGAAGCAGAAGCGCGGGAAGCAGCAGCAGGCCAGCCGTGAGCACCAGACGGTCCTGACGGGCCTTCTGTTCGGCTTGGGCGATGGCAATGGCGCGGGCGCGCTTCATCGGCTGGGTTCCAGTTCGGAAGCCCATACTGTGCGAATCTGCGCGCCTTTGCAAGCCGTTGGCGGCTCAGTTGAAGGCGAAGACCGCCGAAACCAGCACGCCGAGGAAACTGAGCCCGGTCAACTGGCCGAACATTTTCGACCGTCCGGCCGCTTCCTGGTCGCCCTGCCGGGCCTTCCGGGCGTTCATCTCGTTGAGGCTGATGAACACGATCATCACGACGATCAGCGCCATCTTGACCCAGAACCAGTTGTTGGGGATCGCCCAGTCCCATTTGAGCCAGAGCACCAGCACGCCGCTGACCAGCAGCGTCGCCATGGCGTATTTGCCGACCTTGGCGACGCCCTCGACGATGCCCATCAACTGGCCCCGCACCTCGGGCGTAGCGGTGGCGAGCCGCGGGCCGATGAACGGCATAAGCACGGAGTTGGCGCCGCCCGCGACGAACGCCACGATATGGATGACGAAAAGGATCAGGCCCAGCACATACATCGTTTGCCCCCTCAGCAAATGTGCGCGACTGATAGCACACCACAGGGAGGACTTCATCCATGGGCCGCATGCTCTACGGCATGATCCAGTCGCTCGACGGCTACATTTCCGGGCCCGAAGGCGGGCCGCAACTGCCCATGTTCGGCGAGCCGCTCCACCGCTATTTCAACCGGCAGATGGAAAACACCGCGGCGGCGGTCTACGGGCGGACGATGTACGAGATCATGCGGGCCTGGGAGACGTGGGACGCCGATCCGGAGTCCTCGCCCGTGGAGAAGGAGTTCGCCCCGCTCTGGCGCAGAGTCCCCAAGGTCGTGGTGTCGACCACCCTCAAGGCCGTCGGCCCGAATGCCCGGCTGGTCTCGGACGACGTCGAGGCCGAGTTGCGCCGGCTGAAGGCAGAGACGGAGGGGATCATCGAAGTGGCCGGCGCCAGCCTGGCCGCCTCCGTCGGTCGCATGGGGCTGATCGACGAGTATCGCCTCTTCATCCGTCCCACCGTGCTGGGCGGTGGAAAGCCGTTCTTCAGGCCCGACCTGCCGCTCGAGCTCAAGCTCGCCGGGACCGAAACCCTGCCCGAAGGCACGATGCTGCTCACCTACGAACCCGTCCGTTGAGTCTAGACCCGACAATGCTCCACCCCTTCGGCCCTGAGATCTGGATCGCCGACGGCTCCGACGTCACCGGCGCTCTCGGCTTCCGCTTCCCCACCCGCATGGCCCTCGTCCGGCTGCCTGACGACGGTCTGTGGGTCTGGTCGCCCATCGCGCTCACCCCCGCCCTGCGGCAGGAGATCGACGCGCTCGGCCCGGTCGCTCATCTTGTCGCGCCCAATTCGCTGCATCACACCTTCCTCGCCGACTGGCGGGACGCCTACCCGTCGGCGCGCCTCCACGCCGCGCCGGGCCTGCGCACCGCGCGCGCCGACATCGCCTTCACCGACGATCTGAGCGACACGCCGCCCGCCGCGTGGGCCGCTCAGATCGCTCAGGTGGTGGTCCCCTCCAACACGCTCACGACGGAAATGGTGTTCTTCCACCGGCCAAGCGGCACCGTGCTGGTCACCGACCTGATCCAGCAGATGGCCCCCGACCGCTTCACGGGCTGGCGCGGCATCGTCGCGCGGCTCGACCTGATGGTCGCGCCGCGCCCCTCGGTGCCGCGCAAATTCCGCCTGGCCTTCACCGACAGGCCCGCGGCGCGCGCTGCCATCGACCGCATCCTGGAGTGGCCGGCGGACAAGCTCATCATCGCCCACGGCACGCCCATCACGCAGGACGCGCGCACAGTGATCGCCGACGCCTTCGGCTGGCTGCGCTGACCGGCCGCATTGGACAAAGACGGGCCGCATCGCTACATTGGCGCCGTACCGCTTCTCGCGGTCACGCCCCGTGGACGACTGCGGTGCGCGGATTCAACAGTCGGGGGACGGCCCCCGGAGGTATGAACCGTGTCGTCGTCCAGCGCTCCCCTCTCGCTCAGCCAGTTGGTTCCGCGCGGCACAGTGCTGCGTCTGACGGTCGCATGGAGTGTCGTCGCCGTCTTCCTGATCGGCGGCCCGACCTGGCTGCATGACCCGATCGATCCGGTCGTCGCCGCGATCTGCTTCGTCGTGATCTTTGCAACGATCCTGCTCGCCGCCTTCGGCGTGGTGCACGAAGCCGACCATCTCGCCCACGATCTGGGCGAGCCCTATGGCACGCTGATCCTGACGCTGGCGATCGTGTCGATCGAGGTGATCCTCATCGCGGCCGTGCTGCTCGGTCCGGGCGAGAACCCCACCATCGGGCGTGACTCCATCTTTGCCGTCATGATGATCATCATGAACCTCGTGATGGGCCTCTGCCTGCTGATCGGTGGGCTGCGCTTCGGCGAACAGGAGTACAATTCGCAGGGCGCCATCGCCTATGTCGCCATGACCCTGCTGCTGGCCGGCATCGGCCTCATCCTGCCCAACACGCTGAGCACTGGCGACGGCACGTTCTGGCCGGTGCAGGCGGTGGCCTTCGCGCTCGTCACCATCGTGCTCTATGTCGCATTCCTGCTGATGCAGACGCGCCGCTACAAGCGCTTCTTCGTCCAGCCCGAGCTGGGGTCGCTGACGATCCGATCGAGCCGCAGGCGTCGGACGCCACAGCGGCCGAGCGGTCGCCCGTCGATATGCGGGTGATCGTCGTGCGCGCGATCCTGCTCGTCGCGCTGATGCTGCCCATCGTGCTGCTGGCGCACGACCTCGCGCTCGTCATCGATTTCGGTATCGCCTCGGTGGGCGCCCCCGTCGCGCTCGGCGGCGTGCTGATCGCCATCATTGTCTTCACGCCCGAGTCGATCACCGCCGTGAAGGCGACGCTGAGCAACCAGCTGCAGCGCTCGATCAACCTCTGCCTCGGGGCGTTCGTCTCGACGGTGGGACTCACTTTGCCGGCGGTGCTCACCGTCGGACTCGTCACCGGCAAGAGCGTGGTGATGGGCGTGTCGCCCACCGAAACCGTGCTGCTCCTGATGACAGTGGGGCTGACGGCGCTCACCTTCCTCGGCCAGCGTGCATCGGCCCTGCAGGGCACCCTCCACCTCACGCTCTTCGTGGTGTTCGGCGTGCTGCTCTTTGTGACCTAGACTAGACCGGCCGCCGGAGGGACGACCCGCCGGCACGAGGCTCCCTGGGGACGACCCCGTTTTTCAAACGAGGTCGCGCTCATGCTCGACACCACAATCATGGTTCTGATCGGCGTCTTCTCGGGCTACGTCGTCGCCAGCATCGTCGCATCCACCGGGCTTCTCGACGAAGCCTGGACCGGTCACGGCTACACCGCCTTTCCCGTGGTGATGGGCCTCACCGGCTACGCCCTCGCCATCCGCGCGCACCGCTAGGCGACAAGATGGCAGACCCCATTCACCAGTTCGTCATCGAACCGATCTTCCCGCTGCCGCCGATCGGCGGGCATGACCTGAGCGTCACCAACGCCGCGGCCTACATGATGCTGACGGTCGCCGTCGCGGCCGGCTTCATGATCTTCGCCGGCCGGCAGCGCCGCCTCGTCCCCGGCCGCCTGCAGCTCGTTGCGGAAATGCTCTACGAGGCGATCGAGGGGCTCGTGGTGTCGGCCATCGGGCGCGACGGCATGCGCTTCTTCCCGCTGGTCTTCTCGCTCTTCAGCTTCATCCTCGTGGCGAACATGATCGGCATGTTCCCCTTCGCCTTCACCGTGACGGCGCAGATCGCCGTCACCGGCGCGCTGGCACTGCTGGTCTTCGCCATCGTCACGGTCTACGGGCTGTGGCGCAATGGACTGTCGTTCTTCAAGCTGTTCATGCCCGGCGGCATTCCCGGCTACCTCGCGCCCATCATCGTCCCCATCGAGATCGTGTCCTACATCTCGCGGCCGATCAGCCACTCGGTGCGCCTGTTCGCCGTGATGCTGGCGGGGCACATCACGCTCAAGGTCTTCGCCGGCTTCGTCGTCGACCTGGGCGGGCTTGACCCGCTCGGGGCGGTCGCCGCGATCGCGCCCCTCGCCATGGCGGTCGGGATCACGGCCCTCGAGCTGCTGATGGCAGGCATCCAGGCCTACGTCTTCACCATGCTCACCTGCATGTACCTCAAGGACGCCATGCATCCTTCGCACTAGGCGCCGTGCGAAAGGCTGCCTCGGGGACCACCAAGCCACTCCGGGGCGCGAGCCGGTCCGGGACCGACCTATGCCCCGGGCCGGCTTCACCAGCCGGTGTCAGTCGTAGAGGTCGAGGCTCCCCTGCCCCACGACCACGGCGCTGCCGCCGATGCCGCCATGGGTGAGCGTGTCGCCGTCCTTGCGGATCTGCATGGTGATGAGGCTGGGGCGGCCCATTTCGAGCCCCTGCCGCAGCCGGTACTCGGTCTGCCCGCCGGGCGCATTGCCCGCGAGCTGGCCGATCAGCGCGGCGGCGGCAGCGCCGGTGGCCGGGTCTTCGCCCAGCCCCATGCCGGGCGCAAACATGCGCGCCGCATAGTCGTTGCCGTCCTCGTCGGGCGTCTCGCAATAGACGTAGACGGAGTTGTGCCCGAGCGGAAACACCTCGGCCCAGCCGCGGCGATCGGGCCTGACCCGGCGCAGCACGCTCGGCGACTTGACCGGCACGAGGTAGAACACCACGCCCGCCGACCACACCGCGGGCAGATGGCCGGCAAAGCCGATATCCTCGGGCTCGAGCCCGAGCGCCAGCGCGACGCGCAGCCTGTCCGGCGGCGGGCCGGCCGGTGCCGGCAGGTGCGGCAGCGCGAAGCGGGCATTGCCGGTGCGCCGGTCGATCCGCTCGATGACGCAGGTGATGACCCCGATCGGCTCCTCGAGCCGGATCGCGCTCATCTTGGACTCAAGGCCGAGCACCACGGCCGCACCGACCGTGGGGTGACCGGCAAAGGGCAGCTCCACCTGCGGCGTGAAGATGCGCACGGCGGCGGTGTGCCGCTCCGCCTGCGGCCGCTTGATGAACACGGTCTCGCTGAGATTGAACTCGGCGGCGATGCGCTGCATCTGGTCATCGTGGAGGCCATCGGCCTTCGTCACCACGGCGAGCGGATTACCGCTCAGCCGCTCGGTGGTGAACACGTCGAGAAGTGTGTAGTCGAGTTTCACTTGTCGCTCCGGATCGGGCCGCGGAGAGCGCATAGATCCTTGTCGAAGCGGTCGAAGACCGGCTTCGCCTCCTGCTCGGCGATGATCCTCAGATCGTTCTCGGCCGCCATCTTCCCCTCCATTGACGCTGGCGATGCTTAGCGCCCGCATCCGGCCCTGTCACGGGCTTTTGGGGTCGGCGATCTATTCGAGCGCGAGCGGTCCGTAGTCGATGCCCAGATGCGCGCAGATGGCCTCGACCACGAAGCCATGATCGTAGCGCCCCGGTACGCCCGACACGGTGATGGCGCCAACGATGCCGACCCCCGCAATGCGGATCGGGAACGAGCCACCATGCGCCGCCACCTCCATGTCATCGACACCGTCGTCGAACGCGAAGCCGGTCTTGCCGGCCGCCTCGAACCGGAGCGTCTGCGAGTAGGACGAGCGATTGTAGCGGCGCACGAAGTTGGACTTGCGCCTGATCCATTCGAGGTTGTCGGCGCTGGTGCCGGGCATGGTCTGGAAATAGAGCTGACGGTTCCAGAATCGGATGTCGATCGCCAGTGCCTTGCCGGCGGCCCGCGCCAACTCGCCGATGCGGCTGCCGATGGCGAGCGCCGTGGCCTCGTCGAACGCCGTGAACATGCACAGCCGCTCCTGCTCGGCGACCTTCTCGATATCGTCAGTCGTGGACATGCGGTTTCCCCCGTTTGTCGTCTCAGAGCACACCCGACCGCTGCCGTCATCCGCGGCGAGGTCCGGGAACTTCAGCCCCTGGCCACCTCGGCGGCGAAGGCGTCGAACAGTGGCTGCCGGTCGGCGGGCTGGCCGGGGAAGTTGGGCACGGCCGGATCGATGTGGACCCAGGGTTGCGCCCGGTCGGTCCAGATATTGCCCACCGGCCGCGCCCAGCTCATGTCGTCGAGCGTGCCGGGCTTGAGGATCAGCATGTGGCGAGCCGCCAGCGGCTCGTTCCATATCTTGGTGCCGCACTGCGCGCAGCCGAGCATGCGTACCGTCCGCCCGCTGTCGGCGGCCTTGTCAAAGCCGGCGAGCTCGCCCACGATCAGTTCGGCGTCTTCGGCGCGCACCACCATCGAGAGCGTGTGGGTCGTGCCCGAAAAGCGCTGGCAGTCCTTGCAGTGGCAGGCGTAGACGCCCAGCGGCGCGGCCTTGAGCCGGTAGCGCACCGCACCGCACTGGCATCCCCCCTCGACCGGCAACACCGGCAGCTTCATTTGCAGTCTCCGTTCAGACGCCGTTCACGCCTCTGCCCATAGAAGCGCGCTCCCGTAACCGGCGGCAAGCCCGCCACAGGAGCCGACCATGAACATTTTTGCCTCCCTGATCCGCCGCTCCGAGCGGCGTCGTGCCTACGAGAACCTGCGGCAGTTCGACGACCATCTGCTGCGCGACATCGGCCTGCAGCGCTCCGATCTTCATCAGATGATGACCGGATCCCGCACGCCGCATGTCAAAGGCAACCGGACGCATGAATGACCGCACGCCTGCGATAGACCGTGTAAGCTGAAGGGCCTCGACACTGTCGGGGCCCTTCGTGTTTCCGGATGCCTCATGCTCCCCCTCGCCCAGGCGCGGCCCACGCCCAAACGACATCATACCGGCGCTCGCAGCGACCGCCGCCAGCGCCTGAAACGACAATGGGCGCCGCGATGTCGCGACGCCCACTGGACTCGGCTTGCCAGAACTTAGTTCTTAGCCTTGTCGACCAGCGCACCGGCCTTGATCCAGGGCATCATGGCGCGCAGCTTCTCGCCCACTTCCTCGATCTGGTGCTCGTCGGCGAGACGGCGGGTCGCCTTGAAGCGCGAAGCGCCACCCTTGTATTCCTGCATCCATTCCGAGGTGAACTTGCCCGACTGGATGTCCTTGAGCACGCGCTTCATCTCGGCCTTGGTGTCCGAAGTGATGATGCGCGGACCCGACACGTACTCGCCCCACTCGGCGGTGTTGGAGATCGAGTAGTTCATGTTGGCGATGCCGCCCTGGTAGATCAGGTCGACGATCAGCTTCACTTCGTGCAGGCACTCGAAATAGGCCATCTCGGGGGCGTAGCCGGCTTCCACCAGCGTCTCGAAGCCGCCGCGGATCAGCTCGACGAGACCGCCGCACAGCACCACCTGCTCGCCGAACAGATCGGTCTCGCATTCCTCGCGGAAATTGGTCTCGATGACGCCCGACCGGCCGCCACCGACGCCCGAGGCGTAAGCAAGCGCGATGTCGTGCGCGTTGCCCGATGCGTCCTGGTGCACCGCGATGAGGCACGGCACGCCGCCACCCTTGACGAACTCGCCGCGCACGGTGTGGCCTGGGCCCTTGGGCGCGATCATGATGACGTCGACGGTCTTTTTGGGCTCGATCAGATTGAAGTGCACGTTGAGGCCGTGCGCAAAGGCGATTGCGGCGCCGTCGCGGATATTGGGCTCGATGTCCTTCTTGTAGGTGTCGGCCTGCAGCTCATCGGGGATGAGCATCATGATGACGTCGGCCCACGCCGCCGCATCGGCGACGCTCTTGACCGCCAGGCCCGCGCCTTCGGCCTTCTTGGCCGAGGGCGAACCGGGGCGCAGCGCCACCACGATATCCTTGACGCCCGAATCCTTGAGGTTTTGCGCATGCGCATGGCCCTGCGAGCCATAGCCGACGATCGCGACCTTCTTGGATTTGATGATGTTGAGATCGGCATCCCGATCGTAGTAGACGCGCATTGTAGTCTCCCTGAGCGTTATCGCGCGCGCGGCGCCTGATTGGTTCCATAGAGGGTGAAGAACTGTTCGGTGGCGCGCTCCGCATCGGCCTCGATCTCCTTGGCCGTGAGCGTGAACTTGTCGCCGAGCAGCAGGCGGATCTGCACATCGCGCAGCACCAGCCCGAAGAATGTCCGGAACGCCGTTTCGGCATTGTCGAAGCGCAGCATGCGCGCATCGCGGCCGGCCTCGAGCACCGGCTTGAGCCGCTTGCCCATGGTGAAGCGGCCATTGTCGAGGACGATGGCCCCGAGCCCGTTGTCCTCGGTCGCGTGCGTGATGGCGAGCCGGTTGAGCGCGACCGAAGTCGTGCCCGCAATGGTCGAGAGCAGGTCGCGCGCGAACTGCTGGATGCTGAGCTTGAGCGACACCGGATCGAGCGTCTTGCGGTCGACCGCCGGCACGCGCACCTTGGCGGCCTGCCACTGCACCGTCGCGGTCAGCAGCCCGTCACGGTCGCCGAACCATTTGTAGAGCGTTTCCTTGGAGCAGCTCGCGCGCCGCGCCACCGCCGTCATGGTGAGGCCGTCGCCCGCCTCGACCAGCAGGTCGAGCGCCGCCGTCAGCACCACCTGCTGGCGCGGCGTGAACGTATCCGAAGCTGGCCGGATCGCGACGGTCACTGAAAGCCTCTCCCTGCCGGACGCTCATCGTCCAGCACTGTCGGAGGTGTACCGTACGTTACGGTTCGGCGTCAATCCCCTGCCGCGCGGGGATCTGGGCAAGATGTCCCTGCCCTGCGCGCGCGGCGCAGGGCAACCTGGCTTGGCCGTCAGTAGGTGGTGCGGCCGCCCGACAGGTCGAACACCGACGCGGTGGTGAAGCTGTTCTCCTTGGACACCAGCCAGGCCACCATCGAGGCGGCCTCGTCGACCTCGAGGAAGCGACCGCGCGGAATGCGCACCAGCATGTAGTTGATGAACTCCTCGGTGAGCGTCTCGAGGATGCGCGTCTTGGCGGTGGCCGGCGTGATGGCGTTGACCGCGATGTCGTACTTGGCGAGTTCCTTGCCCAGCGATTTGGTGAGCCCGATGACGCCCGCCTTGGCCGCCGAATAGGCGGAGAGGTTGGGATTGCCCTCCTTGCCGGCGACCGAGGAGATGTTGACGATGCGGCCGTAATTGCGCGCCTTCATCGAGGGGATGACGACCTTGTTGACGTAGAAGGTGCCGTCCAGATTGATGGCGACGACCTTGCGCCACTCGTCGAGGTCGTAGTCTTCGAGCGTCGCGTTCTTGCCCGCAATGCCGGCCGAATTGACGAGGATCGAGACCGGCCCCTGCTCGGCTTCAACCTCGGCGTGAACCCGCTTGAGGCCGTTGAAATCGGTGATGTCGACCACCTTGGACGAGGCGTTGCCGCCCAGCGCAGTGACCGCCGCGGCGAGCGCATCGGCGTTCATGTCCCACAGGCTGACCTTGGCTCCGGACGCCAGCAGGCGCTGTGCGATGGCAAAGCCGAGGCCCTGCGCGCCGCCCGTGATGACGGCTACCTGATTGGCCAGATCGATCTTGTTCATACTTTCCTCGTTTCAGAAATCGCCGCAGCAACTCGCATGTGCAGCGCTGGTGTACGCTATTTTCCGCCGCGATCGAGATAGTCACTTATGGCATCACCCAAAAGGTTTAGGCCCAGGATGACGCCCGACACGGCGATGCCCACGATGATGGCAAAGCTGGGCTGGATGGCGAGATAGCCCTGCGCCTCGCGCAGCATCGAGCCGAAGGACGGCGCCGGAGACTGCACGCCCATGCCCAGGAAACTGAGCGAGGCTTCCCACAGCACTGCCTGCGCACCGTCGAAGCTGGCGATGACGATGAGCGGTCCGACCATGTTGGGCAGCACCTCGCTCCACAGGATACGCAGCTCGCCGGCGCCGAGGCCACGTGCCGCCTGGATGAATTCGCGGTCGCGCAACTGGATGGCGACACTGCGCGAGACGCGCGCGAAATCCGGGATGGCCGCGAGGCCGACGGCGATCATCGCATTGGTCAGCGACGGATCGAACAGCGCCACAATGACGATGGCGACAAGGATCGTGGGAAAGCCCTGCAGCACTTCGACGAGGCGCGACACGACGAGGTCGAGGATGCCGCCGAGGCCGCCGGCGACGAGGCCGAGGGCGGTGCCGAAGATACCGCCGATCAGCACGACGATGAGGAAAGCCTGGGCGGCGACCTGGGCCGAGCCGAGCAGCCGGCTCAGCACGTCGCGCCCGAGCGGATCGGTGCCGAGCCAGTAGGTCGCGCTCGGCGGCTGCAGCGCGACCGTGAGGTTGGTGTCGGTCATCGAGTGTGGGGCAAGCCACGGGCCGAAGATCGCCGCGACGAGGAAGACGCCCACCAGCAGCACCGCGAGCGGCGAGCGGCGGATGAGAAACGCCAGCAGGCCGGAGGAGCGGCGCGGGCGCGGCGTGGTGGCGAGGTCGGTCATCGTGCGCGCACCCGGGGGTCGATGAGGGCGTAGGCGAGATCGATCAGCAGGTTGACCGCGACATAGCCGGTGGCCGCAAGCAGCACGACGCCCTGAACGACCGGGTAGTCGCGGTTGAGCACGGCATTGAGGCCGAGCCGCCCGAGGCCGGGGATCGAAAAGATCAGCTCGACCACCACCGCCCCCGAAATAAGGACGCCCAGTTGCAGGCCGATATAGGTGATGGTGGTGACGAGCGTATTGGGCGCGACGTGGCGCAGGAGGATGGCAGCCGGCGCCGTGCCCTTGGCCCGCGCGGTGTCGACATAGTCCTCGCGCAGCACGCTGATGGCGGTGACGCGGACGAAGCGGACCACCGATGGGATGAGGTAGATGGCGAGCGTCGCGACCGGCAGGATCAGCGAACGGATGTTGAGCCACAGGTCCTTGCTGGGCGGCGTGTAGCCGCCGGAGGGCAGGATCTTGAGGGTGACCGAGAACAGCACGATCAGCATCAGGCCGACCCAGAAGCCGGGAACCGAGATGCCCAGCGTGATGAGCCCCGAGGCGGGACGGCTCCACCAGCTGTTACGGTTCTGCGCCAGAATGAGGCCGAGCGGAATGGCGATGACGACGGCAACCACGAGGCTCGCCAGCGCGAGCTGGACGGTGGGAAAGGCGGCGGCCAGCAGCAGGTCGTTGACCGGCTTGAAGCTGACATTGGAGGTGCCCAGATTGCCCAGCAGCGTTTCGCGCAGCCAGATGCCGTAGCGCACGGGCAGCGGCTGATCGAGGCCGAGCTGGCGCGTGATGGCTTCGATGCGTTCCGGCGTCGCCATGTTGCCCAGCAGCACCGACGCGGGATTACCGGGAGCAAAGGCGGTGGCGAAGAAGGCCAGCGCCGTGACCAGGAACAGTGTGACCACGCCCCCGAGCACCCGGCCGAACAGATATTTGACCATTGCCTACCCCCGAATCCGGCGGCGGTTTCCCGCCGCCGGCATGGTCGATTGCCCCGAACCCGTCAGAGCGCGATCTTGGTGTAGTCGTCGATACCGCTCGGCCCGATCACCAGCGCGCTCGACGCCTCGTTGCCGAGGAAGAACAGCGGCAGATGGTTGATGGTGATCTGCGGCATCTCATCGAGGATGAGCGTCTGGAGCTGTTGATAGAGCGCGATGCGCTTGGCCTCGTCGCTCTCGGACGCGGCAGCGGCAACCAGATCGGCGTAACCGGGCGGGTTCCACTGGTTGACGTTGGACGCCGGCGCGAGGTTGGGCGAGTTGAACATGCTCGCCGCATCTTCCGGGCCGGTGTTGAAGTTGTCGGTGGTGATGTCGTAGTCCGGCTTGGTGAGGATACGGTCGATCCACACCGTCACTTCGAGCTCGCGCACCGTCACCTTGTGGCCAATCCGGTTGAGCGTGTCCTGCAGCAGCAGGGCCATCGACTTGAGCGTGTCGAAGCCCTGGATGGTGAGGATCTCCATGGTCAGCGGGTTGTCCTTGGTGAACCCCGCTTCGGCAAGAAGCGCCGAGGCCTTGTCGAGGTCGAACGGATATTGCGACGCCGAGTCCGGCAGATAGGTCGCCATCTCCGGCGGCACCGGGTTGATGGTGGGACGGGCAAAGCCGAACCAGATCGTCTTGGCGTAGCCTTCGCGGTCGAACGCATGGGCCAGCGCCTGGCGCACGCGCTTGTCGTCGAAGGGCGCGCGCTTGGTGTTGATGTTGAAGTTCTCGTAGAGAATGTAGGGCTTGGTCTGGATGATGCCGATGCCGGCCGCTTGGGCCTGCACGACGTCCTTGCCCTCAACGAGCGCCACCATGTGCAGCGTGCCGTCCTGGAGTCCGGCGAGGCGGGCCTGCGAGTCCGGCACGATACGCCATTCGATGGCACCGACCTTGGGGGCGTTGCGATGTTCGGCATAGGCCTCGACGCGGATGTGATCGCCGGGCGCCCAGTTGACGAACTTGAACGGGCCCGTGCCCACGGGGGCCGTCGCGATGCTGCCGATGCTCGCCTCATTGACGATCTGGATGACCGCGAGATTGGCGAGGATGCCCGGCACGGTGTTGGCCAGCGTCAGAACGACGGTCTGGTCGTCCGTCGCCTCGACGCCCGACACGGCCACGAGCTGCGGCGCGAACGGGCTGCCGGTGGCGGTATCCTGCACGCGCTTGATCGAATAGACGACGTCGGCCGCCGTGAACGGCGAGCCATTGTGCCAGGTGACGCCCGACTTCAGCTTGAAGGTGACGGTGAGACCGTCCGCCGAAATCTCCCAGCTGTCGGCGAGCAGCGGGTCCGCCTGCAGCGTATCGGGATTGATGAACACCAGCGCCTCGAACACTGTCGAGCGGATGGTGTGACGGAAGACGTCGATCGGCGACATCTGCGGATCGAGCGTGCTGATGTCGCTCGAAATGCCGACGACGAGATCGCCGCCCGCCTGGGCAAGCGCGGAACCCGCCATGCCGAACGGGCCTGCAACCGCGGCGGCTGCCGCGGCACCTCCTAATAGTCTCAGGAACTCGGCGCGATTCATACGCCCCCAACCCTCACGACCGTTCATCTCTGTCTCCCTTTTGAACGTTCATCGTCTCGAAATCAGGCAGCACAGCCAGGGCTGCGCGGATGCCTGTCAGGCCGGCTCGGGTTGATCGAGCGGGTAGTGACAGGCGACCTTGCGGTCCTGGCCGTACGGCCTGAATTGTGGCTCCTCGCTGGCGCAGCGGCTTTGCGCGCGCGGGCAGCGGGTGTGGAAGCGGCAGCCGGACGGCGGCGCGAGCGGGCTGGGGACGTCGCCCTCGAGAACGACGTTCCGGCGCTGCGCATCGGGATCGGGCAACGGAATGGCCGACAGCAGCGCGTCCGAATAGGGATGCAGCGGCATCTCGTAGAAGGCATCGGCGGGCGCGAGCTCCACCAGCTTGCCCAGATACATCACGCCGATACGGTCGGAGACGTGACGGATCACGCCCAGATCGTGCGAGATGAAGATCATGGTGAGGCCCAGTTCGGCCTGCAGATCCTTCAGCAGGTTGAGGATCTCGGCCTGCACCGAAACGTCGAGCGCCGAGACGGGCTCGTCGGCGACGACGAGCCGCGGATTGAGCGCGAGGGCGCGGGCGATGCCGACGCGCTGGCGCTGCCCACCCGACAGCTCGCTCGGCAGTCGCTCCGCGAAGCTGGGCGCGAGCCCGACCTTGCCCAGCAGTTCGGCGACGCGTTTGCGGCGCTCGGCGCGATCGGCCCCGATCCCGTGCAGGCGAAACGCTTCCTCCAGAATCGCCCCGACGCGCTTGCGCGGATTGAGGCTCGCAAACGGATCCTGGAACACGAGCTGGATGTCGCGGCGCAGCGGGCGCAGGCTGCGCATGCTGGCATGGGCGATGTCGGTGCCGTCGAAGCGCACCGCGCCCTCGCTGGGCTCGAGCAGCCGCACGATGCAGCGCGCCAGGGTCGACTTGCCGCAGCCGGACTCGCCGACAAGGCCGAAAGTCTCGCCGGCGGCGACATCGAAGGAAACGTCATCGACCGCATAGACCCGGCGCGCGCGGCCGAACGGGCTGCGCGAGGCGAACACCTTCTTGAGCCCATCGACCTGGACCAGCGCGGGCGCACTCATGCCGGCACCCTCCCCGCCTCGACCGCGAGATGGGCGCGGGCGGCCTCGGGGAGCCAGCAGCGGTGGAGATGGTCGACGCCCTCAAGACCGGGCCGCTCGACACAGGCGCCGAAGGCGTGCTCGCAGCGCGGACGGAACGCACAGCCGGCCGGACGTCCCTCGGTGAGCACCGGCGGCGCTCCCTTGATCGAGGGCAGCCGCGGCGTGCGGACGCGGTTGGCGGCCGGGATCGAGGCAAGCAGGCCCGCGGTATAGGGATGCTGCGGCGCGCGGAACACGTCACGCACCGCACCGGCTTCGACGCACTGGCCGGCGTACATGACCATCACGCGGTCGGCGATGCCGGCAACGACGCCGAGATCGTGCGTGATGAGCACCACGGCCATGCCGTACTGATGGCGGAGCCCATCGATCAGCGACAGGATCTGCTTCTGCGTGGTGACGTCGAGCGCCGTTGTCGGTTCGTCCGCGATCAGCAGTGACGGACTGCAGGCGAGCGCCAGCGCGATCATGGCGCGCTGCCGCATGCCGCCCGAGAACTGGTGCGGGTAGTCGTCGATGCGGCTGCCGGGATAGGGAATGCCTACCTGCGCCAGCAGCTCGATCGTGCGCTCGCGAATGGCGCGCGAACCCAGATCGGTGTGGTTGCGCAGGACCTCGCCGATCTGCGCGCCGATGCGGTGCAGCGGATTGAGGCTGGTCATGGGGTCCTGGAAGATCATGGCGATCTTCGCGCCGCGGACGCCCCGCATCTGCGTCTCGCTGAGCGAGAGGAGGTCGGTGCCGTCGAAATCGATCCGCCCGCCGAGGGTGAAGCGCGGGTCGGTGCGGTTGAGGCCGATAATCGAGCGCGCGGTGACGGTCTTGCCGCAGCCGGACTCGCCGACGATGCAGAGGATTTCGCCGGCCGCGAGGCTGAACGAAACGTCGTCCACCAGGGCGGCCGCGCTGCCCTCGCGGGTGAGCGTGACGCTCAGGCCGCGGACATCGAGCAGCGGGCTCGTCTGGGTGGGCGCGTCGATCGTTTCAGCCTGCGCCATTGCTTCCCGTCTCAGTAGGCTGGCGTCGTGAAGAGCGTCTTGCCGCCAACCTTGATCTCGACGTCGACCTTGTAGGTGGTCAGCGCCGCGGGGTTGATCTCGATGCCGAGCCCCGGCGCATCCGGCACATGGATCTGGCCGTTGGCGTCGCGCACGATGTGGTTGCGCGTGAGATCGACCGCGACCTGCTTGAGGGAAGTCGGGTACTCGCAGATCGAGTGATCCTCGAGCCCGGCGAAGGGCTGCAGCGACGCGCTCAGCGCGAGGTTCGAGGTGAAGGTGTGATTGATGTAGGTCACGCCCTTCCTGACGGCATAGTCGGCGACTTCCTTGGCCGGCCACAGGCCGCCAATGCGGCCGCAGTCGATCTGGATGTAGCCCACCCCGCCGAAATCGATGAGGTGCTCGGCCATGTGGCGGTTGTGCGCGGCTTCGCCACCGGCGGTCTTGACGGTCTTGGCGCGCTTGCTCAGCTCGCCATAGGCGAGATAGGCCGACCCGTGGAACGGCTCCTCAAAGAACGTGACGCGATTGCGCTCCATCGCGTCGAGGCGGAGCGCCGCGGCATCGACGTCTTCGTTGAAGATCTGGCCCGCGTCGATGAGCAGGAACGCTTCCTGGCCCAGCCCCTCACGCGCCGCGTCGAGATGGGCGATGTCGCCCTGCAGCGAGTCGCCGAAGGGCGCCCAGCCGAACTTGGCGGCGCGGAAGCCATCGGCGCGAATGCCCCTGGCACGTTCGAGTGTCTCCTGCGGCGTCGTGCCGAAAAGCACTGACGCATAGGGCGTTTTGGGATAGGCGCGCTCGTAGCCGAGCAGCTTCCAGGTCGGCTCGCCGCGCGCGTGGCCGAGCAGGTCCCACAGCGCCATCTCGATGCCCGACCAGGTGTGCGCCGCTTGCAGCAGGTCCATGCTGTTGTAGGCAACGAGCGCTGCCATGCGGCGGATATCGTCGGGACCGTCAAGCGTCTCGCCCAGAACCGACGCCGAGACCGGACGGCAGGCACCATGCGACATCGGCGTCACGAACGCGGCGATCGAGGCCAGCGGCGAGGCCTCGCACTCCCCCCAACCGACATGCCCGCCGGCCGAGACGCGCACGACGAGCGCGTCCTGGCTGCCGTCGGCGGCGATCGTCACCTCCGGCATGGCGAGGTAGAAGAAGTCAACACTATCGATCTTCATTTGTCGGTCGTACCTTGTCTTTCTGGAATAGCGGCGCGGTCAGCCGGCCCGGCGGTAAAGGGTGGGTTTTGGAACGAAGTTCGTATCCGGTTCGATGGGGTAGATCGGTCGCGCGCACAGCGTGTGACCCAGCGACGCGACGTTGGCCGAGGTCGAGCCCGGCGCGTCGACGTTGAAGTTCTTGCTGACCCACAGATCGTACATCTGGAACTCGGTGTGGGGTGACTTCACCACCACGAGGTCGAAATCGACCGGATCGAGGCCGTTGGAATAGTAGAGCGAACGGTCCATCAGGAACGCCGGCTTGCTCAGCACCACGATGATGAAATTGTCGAAGGTGACGACCGCTGTGAGGCCGCCATCGATGTGGAGGCCCATGGTTTCGAGTTTGGCGCGGCCGCGCGACAGGCTCTCGACCATCACCTCGACCGGCATCGGTGTGAACCGTTCGCCATCGACGGTGCCGCCCAGCGACAGCTTGAGGCGCTGACCGACGCCGGCGCGGTGCGCGGCCGCCGCGGCGGGCGCATCGACGATCTGGGCGAGGACGCGGCCCTTGTAGCCGCCGTCGCGCAGCGCCTTGACCAGCACGTTGGAGTCCCCGCTCGCGCCCGACGAGGTCGCGTCGGCGGCGTCGGTGAAGGCGACCGTTCCGGGCATGCCCTTGGCCAGCTCGACCGCGGACTCGATCGGAATGAGCTTGCCCACGAGGCGCTGGCGGCCCTCCCACATACGGGTCGCGAGATGCGTCGCCGCCTGCTGGGCGAACGCCGCATCGGATTCAGCGACGACGATCGCCTGGGTGCAGAGCTCGGGCGCATCGGTGAACGGATTGCCGATCATGACGCCGGCAGCGAGCGCCTGCCCCTTGCGTTCCAGCAACTGGCCCTCGCGCAGCACGTCGCCATACCAGCCGGTCTTGGTGATGCACTCGTCGCCGCGCGCCAGTAGCGGCACCGTCACTCGGGCGATCACCGGCTTGAGGCCGCGATCGGCGATATCGAGCAGCAGCCGCGCTGCCCGCGCGCCGGTGTCGGCGAAGTCCACATGCGGATAGGTCTGGTAGATGGTGAGGCCATCGACCTGCCGCAGCATGCGGTCGGTGAGGATGCCGTGCAGATCGAGCGATATGACGAGCGGCAGGTCGCCGAACGCGCCGCGCACCGCTTCGAGCAGCGCGCCTTCGGGGTCGGGTTCGCCGACGGCGCCCATCGCGCCATGCAGCGAGAAGTAGATCGCGTCGACCTTGCCGGCATGCGGCAGGATCGTGGACAGCAGATCGTCCTTGAGCCTCGCCCAGCCGTCGGCCGAGAGGATGCCGGCGCTCGGCGCGCGCGCGGCCATGGTCCACACCAGCTCGGCATCGTCGCGCTTGTCGAAGACCGACAGCGCCCCGCCCAGATGCGTGTTCATGCCGCGGTGGCGCACCAGCACGTCGCCGCGCTCGAACGCATAGTCCTCATACTGCGACTGCAGCGGATTGAAGGAGGAAATCTCCTGCGTGCACTCGGCGATCAGAATGCGCATGCGTTTATGTCCCTTCAGCCCGCGGCCAGTTTGTCGTCATAGCCCTGCATCACCACGGCCACGACGTCGCCGCGGGTAACGCGGCCGGGGCCGGCGGCCATCCAGATGACGCCGTCGCGCTGGTGATTGATCTGGATCGGGTCGCGGTCGATATCCTCGACGAAGTGCAGCCAGCCGGCCGGCGAGCCGGCCCTGACCGCCTCGCCCGCGACATTGACGGGCTCGAACAGGCCATTGGCCGGCGCAAAGCTGTAGGACGCCGGATCGCGCACCATCATGTGACGGGTGGCCGGGCTGCCGTCGCGCTGGGTGGTATCGGGCGTGCCCTCGATAACACCCCAGTGCTTGAGTACATTGTCGATGCCGCGGCGGGCGAGCCGCACTCCCTCGACATTGACACGGCCCCAGCCGCCCAGCTCCGTGCCGATCGAGACGATGCCGCGGCGCTCGACGCAGGAGGTGAAGGTCGCGCCCTCGTCCACGCCCCAGAACACCGTGTTGAACGGCGTTCCAAACGCGGCCGCCGTGGCCATCGTCTTCTGCCGGATGGCCTCGTCGGGCACGTAGTGCATGTTGGTCGACAGCGCCGACTCCATGGAATGGCCGGCGGTGTGCAGGTCGACCGAGACATCGGCATGAGGCAGCACGTAGCCATCGAGGAAATGCGCCAGCATCTCCGAGAAGGTGCCCCTGGGATTTCCCGGGAAGCAGCGGTTGATGTCGCGGTTGTCGACCGGGCTCAGCCGCGTGTCGTTGAGCACGGCGGGGATGTTGTAGGCGGGGATCATGATCACCCTGCCCTGCACCTTTGCCGGGTCGAGCGTGCGGGCGAGCCGCGAGATCGCGATCGGCCCCTCATACTCGTCGCCATGGATGCCGCCCGTCAGCAGCACGGTCGGCCCCTTGCCGTTCTTGACCGAGATGATCGGAATCTCGACCACGCCCCAGCCCGAGGTGTTCCGCGACAAGGGCGCCCGCAGATAGCCTGCCCGGCGACCGTCCTTGTCGAAGTCTATCGGATTGGAAATCCTGGATTTTTCGACTTGCAGCGGCGCCATCTCGTCTCCCCCTCGAACGTATGATTGTATACCATATGCAGACTGTCAATCGCCCACTGACAGAGTCGTCAGGTCGGACCTAGAAATTAGTATACCGTATATGATGGTGTGAACAGGCGGAAAATCAGCGTCCACCTGCAGTCGCATGCGGCCGCGGCTTAAGCCGTTGCGTGGACCATAAAGGCCACACGGCCACCCACCGCCTCGCCCGGCGCGAGCAGGTGAACGCCGGGAGCGGGAGTGCCGGTCTCGACGCCGTCGAACGCACTGGTGCGATTGCTCTGCGGCTCGAGGCAGAAGGTCTCGAGATCGTGCGCCGGGACGTGAAGCATCAGGTGCCCGAACAGCGGATCGGCGTCGATCGTGAGGGCGAGTCGGCGCGACGGCCAGTCGATCCGGGCGTGTCCGTTCCAGCCGGCATAGCATCGGTTCTGAAAGGCACGCGGCGGCTCGCGACCGGTTGCGTAGTCCTGCTCGGAAGCAATGGGCGCAAGCTCCAGCGCCTGGAAATCGGCGTCCTCGAGCAACGCCTGAGTTGCCGAAAACATCGCCCGCGCATCGCCATAACGCGGGAACCACGGGTGGAGGCCCAGCCCGAACGGCATGTGCTGGGCCGAACGATTGGTGACGGCGATCGTGACCTCGAGACGGTCGTTCGAAAGGACGAAGCGCTGCGTGGCGGAGAAGCGATACCCAGCAGCTTCCTCGACCTCGTCAAGCGCCAGCGTGCAACGGTCGGGCGCCACGTCCGAGACGCGCCACGCACGCTGCCAGGCGCTGCCGTGATAGTTGAGGCGAGCGCCCTCCATGTTGGGCGCCACCTCATATGGCCGCCCGTCGATGGCGAAGCGATTGTCGCGCAGGCTGTTGGCGAAGGGCAGCATCGGGAACATGCCCGAATGGAGAGCATGCGGCGCGCTGCCCGCCGGCGGGCTCATCGGCCGCATCAGAGCGACGCCGTCATGTTCGAAGGCAGCAACCGAGCCACCCAGCTCGGGAGCAAGCTCGAGGGTCAGCGGTCCGGCCGTGAGACGCATCGCGGATCCCGCTAGAAGGTCGACGACACGCCGCCGTCGACGAGCAGATACTGCCCCGTGACGTAGCGGCAATCGTCACCGCAGAAGAACAGCGTTGCAGCCGCGATGTCCTCCGGCTTCGCCGCGCGGCGCAGCGGGATGCGGCCATACTTGATGTAGATGTCCTTGAACCAGTCGGTTTCGTGCTCGTGTCCGCTGCCGTCGGGCAGCAGCGCCATGCGCGTATCGACAAAGCCCGGACAGATGCAGTTGACCAGGATGCCGTCGGTCGCAAGGTCGACGGCGAGCGCCCGCGTCATGTTGACGACGCCACCCTTGGCGGTGGCATAGGCCAGCGTTTCGGGCGCGGCGCGGACGCCCTGGATCGAGGCGATATTGACCACCCTGCCCCGGCCCGAAGCCTTGAGCAGGCCGACCAGCCCCATCGTCGTCCACAGCGCGCCGTTCTGGTTGACCTGCTGCACGAGGTCGAAGCGCTGGCGCGTCAGGTCGCGCAGCGGCGTGGCATCGAGGATGGCAGCATTGTTGACGAGGATATCGAGGCGGCCGTGCTCGCCCTCGATCAGCCTGCGCAGCTCGGCAATGCTCGCTTCGCTGGTGATGTCGGTCTTGACGCCGCTGGCGCGCGCGCCCGACTGCGACAGCCGGCTGGCCGCTTCCGCGGCCATGTCGCCATCGATGTCGGCGAGATAGACCGCCGCCCCCTCCGCTGCGAGACGGGCCGCGATGGCCTCGCCGATGCCGCGCGCCGCGCCGGTCACGACCGCGACGCTGCCGTCGAGACGGCCCGATGGGGAACTGGAACTCATGGTGGTACTTTCTAGCTGCGGTGAGCCGGGTCGGAGAAATGCCGCTTCAGCACCGCGTCGAGATCGGCCAGCGATCCGCTGCGGATGTACTCGACCAGCGTTTCGTGCAACCGCACTTCGCCGGTGCGGTCGGACGCGCTGGACCAGTCGCGGCAGAAAACGATCAGCAGGTGTTGCGCCAGGCCTTCCCAGATCTGCGCCGCCAGCTCATTGCCCGCGTGGCGCGCCACGGCCCGGTGGAAATCGAGGTCGATCGAGCTGAGCGCCACCGCATCGCCCGAACCGGACAGATCGCGCATACGGTCGACGATGGGCGCCAGCGCCTCGAGCAGCGGCGCGCGGTCGTGGCCTTCGCGCATGGCATGCTGGAAGATGATCTTCTCGATGGCAAAGCGCAGCTCGAAGAGTTCGGCGGTGCGGGCGGGACCGTAGTCGGAGACGCGCAGGCCGCGCTGTTCGTTCTCGACGAGCACGCCGCGCAGCAGCAGATTCTTCATCGCCTCGCGCGCCGGCACGCGGCTGACCTTGAGCGCGGCGGCGATTTCGGCCTCGGTGATGCGGTCGCCATAGCCCTTGTCGCCGGTGGCGATCGCGAGGATGAGACGCTCCTCGACCTCGTCGGTCGTGGTGCGGCCGCGTTCGATCGGCGACAGCGCCGGGCGGCGTCTCGTCAGGTTCGCTGGGTCAGGCATGCCGGCTGGCTCCTCCAGTCACCGTGCGGTTGCTCTCAATTCGCCGCTCCCGCCGTGAGGCGGGAATGGTCGGGGATGGCTGCAAGCAGGGCCCGCGTATAGGCGTGCTGCGGATTGTCGAACACCGCCTCGACCGCTCCCTGCTCGACGACCTCTCCCATGTACATCACAAGTACCCGGCTACAGAGATATCGGACGACGCGCAAATCATGCGAGATGAAGACAAGACTTAATCCCAGCCTTTCTTGCAGCTCGAGCAACAGGCCAAGCACCTGAGCCTGTACCGACACGTCCAGTCCCGAGACGATCTCGTCGCAGATCAGTACCTTGGGCTCGAGCATCAGTGCCCGCGCCAGATTTACCCGCTGCCGCTGGCCGCCCGAAAGCTGGTTGGGCAGGCGCCGGGCCACATCGGGATGGAGCCCGACCATTTCGAGCATGCGCGCGACCCGCGCCTTGCGCTCGGCGGGTGGGCAGATCCGGTGGATGGCGAGCGGCTCGGCCAGAGCATCGCCGATCCGCATGGTCGGGCAGAGCGCCGTGAACGGGTCCTGGAACACGTATTGGACGGAGCGCCGCAGCGCGCGCCAGTCGCTGCGCGACTTGACCGGCCGGCCGTCATAGCTGACCTCGCCCGCCGTGGCGGTCTCGATGCCGATCATGATGCGCGACAACGTGGTCTTGCCGCAGCCGCTTTCGCCGACGAGGCCGACGATCTCGCCCGGCGCCACGGTAAGGCTCACATCGTTGACGGCGCGCAGCTCGCGCGTCGCGCCACCGCGATTGACGGTGAAGGTCTTGACGATCCGGTCGGCGACAAGAGTGCTCATCGCACGCCCTCCCTGCCCTCGAGCGCGAAGCGGTGGCACGCCACATCGTGGCGCGGACCGGCGCTGGTCCAGCCGGCGCGCTGCACCTCGCAGACGCCGTCGACGACGACCGGGCAGCGCGAGCCGAACGGCGAGCCGGCGCCGACCGAGCCGGGCTTGGGCATCTGCCCCGGAATGGGCCGCAGCGGATTGGCGCGGCTCGACTTGAGCGTGGGCGCCGAGCGCAGCAGGCCGCGCGTGTAGGGGTGGGTCGGATCGGTGAGCACGTCGTTGACCGGGCCGCGCTCGACGGCACAGCCCGCATACATCACCAGCAGGTCGCCGCCGATGTCGGACGCGAGCCCCAGATCGTGGGTGACGAAGATCAGCGCGAGGCCGAGCCTGTCCTTGAGCTCGCGCAGGAGCTTGACGATCTGCGCCTGGATCGAGACGTCGAGATTGGTGGTCGCCTCGTCGGCGATGATCAGCGACGGCGAGCAGGAGAGCGCGAGTGCAATGGCGACGCGCTGCCGCAGGCCGCCCGACAGCTCGCTCGGATAGGAGCGCATCCGGTGCTCCGGCTCGGGGAAGCCGGCGAGGCCGAGCACCTCGATGGCCCGCGCCCGTGCTTCGGCGCGGCTGACATTGCGATGCGCGCGAATGGCGTCGACGATCTGGTTCTCGACCGTGATGAGCGGATTGAGAGCAGCGGTGGGATCCTGGAAGATCATCGCGATCTCGGCGCCGCGGATAGCCTGCCACTCATGGTCGCGCAGCCTCAGCAGGTCGCGCCCCTTCCAGTCGATGCGCGTACCGGTGACCGAAGCCGCGCCCGGGGCAATGCCCAGCAGCGTCTGGCAGATCATCGATTTGCCTGAACCGGATTCACCGGCGATCACGAGGCTCTGGCCGGCCTCGAGGGTGAACGACACATCGTCGACGACGGTGATGTCGCCGCGCGCGCCGGGGAAGCGGACCGAAACGTTCTCGACGCTGAGGACGGGTGCCATCATTCGTCTCCTTCGCGCGAACGGGAGGCATCGGTGCGGGCCTGCAGGCCGTCGCCGATCAGCACGAGGCTGAGCGAGGTGAGGACAATGGCGAGGCCCGGCAGCGTCGTCAGCCACCACGACGAGGTGATGTAGTTCTTGCCATCGAGCATGATGCCGCCCCAGCTCGGCGTCGGCGGCTGGACGCCCATGCCGAGGAAGCTGAGCGTCGCCTCGAACACGATCATCGCCGCCATCTGCATCGCGGCCAGCACCAGCAGGCTCGGCAGCACGCTGGGGAAGACGTGAAAGAGCGCGATGCGGAACGGCGAGGCGCCGATGACGGTGGCCGCCTTCACATAGTCCTTGCCGCGCTCCTGCAGCGCGATCGACCGCACGACGCGCGCCGCGCCGGCCCAGGCCGCGAGCACCATCAAGAGGATCAGCACGCCGGTCGAGGGCTTGACCGCGCTGGTGATGGCAATGGCGAGCAGCACATAGGGAAAGGCGAGCTGGATATCGATGGCGCGGTCGACCACCGCGCGCACCCAGTAGCTGCCGAAGGCACCCAGCATGCCCATCAGCGTGCCGAAGGCGAGCGAGCCGATCATGCCGGCGCCGGCGACAAGCAGCGACACCTGGCCGCCATAGAGCATGCGGGCGAGCAGATCGCGCCCGATGGCGTCGGTGCCGGCCCAATGGTCCGCCGAGGGCGGCAGCCGCACCGAGCCCAGATCGACCACTGCCGGACCGGCAGGGGCGAGGACGGGCGCCAGCACGGCGCTGAGGATGATCAGCGCCAGAAGCATGATGCCCGCGATCAATGCCGGCCCGAGGCGCAGCCGGGCGACGAGGCCCGGCCGGGTCGCGACGGTCGTTTCTGCAGCAGCCACGCTCAACGACCAAAGCCCGGAAGCAGGCCGAAATTGCCGGTGCGCGGGTAGGTTTTGACCTCGCGGAAGCCCTCGGCAAAGGCGACGTTCATCTGCTGGCCGCGATTGGCGGCGTTCTTGTCCATCATGTCGGTGATCGACACGTCGTCGCCATAGACGGCGCGGATCCAGGTGTCCTGGCTGACATGGCAGCGCAGCATGTCCTGCTTGATCTTCATCACCGAACTCACGTCGACATAGGCCTCCGGCTCGAAGCCCAGCCCCGTCGGATTGTCCATGTAGAACATGTGCGGGATCTTCTTGATGTAAGGCAGGCTCGTCTCGACCAGCCGCACCGATGCCGGAATGCGCGCATCCTCGGCGATCTGGCCGGAGATACGGTGATCGGGATGGTAGTCGGTGGGCCCGTGGATAAACATCACGTCGGGATCGGCCTGCCGGATGGCGTCGATGAAGCGCGTGCGCGTCGGCCGGTCGTTGAACAGCCACTCGTCGTCGAAATCCATCCAGATCAGCTCCGCGCCGATCAGCGCGCAGGAGTTGATTTGCTCCTGCTTGCGGATGGCGCCGATCTCGTCGCGCGAATGCGTGGGCGAGCCGACATTGCCATTGGTCGCGACCGCCATGAACACCTTGTGCCCCGCCTGCGCATAGAGCGCGAGGGTGCCGGCGCACTGGATTTCGATGTCGTCGGGATGGGCGCCCAGGGCGAGGATGTTCATGACCGTTCCAAGCGAATGCGCGGATCGATGCGGCCGTAGACGAGATCGATCAGCAGGTTGACCACGACGAAGGTACTCGCCGTGACGATGGTGATGCCCTGGATCAGCGGATAGTCGCGGGCATTGAGCGCGACCAGCGCCAGCTCGCCGATGCCGGGATAGGCGAAGACGACTTCCGCCACGATGACGCCGCCCAAGAGGTAGCCGATATCGACGCCGATGACGGTAAGGAGCGGCAGGCTGGCGTTCTTGAGGGCGTAGACGAAGGTGATGCGGCTCTGGCGGAGGCCGAAGGCCCGCGCCGTTCGGATGTACTCTTCCTTGAGCGATGCCTCCATCGAGGCGCGCAGCACGCGCAATTGCGTAGGCAGGATCGAGAGCGTCACCGCAATGGCCGGCAGGATCAGGCTCGACGGGCCGTTGAATCCCCCCGAGGGCAGCCAGCGCAGGCCGACGGCGAAGACCAGCACGAGGATGGCGCCCGACCAGAACACCGGGGCCGACTGGCCGAGCGCGGCAAGCGCCGAGGACAGCCACGCCCAGATCGAGCGCGGCTTCATCGCGGCGAGACTGCCCAGGCCGACCGCGACGACCAGCGAGAGAACGAGGGAGACGGCAGCGAGCAGCAGCGTGCGCGGCAGCGCATCGAGGATGAGCTGCATCACCGGGGCCTGGAAGCGGAAGGACTGGCCGAAATCGCCGCGGATCGCGCCCCACAGGAACGAGCCGAGCTGCTCGAGCAGCGGACGGTCGATGCCGAAGTCGCGGCGATATTGTTCGATGACGTCGGGACGCGCGAAGACAGGCGCGCGAATGCGGGCGGGGTCGCCGGCCGAGAGACGCAGCACGATGAACACCGCGATGGCAATGAGCACCACGATGATGACCGATTGCAGCAGGCGTCTCAGAACATAGGAACTCACGCGGGGCTACCCTCTATCAGAAAGGTGGAACCGGGGCACAGGGCCCCGGCTCCTCGTCGCCGGGAGGCTACGATGCGACCGAGACCTGCGGCAGCAGGTTCTCGCCAACGAGCGGCGCGCGCTTGTAGTCGACAACGCGCTTGTTGACGATGAAGTACCAGACTTCATCGGACAGGTAGAGAGTGACCTGATTGTCCCACAGATACTGCGCAGCCGCGGTAACGGCGGCGGCGCGGGTCTCCGGCGGCGCGGCACGCTGGGCCGAATGCAGCTCGGTGTACTTGGGATCGTTGTAGTGGAACACGGCTTCAGCCGTGCCGCCGACGTAGAAGCCAAGCAGGAAGTCGGGGTCGTTGTTGAACACGCCCAGCGTGTTCAGGTTGATGTCGTAGGTGTTGTACGAGGACCGGAACGCACCCACTTCGAGACGCTCGACTTCGACGGTGATGCCGATGGCCTGGAGCGAGGCGGCAATGACCTGGTCGATTTCGATCTGGTTGGGAACCAGCGTCGAGGTCGACATGCGCAGCGTCGTGCCGTTCGGATAGGCCGACTCCGCGAGCAGCGCCTTGGCCTTTTCGAGGTCGTATTCGAACTTGGGCTCAAGCGGCGTGTAGAATGTCGAGCTCGTGGGCAGGCTCGAGAAGCCGACCGGGTTGGCGCCGCGCATGATCGACTTGGCGATACCTTCGCGGTCGATGGCGTGGGCGATGGCCTGGCGCAGCTTCAGATCTCCCAGCGGACCATTGTGCTGGTAGATGGCGATGATCTGCGCCGGCGGCGTCTGGCCGTTGACGTAGAAATCGGCATTGCCTTCGACGCGGGCGAGGTCTTCGGACGACACACGGGTAAGGATATCCACCTGACCGGCGAGCAGCGCGTTGATCCGGGCCTGGGCGTCTTCGATGTAGCGGAAGGTGACCGACTGGATCTTGGGCGCACCGCCCCAGTAGTCGGCATTGGCTTCGAGCACGACGTCGTTGCCGCTGTAGGACACGAACTTGTACGGGCCCGAACCCAGAGCGCCGCTCTTGAAGTTGTCCGGATTGTCGATGTTGGCCTTGGGCAGGATCTTGACGAAGGCCAGCATGTTGAGCACGACGCCGAAGGCGGTCGGCGAGACCACTTCGAGCGTGGTCGGCGACGTGATGTTGGCAACGATGCCGGGGGTCGCGACCATCGACTGCGCCAGCGCGCCGGCGCCCAGACGGTCGATCGACGCCTTGACGTCGTCGGCGGTGAGCGGCGAGCCGTCGTGGAACTTCACGTCGTCGCGGATGGTGAGGTTCACCTGCTTGTCGCCGACAAGTTCCCAGGCCGTGGCGACCGACGGGACCATCTTGCCGTCGACGTCGAAGGCGATGAGCGTGTCATGGACGAGCGAGGCGACCTGCTCGTCGACGAGACCGAAGCCGGCGGCCGGGTCCCAGTAGTTCGAGGTCGGCGGCTCGGCATTGCCGTAGACCACGGCGCCCGACGGCGCGCCGTCCTGGGCGAAGGCACGCATCGGCAGGATGCTGCTGAGCGCCGCGACGGCGGTCGCCGACAGGCCGGCAGCGGCTGCGGACTTGAGAATGGAGCGGCGGCTGAACATCGGCATCGTGCCGTCGTCGTCGCGCGAAGAGTCGGTCATGGAATTCTCCCTGCTTGCTTACGGTTCCGTAAGGCTGTCATCACGCTGACATACGGTATACCGTGTGTCAACTCGATTGGTGGTACGGCGTGATAACGTTGTCTGAAATGCCCGGCTTTTCGCAAGCGCCAGACGTCGCTTCACGCCGTCGGTGCGTCGTCCTCGATGTAATTGCGGACGATCTCGTCGACCGACGCATCCGGCGCGAGGCCGATCCGCGTCGCCTTGTCGAGGCGGAACGCCGTCGGCCAGGTCGTGACGATGTCGCGAATGAACGGATCGGGCGTCCACTCGACAAGCTCGGCCGCGGCACTGCCCCCCTGCCGCCCCACGGCGGCGACGAGGTCGGCGGCGCTGCAGGCAAGGCCGGCCATCATCACCGAGCGATCCCCGCCCCAGCGCTCGGCCGCGCTCTCGTGGCCGATGATCAGCCCCTCGATGGCGCGGCGCGGCGACAGCAGATAGCCGCGATCGGTGGGCAGGACGGGACTGGCATAGGCGTGGCCCAGCAGCGGCTCGCGCACGATGTCGCTGGCCCAGGCGGAGGTTGCCGTGCTCGGCGCGCCGCCGCGCACCGCGATGATCGGCAGCCGCAGCGACCGGCCGTCGATGAAACCGCGCCGGGTGTAGTCGTTGACCAGCAGCTCGCCGATGACCTTCTGCGTGCCGTACGAGCTCTGCGGCGTCTGGCGCTGCGTATCGAGCACGAGGTCGGGCAGCTCGCCGCCAAAGGTGGCGATGGTGCTGGTGAACACGAAGCGCGGCACATTGCCGGCGCGCCTCGCTGCCTCGAGCAGGTGCAGCGTGCCGTGGAGGTTGGCCTTGTACCCGGCCTCGAATGCCTTCTCGGCGCCACCGCTCATCAGGGCGGCCAGGTGAAAGATGGCCTGCGGCGGTTCTGCGAACAGGTTTTCGACGAAGGCCGGGTCGGCGATATCGCCCCCCAGATAGCTCAGTCGCGAATCGGCAAGTGGCGCTGCCGTCGCCGGCGCCATGTCGGTGAGGAGGATATGGTCGATCGCCTCGGGCTTGCCGGACGGACCGACGAGCTCGCCGCGCCCCACAAGGGCGTTGACGAGCTTGCGGCCCAGATAGCCTTCGCCGCCCGTGACCAGTACCCGCATGCTCCCCTCCCCTGCTGCCGCCATCCGTCGCCGACTAGAACAACGCTTTGGCGTCGGGCGTGTAGCGCGCGACGCGATCCGGATCGAGCGCGACACCCAGGCCCGGCGTATCCGGAACGGCGAGCATGCCCTCCGCGTCGAGCTTGAACGGCGTCGCCATGATGTTGTCCACATAGGCGCTGCCGGCAATGTACTCGACGAGATCGACATTGGGCAGCGCGGAGGAAAGCTGGAGATCCGCCGCGATGCCGAGCGCCGTGTTCCAGCCATGGCCGACATAGCGGACGCCGAAATCCTGGGCGAGCCAGGCGATGCGGCGCTGCTCGCTGAGACCGCCCACCTTGGTAACGTCGGGCTGCACGATGTCGAAGGCGCCCTGCGTGATGAAGGGAATGAACGACTGCCGGCGGGTCAGCACCTCGCCGCCCGAGATCGGCACGCGGCTCTCGCGGCGCAGCGTGATGAAGTCCTCGAGCGCGTCGGGCTTCACCGCTTCCTCGAACCAGTCGACGTCGTGGTCAGCCAGCATGTCGGCGGTGCGCAGCGCCCATTTCAGCCCATTGGGCCAATAGGCGTCGCTGGCGCCGGCATCGACCATCAGCCGGCCGCCGGGCGGCAGCGCATCCTTGGCGGCGCGGACGATGGCTTCGTCGTTGCGATAGTCGTCGCGGCGGCCGAACGGGCCCCAGCCAATCTTGAACGCACGGAACCCCTGCTCGCGCCAGCGCACGATTTCGTCTCCCATCTGCGCCGGCTCCTCCATGAGAAGCGAGCAATAGGGCATGACGCGCTCGCGGTGCCGGCCGCCCATCAGGCGCCCGACCGACAGGCCCGTGACCTTGCCCAGAATGTCCCACAGCGCGATGTCGATGCCGCTGACGGCGTGGGTGAGCGTGCCGCCGCGCCCCATCCAGAAGGTGTTCTGGTGCATCTTCTCCGAGACGCGTTCGGGCTCGAGTGCGTTCTCGCCACGATAGTAGGGCTCGAGCACGTCCAGCGCCGCTTCCACCAGCCGGCCGTCGGTGAACACGCTGCCATAGCCGGTGATGCCGGCATCGGTGTGCACCGCGATCAGTGCATGGATCGAGTCCTCGGCCTTGATCTCGACCGACCAGCCGCCTTTGGGGCTCTCGCCGAACAGCGGCGCAGCAACAATACGGGTGATACGGACGGGACCGATATTGTCCCGCGGGGCCAAAGGCATGGAAGTCTCCTCGATGCAAAAGGGCGGCGAATTTCACTCAGGGATATCGTATACAATAATACGATACAAGGTGGTGCCAGCGACAGCTCTCAGGCGACGATGCGATCCGGGCTGGCATTGAACGGCGCCGCGAAATGGCACGCTGCGGTGTGGCCGGAGCTCAGCTCCTTGGGCGGCGGCGCCGTCGTGCTGCAGATCGGCTGTGCGATGGGGCAGCGCGTGTGGAAGCGGCAGCCGCTGGGCGGCCGCGCCGCGCTCGGCACGTCCCCGGGGATGGTAAAGAACGATTTGCGCCCCTTGGCCGCCGACGGCACCGAGCTCAGCAGGGCCTGCGTATAGGGATGGCTGGGAGCATCGAAGATCGCGGCGCGCGGCCCCATCTCGACGATCTGGCCCAGATACATCACGGCGACCCGCTCCGAGATGTGCCGGACCACGCCCAGATCGTGCGAGATGAACAAATAGGTGAGGCCAAGCTCGCGCTTGAGGTCCTGCAGCAGGTTGAGCACCTGCGCCTGCACCGACACGTCGAGCGCCGACACGGCTTCGTCGCAGACGATGAAATCGGGTTCCAATGAGAGCGCCCGCGCAATGCACAGGCGCTGGCGCTGGCCGCCGGAGAACTCGTGTGGAAAACGGCTCGCATGCTGCGGCGTGAGGCCGACCAGGTCGAGGAGCTGGCGCAGCCGCCGCTCACGGCTGACGCTGTCGCCCACGCCATGAATCACCATCGGCTCGATGATCAGCTCGCCCGCCGTCATGCGCGGATTGAGCGCCCCGAACGGATCCTGGAAGATGATCTGCATGTCCTGGCGCAGCCGCCGCATCTCGGGCGGCGATTTGGCCAGTACGTCCTCGCCCCGGAACCGCACCGCGCCGCTGCTCGGCTCGATCAGGCGCAGCACCATGCGGCCCGTCGTCGTCTTGCCGCAGCCGCTCTCGCCCACAAGACCCAGCGTTTCGCCCTTGGCGATCGAGAAGCTGACATCATCGACCGCACGCAGCGTGCGCTTCTTGGCAAGCAGCTTGCCGCCGCCGCTGACGAATTCCTTGCTCAGTTGCTCGACAATGAGCAACGGCTCCTGCGTCTCGGCGCTCATCGGGCTGCCTCCGCGAATGCGTAGCCGGTGTTGCGGATGCAGGCGGCGCGGTGCCCGGCCCCCAGATCGACGAGCGGCGGAATGGCGCTGCTGCATTCTGGCCGCGCATAGCCGCAGCGCGGTTCGAACGGACACCCCGGCGGGCGCGCATAGGCCATGGGCACGGTGCCCTCGATGGCCTTGAGCCGCTCTTCGTCGCGATCGACCGGCGGAATGGAGGACAGCAGCGCTTCGGTGTAGGGATGCCGCGGCGCACCGAACACATCGCCGGCGCGGCCCTCCTCCATCACATGGCCCAGATACATGATCTGCACGCGGTCGGTGAACGCCGAGACGACGCGCAGGTCGTGGCTGATCAGGATGATGCCCATGCGGTACTCCTCCTGGAGCCCCAGCATGAGATCGAGAATCTGCGCCTGGATGGTGACGTCGAGAGCGGTCGTCGGCTCGTCGGCGATGAGCAGCTTCGGCCGGCAGATCAGTGCCATCGCGATCATCACGCGCTGGCGCATGCCGCCCGACAGGCGATGCGGATAGTCGTCGATGCGCTGCTCCGGCGACGGGATGCCGACGCGCCGCAGCGCCTCGATCGACCGCGACCGCGCCTCGCGCGCGCCGATGCCGGTGTGGCGGCGGACCGTCTCGCTCAGCTGGTCGCCGATGGTCAGCACCGGATTGAGCGCGGTCATCGGCTCCTGGAAGATCATCCCCATGGCCGAGCCGCGCAGCGCTTCGAGCCGCGCCTCGCCGGCACTGAGGACATCCTCGCCCATCAGCCGCAGGCGATCGGCCTCGATCCGGCCGCCCGGCGGCAGCAGCCGCATCAGCGCCAGCGCGGTCATCGACTTGCCGCTGCCCGACTCGCCGACAATGCCCAGCGTTTCGCCGGGACGCAGCGAGAAGCTCACGTCTCGCACGATGGTGATCTTGCCGAAGCTGACCCGCAGGTTTTCGACCTCGAGCAGCGGGGTGTCGGACGGGACTGGTGGCGCGGCAGGTGTCATGGAGCGGTGGTGGACCTTCCCAGAGTACCCCGCCATGATCGTATACAAGTATACGATTTTCAAGTGCCCGATATCGTCCCGGGCGCGGGCTCAGCCGGTTTTGCGGCGATGTTCCAGTTTGCGCAGCTGCTCGACGAAATGCTCGTAGTCGACGGCGCGCGAGTAATCGAGGATGTGCACCTGCATCAGGGCATCGAACGCCGCCTGGTCGCCGCCCCGGAGGACTTCGAGCAGCTCGTCGTGCTCTTCGACGATACTCTGCACTCCCTTCTTCATCACCGACAGGCCGAAGATGATGGTGAGCTGACGCGACAGCGGCTCGAAGGTCCGCAATAGAACCTCGTTCCCCGACAGTGCGCACAGCATCTGGTGGAACTCGGTGTCGAGGCTGGCGACGCGGAAGCCGTCATCGGCCCTGCCCGCCTTATGCATCTCGGCCAGCACCTTCTCCAGCGGCGCGAGCGCCGTGGGATCGGTCTTGAGCTTGGCCATCACTTCGACCCCGGCCAGCTTCTCCAGCGCCAGGCGCACCTTCAGAATCTTCTCGAGTCGATCGATGTCGACGCTCATCAGGCTCATGCCGCGATAGCGCTCCGACACCACGACGCCCTGGCTCTCGAGCAGGCGAAGAGCCTCGCGGACCGGAATACGACTTACGTTGAGTGAGCGTGCCAACTCGGCCTCGACGAGGCGATCGCCGGGCAGAAAAACGCCCTTGGCGGCCGCCTCGACGATGGCGTCAACCACTTGATTCACCAGGCTCTTGGCGACGAGCGGGGTGAGGCCGGCGAGGCGGCCTTTTGATGCAGAACCTTCAGCAGCGGGCATGTGGGCTCAATGGAATTGACAAGAGGCTGGTCGTAGGATCGTATACGATATCGGATTATACGATCATGATGGCGCAGGCTATACGCGAACAAGCGAAACGCCCGCAAGTACCTCCAGATGGCACGTACCGATCGTCCAAAGTTATCTTACGGGGAGCAGTGATGACTATGTTGGGAACCAAGAGACTGACATCATTCTTACGCACGCTGACCATGACAAGCGTGCTCGCACTGGCGGCGGTTCTACCGACCGGCAGTGCCTGGGCGCAGGTCGCCGGTGGCGAACTGGTCGTCGTGCAGGGCTCTAACCCGCCCAGCCTCGACGCCATGGCAACGTCGTCAGGCGCCTCGCGCAACATCAACCTGAACGTCTACGAGACGCTGTACGGCTTCGACGAGAACGTGGTGCCGATGCCGATCCTGGCCGAAGGCGTCAACATCTCGGAAGACGGGCTCACCTATGTGTTTCCGCTCCGCCAGGGTGTGAAGTTCCACAATGGCGACGAGATGAAGGCCACCGACGTCAAGGCGTCGCTGGAACGCTACCTCAAGGTCGGTGCGACGCCCAACCTCGAGCCGATCGAGAAGATCGAGGTGACCGGCGACTACGAAGTCACCCTCACCATGAAGCGCGTCACGCCCACCTTCCTCGAGGCGTTCTCCAACCCGCGCTCGCCGGCCGTGATCATCCCGGAAGAGGACATCAACGCTGAAGCCGGCAAGACCAGCCTCGTCGGCACCGGACCGTACAAGATCACCGAGTACGTGCCCGACAGCCACGTGACGCTCGAGAAGTTCGCCGACTACACCCAGGACACGCGCTATGCCGGTCCCGATGGGTTCGGCGGCAAGAAGACGGCCTATTTCGACAAGGTCACCTTCCGCATCATGCCTGAGCCGGGCGCCCAGGTGGCCGCGCTCGAAGCCGGCGAAGTCGACATCCTCGACCAGATCCCGGTGCCGGCGGCCCGCCGCCTCGCCAACGACGCCAACATCAAGCTCTACGAGAACCTGCAGTGGGCGTTCGGCACCCTGATCCTCAATGCCAACGAGCCGCCGACCGACAACGTCAAGTTCCGTGAGGCCGTCCAGGTCGCGCTGAACATGGAAGAAATCGTCGGCATCGCGTCGGAAGGCCTGTTCGCTGCCAATGGCGGCTGGGCTTACCCGGGCACGCCGTATGACGTCGGCGACGTCGGCGCCGCCGACTACTACAACAAGCACGACGCCGAGAAGGCCAAGGCCCTGCTCGCCGAGGCCGGCTACAACAACGAGCCGTTCACGATCATCACCGACAACACCATCCCGTTCCACGGGCGTGCGGCCGTCGTGATCGCCGAGCAGCTCAAGGCTGTCGGCATCAACGTCGTGATCAACCAGGTCGACTTCCCCACCGTGCTCAACCTGCGCATGCAGGACACGGGTTGGAACGGCTGGACGCTCACCATGGGTATCGAGCCCTATCTCGGCCCGGTGGCGATCGTCTCGACCCTGACCGGTAAGCGCCCGCACTTCGTCAAGCATGACCCGGAACTTGAGGCTCTCTACCAGGAGCTGATCACCGGAGCGACGCCGGAAGCCCGCAAGGCGACCTTCGAGAAGGTGCAGAAGCGCCTCTACGAGTACTTCGGCATCATCAAGCTGGGCGACACCGGCCAGATGCAGGCGTCGCGCGCCAATATCGAAGGCTTCAAGACCTTCCGTATCCCGCGCGTCTACGACATCTGGCGCGCCAACTAAGCCGCTGTTAGCCTGATTGTCGGCGGGGCGTTCAACGTCCCGCCGATCTCTCCCGACGGGTGACGAGACATGCTTCTGTTTATCGCCCGGAGACTGTTGAGCGCCATTCCAGTGCTCTTCGTCGTGTCGCTGATGACCTTCGTCATCATGTGGCTGGTTCCCGGCGACGTGTCGGCCGAAATCGGCGGCACCGACGCCACCCCCGAACAGATCCAGCAGATCCGCGAGCAGCTCGGCATCGACCGGCCGCTGCTCGAACGTGCCGTCAACTGGTACGGCAACCTGCTGCGCGGCGATCTCGGCCATTCCTATCTGCTCAACCGCTCGGTCGTCGACGCTGTCCTCGAACGCCTGCCCGTCACCCTCTCGCTCGCCGGCCTGTCGCTCGTGCTCGCGACGATTATGGGCACCCTCCTCGGCATCCTCGCCGCGGTGCGCCACAATAGCTGGGTCGACCAGGGCTCGATGGTGGCTGCGCTGATCGGCCTGTCGATTCCCGACTTCTGGTTCGGGCTCGTCCTGATCATCCTGTTCGGCGTCACGCTGGGCTGGCTGCCCACCGGCGGCTTCGTGCCCATCACCGAGGACGTCCTGGGCTGGGTGCGATGCATGACACTGCCGGCGCTGACCCTCGCCTTCACCCAGATGGGCGTGATCGCACGCATGACGCGATCCTCGATGCTCGACGTGCTCGACCAGGACTTCGTCCGTACCGCCCGCGCCAAGGGGATGCGCGCCCGCACCGTGATCTTCAAGCACGCCTTGCGCAATGCGCTGGTCCCCATCGTCACGGTTGTCGGCGTCACCGCCGGCGTGCTGCTCTCGGGCGCGGTGGTGATCGAGAGCGTGTTCTCGCTGCCCGGCGTGGGCCGGCTCATCGTCGGCTCGATCCAGCGGCGCGACTTCCCGGTGATCCAGGGCGGCCTCTTGGTGACAGCCTCGATCTTCGTCTTCGTCAACATTGTCGTCGACATGCTCTATGGCTGGCTCGACCCGAGGGTTCGCGATGAGCGCTGAAGCACTCGACATCGACCAGGGGAAATCGCTGCGCGGCGAAATGACGAGCGCCCGCCGGCGCCGCACGCTCAAATTCGTGCGCGAACTCGCCGACCATCCCTCCTTCCTCATCGGCGCGACAATCCTCGCGATCTTGACGCTCATCGCGGTCCTCGCGCCCTGGATCGCCCCCTACGACCCCAACAAGAACAACTATCGCGACGTGCTCATGGGACCGTCGTCGCAGTTCTGGTTCGGCACAGACGGCTACGGCCGCGACATCCTGAGCCGCGTCATCTACGGCCTCCGCGTCTCGCTGATGATCGGCCTCCTGGTGGCCATCCTCACCGGCATCTTCGGCACGATCCTGGGCACGGCGGCCAGCTATGTGCGCTGGCTCGACGGCCTGCTGATGCGGACACTCGACGGCTTGATGGCCTTCCCAGGCGTCCTGCTGGCCATCGCCCTCGCCTCGGCCCTCGGCCCGTCGGAGATGACCGTCATCATCGCGCTGACCGTCACCTACACGCCACGCACAGCGCGCGTGGTGCGCGCCGCGGTGCTCGTCGTGCAGGGCATGCAATATGTCGAAGCCGCCAAGGCGGTGGGCGCCGGCCACGGCCGCATCATCTTCCGCTACATCCTGGGCAACGCACTGTCGCCGCTGATCGTGCAGATGACGTTCGTGTTCGCCGTCTCGATCATCGCCGAAGCGATCATGAGCTTCCTCGGCGTCGGCCCGCCGCCCCCTGCCCCGTCGCTGGGCAACATCATCGCGGATGGCCGCACCTACATCCAGGAAGCCTGGTGGGTCGCGGTGTTCCCGGGCATCGTCATCGCCGTTGCCGTGCTCGGGCTCAACCTGATGGGCGACGGGCTCCGCGACATCATCGATCCGCGCCATCGCAGCGAGCGCTGAGGCGCTCGCTCATTTCGGCTTGGCGACGGTCGCTGTCCGGCTCGCGTGGGAATAGTACCGCGCCATCCGGTTCAGTGTCTTCGTTGCCTCGTCGAGCCGCGCAAAGTCGAGCTCGTCGGTCTTGAGGCTCTCGACCAGCGACTTCTCGCGCACCTCGAGATAGCGCGCGCAGAACGCATCGCCATCGGCCGAGCTCTGATAGATGCGGTCGCGCCCATCCTGCCGGTGCTCGGCGTAGCCGTATTCCTCCAGCTTCTTGAGCGCGTAGGCAACCGTGTGGGTATCGTCGACATTGAGCACGAGGCAGATATCGGCCAGCCGCTTGTTGCGGGCACGCTGGTTGATGGCATGCAGCACCAGCACGTCGAGCGGCCCCATGCCGCGCCCGCCCGCCGCCTCGGCGCAATGGGAAACCCAGCTCCAGAAGCCGTTGATGGAGACGATCATCGAGAATTCGAGATCGCTGAGCCGGCTGGACTCGCTGGGGGGATCGCTGGTGGTCATCGGAACTGCGCCGGGATGGAGTGCTGGCCCGCCCATCGATCGGGCGGGTCGCGACTATAGCGCAGCCGCCCCGGCTGTCACGCCCCCGCGGGCATCACCGGCAGCACCACATGGGAGGCGTGCGCGGCGTCGAAATGCACCGTGTTGCGCGCGCGAACCGTATGCGTGTGACGGCCCAGCGGTTCGCCCGTGTTCGGATTGACGTCGAACTGCGGGAAGTTGGACGAGGCAATGTCGAGCCGGATGCGATGGCCCCTGGCGAACATATTCGACGTCGGCGGCAGCACGATCGTGATCGGGTAGATCGTTCCCGGCTCCATCAGCCGCTCGGCATCGAAGCCGTCGCGGAAGCGGGCCCGCAGGATCGAGTCGAGGATGTTCATGTGGTAACCCTCGGGCACGTCGGCGCTGGGCGGGTAGACGTCGATCAGCCGCGCGGTGAAATCGGTATCGGGCGCGCTCGAGCTTACCCAGAGCTTCACCCGCACCTGCCCCGTCACCTCAACCGCCTCGGCCAGCGGCTCGGTCTCGAACACGACGACGTCGGAGCGCTCCGACAGCATCGGATAGGGCTCGGCCGACCCGAAGATGTCCGGCCGCTCGCGCTGATGCATCGGCCCGTCATAGGTGAACGTCGTCATCCGGCCGCGCGTCGACAGATAGTCCGGCGAGATACCCTTGGGCAGCGGAACGAACTCGAGGAACGGCGCGACGCTCGCGCCCAGCGTCGGCACCGGATGCTCCGGATCGTGCGTCCAGGTCGCGGCACCCGCCGCCGCCTTGGGCGCTTCGGTCGAGAGCCGGTTGCCTTCGCGGAGGTAGAACGGCGTTTGCACAGCCTCTGGCAGCGGCCACTGCTGTTCCTCCCGCCAGCGACCACCATGGTTGAGATAGCCCTTGGCCGCGATGCCGCTGCCGAACACGCCGGCGCCGCTGGACTTCGGCGCGCTCAGCGAACCGTCGCCGCCGCCCATCGTGAACATCCGCACCGGCGGGTCGTCCTGTGCGCCGTTGTCGACGTCCTTGAGCCAGTGGTCGAACCAGCGCAGCCGCTCGCTGTTGTACTTCGCGTAGCCCCACGCGGCGCTCGCGCCGAAATCCACCTCGCCCACCACGCTGCCGCCGCCGCGCATGGCGGTATGGTTCCACGGCCCGACCACGAGCTTCATCGGCGACGTCTTGCGCCGCGCCAGTTCGGCAAACTGCTGCGTCGCCTCCTCGGTGAACAGATCGTACCAGCCGGTCGACAGCACGCAGGGAATGTCGGCGAACTGGTCCCAGCGCGTCTTGTTCTCGAGTGTCTCCATCGCCCAGAAGTCGCTGTGGGTGCCGTCGTAGTAATAGTGAAACAGGATGCGCTCGAGATTGGGCACCGCGGCCAGCGCCGTCTGGCCCGGCTTGAACGGCATGCTCAGCAACTGGTTGCGCACGTGCCGCCCGCCCCATTCGATGCGCGCCATCGCCGCCGGATCGTTGCGGATCTCGGGCGCGTCGTGCGCATGGACGAACAGCGCGGGGAACATCTGCATCGCCATGGCGCCGCCGCGGCGGCACTGCCAGTCGAGCCCGCTGGTGGGCGCGGAGTCGATCCACGCCGCCTTGAGGCCGGGCGGACTCTTCAGCGCCGCCGCATTGGTGCACACGGCGCTGTGCGAGGTGCCCACCATGCCGACGCGGCCAGTGCTCCAGCGCTGCCGAGCAAGCCACTCGACGGTGTCGAAGCCGTCATTGCCTTCCTCGGGGTTGGCGACGTGGTGGTAGTTGCCCACATCCTCGGACTCGCCGCGACCGCGCATATCCTGGATCGCGACGGCATAGCCATGCGCGGCGAAGAAATTGCCCACCGGTTCGACTTGCATTGCCGGGTTGGATTTGTCGTAGGACGTGCGCGTGAGGATCACCGGGAACGGCCCCGGCGCAGGGTCGCCGTTCTCGAGCGCGGGGCGGTAGATGTCGGTCGCAAGCCGCTTGCCGTCGCGCATCGGGATCATGACGTTGCGCGAAACGACCACGCGGCGCGCAGCCTGCAGGTCGGCGGGCATCGGGCCCCATTTGGACATCGGTCAGTTCTCCTGTGGCGCCATGCCGGTCGCGGCACGCGCCGCCCGGAAGGCCGAGATGATCGTGGGAAGATCGGCGGCCTCGATGCCGCGATGGAGGCAGAGCCGGATGCGGCCGGCACCGAACGCGATGGCGAGGACATGCTGCCGCGCCAGCGCCGCGAGAAAAGCATCGATCGCAGCGCGCGGAAGGCCGAGATCGGCAAGCACGATATTAGTGCCGCCCGACTGCGGCGTCGCGGCAAAGCCGACCTGCCCGAGACCGGCAGCGAGCGCACGCGCATTGTCGTGGTCGCGCTGCAGTTGCGGCAGCATCGTCTCGAGGGCCACGAGAGCCGCCGCCGCGATGGCGCCGGACGGACGAATGCCGCCGCCCAACTGTTGGCGCAGGATGAGCGCCCGGGCGATCAATTCGCGCGACCCGGCGAGCAGCGCGCCGTTCGGCGCACACAGCCCCTTGTTGAGGCTGATCGAAACGGTTGTCGCGGGCGCGGCCATCGCTGCCGGCGACACGCCGAGCGCCACGGCCGCGTTGAAGAACCGCGCCCCGTCGATATGCAATCCCGCCCCCCCGCGTCGCGCCATCTCGCCGACCTGTTCGATATGGTCGAGCGGCAGCGGCAGTCCCCCCGCACGATTGTGCGTTGTCTCGAGCAGCACGAGCCGCGCGGCCAAGCGCTGCGGATCGGTCCTCGCGTCGAGCACATCCCGCAGCGGCTCGAGCGGCAGTTGCCCAGCCGTCCCGTTGAGCCCGCGCGTCATGCCGCCGGCGATCGCCGCGATGCCGCCCGTCTCCGATGTAAGGCAGTGGCTCTCGGCGTCGCCGACCACGACTTCGCCCGGACGCAACTGCGCCATGACGCCCACGAGATTGGCCATGGTACAGGTCGGAAACAACAGCGCGTCCTCTTTGCCCAGCAGCTCGGCCGCATGGGCTTCGAGCGCCCGCTGCTGGCGGTTTTCGCGCAGCTCGAAGCCGTCGGGCTCGGCGGCGGCAGCCGCCATCGCCTCCAGCATCGCCGGCGTTGGTGGACCGAGGAAATCGCTGCGCAGGTCGAGGGTCACGGGTGTGGCACCCTCCCTGTGCTACCGGTGAAGCCATAGTCGCGCCGCGCCGCCTCCACGGTGACGAACCCCTCTCGCACATCCTCGGCAACGCGCTCGGGCGCACGCCTGGCCGCCGACCCGAAACCGCCGCCGCCCGGCTCGACCAGTGTGAGCACATCGCCGGGCTTGAGGAAATAGCGCCCCTTGGGATGCACCGCCTCGCCGTTGATGAGGCAGGCCCGCAGCGCGCCGGCCGCGCCGCCGGCGAGACCCTGCGCCGCGAACTGCGTGCGCCCCGACAGGCACGAGATGGTGAGCTCGTTGCCGGTGTCGTTGACCATCTCGATCTCCTGTCCGAGCCCGCCGCGGAACTCGCCCGGCCCGCCGGAATCAACGCGCAGCGCCTTGCGTCGGACCGTCATGCCGGTGATGTCTTCCCACACCTCCACCGGCGTGCCGGTCATGTTGGACGGGCTGGGCATTGTGGGCAGCCCGTCGATCCCCTTGAGCGCGCCGAAGCCGCCCGACGAGAAGTAGATCGACGACACCCCGCGCCCGTCGCGATGCCGCCCCTGGATGTTGACCAGGCTCATCATGCCGGACTCGGCCTGCACCTTGTCGGGCACGATCTGCGCCAGCGCCCCCATGGTCAGCGGATTGACGAAGTGGCCGATGACGTGTCGCCCGCCGGTCGGATAGGGCGGCAGCGCATTGAGGATGCAGTTGTCGGGCGCGCTCACAGTGATCGGCGTGACGCAGCCGATATTGTTGGGGATCGCCGGCGTGGTGACGCATTTGACCGCATAGACCACGAACGCCTTGGTGTAGCCGATGGGCACGTTGATGCCCATGTTGAGCACGGGGCTCGTGCCGGTGAAATCGGCATGGATGCGGTCGCCGATCACCTCGAGCTTGATCGCAAGGCGCAGGCTGTCCTCGCCGCCCTCGACGTCGATCGCATGGTGATAGGTACCGTCAGGCATCGCCGCAATCGCCGTCCGCAGCGCCTTCTCGGAGTTGGCGACGATGGCGTCGGCCACGGCGTCGATATCGGTGAGGCCATGCTCCTCGAGGAACTCGACGAGGAGCCGCGCCGCCACTTCGTTGCACGCGATGTTGGCGTGGAAATCACCCAGCGTCTGCTCCGGCACGCGCACATTGAGGCCGATCAGCTCGAACAGCAGCGGATTGGGCCGGCCCTGCTCCACCAGCTTCACCACCGGCAGGCGGAGCCCTTCCTCGTAGATCTGCCGCGCCGTCGCCGAAAAGCCGAGCCCACCGATATCGGGCAGATGCGTGATGCTGAGCGAATAGGCGACGATGCGGCCACGATGAAAGATCGGGCGCAGCACGTTGATGTCGTAGAGGTGGCCGGTGCCGATCCACGGATCGTTGGTCGCCAGCACGTCACCGTCGCGCAGCGTATGCGGTGGATGCTTCTCGAGCATCAGCCGCACAGTGTTGGGCGCCGTCCCGGTGAACGACGGCACGCTGTAGGTGCCCTGCGCGATCGAGCGCATCTTGCTGTCGAACAGCATGCACGACAGGTCGTAGCTCTCGCGCACATTGGTCGAGAACGAAGTCCGCACAAGACTGCTCAGCGTCTCGTCGGTGATGGCGATCAGGCGATCCCAGATGATACCGAGGCTGACTGGATCGTAGCCGCTCATGACGCGGTGGCTCCCCTGACGTCGACAACGAGATTGAGATGCTGGTCGATCGTGGCGGTGTCGCCGTGACCGATCACCAGGGTGGATTCGCGTTCTTCGATGATGGCAGGCCCTTCGACCACCGCCCCCACTCGCAGGCGATAGCGGTCGAGGACCGGTACCGCGGTAACGCCGCTTTCCGGCAAATACGCGGCGCGCTCGCCCTTGAGCGCGCTGCCCGGCACGAAGTCGCGGTCGAAGCGGAACGCCCGGCCCGCCATCGGCTCGGGCCCGCTGGCCTCGAGCTTCCAGTTGACGATCTCGAGCGGCTCGTCGAGCCTGATCGACGAGAACACCGCGCCATAGGCGTCGCCGAAAGCCTCGGCCAGCCCATCGGGTGTCGCCCCGGCGGCCACCTCGAGCTCATAGCCCTGCCCCTCGTAGCGCATGTCGAGCCGCCGCTCGATGGCGACATCTTTCCCCGAGATACCGGCATCGGCCAGAATCCCGCGCGCATTCCGCTCCATCGCGGCGAACGCCTCCGCATAGGCGGCGGGATCGAGCGTATCGAGGCGCGTGCGCTGCGAACGCGCCACCTCGAACGAGAACGGGCTGCGCAGCAGGCCGAGGGCGGACATCACCCCGGCCCCCGGCGGCAGCACCACCCTCGGCACGTTGAGCTTGCCGGCAATGCGCACCGCATGCGCCGGACCGCTGCCGCCGAACGCGACCATGCTCGAGCGGCGGTAGTCGAAGGCGCGCTCCGAGGCGTGGATGCGGAAGGCACTGGCGACGCTTTCGTTCACCGCCTCATGGATGCCCCAGGCGGCACGCAGTGTCTCGATCCCCAGCGGTCCGGCGACGCGCTTGTCGATCGCGGCGCGCGCCGCGGCAAGATCGAGGCCCATCTTGCCGCCCAGGAACGAGGCGGCGTCATAGTAGCCAAGAACGAGGTTGGCATCGGTCAGCGTTGGCTCGGTGCCGCCGCGGCCGTAGCAGGCGGGCCCCGGCTTGGCGCCGGCGCTGCGGGGCCCAACCCCGATCACGCCGCGCTCGTCCACGGCGGCGATCGAGCCGCCGCCCGCGCCGATCTCGATCATGTCGATAACGGGCGCCTTGGCCGGCAGCCCGCTGCCCGCCTTGAACTCGTGCACGCGCGCCACTTCGAGCTCGTACTTGCGCAGCGCCCTTCCGTCGCGCACCAGCGCGCCCTTGGCCGTGGTGCCGCCCATGTCGAACGACAGCAGATTGTCGATGCCGCCGACCTTGCCATGATGCGCCGACATCAGCGCGCCCGCCGCGGGGCCGGACTCGAGCAGCCGGATCGGAAAGCGCCGTGCCGTAGCCTGGGTCACCATGCCGCCGCTCGACGTCATGATGTAGAACTGCCCTCCAAAGCCGATCCCGGCGAGCCGCTCATCGATATGGGCGATGTAGCGGTTGACCAGCGGCTGCACATAGGCGTTCATCGTCGCCGTGGTCCAGCGCTCATACTCACGCACATAGGGAAACACCTCGGCCGAGGTCGACACCAGCAGGTCCGGCAGCGCCTCGCGTACAAGCCGCGCCGCCTCCTGCTCGTGCGCATCGTTGGCATAGCTGTTGAGGAAGCAGATCGCCAGCGCCTCGATCCCCTCCCCCTCGACCAGGTCGCGGGCCGCGGCGACGACCGCCTTGGCATCGAGCGCTTCGCCTCGCGTGCCGTCGAAGCCGATGCGCTCGCCGATCTCGCGGCGGAGGCTCCGCGGCACCACCGGCTGCGGGTAGGCGAGCCGGAGGTCGAACAGATCGTAACGGCGCTCGCGGCCGATATCGAGAATGTCCCGCATCCCCGCCGTCACCAGCATGCCGGTACGGCTGCCCTTGCGCTCGATCAGCGCATTGGTGACCAGCGTCGTGCCATGCACGAGGGTCGAGATATCGGCGATGTCGACGCCGCCGGCCCTGAGCAGGGCATCGACGCCGGCGAGCACCGCGTCGGAGGGATCATCGGGCGTCGTCAGCAGCTTGTGCAGCGTGACGGCGCCGGTCGCCTCGTCCATGAGCACGCAATCGGTGAAGGTGCCCCCGATGTCCACTGCGATCCGATGCACGAGCCCTGCTCTCCCCACGACGACATCAGCGTCTCGTCCTCATGGGGCCTCGGATCGGGCTTTGTTGTCAAAGACTTGGTGTGTCGAGAAAGTGGCGCGAAACTGGGCCCGATTTGGAGCCTCGCCGCACTAGCCGGCGCCGCGCATGCTCGAGAACCAGCTCATCAGTTCCGCGCTGTTGCGCAGATTGAGCATCTTCATGAGCCGCGCCCGGTGCGCCTCGATGGTGCGGCGCGACAGCCCGATCTCCGTCGCGATCTCGGCACTGGTCTTGCCCTGCGCGATCTGCGCGAGGATCTGCTGCTGCCGCTCGGTGAGCACCGCGCCCGATGGATCGACAGTCCGCGCGATGGGCTCGAAACTGTAGATGGCGCGCTCGAACGGATCGTCCGCCTCGGCGAGGCTGCGGCCATGGACGCGGCACCAGAAGCGCTCGCCATTGGCCCGCGCCATCACGCGCTCGTCGCGATAGATCCGCGGTCCACCGAAATTGGCCGCCCACTGCTCGCCGCGATGGATGAAGTCGCCGATCTCCGGATAGAGCCGGGCGAAGCTGCGATCGACGATCTCGCCCCGTGTCGAGGCGAACAGGGTGGCGAACGCGTCATTGCAGTCGCGGATGATCCGGTGCGTCGCATAGACCAGCGGTACCGGCATGTCGGCCAGCGAGAAGCGCGGCGGCGTGCTGCTCGGCTCCTTGAGGGATGGAGGTTTTCTTGCCATTTGCAGTAGAAATACTGCTCGGAGCCGGCGCGCCGCAAGGCCTAGTGTTTGCCACGCAGGGAGGAACCGGATGCGGAATGTTGTGATCGTTGCGGCGCGTCGCACTCCGATCGGCACGCTCAATGGCGGGCTGTCGGCGCTGGCGGCGCACGAGCTTGGCGCGGTCGCCATCCGGGCGGCCGTCGCCGATGCCGGCATTGCCGCGCACGATGTCGACGAGACGCTGCTGGGCCAGGTGCTCACCGCCGGCCAGGGCATGAATCCGGCGCGGCAGGCAGCCCGCGCCGCCGGTCTGCCCGATGCCGCTCCGGCCGCGACGATCAACCAGGTGTGCGGTTCCGGCTTGCGCGCGGTCGCCCTCGCGGCGCAGCAGATCATGACCGGCAGCGCCGGTATCGTGGTCGCCGGCGGCCAGGAGAGCATGTCGGGCGCGCCGCATGTGGCCGCCATTCGCGCCGGCAGGAAACTGGGCGACCTTGTCCTCCGCGACACGGTGATGAGCGACGGGCTGAGCGACGCCTTCTATGGCTACCCGATGGGCAACACCGCCGAAAACGTCGCGCGCCAGTTCGGCCTCTCCCGCGAGCAGCAGGATGCCTTCGCCGTTCAGTCGCACGCCAGGGCGTCGGCCGCGGCGCAGGCCGGCCGGTTCGCCGACGAGATCGCGCCGGTGACGATCGAGACGCGCAAGGGCCCGCAACTCGTCGAGCGCGACGAGCATATCCGGCCGGACACGTCGATGGACTCGCTGGCCCGGCTGAAGCCGGCCTTCGCGACCGATGGCACCGTGACCGCGGGCAACGCTTCGGGCATCAATGACGGTGCCGCGGCGCTGGTGCTGATGGACGAGCAGGCAGCGACCGGCCGCGGCCTCACGCCGCTGGCGCGCATCGCCGGCTGGGCCCACGCCGGCATCGATCCGCAGGTGATGGGGCTCGGCCCCATCCCCGCCAGCCGCAGGCTGCTCGAGCGGGCCGGCTGGGACATCGCCAGCGTCGACCTGTGGGAGATCAACGAAGCCTTCGCCGCCCAGAGCCTCGCGGTCGTCGCCGAGCTCGGTCTCGACCCGCAGCGCGTCAACGTCAATGGCGGCGCCGTCGCGCTAGGACATCCGATCGGCGCCTCCGGAGCACGCGTGCTGGTGACGCTGCTGCACGAGATGCGGCGGCGCGCGGCGCAGCGCGGCGTCGCGACCCTCTGCATCGGCGGCGGCATGGGCATTGCCATGGCGGTGGAACATGTCTGACGCAGCACCCGACATCCTGTGGACTCCTGCTCCAGAGCGCGCCGCGCGGAGCGCCATGGCGCGGTTCGCGCGCGCCGCCGGATTCGCCCCCGCGGATATCGACGGCCTTCACCGCTGGTCGGTGGAACAGCCCGCCGACTACCACGATCTGCTCTGGGACACGCTCGGCATCATCGGCGAGCGAGGACCGCTGGCTGTTGCTCCCGGGACAACCATCCGCGACACACGGTTCTTTCCCGGAGCCAGTCTCAATTATGCCGAGAACCTGCTGAGCCAGCCGGACGACCGGCTCGCGATCATCGCCCATCGCGACGACGGCACGCGACGCACAGTGACGCGGCGCGAACTCTACGATCTCGTCTCGCGCCTTGCGCAGGCCCTTCGCGCCAACGGCATCGGGCCGGGCGACCGCATTGCGGCCATCGTCACCAACGACATCGAATCCATCGCCGTCTATCTCGCCAGCGCCGCGATCGGAGCGGTCTGGGCGTCCTGCTCGCCCGATTTCGGTCCGGCCGGCGCCAGCGACCGGCTCGCGCAGATCGAGCCGAAGCTCCTCGTGGCGGTGCCGAGCTACAGCTATGCCGGCAAGAGCTTCGCCACGGCCGCGAGCATCGCGGCTGTCGCGACCACCGCCTCGGTGACCCGGATTGTGCTCCTCGGCCAGTCGAGCGGCAGCTACGGCAAGCCGTCGGCCACGCTGGACGACTGGCTGGCCCCCTTCGCGCCGCAGCCGATCGACTTCCGCCGTGCCGGCTTCCACGAACCCATGGCGATCCTGTTCTCCTCGGGCACCACGGGCAAGCCGAAATGCATCGTCCACAGCGGCGGCGGCCTGCTCCTGCAGCACAAGAAGGAACAGCAGCTCCACTGCGACCTCACCGCCGATGATACGCTGTTCTACTATTCCACCTGCGGCTGGATGATGTGGAACTGGCTGGTGAGCGGCCTCGCCTCGCAGGCGACGATCGTCACCTTTGACGGCAACCCCGCCTACCCCGGCACCGACCGCATGGCCGACCTCATCGACGCCGAGCGCATCGCCGTGTTCGGCACGTCGGCCAAGTACATCGACTCGTGCAACAAGGCGGGATGCGCTCCGGCACGAACGCATTTGCTCGCCAGCCTCCGCATGGTCCTCTCGACCGGCTCGCCGCTGCTGCCGCAGAACTTCGACTACATCTACGACGCCTGGAAGGCAGACGTGCACCTCGCTCCGATCTCCGGCGGCACCGACATCTGCGGTTGCTTCCTCGGCGGCAATCCGCTGCTGCCGGTGCGGCGCGGCGAGATGCAGGGACCGATGCTGGGGATGGACATGGCCGTGCTCGACGCGAACGGCGCCCCCGCCGTCGGCCAGACCGGCGAGTTCGTCTGCCGCAATGCGCACGTCTCCATGCCGGTCGGCTTCTGGGGCGACACCGATGGCAGTCGGTATCGCGCCGCCTATTTCGAGCGCTTCCCCGGCATCTGGGCTCATGGCGACTTCGCCGAGCAGCGCCCCTCCGGCGGCTTCGTCATCCACGGGCGCTCCGACACCACGCTCAATCCGGGCGGCGTGCGTATCGGTACCGCCGAAATCTACCGGCAGGTCGAGACCATCCCCGATGTGCTGGAGGCCGTCGCGGTGGGGCAGGACTGGCAGGGCGACCAGCGCGTTGTCCTCTTCGTGCGCCTGCGCGATGGAGTTGCCTTGGGCGATGACCTCGAGCGCTTGATCCGCGCCCGTATCCGCAGCGGCGCGACGCCGCGGCACGTCCCCTCGCGCATCATCGCCGTCACCGAGATTCCTCGCACGCGCTCGGGCAAGATCTCCGAGATTGCCGTGCGCGACACCATCCACGGCCGGCCGATCGGCAACGACACGGCGCTCGCCAATCCCGAATGCCTCGCGGCCTACCGCAATCTGTCCGAGCTGTCGCGCTGAGCGCCCGGGCTCAGGTGGCCAGCGACAGGAACCGGCTGAGCTCGCCGGCGGCCGCGCTGCCCGCGCGATTGGCGCCGACAGTCGACGCCGAAGGACCGTAGCCGACCAGGTGAATGCGTGGATCGGCGGCCACCTGCGTCGCGAGCCGGCCGGTCATCGTGATGCCGCCCGCTTCGTTGCGCAGCAGCAGGGGCGCCAGATGGTCGAGCGACGACCGGAAGCCCGTGCACCACAGGATCACATCGACATCGAGCGTGCGGCCATCGGCCCAGCGCACGCCCGTCGGCGTGATTTCGCTGAACATCGGCTGCCGCTCGAGCACGCCGCGCGCCCGCATCGCCTCGACCATCGGCGTGACAGGCAGGCCGGTAACGGAAACGACCGAATTGGGCGGCAAGCCCTGCCGCACCCGTGCTTCGACCAGTGCAACCGCGGCGCGTCCTGCCTCCTGGTCGAACGGTCCCGCGCGGAACTCGGGCGGCCGGCGCGTCACCCAGGTCGTGCGCGTCACGAACGAAATCTCGTTGAGCAGTTGCAGCGCCGAGATACCGCCGCCCACGATCAGCACATGCTGCCCGGCGAACTCGGCCGCCGATGTGTAGTCATGCGTATGGAGCTGCCGCCCCGCGAACAGCTCGCGCCCCGGATACTCCGGAATGTACGGCGTCTCCCATGTGCCGGTGGCATTGATGATGCCACGCGCCGAGAACGCCTCGCGATCCGTCTCGACCCGCAGCCGCCCGCCCCGTTCGCACACCACCTTCACCGTCACCGGCCGATAGACCGGCAACTCGAACGCCTGCTCATAGGCGGCAAAGTACTGCGGCACCGCCACCGCCGCCTCCACCGTCTCGCTGGCAACCGGAACCGCCTCCGCGAACGCCATGCCGGGCAGGTCGTGAATGCGATTGACGGTGCTCAGCGTCAGCGACGGCCAGCGATGCTGCCACGCCCCGCCTGGAGCGGAGTTCTGGTCGAGCACGACAAAGCCCCGCCCCGGCGCAATGCCGAGGCGCTTGAGGTGATACGCGGCCGACAATCCCGCCTGCCCCGCCCCGATCACCACGATGTCGGTCTTGATCGCGACGTGCGCCGCCTGCGTGTCGGCCATGTCTAGCGCTTCGGTGCGCCCTTCCCGCCCGGCTTCCTGAGCTGGTCGGTCACCAGCTTGGGCGGCGACTTGACGATCCGCGGCGCGCGCACCTTGCCACCTGTCGTCTTGGCGGCGAGCGCCTCGGTGACGATCCGCGGCGGCGTCTTCTCGAGCCGCGGCGCACGCACCTTGCCGGCGCTCCAATCGTGCTCCGGCTTGTAGCCGAGCACCCTCTGTGCCTTCTCGATCGAAATCAGCGACTCGTGCGGCTTAAGCTTGCGCTTGCGCTTCGTGCCCGGGAACACCTCGTCGAGCAGTTCGTCATTGCTGCGGCTCATCAGCGAGTTGGAGTTGGCGATGCCGAACACATGCGCGCCCGTGAGCTTGGCCTCCACCGCCTTGCGGATCGCCTGCGCTGCATCGCGCGCGTCGATGTAAGTCCACAGGTTGAACCGCCGCAGCCGCGCGTCTCCCTGATAGCCAGGAAAGTTCTCGTAGTCCTGCGGCTCCATCACATTGGAGAAACGCAGTCCGACGATCTTGGCCTTCGGATCCCATTTGGCGAACTCGACGGCCAGCTTCTCGCCCATCAGCTTGCTCAGCGAATAACTCGACTGCGGCGCCTCGATCTCCTCGTCCACCGGCACATAGGCCGGCCCCTTGGCATAGGGGATGCCGTAGACCGTCTCGCTCGACGCCCACACGAGGTTGCGGATACCCAGCCGCCGCGCCGCCTCGAACACATTGTGGGTCGAGATCATGTTGGTGTCGAAGATCACCTGGTCCTGCGCCTGCCCCGGCGCCGCGATCGCGCCCAGATGCACGATGGCCTCGACCTTCTCCCCTTCGTGCCGGTCGTCGACGCCCGACAACGCCGCCATCATCTGGCCGAAATCGGTGATGTCGCACACGCTGAATGTCGGATCGCTCAGCCGTGGTGGATTGGACAGGCCGGTCGGCCGCGCCGTGTCGAGCGACAGCACCTTGTAACCGTGTTCCATGAGGTCCCGGACGCAGGCGCGTCCGACCTTGCCGCTGCCGCCAGTAACGATGATCATGACGCCTCTCCCTGTTCCGCCGCTCAGCCCTGCTGCGCCAGCCACTTGACGTGGCGCTGCTCCTGCAGCGTACCGCCGCCTTCGTGATTGTTGAAGCTGTAGCTCTCGATCGATTTCGGCCCGGCATAGGCGTTGTATGCGCCATAGACGGTGGAAGGCGGGCACACATCGTCCATCAGCGCCACCGAGAACAGCGCCCTGGCCTTGGCGCGGGCCGCGAAGTGCACGCCGTCGAAATAGTTGAGCGTGCGAAAGGCCTGCTCATGCTTGGTGCGATGCGTCAGCAGATAGCGCACGATCTCGCCATAGGGATCGCGCGCAGTGAGCCCCACGGCGCGCGGGAAATCGCAGAGGAACGGCACGTCCGGCATCGCCGCATGAACGCGCGGGTCGAGCCCCGCGACCGCAAGCGCAATACCGCCGCCCTGGCTGCCGCCGGCGATGGCGACCTTGTCCGGATCGATTTCCGCCCGGCTCCGCGCCACCTCCACCGCCCGCACCGCATCGGTGTAGACGCGGCGATAGTAGTACGTCGCCGGATCGAGGATGCCCCTCGTCATCGACCCCGGATGCGCCGGCTCCGAGCCCACCGGATCGGGCGTATCGCCCATCGACCACGAACTGCCCTGCCCGCGCGTATCCATCACCAGCACCGCCCGTCCGGTCGAGGGCCACAGCAGATGCTGGTGCGGCAGGTCGCGCCCGCCGCCATAGCCGATGAACTTCACCACGCACCGATCGGTGCTGCGCCCCGCCGGACGGATGTACCAGCCGCGCACGCGATTGCCGCCGAACCCCGAAAACGTCACGTCATAGGTCTCGAACACATCGAGGCCGACATCGATCCGCTCGAACACCGGATCGAGCGGCACCTCCCTCACCTCACCCAGCGTCGTCGCCCAGAAGCTGTCGAAATCCTCGGGTGCCCTGGCGCTCGAGCGGTAGGTTTCCAGTTGTGACGGCGGAAGATCGAAGAACGGCATGGCACGCTCGGCTGGTTGAGACGCGCCACATCGCCATTTCTGGTTTGAACCTTCAAGCCCTTTCGCGCTGGTCCGCGATGACGGCGGCGATCACCTCGAGCGGCGCGTTCTCCACGGGATGCGTGATCTGCCCGCTTGCCGCCAGCAGCGCCGCCTTCCACAGCGCCCATGCCCGTCCGCGCGCCCATGTCGCCTCGTCAACCGCCACCAGCGCGCGGAACGCCGCCCGGCTCTCGCCCTCGAGGAACACCCAGGCGAGCACCAGATCGCATGACGGATCGCCCACCGCCGCGCAGCCGAAGTCGAGCACCGCCGACAACCGCCCGTCCCGCGCCAGCAGATTGCCCACCGCGATATCGCCATGCACCCATGCCGGCCGGACCGCTTTCGACTCCGCCGCCGCGTCGAGCACCGCATGCGCCGCCCGCATATCGATCACATCAGCGAGCGCCGCGACGAAGCCTCGCGCTTCGGCGCCATACGCGACCATCGGCTCGGCACCGCGCGCAAAGCTGTGCTGTCCCGGCTCCGGTCCACCCGCCGGATCGATCGCCCGCAGCGCGTTGAGAAAGCCCGCGACATCACGCGCCAGGGCAAGCTTGTCGATGCCGCGCGTCACCGGCTCGCCGTCGATCCACTGATAGACCGACCACAGCCACGGAAAGCCCTCGTCCGGCTGGCCGATCGCGAGCGGCACCGGCACCTCGACGGGCAGGTGCGGCGCAAGCCGTGGCAGCCAGTGGCTCTCGTTCGCCGCCTGCTCGGCATAGCCCTCGGCCGAGGGCAATCGCACCTTCATCCTGTCGCCCAGATGGAACGTCCAATTGTCCCAGCCATCCATCGCCACCGGCCGGACCGGCAGCCCGGCCCAGTGCGGGAACTGCCGCGCGACCAGCCGCTCGACAAGCGCTGCGTCGACGGGGAACTTGCCGGATCTGAGCTTGGCTTCGCGGTTGGTCACGCACTGGCCCACAGTCGGTATCGCGGAGAGAGTGCGAGATACCAGACCGCAAGCAGCGCGCTAGCGGCAATCACCGCCAGGTACACTGCAAGACTGAGACTGGGGCTTGCCGGCCACAGTCGCGCGAATGGCACGATCAACACGAGGTCATAAGCGAGGAAGCCGGCGAGCTGGCCCTTGGCGTTGCCCCACACCGGCCGCCACAGGCCGTAGGCGAAATAGACCGCAGCGCCAAGAAACACGAACCCATACACCACCGAGCTGTCGTCTTCGAGCGGCCACGGGAACACATCGCGGCGCAGCACCAGCGCCGTCCCAACCGTGACCAGTGTGAGTCCGAAGACCGCGAACGCGATCCGCACCAGCACCGGCGTCGGTCGCGCATCGCGCCACTGCGCACCCTGGCTGACGACAAGCAGCAGCAGCGCCGCCATCGCCACCGCAAGATGGATCACAGCGAACATCTGCACGCGGCCCACCGGGTCGCCCCAGCTCTGCGACAGGCCATAGGCCGCGATCCCGCCGCCGCTCACGAGAAGGTTGCAGGCGCCGCCGCGCAGTGCCGCGAACTCGCCCGACAGCCCGATCCAGATCACCGGCGCCGCGATCGCCGCGAGGATCGCCGCAAGAAACACCGGCGTCAGGCCGTAGCCAAGGAACGGCCAGAACCGCACCACCTCGCGAACGCCGACGAGGAACGCGACGGCCGCCGCGAGCGCCAGCAGGCCCAGCAGCACCAATGCCGCGCGGTAGACCAGTCCCCCGGCCTCGTCGCGCGACATGCCGCCGAACAGGTCGAACACTTAAGCCCTCTTTCTGGCCCAGGCAGGCAGGGGCAGCCCCTTGTCGCGATAGTCGTCCATCACCGTGCGCCCGCCATATTCGGGCGAGCGCCGCCACTCCTCGGCGACATAGTCGTGGAACGACGGTCCAGTCGCGGTGCGCTCCACCAGCCGCGCCTGGTTGTCGAGCCGCCTGATCGCCGCCAGCTCCTCCGTCGCGCCCAGCCGCGCTTTCACTACGGCATACTTCAGCACCTTGATGGTCTCGTCATAGACCTTGAGCGGCACCGGGAACGGTGCCCCATCCTTGCCGCCCTTGCTCATGGCAAAGCGCGCCGGGTCGGAGAAGCGGTGCGGCGCGCCGTGGATCACTTCGGCCACCATCGCCAGCGACCGCACCGTGCGCGCGCCGACACCCGGCACCAGCAGCAGATCCTTGAAATCGGCGGGGCCCTGATCGGCAGCCGCCGTCAGCGAGCCGTGCAGCCGCCGCAGGATCACGTCCTTGGGCCGCACATCGTGATGCGCCGGCATCACCAGATGCGGCAGCAGCGGCTCGGCCTCCCCGGCCGGCTCGCTCTCGCGCCCTTCGAGCTTGCCCACTTCGCGCACGATGCGATCCGGTCCAAGCTCACCCAGCAAATCCACCGACAGCGTCCGCGACGTCGCCGCGCGCAGATCGGTGAGATTGACGATGGTCCCCTGCCCCTCGCCTTCGATGGCGCTGTGCGGCGCATCGACGAAGTCGCGCAGGCCCGCCGACTGCCAGTGGTAGCGCCGCGCCGTCGACGTCTCGTCCTTCATCCCCTGTTGCACCACCACCCACTTGCCGTCATCGGCAACGATGAAACCATGAAGATAGAGCTCGAAGCCGTCCTGCACCGCGGCGCTGTCGACCTTGGCGACGAGCCGCGACGCCTGTGCCAGGGCGTGGCCGTCGAAGCCGACTCGGTCGCCGATGGCGACCAGTTCGTCCGGTGTCTTGCGCGAGTGCTTGCCGCGCCCGCCGCACACATGCAGCCCGAGTTCCTTTTCGAGCGGCGTGAGCCCGCGCTTCAGCGCCCCGATCACCGAAGTCGTAATGCCGCTCGAATGCCAGTCCATGCCCATCACGGCGCCAAACGACTGGAACCAGAACGGATTGGCGAGCCGGCTGAGGAACTCGTCGCGCCCATATTCGCGCACGATGGCCTCGGTGATCACCGCGCCCAGCTTGGCCATCCGGCCGGCGAGCCATTCGGGCACGCGACCGCCATGCAGCGGCAGATCGGCGCTTCCGGCCCTTTGCGTCATGCCCTCACGATAGCACGGAACAAATCGGAAACGAAGAATTTCACGCCCGCCCTATTGACGGCGTTGGCCGTCAGGTTCATAACCAAATCGTTCTATAACACTTCGGTTATCCAAATGACCCCGTCAGAGCGGCTCGACGCCACCTTCATCGCCCTCTCCGATCCCACGCGGCGAGCCATCCTCGCCCGCCTCAGGGACGGCGACGCGACGGTCAACGAGCTGGCGGCGCCTTTCGATATCAGCCAGCCCGCCGTCAGCAAGCACCTCAAGATCCTTGAGCGCGCCGGCCTCGTGACCCGCACCAATGTGGGCACCTCGCGCCCGGTGACCATCGAGGCCGGCCCGATGCGCGAGGCCGCTGACTGGCTCGAGAAATACCGCGACTTCTGGGAGAAGAGCTACCAGCGCCTCGATGCGTTGCTCGAAATCCTCCAGACGCCGCTCAACACCGACAAGCCCGCCAAGACAAAGAAGCAAAGGACGGACGACGATGCCTAAGCCCCTCACCATCACCACGCCTGGGGACCGCGACATCGTCGTCGTCCGCGAGTTCGACGCGCCGCGCGACCTGGTCTGGCTGTGCTACTCAAAGCCCGAGCTGGTGCGCCGCTGGTACGGCCTCCCCGATTGGCAGATGACCGTATGCGAGATCGACTTCCGCGTCGGTGGCAAGTGGCGCTTCGTCACAAAATCCCCCGGCGGCTACGAAATGGGCAGCCAGGGCCTCTACACAGCCATCGCCGAGCCCGAGCGGATCGCCCAGACCGAGTATTACGACGACGACTGGACCAAGGGCGGCAGCGAGAATGTCGTCGCCTTCACCGAGCATGACGGCCGGACGACGGCAACCATGACCGTCACCTATTCCTCGCCCGAAGCCCGCGCCGCCGCCGTCGCGACGCCGATGGCCGACGGCATGGAGATCGGCTTCAAGCGCCTCGACGCCGTGCTCGCCGAAGAACTCGCCGCCTAGCCTGGCTTCAGTCGGGTTGGGGCGCGCCCCTGAACCCGGAAGCGACCATCGACCGCCACACTCCGACGCCACCGCGCCGGGGATTGCCCGAACTCACCCTCAAACCAGAACGGAGATTCAGAAAGTGACTACTGCATCCCTGACCACCGCTTCGTCCTCGCGCCTCGGCGCGTTCGTGCGCTATGGCGCTGCTTTCGTCGCCGGCTTCGCGACCGTTGCCGTCCTGTCGATGGCGACCGACACCGTGCTTCACGCGACCGGCATCTACCCCACTGACGGATCGGTCGGCAGCGACGCCAACCTTGCCTTGGCGCTCGCCTACCGCACCGCCTTCACCGTCCTCGGCGGCTACATCGCCGCCTGGCTCGCGCCCGCCAACAAGCTGCGGCTGTCGGTGATCCTTGGGATCGTTGGCACCGTCGCGGCGATTACCGGAGCAGTCGCCATGTGGAGCGTCGGCCACAACTGGTATCCCGTCGCCCTCGCCGCTCTCGCCCTGCCCTCCACCACTCTCGGTGGTTGGCTTTTCACCCGCGCTTCGCGCTAACCTCACCCTCAGGAAGGAAACCACCATGTCCCAGAAGCTCACCCCCACGCTGTGGATGGAAAACATCGAAGAGGCGGCCAGCTACTACGCCCAGGTGTTCAAGTCGAAAGGCGGCGTCAGCGCCCGCTTCCCCGACGGCCGCCCGCTCACCGCCCACGTCGAAATCCTCGGCACCAACTTCATGCTGCTGGGCGACACCCGCGACTTCAAGTTCAACGAATCCGTCAGCTTTCTCATCGACTGCAAGGACCAGGCGGAGGTCGACTACTACTGGAACCACTTCGTCGGCGACGGCGGCGCCGAGAGCCAGTGCGGCTGGTGCAAGGACAAGTTCGGGCTGAGTTGGCAGGTCATCCCGCAGCAATTGCAGGCGACCATGAGCGGGCCCGACCGGGCCGGCGCACAGCGCGCCATGGAGGCGATGCTCAAGATGAAGAAGATCATCGTCGCCGAGCTCGAGGCGGCCTATGCCGGCAAGTAAGGCCGCACTGAAGCCGCGGGCGGACCTCACCGCCCGCGGCTTCACCGAGCGTCTGCTTGCCCTCCAGGACGACGAGGAGCTGCGCAAAATCCAGCGCTACTTCAAGTCCGGCGAGGGCGAGTACGGCCATGGCGACACATTCATCGGTGTGCGCATGGGCTCGATCTTCGCCCTCGCCAGGGAGTTCGCCGAGCTGCCACCCAGGGAACTCGAGAAGATGCTCGACAGCGACATCCACGAAGTCCGCGTCGGCGCGCTGAGCGCCATGGCCAAGCAGTATCCGCTCAAGACCACAACGGACGCGCGGCGCAAGGAGCTCTATGACCTCTATCTGCGCCGTCACGACCGCATCAACAACTGGGACCTTGTCGACCTCGCCGCCTGGCACGTCGTCGGCCCCTGGCTCGTCGACAAGCCGCGCGCCGTGCTGCACAAACTGGCGAAATCGAAGAACATGTGGGAACGCCGCACCGCCGTTCTCGCGACCTTCAGCTTCATCCGTCGCGGCGAGTTCGACGATACGCTCAGGATTGTCACCGTCCTTCTCAAGGACAAGGAAGACCTGATCCACAAGGCTGCCGGCTGGGCGCTGCGTGTCGTCGGCGACAAGGACCGCGCCGTGCTCGAAGCCTTCCTCGACGCGCACGCGGCGCAGATGCCCCGCGCCATGCTCAGCAACGCCATCGAGAAGTTCACCCCCGCCGACAAGGCGCACTATCGGGCCATGTAGATCGTCGTGCCCCGCTCCGCTGTGGTTTGAGGACGATTTCCTTTCATCGTCACTTGCCGATGGACTGGCCACGGTCGTAGACTCGGTCGTCTTCCTCGACCGTAGAGCCCCATGTCCCTTCTGTTTTCTCCGCTCACCCTGCGCTCCCTCACCCTCCGCAACCGCACCGTCGTCGCCCCCATGTGCCAGTATTCGGCGCAGCACGGCGTCGCCAATGACTGGCACTTCGTGCATCTGGGCCGCTTCGCCCTCGGCGGCTTCGGTCTCGTCATTCTCGAGGCCACAGGCGTGCTCCCCGAGGCCCGCATCTCCTATGGCGATCTGGGCCTGTGGGACGACGGACAGGTCGCGCCGCTCAAGCATATCGTTGATTTCCTGCACGCCGAAGGCGCCGCTGCCGGCATCCAGCTCGCACACGCCGGCCGCAAGGCGTCGACTCCCATCGCCTGGCGCCACGGCTTCGATGAAACCGAACAGGACAAGATCGACTACGCCTTCGAGGCCTGGACACCGGTCGCGCCAAGCCCGATCATCCATTCTCAAACGCATGCCGGCTACACGCTGCCGCGCGAGATGACCGAAGCCGATATCGCGGCGACCATTCGCGCCTTTGCCGAAGCCGCCATTCGCGCCGACAGGGCCGGCTTCGATATCGTCGAGATCCACGGCGCCCATGGCTACCTCATCAACCAGTTCCTCTCGCCCCTCGCCAACAAGCGCACCGACCGCTACGGCGGCAGTCGCGAGAACCGCATGCGCTTTGCGCTCGAGGTCGCCGAGGCCGTCCGCGCCGTCTGGCCGGTGCACAAGCCGCTCCTCGTCCGCATCTCGGCCACCGATGGCAGCCCCGACGGCTGGAGCATTGAGGACTCCGTCGTTCTCTCGCGCGAACTGACGACCCGTGGCGTCGACGCTATCCACGTGTCGTCTGGCGGCTTCGACGGCGCCGGCATCAAGCCCGGCCCGCTCTACCAGGTCCCACTCAGCAAAACCGTGCGCGAGTCGGGCGTGAAGACCATTGCCGTCGGCCTCATCGACGATCCGCACGACGCCGAACGCATCCTCGAGCAGGGCGAAGCGGACCTCGTCGCCTTCGCGCGCGGGGCGCTTGAGGATCCCAACTGGCCCGTCCACGCTCATCACATCCTCGACGGCGCCCAGTACGATCTGTGGCCCAAGCAGGCACGTGAACGCGTACGCAGCAAGGATCGCGTGCTAGGATTGCGGCAGTAGCGCGCCGCGAGCGTGGCGCCCGCGTCACACCAGCGGCGCCCGCGCTCAGCTTCCGTTCATCTTGGCTGGGGCAAGAGCGCGCCCATCAGTTCTGGGGAGCTCCAAATGAACGTCAAAACCCTCGCCGCCGTGTTCGCGCTGCCGGTCCTGCTGGCCGCCTGCGCGCCGGAAGTCGAATCCACCGTCTATCTCGCCGATGTGATGAAGGCCGTCGAAAGTGGCGAATCCGTTTCCGTCCCCGCCGTGCTGCGCGTGCCGCAGAGCGGCGAAGACGAATGCAAGGAAGGCCTCAATGGCCTGATCGAGAAGCTGAGCGCGCTCGCTCCCACTACGGGCAAGGGCCAGTGCATCAGCAAGGACCAGCACGGCCAGGGCACACAGCTCGCGGAGATCGAAACGGCGCTGCAGATCGTGCCGGCCGGTGCCGATGTCGCCGAGCCGAACCTGTTCGTCCTCGAGGTCGCCACGACCGACGATAGCCGCGCCGATCTCACCCTCAAGATGCTCCAGCCCATCGAGACCGTGATCAAGGCGCTGCAGGCCGAGAACCCGGCCCAGGTCGAGTTCGACCCGTCCTTCTTCCTGATCAACCTCAACAACGATACCGACGACGCCGTCGAGATCGCCGTGAACCACGTCTTCGCCGACGGCAAATCCTCGCTTGCGAGCGAGGGCCCGATCGAGCTCGACCGCCGCGGCGAACTCAAGATCCAGTTCTCGGACGTTGCCTCGAGCTTCGTCGAGCAAGGCAACTCCTACTGGTTCGCCACCGTCGGCCCCGCCTCCTGACACCCATCGGAGCCGCCTCGCGGCGGCTCCATTCCCCCCGAGCGTCCATGCATCTCCGCCCTCTCGCGAGCCTGCTCGCCCTCCCCCTTCTCGCCGCCTGCGCCCCCGAGTTGCATTCCACCGTTTCGGTGAGCAACATCGGACGTGTCGCAACGACCGGGCAGCCTGCCGAAGCTACTGCGCAGCTCCGTATCCCGCAGCCCGGTGCCGCCGAGTGCGCCGCCAATCTCCAGACCCTCGTTTCCCGCCTCGAAACGCTCGCGCCGATTGCGAGCGAACCGCGCTGCGTCAGCGTCGGCTTCGACACCTTCGCCGAGCTGCGCACCCCGCTCGCCATCGTTCCGTTCGGCGCGAAGCCCGAGCATCGCCTCGCCGCGATCGTGGCGCTGCCCACCAACAGTGGCGCGACCGATCTGGCGTTCCGACTGCTGCAGCCCTTCGGCGACATCTTCCATACAGTCGCCGCGGACATCTCGCCGCGCCCGCGCCTCGACCCTTCGATCATCGCCGTCACGCTGTGCAACGACGGCGACGAGCCGCTGACTCTTCTCGCCGGCGGAGAGGTAGTGGTGAACGGCAAGGCCGCCCCGCCGGAGATCGCACTCGCGGCCGGCGAGATCGCCGAGTTCCGCCTCACGGCGACCGCGGCCGGGCTGATCGAAAGCGGCACCGGCTACACATTTGCAAGTTTCAGGCGGCAGTAACGTTTTCGCCGAAATGTCGCCGTGTTTGGCGACTGACATCCGACCCGCCGCGTCGGCACGACCGAGGAGTATCCCATGACCAGCAAGGCCGCCATTTTCGCCCTCCTGAGCCTGTGGGGCGTCGGTGCCGTCGCCACGCTCCCCGCTGCCGCCCAGGCCACATCGACACCCGCAACCGAGTCGAGTGCCGACAGCGATGACGGCGACGACCTGACCGACCGCGTCTGGGTGAAGGCTGGCGACGACCAGTCGCTACCCGGGGTCATCAAGATCTTCCTTTCCGATGGAACGCTGGTCCAGGATTCGTGCTGGGAGACCCATCGCCTCTCTGCCTGGCAGAAGGCCGGCGACAACGCCGTGAGCTGGAACGAAGATGGCATGGAGATCAAGGCAGACATCGTCACGGTGAGCGCCGACGAACTGGTGCTCAAGATTGCCGGCATGGACGAAGAGCGCTACACGCCCGCCACTGTCCCCTATGTCTGCCCCGACATTCCCAAAGGCTGACCGCTAGACGATCTGGAAGTCGCCCGCGTCGATCGCCGGCGCGCCGCTCAGGGTTGCAAAGAGAACCGCGGCGTATCCGCCGGGCTTGTTTCCGTCGCGGTCGTAATAGAGGTCGCCGGTGGCCGTGTTGTAGATGATACGGTCATTCCGATCTGCGCCACTGGTGGCGCCGGCCGCAGCGTAGAACTCGACCGGGCTCAGCCCCGAGCCGATGCCCTTGAACACCTTGTCGTCAAGGGCAAGTCGGTCGACATTGTGCGCGAAGTCCAGGACGAGATCGACGTTCGCTCCGCCGGGCCTCGTATCGAAGACGAACTTGTCCCGGCCCACTCCGCCGACCAGCAGGTCGGCGCCGCTCCGTCCGGCAAGCACGTCGTTGCCGCCATTGCCCCACAGCACATTTGCACCGCCATCGCCGGTGAGCTTGTCGGCCCGCTGTCCGCCCGCGATGTTCTCGATGTTCCTGAGCGCGTCGTCCGCCACGCCGCCAACGCGCGCACGCGCGTAAAGCCCTCCCTTGAGCGTCAGCACGACCGACTTGCCGGCGTCGGAATAGTCCGCGGTGTCGGCGCCTTCGCCACCGTCGAGCCGGTCCTTCCCGGCTCCGCCCTGGAGGACATCGTTGCCCGCGTCGCCGCTCAGCCAGTCATCGCCCTTGCCGCCCATCAGCGTGTCGTCGCCACCGGCGCCCGCGATGGAGTCTTTTCCGCTATTGCCGCGGATCATATCCTCCTCGCCCGTCGCCGTCTTGCCGCCGACGGCGTGGAACAGGTCGATCCGATCGGCGACAGGCGTTCCTTCGATGGTCCCGCCCGCCGCATCTAGAACGATCACACTTATGCTGCGCGTGTCGATGAGCGATCCGTCCGACGCGACCACCGTCACCTCGTAGACGTTGTCTCCATCGCTGTCCCCCGTCGCCTCGTGGTCCGGGGCCGCGACAAACCGCAGGACTGTTCCGTCGATCGTGAAAGCTGCTGCATCGGGACCCGCGAGACCAAAGCCCAGGAATGGTCCGTCGATATCGAGGGCCGACAGGCTCGCGACGACGGTGGTATTCTCGTTGACCGCGTGCGAGGCGGCAGGGCTCGCGAAGACCGGAGCGTCGTTGCTGCCCGCAATCGAGATGTCGAGCATTGCTTCGTCGGTATCGGCTCCAGCCGCGATCTTGTAGGTGAAGACGTCATGGACCGTCGTGCCCGCGGCGATCGCATTGGTCGCTGCCCTGCTGTTGTCGAGGACGTAGTTCCAACTACCGTCCTGCTTGATGGTCAGCGTTCCGTAGATGCCCACGATCGTCGCCGGCGCCCCAACGAGCGCATACCCACCCGCATTCCCGGCGCGAATGCCAACGACAGTGATTGGGTCGCTGGTGTCGACATCGTTGGCGAGAACATCGCCCTGTGCCCTGCTGTCTCCCGCCATACCGGCGCCGGCTTCGACAACCGGATCTCCGCTGTTGTCATCATTGGCGGCAGCCGGCGGATCAGCCACCACTGGCGTCAACTGCGCGACGGTCTTCACATCCCCTGCGAAGGAAAACAGCTCAACACCGGTGACCGTATCGATCCCGCTGCCATCCCTGGCCTCGATCGTGACGATCCCGTGCGCCACGTCGACGATGTAGTCGTCGCGATCCCCGTTCAGATAGAACGTGTCGATATCTGCTCCGCCCTCGATCCCGTCGTTGCCGTCGCCGCCAAAGAAGTGGTCCGCACCGCCATCGCCGACAAAGGCGTCATCGCTGCTCGAGCCAAAGAAGAAGTCGGCCGCGTCGGTGCCCTCGACGATGTAGCCCGTCGTGATGGCGTCGATACTCCCGAAGGTGTCGCGGACCTGGCCGTTCGCGGGCGCGGTCCCCGCCCCCAGGGCATCCATCAACGCCGACTCGAGATCATCCGCCATGCCGGCGATGTCGAGCGGATCGAAACCCAGATTGACGACGATCCCCTGCCCGCCATCCTCACCGCCATAATCGACGATGTCGGTTAGAACCGGAGCACCAGAGGTCAAGGCGAACGTATCCTCCCCTGCGCCGCCTTCGAACCGTACCCCTTCGCCCAGGGTCCAGAAACGATCGATGGTCTGGGAACCGCGGAAGAACTCAATGCCGGTGAAGGACTGAGCGAACGCTTCGGGAGGAAAGCCGGCGGTGGTAAAGAGGATCGAGGTATCAAGCAGGTACACGTCGACTAGTCCCGCCGAACTATCGAAGGCAAGCGTGTCGTACCCGCCGCCGCCGTTGAACTGGCCGCCGTCGAAGCTCATCGTGTAGCTAATCGTGTCGTCACCCCCGCCGGCGTTGACCGTCGTCGCCGCGTGAGAGGCTACGAAGCTCGTGCCTTCGTCGTTGCCCTCGATGGTGAGGCCGGGCTTGAGGCTGACGAGATCAGTGCTTGCCCCCGGCGCCAGCGCAAGTGTTCCGAGGTTCTGGATGAGGACCGCCAGGGCCGCGGTGATGCCGCCGACCGTCAGCGCCGCTTCGAACGCGCCGAGCGAAACGGCGTAGTCGCCTTCCGCATAGGGTGACGTCCCGACACCAGCGTCGATGATGAAGGAAGAGGCAAAGCCCGGAGCAGCCGGATCGTTCGTAAAGACGATCCGGACTGCCAGGTTTGCAGGGTCGTCAACATAGATTGTCGAAGTACTTGATACCCCAACGCGTGTCAGCGCGTGGAGATCTGTCAGTACATCAAAGACTTGATGAACGATCAGCGTGCCGGCGGACATTCCTCCACCACGCTGGAAACATGATCAAAGCAAGCAAAAAGCAAAATTATCAAAGTAGCGGCTCCCCACAGCCGCCACTAGTTAACACGAAGTTAGTACATCTACGCAAGTATCTTGATACGCCCTCCCGGACGGGAGGCAGCGGGCAGACTGCTTTCGCCCCCCGGAAGTCGCACTTCAACCGGATCGTCCTCCGGTGTAAGCGTGCGCCATGACTGACCTTTCCGTGAATCTCAATGCCGTGGCACAGCTCCGCAACCGCCGGGATTTGCCCTGGCCAAGCGTGACCGGCGTGGCACGTGTGTGCCTCGCCGCAGGCGCCGATGGCATCACCGTGCACCCACGCCCGGACGAGCGACACATCCGGCGCTCCGATGTCTTCGCGCTCTCCGACCTGCTGCGCGATGAATGGCAGGACCGCGAGTTCAACATCGAGGGCTATCCGAGCGAAGACTTTTTGCGGCTGTGCGAGGTGGTGCGGCCGGACCAGGCGACGTTCGTCCCCGACGACCCCGGCCAGGCGACGTCCGATCATGGCTGGGACATCGGCGCACATGGGACGATGCTGGCCGAGGCGATCGAGCGGCTGCAGAACTGCGCAATCCGCGTATCGCTGTTCGTCGATGCCGATCCCTCGGTCGCGGCGCTCGCGGCCGAAGTGGGTGCGGACCGCATCGAGCTCTACACCGGCCCCTATGGGCACCCTGGCGGCGACGCCGCGGCCGAACTGGCCCGGCTCAAGGCAACCGCCGACGCCTGCCGGAAGGCCGGAATACGCGCCGCACGCGGTGGGGCGGGGATCGGCGTCAACGCCGGCCACGATCTGACGCTCGACAATCTACCGGCGCTGGTCGCCGCGATTCCCGATCTCGAGGAGTGCTCGATCGGTCACGCCCTGACGGCCGACGCTCTGCTCTATGGCTTTGCCGAGACTGTCCGAAAGTACCGGGCCATCCTCGGCGGCTGATCGCTATCATCGAACAATCGCGACGCGAAGTATGACCGATCGGAGGCGCCGGCCTCCGATCGGTGCCGACCAGCCGCGCAACCCGGCGGCCAACCTATGCGCACACAATTGTGCCTAGCGGACATGGGCTTACCCCGATGAACGATGTGTTCGCTCGGCAGCAGATCGTACCCGCTTGCGCGTCGGGATGGATGGGCACATATGCGCACCCAGTTACGATTTGTTACTGGAGAGCACTACAAAATGACCAAGCCCAAGATCGCCGTCATCATCGGCAGCGTCCGTCCCACCCGTCATGGCGACAAGCCGGCCAACTGGATCGCCAAGCTGGCCAAGGAATCGGGCCTGTTCGACGTCGAGGTCGTGGACCTCAAGGACTATCCGCTGCCGCTGTTCGACGCGCCGGCCTCCGATTTCTGGATGCCCACTCCCAATGAAGTCGCCGCCAAGTGGCAGGCCAAGCTGAACGAATTCGACGGCTACATCGTCGTCACCGCCGAGTACAACCGCTCGGTCCCCGGCGCGCTCAAGAACGCCATCGACTGGGCCTACAAGCCCTTCATGAAGAAGGCCGTGGCCTATGTGAGCTACGGTTCGGTAGGCGGCGCGCGCGCGGTCGAGCACCTGCGCAACATCTTCGTGGAGCTGCAGGCCGTTTCCGTCCGTCACGGCATCCACATCGGTGGCTCCGATTTCGGCGCCGTCTACATGGGCCAGAAGACCTGGGACGAAGTGCTCGCCGGCCAGGTCGGTTACACCAAGGACCTGTTCGACAATCTCGCCTGGTGGGCCAATGCCACCAGGACCGCTCGTGAGACCGACCAGGTCGCCGCGAAGGCTGCCTGATCCCGGGCCGGGAATCGCCCGGACCTTCTCCTTCTGTCCGGACGAGGGCGGCGCCGCGAGGCGCCGCCCTTCGCATTTTGCCCTCCGCTCAAGGAGTGAACAAAGCGGCCGTCAAGACGTTTCCTGCAGGAACTTTCTTGCTAACCTGTCCCCAACAGAGCGGTTGAACGCGACATGGGTCGGGTGTAGAGAGCCGCCCGCCTCATAAAGGGGCTATGAAAGCTATATGACGCAGACGACCGCATCCGGCGCCCCGGCGACCGGTGACGTCGCGACCCCCGCGGGCGGCCACGACACCAACAAGCATCTTCCCGTCCTGGTCCTCGGCGCCCTGGGCGTCGTCTATGGCGACATCGGTACGAGTCCGCTCTATGCCTTCCGCCAGGCGTTGTTCATCCGGCCGGCCGCGCAGGAGACCTCGGTCGAAATCCTCGGCCTGCTGTCGCTCATCATCTGGGCGCTGACGATCATCGTCACCATCAAATACATCTTCTTCGTCACCCGCGCCGACAACAAGGGCGAAGGCGGCACGCTGTCGCTGATGTCGCTCGCCGCCGGCAGCTTCGCCAAGCGGCCACGCTGGATCATCGGCATGGGCGTCATCGGTGCCGGGCTCTTCCTCGGCGACGCCATCATCACTCCGGCGGTCTCCGTACTATCGGCAGTCGAAGGCATCTCTGTCGTCGCGCCGCAGTTTGAGCGCTGGATCGTGCCGATCACGCTCGTGCTCATCATCGGCCTCTTCGCCGTGCAGCGCTTCGGCACCGGCGGCGTCGCGCGGGTCTTCGGCCCCGTGACCGCGCTGTGGTTCATCGTCCTTGGCGCCTGTGGACTGTGGCGCATCATCGAATACCCGGCGGTGCTGTGGGCACTGAACCCGTCCTATGGCGCAGTGTTCCTGTTCACCCATCCGGGGCTGGCGCTGATCGTGCTCGGCGCAGTGTTCCTCGCCGTCACTGGCGTCGAGGGTCTCTACGTCGATCTCGGCCATTTCGGCCGCAAGCCGATCGTGATCGCCTGGTTCTCGCTCGTGTTTCCGGCGCTCCTGCTCAACTACTTCGGCCAGGGCGCGTTCGTGCTGTCGCACGACCTCGCGCAGATCACCAATCCGTTCTTCGAGATGTTCCCTGAATGGTCGCAGGTGGCCATCGTGATCTTCGCCACGGCGGCAACCATCATCGCGAGCCAGGCGGTGATCACCGGCACCTATTCGCTGGCCCGGCAGGCGATCGCGCTCAACCTGCTGCCGCGCATGACAGTCCGGCATACGTCCGAAACCCAGAGCGGCCAGATCTACATGCCGCAGATCAACTCCATCCTGATGGTCCTGGTAATCATCCTCGTGATCGCCTTCGGCAGTTCGGCATCGCTCTCGAACGCCTACGGCATCGCTGTGTCCGGCGTAATGCTGGTCACGACGATCCTCCTAGGCGTCGTGATGTACCGCGTCTGGAAATGGCACCTCGTTCCCACCCTCGTCGTGATGATCCCGTTCCTCGTGGTCGACATCGGCTTCTTCACCGCCAATGTCGTGAAGCTGTTCCAGGGCGGCTGGGTGCCCGCCGCAGTGGCGCTGGTCGTTGCCGGCATCATGACCGTATGGATCCAGGGCCGCCGGCGCCTCGCTGAAAAGACCCGGCGCGACGAAGTTCCGCTGCAGTTCCTTGTCGAGAACCTTGCCAAGAAGAAACCGACGATCGTCCCCGGGACTGCGGTGTTCCTCACTTCCGACATCGAGGGCGCCCCCACTGCCCTGCTCCACAGCCTCAAGCACTACAAGGTACTGCACGAGCACAACGTCATTCTAACCGTGCTGACGGCCGATACGCCGCGCGTCCCTGACGACGAGAAGGTGACGATCGACGCCTACAACGACCTGTTCTACCGGGTCGTCGTGCGCTTCGGCTTCATCGAGACACCCAACATCCCCAAGGCGCTGGCGCTCGCGCGCAAGCTCGGCTGGAAGTTCGACATCATGTCGACCTCCTTCTTCCTCAGCCGCCGCTCGCTCAAGGCGTCGCCCAAGGGCCTGCCCATCTGGCTCGACCGGATGTTCATCGCTCTCGCCCGCAACGCCACCGACGCCACCGAGTACTTCCACATCCCCACGGGACGCGTCGTCGAGATCGGCACTCAGGTCCTGCTGTAGCCGTGATCCCGCACGCGGCGGCGCATGCAAGGCACATCGGAGCATGCAACGCCCGCGCATGGCTGGGATGCGTCAATTCCGGGTGGCTTCATCGTTAGGTGACGATACTCTGCTGCTCCAGTTCGGACGGGAGTGATCCGACAATGATTCAGACCGCCTGAGGCCAGAAGCCTCCTTCGAGCGCCGGTGAGGGCTGCGCTCGTCCATTCAATCGTCAGTTTTCGGCCAGCCGGCACGTCGCCGGACGGCTCATTCGTCTTCGCAGGAAAGCCTTTGTCATGAACGCACAACTCGTTCGCACCGCCGTCATTCTCGGCCTGCTCTCGGTGATCGGCCCGCTCGCCATCGACATGTATCTGCCGGCGCTGCCGGCGATAGGTGTCGACCTCGGCGCGTCCGACGCCGTGATCCAGCGCAGTCTCATGGCCTACATGGCCGCCGTCGCTGTCTGCCAGCTCGTCTACGGTCCGCTCAGCGACATGTTCGGACGCAAGCCCCCGCTCTACTTCGGCATGGCGGTCTTCGTCGTCGGCTCGGTCGGCTGCGCGCTCGCGCCCAATGCCGACATGCTCATCCTCTTCCGCTTCCTTCAGGGCGTCGGCGCCTGTGCGAGCATGTCGCTGCCGCGCGCCATCGTGCGCGACAATTACACCGGTGCCGAAGCCGCCCAGCTGATGAGCCTCATCATGCTGGTGTTCTCGGTGTCGCCGATCCTCGCCCCGCTCTCGGGTAGCCTCGTCATCGCCTTCGGCGATTGGCGCGCGATGTTCTGGGTGATGACGGTGGTCGGCGTGCTGGGCCTGTTGCTGCTGGTCTTCGCTCTGCGCGAGACGCGGCCGCGTGAAGCCCGGCTCGACTCAGGCCTCGGCAGCGCCCTGCGCGCCTATGGAACTCTGCTGCGCGACTGGCGCTTCCTCGGCCTCACGCTGATCGGCACGTTCGGCATGTCGAGCTTCATGGCCTTCCTGGGCAATTCGAGCTTCGTGTACATCGACCATTACGGCCTGACGCCCACGCAATACTCGCTCGCCTTCTCGGTGAATGCCGTCAGCTTCTTCGCCGTGAGCCAGATGACAGGCTGGCTGGTCGGCCGCTTCGGGCTCAATCGCGTCGTGCGCGTCGCAGTGGCCGGCTACACGGCCTCCATGCTCACCCTGTTCGCCGTGGTGATGGCGGGGATCGACAGCGTCTTCGTGCTGGGCGGCTTCATGTTCGTCGCCTTCGGGTTCCTCGGCCTCGTGCTGCCTTCGACCGGCGTGCTGGCCATGGAGGAACAGGGCGACATCGCGGGGTCGGCCTCGGCGCTGATGGGCACCGTGCAGATGATCGCCGCCTCGGTGGTGATGGGAATTGTCGGTGCCTTCGGCGACGGCACCGCGCGCCCGATGGTGATCGCCTTCGCCGCCTGCGCCATCCTCGCTTTCGTCATCACCCAGCTCACGCTGGGGGCACGCCCGCGCAGCCCCGCCGAGGTGCCGGCGGAGTAAGCCGTCGGGTCAG
>MKUZ01000018.1:101157-216828 GCA_001899065.1 Devosia sp. 66-22 | reverse complement strand
GAAGACGACCGCCATGCCGCTGGCGGCGATGAGGCCGATGCCGCACAGCGCGAGCGTATTGGGGGAGGTACCGAAGACGAAGAAGCCGGACAGCACCGCCCACACCGAGAACAGATAATAGAACGGCGCGACGGCGCTGGTCGCGGCGTTGCGGTAGGACAGGAAGATGAACAGGTGGCCGAGGCTGAGGAACAGGCCCGAGCCGGCAAGCAGCAGCAGGTGGTACGGCGAGGGCGCCACCCAATCCTCGAACAGCAGGGTCGTGATGCCCGAGCCCACCATCACCAGCAGCAGCGTCGCATAGGCGACAATCGGCGCGGGAATGTTGGAGCCGACCTTACGGCCGACAATGTCGCGCGCCGCAACGCACATCGCGCTCACAAGTCCGAGCAACGCGTAGGACGAAAACCCGCTGACGCCCGGCTGCGCCACCAGCAGCGCGCCGGCGAACCCGATCGTGATCAGCACCATGCGAGCAACGCCGATCTTCTCGCGATAGATCAGCGCGACGCCGAGCAGCAGCAGCATCGGCGAGATCTGGCCCAGCGCCGAAAGGTCGGCGATCGGCATGTTGGCGAGCGCGACGATGAAGCAGAGCACCGCGCCAAATTCGAACGTGTTGCGGATCACCACCCATTTGTCGACCACATGGCGCAACTGGCGGCCATTGCCGGTGAGCAGAATCAGCGGCAGCATCAGCAGCGACGCCATCACCCCGCGCAGGAACAGCACCTCATAGGGCGGCATCCCGACCGTCGCGAGCTTCATCAGCACGTCATTGGTCGAGAACACGCCCGTGGCGATCACCATGAAGGCGATGCCGCGCAGATTGGAGCTGGGTGAGGTGGACATGGAGAGCCCGAGGGAAGCCGGACCTGCCTAGCTGCAGCGGGTCAGGCGGTCAACGGCCCGCGCGGCGGCGCAAGCGCGTCAGGCGAAGGTCACCACCACGCTGCCGGCCTTGCGACCGGTGTCGACCCGCCGGTGCGCTTCGGCGATGTCCTCGAAGTCGTAGCTGCTGTCGATCACCGGCCGGATCACCCCGCGCGCCACGAGATCGAGCAGATGCGCATAGGTAGCCGAGTTCCACGCGTCGTCGTCCTGGTTCACCTCGACCACCTGCTTGTTCCACTTGGCCGAAACGAAGGTCGACAGCTTGTCGAAGATCACCATGAGATGCCGCCCGTCCGGCGCGAGCGCCCCTTTCACGCGTGAGAACGGCGCGTTGCCATGGTTGTCCATGATGACGTCGTAGCGCTTGCCGTTCCGGGTGAAGTCCTCGCGGTCATAGGCGATCACATGGTCCGCGCCGAGCGAGCGGACCAGCACCACATTGGCGGCGCTGCACACGGCGGTCACCTCCGCCCCCATCGACTTGGCGATCTGCACCGCCATCGTGCCCACCGAGCCCGAGGCGCCATTGATCAGGATCGACTCCCCGGCCTTGAGCGCACAGGCGCGAAAAAACATCACCGAGGTGGTGCCGCCGAACAGCACCGCCACCGCATCCTCGTCGCTCAGCCCGTCCGGGATGTGGGCGAGAACGTCGTCCTTGCTGAACGTTGCGTATTCCTGATGCAGGCCGAACCTGAAGCCGTGCGAGCCGACCACCCGGTCGCCCGGCTTGAACGCCGAAACACCCGGACCTACGGCCTCGACTACGCCAGCCATCTCGAAGCCGCCCACCGGCTGCTTTGGCCTATCGAAGCCGAGGCTGAGCCGCATGAGGAAGGCGAACAGCGGACCGCCCGGCACATTGATGCCGCGCACCCGGGCATCGCCGGAATTGACCGTCGTCGCCCGCGCCCGCACGAGCACCTCGTTCTCCCCGGGCACGGGCTTGGGCACCTCCCGAAGGGTCACGACTTCGGGGGGACCGTAACGGTCGACGACAGCAGCCCTCACAGCAGCCTCCAGCTCAACAATGTTAGTGATATAGATCACTAACACAGTTGTGCAAGAGGCCTGTGACAGCCGTGTGAAGGGCTACATGCCCTCGGGACCGCGCGAGATCGCGGCAAGGCCGGTACGGACGACCTCGACCAACCCCAGCGGCACCATGATGGCGATGAAGCTGTCGATCTTGCTGGGCTTGCCGGTGATCTCGAACACGAAGCTCTCGGTGGTCGCATCGACGATCTGCGCCCGATAGGCGTCGGCCAGACGCAGCGCCTCGGCGCGCGGCTCGCCCGTGCTCGCCACCTTCACCAGCGCCAGCTCGCGCTCCAACGCCTTGCCCTCGGCGGTGAGGTCGTGGACCTTGTGCACCGGCACCAGCCGCTCGAGCTGCAGCTTGATCTGCGTCAGCACCTTGGGCGTCGCCACCGTCACCACCGTGATCCGGCTCAGCCCCTTCTCGTGCTCGGTCTCCGAGACAGTGAGACTGTCGATGTTGAAGCCGCGCGCCGCGAACAGCCCGACGATGCGGGCGAGGATGCCCGGCTCGTTGTCGACCAGCACGCTGAGCGTGTGCCGCTCCGGCGTCTGCGTTTCGGGGGCGAGCGAATAGACCGACCCTGTTGCCTGCAAATGCGCGTTCATCAGACCAGCTCCCGTCCCTTGGCGTCGATCACCTTGCCGACGTCGCCCTTGAAGTCGGGCAGGATCATTTCGTTGTGCGGCTTGCCCGAGGGGATCATGGGCAGGCAGTTCTCGTGCTTTTCGACGAGGCAGTCGAACAGCACCGGCCGCTTGACGTTGATCATCTCGGCGATCGCGTCGTCGAGCTTGGCCGGGTCGTCGCATTTGATACCGACGCCGCCATAGGCCTCCGCCAGCTTGACGAAATCGGGCAGCGACTCCGAATAGCTGTGCGCGTAGCGCCCGCCATGCAGCAGCTCCTGCCACTGCCGAACCATGCCCATGCGCTCATTGTTGAGGATGAAGATCTTGACCGGCAGTTCGTACTGCACCGCAGTCGACATCTCCTGCATCGTCATCTGCACGCTCGCCTCGCCGGCGATGTCGATGACCAGCGCATCCGGGTGCGCCACCTGCACGCCGATCGCCGCCGGCAGGCCGTAGCCCATCGTGCCCAGGCCGCCCGAGGTCATCCACCGATTGGGCATCTCGAACGGGAAGTGCTGCGCCGCCCACATCTGGTGCTGGCCCACTTCGGTCGTCACGTAGACGTCGCGGTCCTTGGTCGCCTGGTAGAGGCGCTGCACCGCATATTGCGGCTTGATCACGGTCGACGAGTTCTGGAACCCGAACGAGTTCTTCGCCCGCCAGCCATCGATCTGCTTCATCCAGGGCGCGATCGCCTCGGTGCGCGGCTGGTTGGTCTTGCTGCGCCAGATGCGGACCATCTCCTTGAGCACGCGGCCGCAGTCGCCGATGATCGGCAGGTCGATACGGATGTTCTTGTTGATCGAGCTGGGATCGATATCGACATGGATCTTGCGGCTGCCCGGCGAGAACGCATCGATGCGGCCGGTGATGCGGTCGTCGAAGCGCGCCCCGATATTGATCATCAGATCGCAGTCATGCATCGCCATGTTGGCTTCGTAGGAGCCATGCATGCCCAGCATGCCCAGCCACTGTGGATTGGAGCCGGGGAACGCACCCAGTCCCATCAACGTCGACGTCACGGGGAAGCCGGTGAGCTCTGCCAGTTCGCGCAGGTGCTGGCTCGCTTCCGGGCCGGCATTGATCACGCCGCCGCCGGTGTAGAACACCGGCCGCTCGGCGCGCAGCATCATGTCGACCGCGGCCTCGATCAGCCGCGTGTCGCCCTCGACCTGCGGGCGGTAGCTCTTATGCCGCGTCGCCTCGATCTCGGTGGGACCGTAATAGGTGCCCATCGCAAACTGCACGTCCTTGGGAATGTCGATCAGCACCGGACCGGGCCGGCCGCTCTGCGCGATGTAGAACGCCTCGTGCAGCACGCGCGGCAGATCGGCAACCGATTTGACGAGGTAATTGTGCTTGGTGCAGCTGCGCGTGATGCCGACCGTGTCGCATTCCTGGAACGCGTCCGAGCCGATCAGCGGCGTCGCCACCTGCCCAGTGAGACAGACGATGGGCACCGAATCCATCAAGGCGTCGGTGAGGCCGGTGACCGCGTTCGTCGCGCCCGGGCCGGAGGTAACCAGCACCACGCCGACCTTGCCGGTCGAGCGGGCATAGCCTTCGGCCATGTGGGTCGCGCCCTGCTCGTGCCGGACGAGGATGTGGCGCACGGTCTCCTGCTGGAAGATCGCATCATACATCGGCAACACGGCGCCGCCGGGATAGCCGAAGATGTCGGTGACCCCCTGGTCGATCAGGGCCTGGATCACCATTTCCGCGCCCGTCATCTGCTGGGGCATTTTTAGTCCTTCCTCACTCGTCTCTCAGTCGGGTCACCTTCCCTTCCGGGAGGGGGACCGGCGAAGCCGGTGGGTGGGAGCGTCCCATCCGCCAGCCGAAAACTCGGCAATAAAAAAGGCCCCATCAGGGACCTGTTTGCGCGCACCAGCCTACCTTCGCGGGTCGTTATCCCACGTGGCCGATGCGCCCCACTACTACGAGAATGTTCCGCACGGATGTGCTCCGGTTCAAAGTTGGCGGGACGATATGCCCCGCTTCCCGACGCTGTCAAGCCGCTTCTTGGCCATGTTTGGGAGGCTATTGTCCGCGGCAGGAGGACCATATGGTCGCGGCGCTCTGCACATTGCTGTCCCTCGCCTTTGCCTGTGCGCCCGAACGCATCGGCTCGCGCTTCCTCGACGCGACCGCCGATGCGCTGCCGGCCAAGGACGCGTCGATCCACTCCATGGCCGCCGAAGCCTTCGATGCGGACGGTGATGGTGATCTCGACATCGCTGTCGCGGTCGAGTTCGGCATCAATCGCCTGCTGATCAATGACGGCACGGGCCATTTCACCGACGGTTCGGATACGCTTCCTCCGCATCGCCCTGGCGACCACGAGGATGTCGCCGCCGCCGACTACGATGCCGATGGCGACCTCGATCTCGTCTTCTACGGCGAGGACGACAGGGTCGCCGCCTACTTCCAGCGCGAGGACGCGCGCTACATCGACGCCACCGGACGCCTCCCCTCACGCGGCACCGCCAACGCCGTAGTCGCGACAGATGTCGACGGTGACGGCGACGCCGACCTTGTCGTGGGCAACAACGGCCCCGATTTCGTCCTCGTCAATGACGGCGCGGGTGGCTTCGCCGACGAAAGTGTCCGCCTGCCCGCCGGCGGCGACATCACGCAGGACATCGCCGCCGCCGATGTCGACGGCGACGGTCACGTCGACCTGCTGTTCGGCAACGAAGATGGCAACCAACTCTATCACAACGATGGCAGCGGGCACTTCACCGCGATGCCGCTGCCGCTCCGCCCCACGCCGGAGGAGACGCGCGACGCCGATCTGGTCGACATCGACACTGACGGCGCCCTCGACATCTACTTCGCCAATGTCGAGATCTTCGCGCCCGACCGCGACCTGCAGGATCGCCTGCTGCTGAACGACGGCCACGGCGCCTTCACCGACGTCACCGCCACCCACCTCCCCGTCGACGCCGAGATCACCATGTCCGCCGCCTTCATCGATTTTGACGGCGACGGCGACCTCGACCTGCTGCGCGGCAGCTTCACCCTCGACGACGCCACTGACCCTGTCTCGGCCATCGTCGCCTTCGCCAATGACGGCGCCGGCCGCTTCACGTCCGAACCGGGCGCCCTCCCCTCTGTCGCCCTCGCCAATGCCTTCGATCTCGAAGTGGCAGACTTCACCGGCGACGGCATCGCCGACGTGTTCGTCGCCAGCCGCGGCGGTGCCGACCGACTGCTGATCGGCCTTCCGCGCTGACGCTGGACAGCGGCGCCCGGCCGGTCCACCCTCCTGCCATGCAGATCGATTGCGACATTCACCCGGGCACGCCCGACACCGCGGCGCTGTTCCCCTACCTGCCCGAGCACTGGCGCGACATCAGTGCCATGCGCGGCATCGCCGATCTGCATTCGACCAATTATCCCGACATGACGCCGCTGGCCGCCCGCGCCGATTGGCGCCCGGCAAAGGGGCGGCCCGGCAGCGACGCGGCCACCGTCGCGGCACAATGCCTCGAGCCGTTCGGCAGCGACATCGGCATCCTCAATCCGCTGTTCCCCGTGCAGTCGTTCTATTCCGACGACCTTGCCCAGGCCTATGCCAGCGCCCTCAACGACTGGACGCGCGGCGACTTTCTCGATCGCGACCCGCGCTTCCGCGCCTCGATCGTTGTCAGCCTCGAGAACATCGAGATGGCCGTCGCCGAGATCGAGCGCTGCGCGCCGGACAGGCGCTTCGTGCAGGTGATGGTGCTGGCCGGCACCGCCCGCCCGCTCGGCCGCCGCAATCACTGGCCGATCTACGAAGCCTGCGTGCGCCACGACCTCGCTCTCGCCATCCACGCCGGGCAGGAGTTCCGCAACGCGCCGACGGCGCTCGGCTGGCCGAGCTACTATCTCGAGGACTATGTCGCGCACGCGCAGTCGTTCCAGTACCAGCTCACGAGCCTGTTCTGCGAAGGCGTGTTCAACCGCTATCCCACGCTCAAGGTGGTGCTGCTCGAAAGCGGCTGGACCTGGGTCCCCGCCCTGCTCTGGCGCATCGCGAAATACTGGGGCGGGCTGCGTTTCGAAGTGCCATGGACCGATCGTTCGCCCGAGGAAGTTGTGCGCGACCAGCTCCGCTTCTCGCTCACGCCGGTCGATGGTCCCGATACCGACCAGCTCCGCCGCGTCATCGACCACCTCGGCTCCGACCAGCTGATCCTGTTCTCGACCGACTATCCGCACAGCCAGTTCGAGGGCGCCGATCCGTTCCCCTCGACCTTCGATCCCGCTTTGCGCAGCATCATTTCCGGCGATGCGCCGCTCGCGACCTACGCCCGGCTCGGAGGCGCGCCATGACCGCACCGACCGGCATCTGGGATTGCGACATCCACCCCTATCTGCGCTCGCCCGCCGATCTCGAGCCATGGCTCAGCCAACAGTGGATCGAGCATCAGCGCGACTATGGTTCGCTGCGGCAGACGCCGCTTGTCACCGGCTCGTCCTACCACAAGAGCCAGCCCAATGCCGGCCGCCGCGACGCCTATCCGCCCGAGGGCGGCGCGCAGGGCTCGAGCGTGAGCTTCCTGCGCCGGCAACTGCTCGATGCGCATGGGATCGGCTGGGGCATCCTCAATCCGCTGATCGCCTCGCAGGGGGTGCGCAATCTCGACCACTCCATCGCGCTCTGCCGTGCCATCAACCACTGGCAGGCCGAGGTGTGGGTCGATGGCGAACCGCGCCTGCGCGCCTCGATCGTCGTCCCCTACGAGGACCCGGAAGCGTCGGCCGCCGAGATCCGCCACTGGGCGGGCGACAGGCGCTTCGCCCAGGTGCTGCTGCTGTCGAGAACATCGTTCCTGCCCGGCAATCGCCGCTACTGGCCGATCTACGAGGCCGCCGCCGAGGTGGGCATCCCGGTCGGCATCCACGCCTTCGGCAATTCCGGCTGGCCGGTGTCGAGCTCGGGCTGGCCCAGCTTCTACATGGAAGAAATGATCGGCCATTCGCAGTCGAGCCAGGCCGGCCTCACCAGCCTCGTCATCGAAGGCGTGTTCGAACGCTGGCCAGACCTCAAGCTCGTCCTCGTCGAATCCGGCTTCACATGGGCGCCGTCCCTGATGTGGCGGCTCGACAAGCACTGGAAGACGCTGAAGTCCGAAGTCCCGCACCTCAGGCTCGCGCCCAGCGAATACATCAGGCGCAATGTCTGGTGGACCAGCCAGCCGATGGACGAGCCGGAGAACCGCCGCTACCTCGCCGACATCTTCACCTGGCTCGGCTGGGATAGAATCATGTTCTCGTCCGACTATCCGCACTGGGACTTCGACGATCCCGCCCGCGTCATCCTCTTCCCCGCGACCGACGAGCAGAAGCACGCCTTCTTCGTCGGCAACGCGCAGGGCGTCTACGGATCGCGCTGATGGCCCGCCACGTCGTCGCCGCCGCGGCCGATTTTCCGCCCGGCACCCGCCGCATGATCACCGTCAACGAGCGCGCTGTCGTCGTCTTCAACGTCAAAGGCGAGTATTTCGGCCTCTACAACAAGTGCCCGCACAATGGTGGCAGCCTCGCCGAGGGCGTGCTGACCGGCCTGCTCCAGTCGTCCTCGCCCGGCGACTACAGCTACACCCGCCAGGGCGAGATCATCCGCTGCCCCTGGCATGGCTGGGAGTTCGACATCCGTACCGGCCAGTCCTTCTGCCGCGCCATCCGCGCCAAGGCCCGGCCCCTGCCCGTCCGCGTCGAGCCGGGCAGCAGCATCGTCGAGGGTCCCTACAAGGCCGAGACAGTGGAAGTCCGCGTCGAGGACGATTATGTGGTCGTCGACGCATAGGAGGCGACCATGCCCGATCTCGTGTTTGACCCCGACGGCCCGATCATTGCGCGCGACGGCGACGTCAACGACTTCATCAGCGCCGGCTGGGATGCCGGGGCCGATCGCCTCGTCATTCCCGTGAGCCGCCTCGCGCCGGAGTTCTTCAAGCTCTCGACCGGCCTCGCCGGTGCGGTCCTGCAGAAATGCACGAACTACAATTTCCGCGTCGCCATCGTCGGCGATATCGCCGTCCACACCGATAAGTCCGGGCCGCTGCGCGATTTCGTCTATGAGTCGAACAAGCGCGGCGACGTGCGGTTCGTCGCGTCGATGGGCGAGCTCTAGCCCCTAGCCACCCGCCAGCCCCCCTCCGGCTTCCAATCTGCGCCCCGTTCGGATAAACCGCCCGGCTAGCGAGTGGACTACCAACATGAACGAATATCAGCCGGCGCTGGCATCCAGCGCCGATAGGCCATTGTCGTCGCAGAGCTGGGGAACGGAATTCCGTGCCCTGTTTCTGCTCGCCTGGCCGCTGATCATCGCGCAGCTCGCGCGCAGCGCATTGTTCACCACCGATGTCATCGTCCTCGGTCGTCTCGGCGCGGACTATGTCGCCGCCGGTGCGCTCGCCAATGCCCTGTTCATCTGCGTCCAGCTCTTCGGCATCGGCGTCGTCGGCGCCGTCGCGCCGCTCGCCGCGCAGGCACTCGGCGCCAAGGATCGTCGCACCGTTCGGCGCACCGTGCGCTCGGGCATCTGGCTCGCCACCGTCCTCGCAATCGTGCTGTTCCCGCTCGCCTGGAACATCGGCCCGATCTATCGCTGGATGGGACAGGACCCCGAGCTCATCGCGCTTGCCGAGATCTTTGTCCACGCCGCCATCTGGCTGCTGCCGCCGGCCTTCGTCTTCATGGCGCTGCAGTCCTTCCTCAATGCGCATGGCGACACGCGCGCCGTGCTGCTCATCACCGTGGGCGGTGTCGTCGTCAACCTCGCGGCCAACTATGCGCTGGTGTTCGGCCATTGGGGCTTTCCCGCGCTCGGCATCATGGGCTCGGGCCTCGCCACCAGCGTCGTCAACTACGCGATGCTCGCCTTCGCCATCGGCTACATCCAGCTCAACCGCCGGTTCCGCCGCTACCACATCTGGCACAATTTCTTCCGCTTCGACTGGGAGCGCTTCTTCACGCTCATCAAGATCGGCCTGCCCATCGGCTTCATGCTGCTGGCCGAGGTCGCGCTCTTCACCACCGCGTCGCTGCTCCAGGGCTGGCTCGGCAAGGACGAGCTGGCGGCCCACTCCGTCGCGCTCACCATCGCCTCGCTCGCCTTCATGGTGCCGCTCGGCCTCAGCCAGGCGACCACCGTCCGCGTCGGCATCGCGCTGGGCGAAAAGAACAAGGTGGGCATCGGCCATGCCGGCTGGGCCGCCCTGGTGATGGCGCTCGGCTTCATGGCGGTCACCGCCATCGTGTTCTTCGCCTTCGCCCACCCCATCGTCGGGCTGTTCCTCAATTCCGGCATGTCGGAGAACCAGGCGCCGCTAATGCTGGCGGCCTCCTTCCTTGTCGTCGCCGGCCTGTTCCAGCTCTTTGACGGCGCGCAGGTGACCATGGCCGCCGCGCTGCGCGGCATGAGCGACACCAACATGCCGCTCATCATTGCCCTCGTCGGCTACTGGCTCATCGGCTTCCCCGTCGCCTGGTGGCTGGGCATGCACACGCCGCTGCGCGGCACCGGGGTGTGGTTCGGTCTGATGGCCGGCCTCGCCGCCGTCGCCACCGTGCTCACCATCCGCTGGGCCATGCGCGAACGCCTGGGCCTCACCGACCGCGAGCCGAGCTAGCTTTCGACCCATATCCAATCAGCCATCCGGCTGCGGAACCAGGTGCGCTGCCGCTTGGCGTATTGCCGCGTCGCCGTCACCGCCCGTGCGACCATCTCCTCGCGCGTGCAGCGCCCGGCGAGCCAGTCGCCGATCTCGCGCACGCCGATGGCCTTCATGGCGGGCAGCGACGGGTCGAGCCCGCGCGCGACGAACGCCTCGACCTCCTCGGCGGCGCCGTCCTCGAGCATCGCCACGAACCGCCGCGCAATCCGCTCGCGCAGCACCTCGCGTTCAGGGTTGAGCACCAGCCTTTCGACCTCCCAGCCCTCGAGCAGCGGCGCGTGCTCCGCGTCCTGGAATGTCGCGAGCGATCGCCCCGTCGCCTTGAGCACGGCCAGCGCCCGCGTGACGCGCTGCGGATCGGGTGCCTTGAGGCGGGCCGCAATGACCGGATCGCGCGCCGCGATCAACCGTCCGCGCTCATCGCGGTCGAGTCCCGCAACCTCGCGCTCCACTTCCGCCACGACCTCGTCCGGCACTTCGGGAACCTCGGCAAAGCCTTTGATCAGACTCTCGAAATAGAGGCCGGTGCCGCCGGCAAAGATCAGCGGTCGGTCGCCCGCCTCGGCGATGATCCGCTCCGCCGCCCGCACCCAGTCGCCGGTCGAGAACCGCGTGGCGGGATCGATTGTGCCATAGAGCCTGTGCGGCGCCTGTGCGAGATCGGCATCGCCGGGCCGCGCCGTGACCAGCCGCAAGCCGTCATAGACCTGCAGCGCGTCGGTGTTGACGATGGCGCCGCCCAGCTCGCGCGCCTTGGCGAGCGCCAGCGCCGACTTGCCGCTGGCAGTCGGACCCGCTATCAGAACCGCTCTTTTTCGAGCCACGAGAACGCCTTGTCGGTCCTTTGCCTGATCGCTAACCCCGCCGAGCCGGTGCTCGATCTGCCGCTACTGCAGCGCGTGCAGGCCGAGATCGGTGGCGAGATCAACTGGCTCACCCAGCGCATCGCGGCCGAGATCGTCAAGCCGAAACATGCCGCGCCCCTCGACGCCGCCCGCGCCCTCGTCGCCGGTCGGCCCGTCGACGTCGCGCTCGTGCCGCTGGTCAACCGCCGCAAGAAGCTGCTGATCGCCGACATGGACTCCACCATGATCGACCAGGAGTGCATCGACGAGCTCGCCGACGCCGTCGGCATCAAGGACGAAGTCGCCGCCATCACGGCGCGTGCCATGAATGGCGAACTCGACTTCGAAGCCGCTCTAAGAACCCGCGTGAAGCTGCTGAAGGGACTCAAGGTCTCGCGCATGGAGGAAGTCCGGCGCGAACGCATCACTTTCGCTCCGGGCGGCCGCGCCCTCGTTCAGACCATGAAGACGCATGGCGCCTTCACCTCGCTCGTCTCGGGCGGCTTTACCTATTTCGCCGACTACATCGGCAAGCGCATCGGCTTCGACGAAGCCATGGCCAACATCATCGAGGTCGATGGCGATGCGCTCGACGGCACCGTCCGGTCGCCGATCATCGGCCGCGAGGCCAAGCTCAGCCGCTTGATGACGCTCGCCGCTTATCACGACATTCCGCTCGCCGCGACGCTCGCCGTCGGCGACGGCGCCAACGATCTCGACATGATCCGCGCGGCGGGCCTCGGCGTCGCGCTCCACGCCAAGCCGGTCGTCGCAGCTGAGGCCCAGGTCAGGATCGACCACGGCGATCTGACTGCCCTGCTCTACCTCCAGGGCTACAGCGACGAAGAGTTCGTTCGGTAGCCGAGGCGACAGCGGGGCAGTCCCCGCCTACTGCAGCTTCACTGCGACGAACCGGCTGGTTCCGGCCGAGTCAGTGACCTTGAACAGCACCGCCGGTCGCCCCGCTTCCTTGGCCGCATCGACGCGCTCGGTCAGCTCGGCCACCGTCGTCACACTCTGCTGGTTGACCTCCGAGATCACGAGGCCGCTCAGCAGCCCCTGCCGTTCCGCGTCGGAGCCCTGAACCACATCGGTGATCACCAGCCCCTCGGCGTCCTCGCCGATGGCGAAGGCTTCGCGCGCCTGCTCGTCGATCGGCCCCACGTCGAGACCGAGCATCTCCTTGAGCCCCGGCGCGACGCCCGCAGGCGGCTCGGCGCTCGGATCGGGCGTCGCCACGTCCGGCTGCCGGGCCGCGGCGATGATCTTCTCGCCCTCCTCGAGCCGGCCCAGCGTAATGTCGAGCATGAGCTCCTTGCCCTCGCGCAGCACCTTGACCTTCACCTTCTCGCCCACCGCCGTCTCGGCGACAAAGCGCGGCAGGTCGCGCATGCGCACGATCGGACGGCCGTTGAAATCGAGGATGATGTCGCCTTCCTCGACCACGCCGTCGGCAGGGCCGGTCTCGGTGACTTCGACCACCATGGCGCCATGCGTGTCCGGCCGGCCCAGGCTCGCCGCCATCTCGTCGGTCACGTCCTGGATGCCGACGCCGAGCCAGCCGCGCCGCGTCTCGCCGAACTCGGCGAGCTGCGCCACCACCGGCCGCGCGAGGTTCACCGGCACGGCGAAGCCGATGCCCAGCGACGAGCCGCCGCGCGCGATGATCGCGGTATTGATGCCCACCACCTTGCCGTCCATGTCGAACAGCGGCCCACCCGAGTTGCCCTGGTTGATGGCCGCGTCGGTCTGGATGAAATCGTCATAGGGACCGGCCTGGATATCGCGATTGCGCGCCGAGACGATCCCCAGCGACACCGAACCGCCCAGTCCGAACGGATTGCCGATCGCCATCACCCAGTCGCCGACATCGGCCGAATCGCTGTCGCCGAACTCGACGAAGGGCAGATCGTGCCCCGCGTTCACCTTCAGCACCGCGAGGTCGGCCTTCTCGTCAGACCCGACCAGCGTCGCCGGCAGCCGCGTGCCGTCGGTGAGGAACACCAGGATTTCGTCGGCGCCCTCGACCACATGGTTGTTGGTCACCACCAGCCCATCGGCCGAGATAATGAAACCCGAGCCGAGGCTGCGCGCTTCCTGCATCGCCTCCGGCCCCTGCCCCTCATTGGGGTTGAGGTCATCGAACATCTCGTTGAGAGGCGAGCCCTCCGGCGCTTCGGGGAACGGCAGTCCGCCACCGCCCAGCATCCGGCTGGTGCCGATATTGACCACCGCCGGGGACAGTTGCGCCGCCAGCGGCGCCACCGATTCAGGTCCCTTGGCGAACGCGATCGGCGCGCCCAGCGCAAGCATCGCGCCCACAACAAGTGCCGCAAAGCCCGTCTTCATTTCGGAAATCCTCACCCCTATTGGCCTCACAGTTTAGCAACTCCGCGGGCGGCGCAAGCAGTGCACCTGCACGAAAAATTGAGGCCGGCGACTTGATCGTCGCCGGCCCCTTAATGCCGTGAATTTCTGGCGGCAGCGAGGCCGTTATTGGGCCGGAACCGGCTCCGACGAGGTGGCCTCCGCGGGGACCGTTTCGGTCGCTGCGGGCGCCGCCTCGGCCGCCGGCTCGGTCGGCGTCGTTTCGACCGCCAGCGGCGAGTTGGTGATGTCGGTCTCGACCGGGATGTCGGGCGTCTCGGGCACGCTCAGCGTGCTCGACGGCAGCGGCGCGATGCCGCCCGGCTGGGCCGGCGGCGGCGCAACGCCACCCTGCGCGTCCTGGCGGAAGTAGCCGAAGAACTCGCTGTCGGGGCTGAGCAGCATCGTCGTCCCGGTTGCGCCCAAAGCGGTCCGGTAAGCCTGCATCGAGCGGTAGAACTCGAAGAACTCCGGATCCTGGCCGTAAGCCGAGGCGAAGATGCCGTTCCGCGTCGCGTCGCCCTCACCACGGAGGATTTCGCTGTCGCGGCGGGCCGACGCAACGATCTCGACGGCCTGACGGTCGGCGATGGCGCGGATCGACTGCGCCGCTTCCTGGCCGCGGGCGCGGAGGAAGGCCGCTTCGGCCAGACGCTCGGCCTTCATCAGTTCGAAGGTCTGTTGCGACACATCCTGCGTCAGGTCCGTGCGCAGGATGCGCACGTCGATGATCTGGATACCCAGCTCACTCACCGACGGCACGATCAGGTCGCGCGCCTCGCGCATCATTGCGGGGCGCTCGGCCGACAGCGCGGCGTCGAACTCACGCTGCGAATAAACCTGGCGCAGCGCCGCGGTGAACAGCGACCCGATCCGCGCTTCCGCGACGTTGAGGTCGCCGAGCGCAGCCTGCCGGAACAGCCGCGGATTGTTGATGCGATAGGTGAGGAACGCGTCGACTTCGTAGAGCTTACCGCCCCGCACCTGCACCGTCATATTGGCGAGGTCGTAGCGCATCACGCGGTCTTCGATGATCTGAACCGAATCCACCACCGTGGTGGGCAGCTTGAAGTAGATGCCCGGCTCGGTCTTGACGTCGGTGATCTGGCCGAAGCGCAGCACGATCGCCTGCTCGCGCTCGTTGACCACGAAGATCGACGAGATGAGGACGTAGATGGCTGCGATGACGACGACAGCGAGGATAATGAGTCTGTTCATGGCTCAGTTCCCCGTCGCCGAAGTGGTGGGGCTGGTGGTCGTCCCCGATTGCAACTGGTTGAGCGGCAGATAGGGCACCACGCCCGAACCGGTCGTGCCCGGCTCGACGATCACCTTCTCCGAGCTGCCAAGCACCTGCTCCATCGTTTCGAGGAACAGCCGCTTGCGCGTCACTTCGGGGGCGCGCGCATATTCGTTGTAGATCGACACGAAGCGGGCTGCCTCGCCTTCTGCTTCCTGCACCACGCGGTTCTTGTAGGCCGCCGCGTCTTCGCGCAGCTGCGCTGCCTGGCCGCGGGCATTACCCAGCAGGGTGTTGGCGTCGCGTCGTGCTTCTTCCTGGAAGCGCGTTTCGTCCTGTTCGGCGCGCTGCACTTCCTCGAAGGCGTCCACGACTTCCGCCGGCGGCGCCGCGACTTCGATGTTGATGTCGTTGATGCTGACGCCGGTTTCGTAGCTCTCGAGGATCGCCTGGGTGATCCGCTGTACTTCGGCGGCGATGCCCGCCTGGTCGTTGCGGAACGCGTCCTGCGCCGGACGGCGGCCGACAACTTCGCGCATCGCGCTTTCGGCGGCGCTGCGCACCATGTCTTCGGGGTCGCGCACGTTGAACAGGAAGAACACCGGGTTCGCCACCGCCCACTGCACCGCAAAGCGCACATCGACGATGTTCTGGTCGCCCGACAGCATCAGCCCTTCATTGCCGCTGCCGTTCCGGTTGCCCGTCGACGAACCGATCGTCGTCTGCCGTACCGCGATCGACACGCGCTCGACGTCCTCGACCGGCCACCAGTGGAAGTGCAGGCCCGGCTGGCTCAGTTCCGGCTTGGGCTTGCCGAACTGCAGTTCGACGCCCACTTCGCCTTCATTGATCGTGTAAATGGAATTGAACAGCCAGAACGCGATGAGCACCACCGCGCCGCCGGCGATGGCCCAGCGGCCACCGGGGAAACCCGCGCCCTGGAATCGGTCGCGTCCACCTTTGAGAATGTCCTCGAGACTGGGAGTATTGCCCCTGCGGGGTCCACCCCCGCCGCCCCCTTGTGGGGCCTGCCCCCACGGACCGCCGCTATTGTTGTTGCGGCCGCCGCCCCCCGTATTGTTGTCCCAGGGCATATGTCGCCTTTCAGCTGTTCAATCGTTCGGACGTATATAGGGGGGCTATTGGGGCCGATCAACGGCGCGCCAAGGGGTTCCGTCGATAAACCCTTACGCGGAATGCCGCACTGTCCTGCGGATGTGCGGCCACGCTGATCTCCCCTCCCGGCTTCCATTGCTCGAAGTCGATGGGCGGGAAATAGGTGTCGCCCTGCGGCTCCAGCATCACCTGGGTGAGGTACATCCGGTCGGCAAACGGCAGCGCCTGCCGGTAGATTTCCGCTCCGCCACCGATCATCACCTCGTTTGCCCGGTCCGCCCTGGCGATCTCCTGGGCATGCTCCATCGCCGCCTCGAGGCTCGATATCACGATCACGCCGTCCGGCTGGTAGCCCTCCTGGCGCGTCACGACGATGTTGGTCCGCCCCGGCAGCGGCCGCCCGATGCTCTCGAACGTCTTCCGCCCCATGATCAGGGGCTTGCCCATGGTCATGCGCTTGAAATGCGCGAAATCGCCCGGCAGGCGCCACGGAATGTGGTTGCCATCCCCGATGACCCCGTTTTCCGCGATGGCGGCGATAATGGCGACGGCGACGCTCATGGGGCTGCCCCCAGCTTGTCGAGCGCTTCCCCGCTGACGCGGCAGCGCCGCCAGTCGTCCATGAAGACCGCCCCCTGCGCCACGTAGAAGTCGATCGAGGGCTGGTTCCAGTCCAGCACCGCCCATTCGTAGCGCCCCAGGCCCTCGCTGACGCAGCGCTGCGCCAGATTGGCGAGCAGCGCCTTGCCCACGCCGTGGCCGCGCATCTGGGGGTTCACGAACAAATCCTCGAGCCAGATGCCGTGCCGGCCCTGGAAGGTCGAGAAGGTGTAGTACCAGAGCGCAAAGCCAGCCGGCTGGCCGTCCACCTCGGCGAGTTGGCAGAACACCTTGGGCGACGGCCCAAACAGCTCACGCTCGATATCGGCCGCGCTCGCCACGACCTCATGCGCCAGCCGCTCATATTCGGCGAGCGCCTTGATGAAGAAGAGAACGACCGCCGCGTCGCCCGGCGCCGCATCACGAATAGTAACGCTCATCAGCCCCCAGCGCCTTCCGGCTCGATGTGGTCGAGGATCAGGATGTCGAGTTCGCGGCCATAAGGCGGATACCAGTCCTTGGCCGTCATCTGGAACGTCGTGGGGCCGATCTTCTTGACCTCGCCATCCCAGCAGAATGAAACGAGGTTCTTGGCGTCGCCCTTGTCGATCGTCAGCGAGAAGTCCTCGATCGGCCCGGCCCAGTTGTTGCCCGTCGACCAGATATAGGTGATCCAGCTCTCGTAATAGGGCGCCGAGTAGTACTCCTCGGGCGACGCCAGCGTCTTCTTGACCGCGCCGATGAAGCTGTCGTCGGTGCAGTACTTCTTCTCGTAGTCCCCGGCCCGGTCGCCGTACTCGTCCGGCGGCGCAAGGAAAGTCACCGCCACGGTACCACCGACGCTGGGCGTGTAGGAGTGCACCACTTCGGCCGTCTCGCCCGGCGCGAAATGCGCCTCCCAGCTGTAGGTCGATTTGAGCGTCCAAACCGGCTCGTAATAGGTCGTCCAGTTGTCGTTGCCGTCGCCATACTCCATCGGGATCACGAGCCCCAGATGCAGCAGCTTCTGGATCGCATCCTCGTCGAGTTCCTGGATCAGCTCGCGCGTCCGTTCGCCGAACGGCGTCAGCGGAATGCCGAGCGCCTCGAGCGCCGCGGTCTGGTCAAGATTGAACGCGAATGCCTGCTGGTGCAGCGTTGCCTCGACCGGCTCGCCGTTGAACGAGGTCTTGAAGCCGAACATGTTGTCGGACTCGCGATCCGGCACCGCCACGTTGAAGTCACCGCTGCCCTCGATATCGGGCATCGGGAACGCCACGAGCACGTCGAGCGCCTTGTCCGTCAGGTTCTCGAACTCATAGGTCACCTTCACCAGCGTTGGGGAGACGAACAGGTCCTCCGACTTCATCTTGAGCTGGTCGGTCGTGATGAAGATCAGCCCGCCCGTCCCGAGCTCCGCCGTGGTGTCGTTGGCCAGCGCCGGCGTCAGCGTGCACGCGCCAAGCAGCAGGGCGACGGAAAGCAGGCGTTGCATCGAGACTCCCCAAAAATCGAAAAGCGGCGATGCCCTAGACACCGCCGCCTGAACGCGGCTTGAATGCTTATCACGCCCCGCCCCGCCTTCACCACCGGCGCAAGCCGCGAAAAATCCGGCAAAGTCGGCGCATTTCCTTGCGGATCAAACAGCGATGGCGGCTTTGATCACCGGATGCGGATCGTAGCCGGTGAGCATGAAGTCCTCATATTCGAAGTCGAAGATCGACCGGCGGTCCGGATTGATCGTCATGCGCGGCATCGGCTTGGGCGCGCGCGTGAGCTGCAGCTCGGCCTGTTCGAAGTGATTGGCGTACAGGTGCACGTCGCCGAACGAATGCACGAACTCGCCCGGCTCGAGCCCCGTCACCTGCGCCACCATCATCGTCAGCAGCGCGTAGGACGCGATGTTGAACGGCACGCCCAGGAACACGTCCGCCGAGCGCTGGTAGAGCTGGCAGCTCAGCCGCCCCTCGGCCACGTAGAACTGGAACAGGCAGTGGCAGGGTGGCAGCGCCATCTCGTCCACTTCCGCCGGATTCCACGCCGTCACGATATGCCGTCGTGATTCCGGCTTGCTGCGGATCGAGTCCACCACATTGGCGATCTGGTCGATCGCGCCGCCCGTCCCGTCCGGCCAGCTCCGCCACTGCGAGCCGTAGACCGGCCCCAGTTCACCCTCGGCATTGGCCCATTCGTCCCAGATCGTGACGCCCCGCTCCTGCAGCCAGCGCACATTGGTCTCGCCGCGCAGGAACCACAGCAGCTCGTAGATGATCGACTTGAGGTGCACCTTCTTGGTCGTCAGCAGCGGAAAGCCGCGCATGAGGTCGAACCGCATCTGGTGCCCGAAGATCGAGCGCGTGCCCGTCCCCGTCCGGTCGCCGCGATCGGTGCCGGTGTCGACGATCAGCCGCAGCAGGTCGAGATATTGCTGCTCCGGATGTCGCGTCTCAGCCGCTTCGCGCCGCAAGGCAGATACTGACATTTCCCGGCACTCCATTTCGGCAACGTTTCTAGCAGCCCGCCCGTTCGGTTGGGCGGCGACAGACTCAACATCCACAAGAGGTCCATGATGCCCGTCGATTACCTAAAACCCAAGGGAATGCACCAGAACCCCGCCTTTACCCAAGCCCTCGTGGTCCCCGCCGGGTCCCGCCTCGTCATGATCGGTGGACAGAACTCGGTCGACAGCGACGGCAAGCTCGTCGACGGCGATTTGGGCGTCCAGACCACCCAGGCACTCGCCAACCTCAAACTCTGCCTCGACGCAGCCGGCGCCGATATCGACGACCTGGTCAAGGTGACAATCTATATCGACGGCGACCTCGACATCATGCCCGGCTTCCAGTCCTGGGTGAAGTTCGCCGGCCAGCCCACCAACCCGCCCATCGTCACGGTGCTGAAAGTCCTCGCCCTCGGCCGCCCCGGCGTCCTCGTGGAGATCGAAGCAACCGCAGTACTGCCATCCTGAGTCGCGAGGTGCCAGTCAGCGACGTTCAGTTGGCTGGCTGACCACGATCACTCCAGAACCACGAGCGGCCGCATTTCGTCGACGCGGCGAGCTCTCTTCGATTATCGACAGTTTCTCAGGCGATCTGGCACCGCTCGAGGCGCTGATCGCCGAGATTATTGCATGATTTGCATCCCCCGCCGGTCGTCCCTATATTGTCCGTGCCGGCAACGGCTATGGCGATAAACGGCCATCGTAATAAACCCATTGGACCCGGGGGCAGTACCCGGCGCCTCCACCATCTCCGCCCGCTCCAACGAGCGGAGCCACTGGGGGCGAAATAGGATCGACAAGGGCGTAAAGGGTGTGTTTTCGCTCGGTGAGGTACCACCGTTATCGGTCCAAATCTTATAGTTGCCAATGACAACCATAAGGCTCCGGTCGCTCTCGCCGCGTAAGCGGTGCTAGCACTGGGAATTTAAGTCCTCCGCCCCTAGCCGGGCGACAGGCGGGGTCCGCAGGCACCTGGCAACAGAAGCCTGCACTTCATTCCATACCTCTTAGCGCGTTGATTTTGCTGAATTTCTGCTTTCCAGTTTTTCAGCGTTTTACAGCCTTGTCCTTGGTCCGTTCCTTCATCTTGAGCAGGATCGCCTGCCCGCCTGCCTTCCGGTCGGCGTAGCGGGAATACCTTTCGACCATCTCGACACTCATCCCGATCGCGTCGCTGATCTGCATCGCGCTGTACCCCCGCTGGCGCAGGTTGATGACGGCGTTGGCCCGCAGGCCGTGCCACACCACGCCGTCGAGATCGGCCGGGTGATCATCCCGCTCCTTGTCGAGAATCTTCCAGAGCTGATTGGTGGTGAAGGGCCGTCCGTTTTCCTGCAGCAGGAACGGTCCCGGGCGCTTCTCCCAGGTTGCCATTTCCCGCTCGAGCTCGGGGAGGATGGGGCACCACGGACGAACCCCGGTTTTCTTCTGCCGAAGGGTGAAGCCGCCCTCGTCGACGTCGGTCCACCCCAGCCTCACAACGTCGCTGATGCGCTGCCCCGTGTAGCGGGCGAGCACGTAGGCCCGGCGCAACATGCCGGTGAAGTTCTTGTCGGCGAAGGCGAGCTGCGCCGGTGTCCATGGGCGGTGGCCCTCCCCGGTATCGAAGGGGACGACGCCTTGCGTCGGATCCCGGGTTAGAAGCTCTCTCGGCCCCATTGCCCACCGGCACATGGCCTTGAGTGCGGAGAGCACGTTGTTCGCGCTGCCGGGCTTTGTCGCCCCGATTTTCTCTACCAGCGCCTGCACGTGAGCAGGGCGAAGGCTCGCCGCCGGCAGGTCGCCCCACGTGGCGCGCACCACCTTGAGATTGCGGCGGTATAACTCCTGGGTGCTGCTCGCCAGCTTGCGCGGCAGCCCCGGCCACGCCGTCTCGTAAGCGTCGATCAATGCACCGATGGTGTCGGTGGGCACCGCGCCGCCGATGCCCTGCGCCTGCCGCACCGCTTGCCAGAATTCCGGGGTGTGAGGATCGTTCGGGAGCTTAATCCTCTCCCCGGCATGGTCGGTGCCGCGTCCGCTCTGCCAGTAGAAATACTCTCTGCTTCGCGAAACGACGCGATGCACGCCCTTGGGCAGCGATATGGCCGGCCTACGCGGCTGCTTCATCGTTCAATGCCTTCATGAAGGGGTCCGCGCCGTCGTTCCCCTGCCCCATCGAGATCAGGGCCTCTTGCACCGCTGCCCAGTTCCAGCGCACCGATCCGCCGATCCTGATCGGCCGCGGGAGGACGCCGCGCTTCACCAAGTCATCGACCGTGGACTCGCCGATGTCCAACTCTGCCGCCAATGTCGCCCTCGAGAGGAACGACGGCGGCCGGGGACCGGCGATGTTTGAGTTTGCTACTGCACTACGCGCCATGTTCGAACCCTCGAAACTCGACGATCAGAGGAGTAAGGGCGGGAGTAGCAAGTAACTATACCCCCGCCCTCGAATTTATTCGGTCCGCAACAGGACGCCGATCCGGCCGGCATCCTTCGCGAAGTGCACGCCCTTCGCCGAGTAGTAGCGGAGGAGCTTTTGCGCCAGGGCCAGCGGGGCTCTGGACGGATCGGTTTCAGCAACGCCGACGGCTTCCTTTGACAGGCCGGTCATGCCGGCGACGTCCGCCCTGCTCATGGCCAGCGCCGCCCTCGCCATCCTGAATTGCTCGGCTGTGATCAAGTCCGCGTTCAATGCCGCACCTCCGTCTCGGGGACAGCGAGGGCATCAAGGAACGTGCTGATCATCAGCGCCACCATGTCGGCGGATGGCAGGTTCGGATACTCGCGGTGCACGACGCCCTGCCTGAGCACGAACTGGTAGAAGTCGCCGCCTGTCCAAAGCAGCAGGTAGTCCAGCGCGCCGCGATTGCCGTTCGAGTCCTTGGCCACCTTGGCGGCCATCTCGCGGGCGTGCGCGAGGCAGATGCGGAGCTTTTCCGTCATCTCGTCCATCTCGGCCATGGTCGGATCGTCGGTCATGACCGCAATCCCCAGCGCTGCTCTTCGGCGGCGATGATCGCCCAGCCGAGGCGAATGATCGCCCCGGCGAAGCGGACGCGGATGCGAGAGGCGAAGACCGCGATCATGCTGCCCTCCTCTCGGCCCGATGGAATCCGCTGCCGGAACGCTCCCAGAACTGCATCGCGTTGCCGCAGCCTATGCCCGGCCCGACTTGGGTCCACCACCACCTGCCGGTCGGCATGTTCTCCAGCCTGTCGTGCAGGGCGAAGGCGAGGTCAGCGGCTTCCTCCCAAGGATCGGCCGCCTGTGCCTGGTCAAGAGCGACCGCGGCGGGGGGAATAATCAGTGACGTGAATCCGCCGATCAGCGCGGAGCGTCGTGTCAGTAGGAAACTCATGCGAGCCTCCTGCCGATGAACGTGTCGAGCCTCGGTTCGGTCAGAACCTGCCACTCGCCGGGGCATTGCACCGTGAAGGACCGGTGGCCGTCGATCTTTCCGGGGCGGAGCTTGACGTGCCACTGGCCGCGCTTACCCCAGATATTCTCGGTGCCACTCTCGTAGAGGCCGTCGCCCTCATATCTTCCGGTGCGGACGAAGGCGATCAGTGCGAGCGTTCCCCGATCCTCGTCCCTGCTGAAAGACCAGTCTCGGATGTTGGGGTCGATCTCCTCGCAGGCCCGCTTGAATTCGGCGAGGTGATGGTCCCGGCGCTGTTCGACCGTCATGGTTTCGGGATCGGCCTGCCACTTCGCAAGGTCGTCAGCGATAGCGGGGGCGGCGACGCTGGCGCCGAGGAACGGCAGCGCTTGGAGGATTGTGCGGCGGGAGACCATCAGCGCGCCTCCCCGTCGAGGAGGGCGCGTTCTTCGGGCGTGAGCGCGAAAAGCTCATCAGCCGCTTTCCGCAGATTGCGCTCGGCCGCCTCTATAGCCGGATTGGTCACCGCCTCTCGAGCGTCAACACCGGGAGCGTCGTTTGGAGCCGCAAGTTGGTCTTCGGCTACCGACGCGCCGTCCGCCCCGTCCTCGCCTGCTGGCGTGTTATCCTCCGGGTCGTACGGGTGGTATGCAGCATGGTAGAGCCCCCGCGCACCGTCGTCATAGACGGCGACCTTGATCGCCTTCTCGATATCGAGGCTGATGCCGGGCACGCCGGTCGAGCGATGCACGAAAAGAACCGTGCCGACGTTGCCGGCCGCGAACAGCGCACGGCAAGCCGCATGCTCCGGGTCGCGGTGACGCTTCACGATCATCTCGTCGCCGAGATAGGCGTTCCACTTCTGGTGAGGCGTCTTGCGGTTGTCGCCCCAGGGGCGATCCGCAACCTCCAGGAACACGATGAAGTGGGGCTCGACGATCCGGCCGCCCATCATGCGGATCGCACGATAGCGCTCGGGAATTGCCGGGAGCGTGCCCGGCGTGATATTGGTGACCATCGTCACCTCCATGCTGTGGGGGTTGATACTCGGCCGCCCTGCGAGGCGGTTCGGATTGAGGGCTGGTACGGTTGGCGCCGTGCCGGCCCTTTCGTTTGCGAGGTGCATCACGCGGCCTCGCTCTTGGCTTCCGCCTCGGCCTTAAGGCCCTTGGCGATGAGCTGGCGTACCGTCTCCGATCGCGAAGCAAGGCCAGCCGATTGCCCCGCGCTGTCGATTTTCTCGATTTCCGACTTTGTCAGCAGCACAACCACACGCGCTGTCTCTGGGCGCTTCCACCCGCGTTCATACATCGTGTCACCTCCTATGTTACCAATACTGTGACATTGTCATGTCACTGGACAGGGGTCAAGGGCGGAAATAGGGTCCTGCCCAACATTGGGGTGATTGTCGTGGCCAGTGATAGCGAAGACGAAGTGAAGGCCCCCGAGGCCGCCACAACTCAGCGGCGCGTGTATGCGCTGCCCACCGAAATGGTGGAGAGGATCGTTGAGTATCAGCAGGAGAAGGGGTTCCAGTCCGAAGTGGAAGCTGTCCGCCGGTTGCTGGATGAAGCGCTTAAGAGCCGCGATACACCGTCGAAGATCATCAACCGCTTTCTCGCTCGGCTAGAGGCACATCGGGTCGTGGCCGAAGCGGTGAAGGACGTCCTCGTAGGACATCCGATGGTCGAAGAGCTGAAGTTCCAGCGCGACCAAGTAACGGCCAAGATCACTGGCACCCCACAGATCACCATCTCCGATTCAGGGACGGTGAGCGTCGATTCTCCGGACTGGTCTTGGATACCGAACAGTAGGAGCGCGCCATTCGGGCCCGGACGCCTGGACGATGGCGATCCCCCCTTTTAGGCCCCTCCCCCATCGGACTAGGACTCCGATGGACCGCGAAAATCGATATTCAGGATGGAGACTTTGAATGAGTGATGGTCAGCAGAAACTTGCGGAGGCCACTCAGGAGGCGATCGTCCGCCTGGGCGAGAACCAGCGCATCCTTAGCGACTCGGTCGAGGGCTTGACCCGGGCGATTGCTCAGCAGGGGCAGATACTGGCCAGCATGCATGAGCAGTTGAAGGTGTTGAGCGACCGCGTGATCGAACTTGGAAAGAGCGCCGACTAAGCCGCCAGCATCTCGTCGAACCGCTCGGGGGTGAGCCATCGAGGGCGGGCGTTTGTCGGCACGGTGACGAGATAGTCGAAGTTGGTGGCCGTCATCAGCGCGTTGCCCGTTCGGATTCTCGACTGCAGGTTCTCGATGCGCTTCCGGCACGTATCCGAGCAAAAGCGCTGCTTCGCGACCGACTGCTGAAAAGGCTCACCGCAACAGTGGCAGAGCACCACGGGCAGCACCGCTCGCCGCTGCGCGGCGGAGTGGGCACCGGAGCATGCCTTCGAGCAGAATTCCTGGGCACCGCGCGAGGGCTGGAACGGCTCACGGCAATGAGCGCAAGTCCGCGGTGCCAGGCCGGAGGTGGCGATGCCCGTGCAGCGCGGCGAGCAATATCGCTGACCCTCGCGCGATGGCCGGAAGGGCTCACCGCATTGCGGGCACTTCTGGTGCGGCCGTTTGCTGCGCGCGATGAGATTATAGGCCGCATGGGCAACGGCGTCGTGCGCGGCACGCTGGCTGAAGTCCCGCCGGTTGAGCGCGGCGCGGGCGCACTCCACCGAGCAGAACCGCTGGCCGCGCGTCATGTCGGCATCTGGGATCGGTCGGTGGCAGTGGTAGCAGTTCTCTGCCGGCTCGGTGTAGCCGGGCTGGCCTTCGGTGAAGCTGGGGCGCTGCGACGCGCCGAGGAGCACGAGGCCGGCTGCGACGAGGAAGGCGGCCTCGTCGTCGGATCGCTGCCACGCATAACCCTCGAGGCAGAGCGAGCTGCGGATGCCGGCGCGAGTGTCGCCCTCGCGTTCCCATTTGCTGCTCTGCCATGTGCCGAGGATGTCGGCCACCTTCCCGACGTAGTGGTCGCGCTGAGCCGGATTGTAGATCGGTCGCGACTTCGCCGAGGAGGGCTTGCCGTACCGGTATTCGGCATAGCCGTTCCCGACCTTCCATCCGGCGAACTTGCCGTTGGCCCGCTTCCGCCTCATCCGATCATCCCGTCAAAGCTCGCCGCCGTCAGGCCCGGGCCCTCGCTCGGCGCGTAGAGCGGGCCGCCCTTGCCGGCCGCCATCTTCTTGCTGGCCGCATCGACATAGGCCTGGTCCATGTCTCGAACGATGCTCCACTCTTCTGGCCGAACGATGGCGCCCGTCATCTGCTGCCACGACGTCAAGTCGAGCCCCGACAATCCATCAGGACCGAAGCCGTTGCTGCGCCGGCCGCGATTCATGTCCCAGAACCAGAGCCATAGATGCTCGCCGGCTGGCTCGATCTCGATGCCAACCAGAGATCCCCGCGCCACGGCCAGACGCACCGCGGCGCAGAGCCCCTCGCTCAGTTCGAGAAAAAACCTGCTTCGTCCGCGACCGCCTCCTCAACCTGCTTGCGCACCCACGGCGCGGCGACAACGATGCGGACATTCTCGGGGGTGAGATCGAGCTTCTTGCCGCCCCAGCTCGCGTCGCCGTTCCACTGCCAGCCCGCGATCGCGGCGACGATCTGGTCAGTGATCTGCTCGTCGATTTCTTCGGCCGTCATCTTGCGGTTTCGAGTACGGAGCACCGCGTCCCGCTGCTCGCGCCGCACCTTCTGCACGACCGGGCTTTCAAGCGACTGCACGTCGATGATCAGCCCGGTCTCCTTGCCGGTGCCGGGGTGCCTGATCGCGACCTTCATCGAGGTCGGGGCGATGTCTGAAAGGTCCATTATGCTGCTCTCCTGCCGCTCTGTTGCGATAGCTCGCGAAGTAGTTGCTTCACCGATGTGGTGACGTCCTGCGAGGCGGCGATCTCCGCAGCCTGCAACCTCGCCATGTCCGCGTTCAGCTTGGCGATTGCCTGGTTGACGGACACGACGGCGTTCTTGAGGTCGATCTGCCCGCCGACGAGATCGGTGAGCTTGTTCAACTGGCGCTCGGCGTCGCTGACTGCACCGTTGCCGGCGCTGATCGCTCGATCCAGCACACCTTGGACCTGGTCGAAGATTGACTGGTAAGCCCCGCTGGAGGCGTAGAAGCCGCGCGCGGCTTCGAGGTAGGAAGATGCTTCCTGCTGCAGCCGCGACTGCGCGCTGGCGTCACCGCCGATCGCTGCCTGGCTGGTGCGCTGAAACTGCATCTGCGCCTGGATCAATCGATCCTGCGGCGAAAGCGGTGACAGGTTCGTGTCGAGGAGCAACGCGTTCTTGAAGCCTTTGAGGCTCGCCACCCAGGCCTTGTTCTGCTCGATCACTCCGCGGAGCGCGTCGGCCTCCCGCTCGTAGGCTTCGCGGAGCACGTCGCTCGATGCCACCACGCGATCCTGTAGCCGCTCGATCCTGAGCGTGTCGCGATAAGCGTCCATCGCCCGCTGCAGGCGGCGCACGAGTGCGTTATCGCCGGCGGCCTTTGCGAGCTCGACAAGCTGGGCTCCTTGCGCTCTAAATTGCGCCACGGCCGCCGAGATGCTGTCGACTTCTTTGCCCATGCCCGTGGCGATGAACTGGTCGATCGAGAGCTTGTTGTCGTTGACGGCCTTCTTGGCCTTTTGCAGCGCCTCCTGCATGCCGAGCAATCCACCGATGAAGCCCGCTACGCCGCCCGCCAGCGCGCCCCACGGGCCGGCCGCTGCGCCGCCGAGCGCGCCACCGACGGCACCCATCAACGGCGATTGCGTGCTGTAGCCGAGACCGAGGCCGCCCAGCCCCGCGCCGACGGTCCCGGCATTGTTCTTGAGCCAGCCATCGAACCCGCCAGCCACGCCCTCCTTGGAGCCCGCCGCGGTGCCCGCCTTGGCCGCTTCGAAGATCGCAGAGCCCCAGAGCCCGTTGCCCATCACGCCGCCTGTGGCCGCGTTCTGGTTGGCCGGGCTCAGCATCCCCGAGAAGACGCTGCTGAGGTTCTGCCGTCCCAGCGAGCCGAGACTGTCGAGGATGCCAGCGAGGCCGTCCTGCACGTTGGTGATAGGGCCGTCGAACAACGTGCTCAGAGCGCCGCCGAGCGAGCTTTCCAGGGCGGTCGCCGTCTGCTCGGCTTGCTGGCGCAGCTCGTCGACCGCATCGGTCGTGCTGGCGAGCTCGACCGTGGTCTTATACGCCGCGCCGGACACGTCCTTGAGCCCGTCGATCAGCTTCCGATCGAACACCTGTGGAGCGCTCGACAGGAACGCGCCAGCGCCCCATCCCTGGCTAAACGCGCTGCCGGGTGATCGTACCACTGGCGCTGCCGTGGGCGGGCCGGGAGGCTTTCCCTGCAACTGTGCGATGCGCTCCTGCAGACGCTCGGCCTTCTGGTAGAGCTCTTCGACCCGCGCGTCCTCGTCGCCGGACTTGCCGAACACCAGGTCGACAACGGCGCCGACGCCGCCTCGCTCGCCGCCAGTCTTGATCCGATGGATTTCCTCCTGCACGGCGATAAGCTCGTTCTGGAGGGGATTGAGGAAGCGGCGCTGCTCGATCTCGCGGAACTGGTCGTGCACAAGAGCCATGTTCGAGCCGAAGTCGGCGGCGAGCCCGACGAGATCGACCATCAGCGGCCCCATGTCGACGAGGGCCACCTTGATCCTGTTATCTAGGATTGCGGCCGTGGTCTCCCACTCGTCCCCCAGCTCATCGGCGCGGGCAATTACCTCGCGGTCGACTATCAGGCCGAGCTCCTTGGCCTTGCGGACCATCTCGTCGACGGCCGCCGATCCTTCGCGGAACGCGGTGGCGATGCGCACACCTTGATCGCCCCACGCTGCGGCGGCGATCACCGCGCCTTCCTGCTCGGTCTTGGCGTTCTTAATCGCGTCTACGATGAGCCGGAAGCGCTGCTCCTGGTCCGTAGCGAGCTGTAGGCTGCGGAGCAATTCCGGATGTTCGGCCTTGAGCTGGGTCACCATCTTGCCGCGACCCTCAACGGCCTGCCCGCTGAGCTTGTTGAAGGTGGCCATCGCGTCGGCCATCGTGCCGATCTCGATGCCGGAGAGCTTCGCCTGGTAGGCTATGCCCTGAAAGAATTCGCTGTCGAGACCAGCGGCGGCGGACTGGTCCGCGATGTCTCCGAATTTGTCGAGCGCGGCGCGCGTACCGTTCACTGCGGCTGTGAGGGACAGCAGCCCAGCGAGCGGCGCGACGAGGCCCGATGCGAAGCTCGACGCGAACACGCCGACCCTTGCCCGGGTCGCATCGAGGGCCTGGTTGATGCGCAATGTCGACCGGATCGCGTCCTCTTGCATCTGCGACGTGGCGCGACGCGAACCGAGGGACATTTCGCGATAGGCCTTCGCGGTCGTGCCGCTGGCCTTCGCCATGTTCTTTTCGAGCTCGCTGATCTTCGCCTCGAGCAGGATGACAAGGCGTTCGGTATCGTCAGGCATAGGCCCACTCCTCGGTGTTCTCTTCGTCGGCGTCCTCGTAGGAGGAGCGTCCGCTATCGCCGGCAGCGCACCGCGCCACCGCCATCGCCGACGCGACGGCCCCGTCGATCGACAGCCACTTCTTGGACTTCGTGAACTTGGCGACGTGACCCTGATCGTTCCGTCGCACCACTACGTTGCTGAAACAGTGCCGCAGGACGGGATTGCCGCCGTGCTGGAACTCGCCGGCGAGGATCGCACGCTCCAGCTCGAGGATCGCCGGCATCATCAGGCTCGGCACCTGGCGCATGTCGACGACCGGCAGCCCCATCTCCATCAATTCGGGCTGCACCTGGCGCGCCATGTAGGGGTCGAAGGCGATCTCCTGCAGCGTCATCGTTTCGTGCAGGTCGATGATCTTGTCGCGGATGCGCCGGAAATCGATCGTAGAGCCCGGAGTGGCCTCGATCAGCCCTTCGTCCACCCATTGGCGGTAGGTGCCGCCGGAGCCGTCCTCCCGCTCGTCTATGTTGGCTTCGGGGATGAAGAACCACGCGGCCACCGCGTAGCCGTCGGCGGTACGCCAGCACGCCACGATGACGGAAAGGTCGATGGTGGAGGAGAGGTCGACACCCAGCCAGCACGGGTCATCGGCCAGGGCGTCGAGGTCGACGGGCTTCCGGCCGGCGTCGTAGACCACCATGTCGACAAAGGGATCGACGGTCTGGTCGAGCCAGACATTGAGCTTGAGCTGCAGCAGGCTCTGCCGCTCGCCGACGCTGCGCTCGGCGCGCCGGGCGTGACGCCGGAAGCCGTCGAGCGAAGGATACCCGTGCCGCAGGCCGGGGTTGACGCGGTGCCACAGTTCTTCGTCCTGCCAGTCGGCATCGCGGTCCGCTTCGAACAGCACGGGGAGGATCGACGGATCATCGACTTCGCCGCGCGCCACCTTGCGGGCGTCCTCGATCACTTCCCAGGCGAAATTGTCCTGGCCTCGGCCGGCGGTGGTCGCCACCACCAGTAGCGGATTGTCGACCTTGTCGAGGCCGGTGGTCAGCGCCTCCCAGAGATCGCGGTTCGGCCAGATGTGAATTTCGTCGGCGAGCACAAAGGCCGGCGTCGCGCCATGCGCCGTCCCCGCGTCGCCGCTGATCACCTCGAGCGACACGCCGTCGGTGGGGTATGTGATCTTCTTCGCGCTGTTGTGGGCGTCGTAGATGCGGGTGGCTTTGACCAGCCGCTTGTCCTCGCGGACGATCCCGATCGCTTCCTTGAAGGCACGGCCGGCCTGCTTCCGATCGACGGCCGCGAAGGTGGCTTCGCCGTAGGGCGCGCGTTCCGGGCCGATGGTGTGCAGCAGCGAGAGCGCCGCAGCCAATGACGTCTTCCGGTTTCCTCTCGGAAGCAACAGCACCACGGTCTTGACGATGCGGGTGCCGTCGTCGTTGCGCGGGCCATAGATGCGCCGCACGACGCGCTCCTGCCAAGGGTCGAGCTGGAATGCTCGATTCGGCAGCGTGCTCTTGGGATGGCGCAGCGCCCGGAGGAAGCGCACGGCGCGTTCCCCGTGCCCGAAGGGGTCGGGGATTTCGGAGCCGTCATAGACCCATTCAGGATATGTCGAGCGGGTTGTCGGCGTCGTCATCGCCTTCCTCCTCCTCTCGAATGCCGGGCCTCGATCGCGACACCGGGGTGAGCCCCAGTTCGGCGGCGAGCTGGCGCGCGGTCGCCATAGCCTTGTCCTGCGCCCTGAGCAGTTTCAGCCAGGCGTCCGGGTCGGTGGTGCCGGCAAGCATCCGCTCCGCGTCACGCACGCGGGCTTGAGCGAGACAGTAGTTTTCGAGGCTACCGAGGTCGGCGGCGGTCAGGATCTCGCGATCGACGAGGATCGGCATCACGCGGCGCCACTCGGCTTTCGCCTTCGCAGACAGCCACGCCGGGGGCGCTGGCGCCGTCTTCACCGCGTCGTTGTCGACCACCAAGGTCGGCTTCGTGCCACGCATCAGCTCACCGCCTTCGCGCGAAGCTCGAGGCCGATGCGTCGGCCGATCTCCTTGATTTCGAGGAGATCGTAAGTCGTGCCGGCGTAGACGATCTGGTCGGTGAGCACGACATCATCGCGGTACCGGATGCGGAACGCAACGGCGATCTCCTGCGACTCGCCGAAGGTGCGCATGAATTCCTCGGTCGACTGCTGCATCAGCTGCGCCCTCACGGTCGCGATCGTCGAGGTCGTGGGCTCGCCGGGCACCCACGGCTCTTCGGGGTTCGGCGCCGTCGTGGTGCGGGTGATTTCTATGGTGCGATCGAGACTGCCAGCGCGCATCAGGTCTCACTCACCAGCGCGTTGATCGTGACGACGCCGTGGCCGTTCTCGCCGCTCGGGTCGCGGACGTAGCGCACACTCTCGATGCCGAGATCGCCGAGCTGGAAGCCACCGCCGAGGGGCGGCCGCTGTCCGTGCATCGCGGTCCGCACCGCGCCGCCGATCTTCTTGACGGCATTCAGCGCAGCCTCCTTCGTCCAGAGGTGCAGGGTGAGATAGACCCGCATCACCGAGCGATCGATCTGCTGCCCCTCGTCGACGATCTGGGCCTCTCCTACGATGATCGAGGGGAACACCGTGGGCACGCCGCCAAAGTCGGCGATGGACTCGGCGGGCACCAAGTCGGTGAGGGCGCCCGTACCGATTAGGAGCGCGTGGACGGCCTTCTGAACTTGGTACGCCTGGTCCGTCACTGGCGTCCCCAATTCTTGCGCACGGCGGCGCTGGCGGCGCGCTTGATGGCCTTCTTCGCCTTGGTGCGGTGGAGGCGATACGCGGGCCAGAAGAAGGGCTGCGCGGGCGCCTTCTTCGTCCCGTATTCCACGAGGTGCGGGTACCGCACATCCTCGTTGCCGGCGGTGATGGCGACGGCGTTGTCGGGCACCGTCATCATGCCGCCCGGCTGGGAATAGGGCGGGGTCGACTGGCCGGGGCCGGTGACTTCGATCGAGGTCTTGAGATCGGGGTCGCCGGTGGCCGGATCATCGGGCGCCAGCGTGCGCATCGTGGCTGCGATCGCCTCGGCCTGCTTGGTGAGCGCCGGCACCAGCGCCGCCTTGACGTTGGCGGGGATGGCATTGAGCCGCTGCTGGATGCGGGAGAGTCCGCCGTCATTCGGCATCGTCGACCGCCGCGAAGGTGTAGCGCCGGTAGTTGGCGACGATCTCAGGCACGCCGAAGGGCAGCGGCATCGCAGAGACACCGACGATCGAGGCCTCGCGGTTCTCGTACCAATCGGCCGCGGTCATCAGCACCGCCAGCTCAAGGTCAGCGGGTACGCCGTCCGGCAGCTCGTCGGTGTCGGTGAGCTTGTAGCCGAGATCGGCTTCGATCTTGGCAGTTGCCGCGGCGAGCAGCGCCGGCAACCGGACGCTGTCGATAGCGTCCGCGTCGTCCGGGGTCTTGTTGAGCTGCGCTTTCAGCGCATCAACCGACAATGCCAATCTAAATTCTCCATTTCCGTGCTGGCCTATGAGCAGGCCCCCGCGCCGGTCCCTAGGAGGTCGACAAGGTTGCCGACCACCCCGGGGGCTTAGATCGTCACGTTCGGGTCGGTGATGCGCATCATCAGGGTCGTGGCAGACTTGGCGATGCCGATGATGATCGGGTCGTCGCCACTGGCCACGTCCTCGACTGGTCCGATGCCGCCTGCAGTTGGGGCGAGGTAGTAGGTGGTGCCTGCCACTAGGGTGGCGCCGAGGTTGATCTCGCCACCGCTCTGGATATCCAGAGGCTGGCCATCGGAGGCGGCGTGCAGGGCGATGCCATCGCAGCCCTTGAGGTCGGTGGCATCGCAGTCGGCGAGCACATACTTGCCAGCACTGAGGATGACGGCCTGGCCGGCGGTGATGGTGGCGCCTGCCACGCCTTCCTTGGCCTGGGCGCCTGCGCCCTTCTTGACGTTCGCAGCGGTGACGCTGAGAGCAGCCATGTTGAGGTCTCCTTACGCTGCGGCCGCAACGGGAACGACGTTGCCGTCGATCTCGAGGGTCGAGTTGAGCGCGATCTGATTGTTGGCGCTGTTGAGCTGCTCTTCTGCCGACATGACGAAGGCGACGAAGTAGCGCGTGCTGGGCGTGCCTCCCTCAGGTGCATCGTTGAACTCGATGCGGAAGGCGTGGCTCAGAGCGGGGTTCGCATTGTTGGCGGCGATCAGTGCGATCTGGCCGGCGTCGGCGGGGTTGCGATCGAACACCACCTGCATGCCGCCGCTGTTGCGGGTGCCGACGGCCTTGCGGGTGTACTTGCTGTCGATCACCTCGGAGGTGATCAGCGCCTTGGTGCCGCCGATGGCGCCGAGGTTGGTGCTGCCCTTGATCTCGGTCCAAACGGGCGAGCCGGAGGTGAAGTCGGAGGCGACGAAGTCGGTCCCGGTGAAGGCCTTGGCCTCGCCGATGTAGATCTTCGCGCCGTTGGTCGGAATGAGCGACATGGCTAAGCCTTTCTGTCTTGCGCTTGCTTCCAGCTCGAGTGGCACGGCGTGCACAGGCTCTGGAGATTGGAGGGGTCAAGGCGCCGCTCGGGTGCCTTGGCGATCGTGATCTTGTGGTCGACGAGGTGGGCCTTCTGTCCGCAACGGGCGCAGCTGGGATAGGCGGCGAGGTAGTCTGCTCGCAGCTTCTCCCACGCGGCGTCGTAGCCCCGCTCGCTGGACGAAGGGCGGCGCCTGTCTGCCCTTGCCTTGCGCGCCGCGATTGCAGCAGCCCTCTTGGCGCAGATGCCCGTGTGGGGCTCGCCGCAGTGGGTGCAGACCGATGGGGCGCGGGAGGGCATCAGGTCCGCGCCTTCTTCTTCGGAGCGGCCTTCTTGTGAGTGGCGGCCTTCGGGCTGTCGTCGCCGATGGTGCAAACGACAGGCTCCTGCGAGCGGGCGCGGATGGTCAGGGTTACCTTCCCGTCCACGTCCTCACGATCAACCGTCACCCGGCCATGGTCATTGCTCAACTCGGCGATGAGCCGAGCAACGCCATCGTATGTGGTGCCGGGCTTGCTCATCAGGCCACCGGCGCCAGGGCGGGGGTGCCCAGCACGAACACGGCGCCTGCCGCGATCGAGGTGCCGCCCGTCTTGGTGATGACGGCCCTGAGGTAGCGCTTCGATCCGATATAGGCCTGGCGATAGACCGTGCTCGCCGCCAGCGTGGCCGGCAGGGTGCCGATCTTGTCGGCCGCGGCGACGGTAGTGAAATCACCATCCGTCGTCGTGTCCGACTCTTCCATCGTCACCACGTAGTCGCCGGAACTGACGATCGCGCCGGTATTCACGATGAGGAGCGCCGTGGAGTAGCCCTTGGTATCGACGGTCGACCCCTTGAGAGTGGCGGCCTGTACGGCGGGGACCAGCGAGGCCACGACATTGACGTTGGAGTGGGAATCCTTGCGCATGGCGGTTCTCCTTACGAGGTCGCGATCTTGAGGAACTTGATGGCGTTGAAGTCGCCCGCTCCGCCCCCGACGCGCCGGTAGACGTCGAAGATCACGCGGCCCTTCACCGTCACCTCGTCGCGCAGGATGCGAACGCCCTGTCGGTCGACGATGACATAGCCCTGGGCGAAGTCGCCGAAGGCGATCGGGAACTTGTTCTCCCCGATGTCATCCATGCCCTCATCGATCTCGACGGGGTAGCCGAGCAGCGGATGCTCCACGCCCTCGATCAGGTTGCCGGTGGGCGCCCAGAGGTAGCGGCCGCTGCCATCCACGATGGTGCGGAGGCGCACCGCGGTGTTGGAGTTCATCAGCCACTTCGCGCCGGCTTTGTAGGGCTTGCGGACGGCGGCCACGAGTTTCACCAGAGCGGTGACGAGGTTCGCGTCGGTGGGCGCCGAGGCGTGGCCGGCGGGCACGTGCTGGTAGTTGCCCCAGGCCCGGGTGAAGTCCTTGGTGCCGAGCGTCGGATAGTCGAGCAGGCCGCGGGGCTTGCCGTCGATACCGTCGCCACGGAGGAACGCTTCGCCTTCGGTTTCAGCGAAGTCGTGGGTGGCGTCGTTGATCAGCCAGCTTGCGATATCGACGGCGGCGTCGTCGAGCAGATGACGGGTCGCGGCCGGGGCGGCGTAGAGCTCCGATACCCCGTAGCTGTGCTTGATCAGCTCGGGCCGAGCGGTGTCCTGGGGACGATCGTCGCGCTCGGATACCCACTGCGCGCCGCGATTGCTCTTCGCATAGAAGCGTTCGTAGCGGTCGGTGGAAATGCTGACCACCGAGGCCAATCCGCGCATCGGCGACAGGTCGGTCATCAGAGTGCGGATGGTGAGGTCGATCGTCGGCAGGACGAAATAGCCGCCGGCCGGATCATTGTCCGACGAGGCCGCCTTCGACTCGAAGATGGCGCCCGCATCGGCCAGCGCCGCGCTGACGCCACTGCGGAGCAGCGAGGAGAGCGCCTTGCGTTCCACCTCAAGCGCCGCCTTCTCGTCCGTGGTGATGATCGGGCGGTTCGCCTTCTTCTCCACCTCGTCGAGGCGGTCGGTGATCGTCTTGAGGTCGGCGGCGGCCGGCGTGTCCTTGAGGCGGTCGTTGACGATCTTGGTCAGATCGTCGAGTGCCTTCTGCACGACGGCGATGGGCTCGTCGTCATCGCCCTTGAGTTCAATGGCGCCGGCGATCATGGCGCGCTGCGAGACGTGCTTCACGTCAGGCTCCTTTCAGCGCCAGAGCGGCGCGGTTGATGGAAGCGGCGAGCTGCAGCGCAGCGACGGCCGATTTTGCGCTGGTGACCCGCGCGCCGGGGTGCATCGGGACCGTGACGAGGCTCACCTCGAACAGGTCCAGCGATTTGATGGTGCGGCCGCCACCGGGCCGAATGCGGGGCGTGCCTTTGGTCATGAAGCCGATCGAGAGGCCCTTCACCGCTCCGGCCTTGACCAGTGCGTGAACCTCGCGGGCACGCGCCACGTCGGCGATAAGCAGGCGCCCGCTGATGTGCAGACCGTCAGATTTCTCGGTCGCGGTGTCCCATGTGCCGATGGGGTCGCCCATGTCGTGGAAGGCCAGCATGGGCAGCGGCAGCTTCATACCCTTGAAGGCGCCCGGCTCGATCTCGTCGCCGATACGATCGGGGACGCCGAACTTCCATGCGATTCCGGAAATGGCTCCGCTGTCGTCGGCCTTGAGGTCGGTGGGGAAGAAGAGGCGATCCATCAGTTCGCCACCTGCGACAAGCCGATCTTGAGCTGAGGGGCGACATCCCCGCCAACACGCTCCTGCGCGAACTGCTCGAGCTGGGCACGGACCCAGCGACCGGCGCGGATGATCCGCGTCACCGTCTCTTTCGAGAACGGCACCGGCTTACCGTCTTCCGATGCATCGAGGTCGACGACGAAATCGGCGAGGTGGTCGACGTAGAGATCATCGGCCCGCTCGGCCGTGATCTTGCCGCGGCGGTTCGCCTCGGTCAGTGCGTTCTGATACGCGAAGCCCGCCTTGCGCTGGCGCTCGCTGTCGGGGCCCGCCACCTTGAGCTTGATGCCCGTGGGCTTGCCGTCGACCGGGCTCAGCAGCTCGAACCAGCGTCCGGCTTCGTGCTCCTCGGCGATCTTGTCGAGGTCATTAAGCTGCATCGCGTTCCTCGTCTTCCGGATCGGGCTTGGGGGATGGATTCGGCGGCGTACCAGGCTGCGAGGCGCCAGTGTTCGGGTTCGCGAACTTGTCGAGCTCGGCGGGGCCCTTCGGCATCCTGATCCAGTCGCGGCCCTCGTTGGGGTTGAGTACCCGCGACGCGACCAGCGAGTTGATCGCAGTGGCCAGAACAGCGAGATCGACCTTGCTGAAGTCGTCGCGCTCGATGCGGACGGCGAAACGCTCGTTGTCGTTGGCCGCCGATTTGGGGAACAGCGCTCTGGTAAAGCTGGCCTCGATGGCTTTCAGCCACGGCTCGAGGCAGAGCATCAGGAAGAGGCGCTGCATCTCGGCCGAGTTCGACCAGGTGGCGCGGCTCATTTCGCCGATCACGACGGCCGGGATGTTGAAGCACCGGGCCAGGTCCTGGATGATGAACAGCCAGAGCTGCTGGAACTGGGCGTCGACGCTGTTGAGCGTCATCTGCTGCCAGGTAGCACCGTCCCAGAGTACGCCCGTCTTGCCGGCGTTTTCGGCTCCCTCGAGCGCGGCTTTCCAGCCCTTGAGCATGCGCTTCGCGCCCTCGTCGCCGAGGCCCTTGAGCATTTGGATGACGCCGCCGGGGCGGGCACCTTTGCCGAACAGGCGAGCCGCGTGCTTCTGCATCACGACGGCAATGCCGATCGCCTCGCGCGCCAGCGTCACCGCCGACTTATCGAAGGTGCCCTTGAGGTGGATGATGTCGGAGGGCGGAGTGGGGCGCCCGTTGATCCGGTAAGTCACCGGCCGGCCACTGCCATCTGGGGCATACTCGCAGCCGATGATGCCCGGCGCGTAGCGAACGATTTCGAGGATGCGGTTGTCGCTCGACCGATTCACCCAGGCGAGGCCGCCGGGGTCGCGGCACAGCGCGTCGACCATAAGCTGGCGCACCAGCTCGAAACCTGAGGTCCAGTCGTTCACATCGCCATTGAGCAGCTTGTGCACGTCGTTGCTGGGCTGGGGTGTCTCGGTGCCATCGGCCGCGATCGACACGACACCGATGCGAAGGCAGGCCGCCGCCTCGCTGATCGTCCTCACCGCCGCGGCAACGGCCGGGACGCGGAGCGCGCTGTCCGGCGACACCTGCACGCCGGCAGAGGTCTCGACACCGCCGCCGAGCATCTCGAGGATCTCGGCGTCGGTCTGCTTCTTCTCGAAGAGGATGTAGTTGCCCAGCCGCATCCCAATTGTCTGGCACGGACCGTCGCCGGCACCAGCATGGTTTGAAGGCCGTCTACCGGGTTTTATCGGGGCGCAAGGCCGTCCGCGCGGGCGGTCACGCCGCCCGCTGGCCTTTCATCCACTCGATCAACTCCGATTCGTAGCAGAACCACCTGCCGCCGACTTGATGGATCGGCGAGCCCTCGATCGCCGCCAGCGTCCGCACGAAGTCGGGGCCGACGCCGATGATGTTGCCGATCGCTTCGATGGTCCACACCGGCTTTTCGCGGCGGCGAGTCATCGCGTCGAAGGTCTGCGCGGTGAGGGTGGTCATGCTGCACCCGTGAGAATTTTCGTGTGTTCGCTCTTCTCCGAAGGAGATATAGACCTGCGACGCGAAATTTCGCATTCCTCGATCTCATGAGAATTTTTCTGTCCGCCGCTTACTACCGTAGGTAGCATGGACATGCGGACACCGGATTTCTCATCCTTTGGCGAGGGGGCTCCGCCCCCCGCCGCGATCGAACGCTCCTCCTCAATCCTTCCCGGCACCTTAAGCCAACGGTAAATGGTGGCTGGCGACCGCCGGAATTCGCGGGAGAGATTCGCGATATGCTCAGCCTTCGAAGGTACCGACTTCGCCGCTGATGCATCGACCCCCTCCCCGCTGCGCGACGCCTGCTTTCTCTCTCGATCGAGGCGTCGGCGCCGGTCAGCGCGAGACTCGTCAATGGCCTCGATCTTTTCGATCCCTGCCGCCCTGCGCTCCTCGCTGGTGAGGCGCAGCTTGTCGCCCGCCAGCTTCGGCGAGTAGAGCCGGTATCGTCCCCACGCCGCCCGCGCGATATGACTGACTGCATCGTCGACCAGTTGCGCGTCGAAGCGCGGCAATCCAAGCCATGCCGCCTCCGCCGCCACGTCCTTTGCCGACACCTGGCCGTTGCGGACGCGGAGATAGTTCGCGATCACCTCGATCCATCCGCTCTCCGGGCCCATATCGGTCCCGTTGCGGCGCCGAAGGCGCGCCAGTTGGTCGAGCTCTTTTCTGCGCTGCACAGCGTTCATCTGCCATCCATCCAGCTTGCCGGGTCTGTAGTTCGGATTGTGCGCCTTGCGGGCCTGGCGCCGAGCGAAGGCCTTCGGGGTCTTGCCGGCGACGAACGCCCGGGAAACGCTCCCGTTCGGACCGCTCAATCGGCGTCCCTCCCCGCTTTACAGTGGCGCGGTTCGTTCCGCGCCTGTTCGCGATTTGTCGGGATTTCGCTGTAAAACGCATCCGATTGATCAATATGGGGAAACGGCGGTTCCCGCAGAAGCCTGCATCTCTCTTCTCAACTTTTCCCGCTTTGTCCTTGATATTGCCCGTCCCTGCGGCTGATATGGCCCGCAACGGATTCCCGGCGGCGACATGGCTCAAGATCACATTCGATACGACATCCTCACTCAGGAAGCCCTGCGCGGCGTCGTACGAAAAGTGCTGACCGAGGTCGCCAAGACCGGACTGCCCGGCGAGCACCATTTCTTCATCTCGTTCATCACCAAGGCGCCGGGAGTACGCGTCAGCCAGCGCCTGCTCGACCAATATCCGAGCGATATGACGATCGTCCTCCAGAACCAGTTCTGGGATCTGAAAGTGGGCGAGTCCGGATTCGAGGTCGGTCTGAGCTTCGACGACAAGCCCGAAACGCTGGTCATCCCCTTCACCGCCATCAAGGGCTTCTTCGATCCGTCGGTGCAGTTCGGCCTGCAGCTCACCGGCGCCGTGGCCCTTCCAACCGATGACGAAACGGCCGAGGCCGTCGAACCGGCAAAGCTGGCCGAAGCCGCGCCCGCCGCTTCCGAGGCACCGGGGGAGAAGGTCGTGAGCCTGGACGCCTTCCGCAAGAAATGAGCCGATGCTCAAGCGGTCGCTGACCATCGCCGGCCACCAGACCTCCATCGCGCTCGAACCTGAATTCTGGAACGGCCTCGAGGCGCTCGCGGCGCGTCGCGGCCTCCGCCTTACCGCCCTCATCGAGCAGATTGATGCCGCGCGGCAGACGCCCAATCTGTCGTCGGCGCTGCGCGTCGCGGTGTTGCGCGATGTGCAGGACCAGCTAGAGCCCTAGATCGATGGGGGCCGGTGTCGCCGGCGGCTGCGCCGCCGCGCGCCCGGCCTCCTCGGCGAGACGGCGCGATTCTGCTTCGGCGGCGGCTTTCTCCGCCGCCTCCTGCTCGGCCTTGCGCTTGGCTTCCGCTGCCGCCGCCTGTTCGGCGGCCACGCGCGCGCGCTCCGCCGCAAGCTCGCGCTGCCGCGCCTCGTCCTCGAGCCGCAATTGCTCGAGCCGCGCCAGTTCGATCTCGCTTGCCTTGATCTTCATCCCGTCGACCAGCGACGCCACATCATAGCTCGCGACCGGCGCCCACAGCGGTCCCGTCACCACGGCGGTAACTTCGGCCGTCGTCGGGTCGACCATGCTCGCGGGGTCCGCGATCACCGTCGGCGACATCGCATAGCGGGCGTCGAGCGTCAGGTCGGCGAGTTGGAGATTGCCGCTGCCGAAGATGCGCGCCCCGCTGCCCGCGATCGCCAGGTTCGGGCTGCGCAGCGTCCCGCCGGCAACGGTAAAGCTGCCGGTGAACATGTTGGAGGCGAACGGCCCTTTGGCCAGCTCTTCGTTCACGGCCGCGGTGAGCGCCTCGGGTGTCATGTCGATGATGCCGGTGAGCGCCCCCAGGCTGTTGAAGGCCTGTGGATCGAAGTTCTGCGCCGAGAAATCGCTGATCGTGTAGCTGCCGGTGCCGGTCATCGCACGCACCGCGGCGGCCATCGTCTCACCCGTCCCGTCGAACGCCGCCGTTGCCGTCAGCTTGCCGTCGAGCCCCGCGGCGATGGCGCCGGGTGCCACGACATCGAGCGGCACGCCGTCGAGCGCCAGCCGCCCGGTAAGCTGCTTGGCCGGCAGTGCCGGGTTGGAGCAGCACACCTTGGCGTCGAGCGTCAGCGTGCCGCCCTCCGCCTCGCCGCTCAGTTCGCGCAGGCCGATGCTCTGCGCGTCCCAGTCGAGCCCGAACGTCGCGTCGGCCAGCAGCTTCTGCCCGCCCGCCGTCACCTCGGCCACCGCGACGTCGATGCGTCCGGTGCTGGCGCGCGGGCCATCTCCGATATCGATCGGCCCCTCGGGCCACAGCCCCTCTCCCGCCACCGTCCCCGACGGTCCCGCCAGCATCGGCAGCAGCGCGATCGCATCGAGCGACGCCAGCTTGAGCGAGCCGGTGATTGCCGCGATGCCATCGCGCCGGGTCAGGGCCAGCTCCCCCGTCGCATCGGCCGTCTCGATATCGGCGAGCGTGATACTGTCGAGCCCGTCGAACCGCAGCTGCGCGCGACCGCTCAGTGCAGGTACGTAGATGCCGTCGGCACCGGCGATCTCGGCGAGGATGCCCGGATCGCTCAGCACCATCTCGACGCTGCCATTGCCGCCGATACGGGTGAAATCGCCCGGCACCACATTGCCGTCGAAGGCGATGCGGTCCGCACCGCCCTCGAGCCGCGCATGAATCTCGTAGCTGTTGGCCGGCGTCCCCTCGATCGTCGCCGCCAGATGGAGCGGCGTTCTATCGTCGAGGATCGGCGTGCTGCCCAGCCCGAGCTGCGCGGTCATCAGCGCGGGGCTCTCCGAGTTGAGCTCCAGCGTCGCTGCAAGCGGCGCCACCAGCGCGTTGGCGATGCCACCGCCCAGTTGCGCCACGATCTTGGTGTCGGCCGTGCCGAGCCGGCCCGTCGCATTGAGCGTCTGCCCGCCCTCGCCCGTCGGCGGATCGAGCTGCACGTCGAGCGTCGCCGGCAGCGAGCGGTGCAGGAACTCGGCGATGGCCGGCGGCGTATGGATGCTGCCCAGCACTGCCGTCACGATCGGCGCGCCATCGCTGATCCGGATCGACCCATTACCCGACAGTTCAGGCTTCATCAGCGTACCGAACGCGGTGAGCTTGGCGTCGATCATCGCGCCGCCCAGATCGTCGGCGTGGAGCTTTGAGAGTTCGAGGACACCGCCCTCCCAGTTCGCCAGGGCCGCAAGGCCGCTCCCCGGCAGCCCGAACAGCACGGCGCGGCTGGCGCTCACATCGATCGCGCCCTTGGGAAAGGTCGCGCCGAAGCTGCCGGTGCCGACAACGTCGGGCAGCAGTGCCGCGATCGCATTGCTCTCCTCCTGCCCGAGCGTCGTGAAGTGGACGCCAAGCTTCAGCTCACGCTGCGCGCCGAAATTGATCGCGGCGTCGAACCCCTGGTTGATGCCGGCGAGTACCAGCGTGCCCGACGACAGCGTCAGCGTGTCGCTCGACAGCGCGACATCGGAGGTCAGCGAGCCTTCCATGTTGAACAGCGGATTGCCGTCGGGCGCCTTGCGCCACAGCGCCGCCAGCCGGTCGAGCTGCTGGCTCGCCACGGTGACGCCACCGGCAAAGATCGGGTGGCCGTCGACAACGCTCAGATTACCCGTCAGGCCGACCTTCGTGCTCCCCGGCAGCGACGCCGAGAAGTGCTCGATGGTCCAGCTCTTGGCGTCGGTGGCCGCATCGAGCCGCAGGTCGCGCAGCGACACGCCGCGCAGATTGAGTTCGGTGATATCAAGCCCGATCGTTCCCGGAATATTGGGGATCGGCGGCAGCGGCGTTTCGCCGAGCAGCCGCACCAGCTCGTAGGGCGGATCGGTCAGCTCCTTGGTCGCGTCGCGCGGCGGCAGCGCGATCACGCTGCCCGAAACGATTGCATTGAACGCCATGCCTTCGCCGAGCTTGAGTTCGGCGGCACCCAGCAGCCGCGTCGCAGCGCGGTTCTCGTCAGGCAGCAGCGTGTACTCCGAAAGCAGCACGCGGTCGGCAACAGCTTCCACCTTGCCTTGCAGCAGCAGGTCGCCGCGCCCGGCATCGACGATCTGCCCCTCCACTGGCCGCGGCGGCGGACGGCGATAGGTGAAGTCGCCGGCAAATTTCGGTGCGGCTCCCGTCTGCAGCGCGCCACTGGCTTCGACGGTGAACGACCGGTCCTCCGCCTGCAGATACAGCGACAGCGTCGTTGCGCCGGCATCGTTGAGTTGCGCCGTCGACACGCGCATCGTGTAGGCAGCACTGTCGAGTGTGCCGCTGCCCTGGAAGCTGAACGGTCCCTTGATCGAATCGAGCCGCAGCTCTCCGGTGATCGCCTCGGCGACATGCGTCTCCCCAGAGCGCGCATCGGCGAGCTGCACCCGCCCACCCACGATCGCGGCGTTGGCGATCGATACATTGGACTGCGCCGCCTCGGGCGCCAGCGCGAAGCCGGAATCGACGCTGCCATCTTCCCGGATCGCCACCGTCACCACGGGCTGCTCGAGCTCGAGGCGCGTCACCTTGTAGCGGTCCGACAGGAAGTCGAAGAGCGAGAACTCCGCCTCGACCTTCTCCACCTCGATCGCCGGCGCCTCGGTCGGTCCGACGCGCACCTTGGTGAAGACCAGCAGCGGCTGCGGCAGCAGGTTCAGCGAGATGTCGCCGGTGATCTCCACCGGCGTACCGAACGCCTGCGTCGCCATTGCCTCGAGCCGCGGCCGGTAGTCGCTCCAGGTGATGAATCGCGGAATGACGAAAGCCCCGCCAATGGCGAGGATCACGAGAAATCCGACGATCACGAAGAGGCGGTTGAGCACTGGCCCGGCAATTCCCCAATGGAGCTGAGTGTACGGAACCCACTCCCCGGCGTCACCCCTGCCAATGGCTTGCGTCCACGGCGGAATTTTGGCCCGGCGAGGGGCGAATTGCGGCGCTCGGCGTCGGCCGCCAGCCGAAACGGAGGGGGCGGGCCGCAGCCCGCCCCCAGAGCCTGACGCATGCAGGCCGTTTGCTTACTCGACCTTGAAGGTCCACAGGAGCGTCTCGCCCGAGCTGTCGTCCACGCCGTCATTGTCGGTGATGACATAGGCCGTGCCCTCGCCGTCGATCGCGAGGCTCTCGACCTTGTCGACCACATAGCCGTTGCCGGATTTGAGGTCGGGGATCATATCGCGGACCAGTTCCTTGCTCACCACCGGCAGCTCGCCGCCGAGCGGCGCCGGCACCAGTTGGGACACCGGCACGCGGTAGACCGCCTTGAGCGCGGCCTTGCCGCCGATCTGGTTGTCGCGTTCGATCAGATAGGCGTAGTCGCCATGGACGGTGATTTCGCTCAGCCCGACCCAGCCGCCTTCCGGTGCCTTGTCGAGCGGATAGCGCACCGCGCCCCATTCCTCGCTCTGCGTGTTGTAGGCCACGAGCTTGACGAAGCCCTTCTCGTCGTCCTTCCACTCGCGCTGGATGGCAATCCACAGCGTATCGCCGATCCTGGCGATGCCTTCCGAGCCCGAACGGGTCTCCCCGGCCAGCAGCGCCGCCGGATAAGCAAGCTCGTCTTCGATCTCGCCCTCGGCATTGACGTGATAGAGCGCATGCGGCGTCAGCTTGGCCGTATCGCCTTCCGAGGCGAGCCAGAAACCACCCTCGCCGTCCTGCGTGATGCCTTCGAGATCGAGCTTCTGTGCCGGCACGCCATTGCGTGTCACCACCGTCTTCGCCGTAATCCGCGCCGGCTTGTGCGTTGCATCCATGGTGTAGATGGCCGCCTGCGTGAACGCGCTGTCGCTCACGACATAGAGCGTACCTCGCTTGTCGGCATCGGCCGCCGCGCCCGAAAGCGCCGCCCAGCCGATCGGCAGGCCGCTGGCGTCGAGGTCGGATATGACCTGCGGATAGGCCGGCGCGTCGCGCTCGGCGAGCTCGAAGATCATCACATGCGACCCCGCGAGCCCATCGGGGCTGAGATCGGTCTCGTTCGCCGTGACGTAGAGATGGCGCGACGGGATCGCGAGCGCACCTTCCGGCCCGATGCCCGAGGGCAGCGACTGGACATATTCCGGCACGGTGCCGGTGTCCCTGTAGACCGCCACCAGCGACGAGCGTTCCTGGTTCACGAAGATGTAGCGGGTCTCACCGAACGTCCCCACTTCCATGCCCTCGGGCTCGACGCCCTTGGCGTCGGAGCGCCCCTCGGGATAGTGGCCGAGCTGTGCGGCGATGTATTCCATCGACGGACCGCTCTCGTAGAGCTCGGTGCCGTCCTTGCTGAAGATCGTGAAGCCGCGCGAGCCGCCATGCCAGTCGCCCTCATTGGCGATCACGATGCGCTCGTCGTCGAGCCACTGGATCGCGTCCGGCTCGCGCAGGCGGCTCGGCTGGCTCTCGGTGAAACTCAGCACGCCATCCTCGGTCGCATCGATGTTGGTGAGATCGACTGCGCCCGCCGGGAAGTCGGAGACAATCGCGCCGGTCTCGCCGTTGACGATGACGATATGGTTGTTTTCCTGCAGCGTGACGGCCAGCTCGTTCTTGCCGTTGAAGTCGGTGTATTCAGGCTCGGCATCCTCGCCTGCGATATCGGCGACGCCGGCGAGCTCCGTCACGCGCATCGTGCCGCAATCGACCGAGCCACCTTCGCCCACCGTGAAGAACGTGACGTTACCGCTCGGCAGCTGCGGGATGTCGCCATCATTCACGTCCTCATCGCGCTGATTCTCCATCGAGATCGCAACGATCGACGCGTCGTGGTTCTTAGCGATCGCATCGGGCTGGCCGCCGAGATCGCACTGCGACTCGACCGTCTTGCTGGCGATATCGACCAGCGCGAGATAGCCGCTGGGCTTGGTGAAATCCTCGGTCATATCCACCGTCACCAGTGCGCGACCGCCGATCACGGCCACCGAAGTCGGGCTGCCGTCGAGCGCCACGAACCCGCCGGCCTTGGGCGCCTTGGGATCGGTGATGTCGATGAAGCCGATGCCGCCCAGCGCATTCGAATAGACGAGCGTCATGCCGTCTTCGGTCGCCGTGATGATCTCTGCCGAGTTCTCGGCGCTCCCCAGCTCGACGTCCGGATTGTTGAGCGCCACCGGAAAGCTGGCGATGCGGTCGAAATATTCGGCGCCGGCTGCCGAGCCGGCGAGTAGCCCGGCCGTCAGGGCCAGGAGGACGGATTTAGCGTGCATTGGAGCGCCCCGTTTGGATCGAAAAGACGGGTTCGCATAAGGCCGCCGCATTGCCCTGCCATGACGGGGACATGACAGCCCTGTGACTGTCCCCTTTCCTATACTTCCGGCCCCCGGCTGCCTATATTCGGCCCGAGAACAAAAAGAGATTCGTCAAGCGCGCGCTGCTGCCGGTTTCGGGCCGCGCGGCGCGCGAAAAGGAAGTCATGGTACCCGCCGAGCCCGCCCGGTCAGCTCCGATCACCTCGCAATTGCACCGCTCCGGCGGCGACTATCTGCGCGGCCTCAACGAGGAGCAGCGCGACGCCGCGCTGTCGACCGAAGGGCCGCTGCTGGTGCTGGCCGGCGCCGGCACGGGCAAGACCCGCGTCCTCACCACCCGCATCGCCCACATCATCACCACCGGTCGCGCCCGCGGCGCCGAAATCCTCTCGGTCACCTTCACCAACAAGGCGGCGCGCGAGATGAAGGAGCGCATCGGCAAGCTCGTCGGCTCCGCCGTCGAAGGCATGCCCTGGCTGGGTACGTTCCACTCCATAGGCGCCCGCATCCTCCGTCGGCACGCCGAGCTCGTCGGCCTCAAATCCGACTTCACCATCCTCGACACCGACGACCAGATCCGCCTCATCAAGCAGTTGCTCGAGGCCGAGAACATCGACGAGAAGCGCTGGCCGGCCCGCGCCTTCGCCGGCATGATGGACAACTGGAAAAACCGCGGGCTCCTGCCCAAGGACATTACCGCGGGCGAAGCCTCGAGCTACGCCAATGGCCGCGGCAAGCAGCTCTACGCCGACTACCAGGCGCGCCTCAAATCGCTCAACGCCGTCGATTTCGGCGACCTGCTGCTCGAGAACATCCGCCTATTCCGCGAGCAGCCCGATGTGCTCGCCGAGTGTCACCGCCGCTTCAAATACATCCTCGTGGACGAGTACCAGGACAGCAACGTCGCCCAGTATCTGTGGCTGCGCCTGCTCGCTCAGGGCAAGCCGGCGAGCGAGGCCAATGTCTGCGTCGTCGGCGACGACGACCAGTCGATCTATGGCTGGCGTGGCGCCGAGGTCGACAACATCCTGCGCTTCGAGAAGGACTTTCCGGGCGCCAAGGTCATCCGCCTCGAGCGCAACTACCGCTCGACATCAAACATCCTTAAGACCGCCTCGTACCTCATCGCCCACAACGAATCCCGCCTCGGCAAGACGCTGCAGACCGATGTCGGCGAGGAAGGCGAGAAGGTCGGCGTCACCCAGGTGTGGGACAGCGAGGAGGAAGCCCGTCAGATCGGCGAGGAGATCGAGCAGCTCCAGCGCCATGGCAGCAGCCTCAACGACGTCGCCATCCTCGTGCGCGCTGCCTACCAGATGCGCGAGTTCGAAGAGCGCTTCATCACCCTCGGCCTCAACTATCGCGTCATCGGCGGGCCGCGCTTCTACGAGCGCCTCGAAATCCGCGATGCCCTCGCCTATCTCCGCCTCGTCTTCAACCAGGCCGACGATCTCGCCTTCGAGCGCATCGTCAACACCCCCAAGCGCGGCATCGGCGACTCGACCGTGCGCCAGCTCTACGAGACCGCCCGCGCCACCGAGCGCGCCCTCTTCGCCGCGACGCGCCTCCTGGTTGAAACCGAGGATCTGAAGCCCAAGCAGCGCACGGTGCTGCGCGACCTCATCGCCCAGTTCGACAACTGGTCCGAGCTTGCCCGCACCATGCCGCACGCCGAGCTCGCCCAGCAGATCCTCGACGATTCCGGCTACACCGCGATGTGGCAGAACGACAAGTCGCCCGACAGCCCCGGCCGCCTCGAAAACCTCAAGGAACTCGTCAACTCGATGAGCGAGTTCGAGACCCTTGGCGGCTTCCTCGAACATATCAGCCTCGTCATGGATCGCGACACCGGCGAAGCCGACGATGCCGTTTCTATAATGACGCTCCATTCGGCCAAGGGGCTCGAATTCGACACCGTCTTCCTGCCTGGCTGGGAAGAGGGTCTGTTCCCCTCGCAGCGCACCATGGACGAGCTGGGCCGCGCCGGCCTCGAGGAGGAACGCCGCCTCGCCTATGTCGGCATCACCCGCGGCCGCAAGCTCGTCCGGATCTCGATGGCGCAGAACCGCCGCACCCACGGCCTGTGGCAGTCTGCCATCCCTTCGCGCTTCGTCGACGAACTCCCCGCCGAAGCCGTCGACGTCAAGGACACCGGCTCGGGCTATGGCGGCTACAATTATGGCGGCCGCTCCTCGTCCCGCTTCTCGGTGGCCGACCCGTTCGACAGCGTCTACGAGACGCCCGGCTGGCAGCGCGCCCGCGCCCAGTCCAGGGACCGCAAGGGCCCCGGCCCCCTGACCATCGACGGCGACCTTGTCGCCCGCTCCACCGACGATGGCCGCGGGTCGAAATACAGCGTCGGTGAAAGGGTGTTCCACCTCAAATTCGGCTATGGCCGCATCGAATCGATCGAGGGCAACAAGCTCAGCATCGACTTCGAGAAGGCGGGCAAGAAGAAGGTGCTCGACAGCTTCGTCAATCGCGGCTGAGCTAGGATATCGTCCTAGAGAGCGGAACTCTCGACTCAGACCGGGACAACGCTGTCACGCTCGCCCGGTTCGCGCTCCTCAGTGAGTCGCGCGGTGCAAGGTAGACCAAAGCAGCACGGCCTTGGCGACACTGCGGAGCGTAAGCAGTACTTACCCAAGTGCCAGTACCACCTAGGGAAATCACCTTATTGTGACCATTCCACGTACGTACGTCAAACAAGCGTTCTAGTAGTTGTTTTGAAAGCGCAACCAGCGCTCTACTGAGGGAGGTCCTCTAAATGATTCGGAGGTTCCCATGCATTTGGGGCAAACCACTACGGCCTATTGCTCATATTTTAATCGTAACCGCGTCCTCTACGTTCTTCATTCCGACCCTGTTGAGGGTGAAAACATTGCCCAGGCGTTCAGCGAACAGGGCTTCATGGCCTCGACATCTTCCTCGTTCGCCGGGCTCGTTCGTCTCGCCCAGCTCCACAGTCCCGATGTCGTTCTTGTCGATCTCGATCTGATCGTGAGCGAGGCGCGCGACGTCGTCGGCGATCTCAAGGCGATGGCCTTCGGCGTGCGTATTTTCGCGCTCACCGACGATCATCCGGAGGCGACGCACATCGTGCGCGCCGTTCGCTCGGGCACGCTCTCGGTCTTCGTCCGGCCCTATCAGATGGCCGAGATGATCCGCACCGTCATTGAGGAGCTGCGGGTCGATCTGCGCGAGCCGGGACAGACCTATGGCCGCTCCACGGTGAGCGGACCGGCGAGCCTCACCCAGCGCGAGCTCGAAGTGCTGCGTCGGGTGGCGGACGGCGAGACCAACAAGCAGATTGCCATGGTGCTTGGGATCTCGCCGCGAACCGTCGAAGTGCACCGGGCCGCCGCCATGCGGAAGCTCGGCGCACGGAACACGGCGCAGCTCGTCCGCATCGCTCTCGCGGGATAGGGCTGACGATCCAGGGATACGGCGCCTCGCATTCGCGGGCGCCGGCCGTCCCCCTAGCCTTGCGGCGTCGCGACTTCCTTTTCGGGCTGCGCCTTGCCCAGTTGCCGTTCGCGATAGATCACGAACAGCGCCGAGCCGACCACGATCAGCCCGCCCACCAGCACATGCCAGGTTGGTGTGTCGCTGAACACAAAATAGCCGATACCGATCGAAAAGATCAGCGAGGTATATTCGAACGGCGCCACCACGCTCATATCGGCATGGCGGTAGCTCTCGGTGAGAAGGATCTGCGCGATGCCGCCGCAGACGCCCGCGGTCACCAGGTAGAGCAGCGCCGTTGGCGACGGCACCACCCAGCCGAAGGGCAGCGTGGCGAGCGAGATCACCGACGACGCGATCGAAAAGTAGAACACGATCGTCGCCGACTTCTCGGTGTGGACGAGCTTGCGCACCTGCACCATCGCGATCGCGGCGAACAGGCAGGCCAGCATCGCCGAACCGACGCCGATCGCAGCACCCTGATCGACGCCGCTCGACAGCAGCGTCAGTCGTGGCCAACTGATGATGATCACGCCGACAAGTCCGAGGATCACCGCGCTCCAGCGATAGAGCCGCACCACCTCATCGAGGAACAGCGCGCTCAGCACCACGATGATCAGGGGCGTCGCATAGTTGAGCGTCGTCGCTTCGGCGAAGGGCAGCTTGGTCAGCGCGTAGAACCCGAACATCATGCCGCCGGTGCCGGCGAGGCCGCGCGCCAGGTGCCGCATCGGATATTTGGTCTTGACGCCCGACACGAGCTCGCCGCGCCAGGCGAGAAACACCACCACGGGGATAATCGCAAAGAACGAGCGGAAGAACGCCAGCTCGCCCGCCGACACGCCCTCTGCTGCCTTGAGCAGTGCGGCCATCGCCAGGAACACGATCACCGACGCGACCTTGAACGCGATTCCAGTCAGCGTGCTGTTGGCGGAGTGAGGCAAGGGCAGGAACTTTCGCTGCAAAACCTCTAGGCCGCCTCGACCCCCGAGGCAACCCGCAACGCATGTGTCTTGCCATGACGGACGGCCCGCTGACGCTGCCCCAGCTCCGTCCCAGCTTTCGCTGGGACTCCCTGTGACTGGGCCCGGCGCCTGTGAGTCTGGACACCACCCGTGGCCGCTGCTCCCCTTCTGTGGAAAACCACATCAGTTTGAATCGCGGAGTGCCCAGCATTCCCAGGCCGTTGACCTCGATTTCGAGCCAACTTACGCACGGTCCCGGCCACCTGCCGTATACTCACCCCAGTCGTCACCGATCCCCGCGCGTACTGACGAGGTGCGGGTGACGAGGGTGGGAGGGCTGCGGTCGCGCAGCCTGGGGTTCGTGTCGGACTGCCGTGGCACATAGGATGCCCACGGCGCTCACGCCACGTGCCCGACAGCCCCACCGGCGGAGTGCGCGGAGGCGTCCGGAATTCCGGCGCTTTCCCCTTTCTCGGAGGCGCTATCCGCGCGCTCCGCCCGCGGGGTCGCTTGCCCTGCGGTTCCCCTACACCGGGACCTCACGGTCACCGGGAGCGTCGTGCTGCCGTTGACTTCCCCGCCCTCCCCGGCAACAAACCGCCATGACCCTCAGCCAGATTTCGAGCCCCCTTACCCGTGACCAGGCCTACGCGCTGGTCGATGCCGTGATGGAGTTGGGCGACCTCGCCCTCACCGCCTCCGCCCACGAGGACGCCACCACCGGGGAATGGGTGTTCGAGGCCACCTGCGAAATGCTGCCCGACCTGCTCGCCTTCGAGGATTTGGCGCGCACAACGCTCGGCGGCGAGGTCGACTTCACCATCACGCCCATCGACACCGACACCAACTGGGTCGCCCGGTCGCTCGAGGGCCTGCAGCCGGTCACCGCCGGCGGCTTCTATGTCTATGGCAGCCACAGCGCCGAGCAGGTCCCGCCAGCCGGCCTGATCCCGCTCCGCATCGAGGCCGCGCAGGCCTTCGGCACCGGTCACCACGAGACCACCACCGGTTGTCTCGAAGCCATCGAACGCACGCTCAAGCACACGCGCCCGCGCAAAATGCTCGATGTCGGCACCGGCACCGGCGTCCTCGCCATCGCCCTCGCCAAGCGCACGCACACCCCGGTGCTGGCGAGCGACATCGATCCCATCGCGACCCACACCACCCTCGACAATGCTCGCGACAACGGCGTCGGCACGCTGATCCGCGCCGTCACCGCGCCGGGCATGAATCACATCACCATCGCCCGCGGCGCGCCCTACGACATGATCGTCGCCAACATTCTCGCCGGCCCGCTCGCCGCGCTGGCCCCGGCCATCGCCCGCGCCGCGGCGCCCGGCGCCACCATCATCCTCTCGGGCCTGCTCGCCACCCAGGCAGCCTGGGTCGCCAACGCCTATCGCGAACAGCAGGTGATCCTCACCCAGCGCCTCGTCCGCGGCGACTGGGCCACGCTGATCCTCCACAAGGCGTCACGGCGATGACGCAAAACAAAATCCCCGGAAGTGATCCGGGGATTTGCGAGTCGCCTGCATGGGGCGGGGGCAAACCTGGACTGGCCGGGCGAGCCACATCCGGGCTCGTTCGGGCAGAGGCAGCGTCAGTTCGGCCGCTTGGTGATGGCGCCGATGAGCTGGAATTCGTTGGCCCGGACGACCTGGCGGGTCGCTTCGCGGTTGCGCGCGCTGATCACGCCGTCGAGGGCCTTGCGGAAATCTGTGTTAGTCGCGTTCATGGTGGTCACTTTCAGAGTCTGGCCCGCTTTCGCGGACAACCGCTAGATAGGCACCTTGCACCAGATAGAGAAGTCGGCGGCCGGCAACCCAGCCATGCCGATGCCGCAACCCGGATTAACAGGAACTGAACCATGGCACTGAGCAGCTTCGGCCCGGCCGTCTTCCAGAAATTCGCCGCCCGCACCACGCCCGGCACCGTCGCTGGTCGCCTCAAGGCGCTACGCGCGGCCATCACCGACGCCGGGCTCGACGGCTTCCTTGTCCCGCGCGCCGACGCCCATCGTGGCGAGTCGGTGCCCGAGGGCGAAGCGCGCCTCGCCTACGTCACGAGCTTCACCGGCTCGGCGGGCATCGCCGTCGTGGGGCCGAAGAAGGCCGGCCTGTTCGTCGACAGCCGCTACACCCTGCAGGCCCCGCTCGAAACCGACAGCAAGGCGGTCACCGTCCTCGAGACCGCGCAGGGCGGGCTCGACCTGCGCATCGGCGACTTCGTGCCGGCGGGTGGCAAGCTCGGCTTCGATCCCTGGCTGCACACGCCGGGCGAGATCAAGGACCTCACCGAAAAGCTCGCGGGGAAGGTGACGCTCGTCCCTTCCCCCAATCTGGTCGACAAGATCTGGACCGACCGCCCCGGCGCCCCGGTGACGCCGGTCGAATTCCTCGGCCACAACCGCGCCGGCAGGACGGCTGCCGACAAACTCGCCGAATTGCGCAAGACCCTCGCCGCCGAGAACGCCGACGTCGTCGTGCTGACCCTGCCCGAGTCGATCAACTGGCTATTCAACATGCGCGGCCGGGACGTTCCCAACTTCCCCGTGATCCTCGGCTTCGCCCTCGTGCCGCAGAAGGGGCAGCCGACGCTGTTCGTGAGCAAGGACAAGATCACACCCGACCTGAAGAAGGGCCTGAGCGGCATCGCCAAGGTGGCCGACGTCGCAACTCTGATGGCCGAGCTGCGCAAGCTCGGCGCCGCCGACAAGCGCGTCTGGATCGACCCCGCCACCGCGCCGCTCGCCTTGGTCTCGGCGATCGGCGGCGTCAGCGACGCGGTGCTCATCGAAAAGCGCGATCCGGTCCTCCTGCCCAAGTCGAAAAAGAACGACGCCGAGATCGGCGGCATGACCGAAGCGCACAAGCTCGACGGTATCGCGCTCGCCAAATTCCTCCACTGGTTCGACCAGGAAGCGCCCAGGGGCAAGCTCACCGAAATCGGCATCGTCGAGGTACTCGAGCACTTCCGCCGCGAGGAGGAGACCTGCATCGATGCGAGCTTCGACACCATCTCCGGCGCCGGTCACAATGGCGCGATCGTCCATTACCGTGTTGATGAGCGCTCCAACCGCACGCTCAAATCGGGCGAGCTCATGCTGCTCGATTCCGGCGCGCAATATCTGAGCGGCACCACCGACATCACCCGCACCATGTTCACCGGCAAGGCTACGGCCGAGCAGAAGGACCGCTTCACCCGCGTGCTCAAGGGCATGATGGCGCTGTCGATGCAGAAATTCCCGCGCGGCACCTCCGGCGCCCAGCTCGACGTCCTCGCCCGCCAGTTCCTCTGGCAGGATGGCGCCACCTACAATCATGGCACCGGCCACGGCGTCGGTGCCTTCCTCGGCGTACACGAAGGCCCGATCGGTTTTTCGACCCGCTACCCCGCCCCGCTCGAACCCGGCCAGATCATTTCCAACGAACCCGGCTACTACAAGGCCGGCGCTTACGGCATCCGCATCGAGAACCTCGTTCTGGTGGTCGAAAGCGAGGTCGGCGACGGCAAGTTCCTCGAGCTCGAAACCCTCACGCTCTGCCCTATCGACCTCCGCCTCGTCGACGAAAAGCTGCTGCTGCCACACGAGAAGGACTGGCTCAACGCCTACCACAAGCGCGTGCTGCGCGAGATCGGCCCCAGCCTCAAGGGCGAGGTCAAGGCGTGGCTGAAGGAGGCGACCCGCGCTATCTAATCGCGAACGGGTCGTATTGCAGCAGCCAGCTCAGCAGCCAGTTCTCACCCTCGCCCAGCGACGCGACGTCGTCGACCTTCCAGCCGTCGGCTTCGCGGACGAGGGAGAGCGAGAGCAGCGCCGTATTGTCGAAATTGGTGAAGGACACCGTCACCAGCGCCTTGCCGTCACGCTCGATCGGTGCGCTGATCGCAAGGTCGCGTAGGAGCGCCTGCTGCGCCCCGATGAAGGGATTGAAGTCCAGCACCGGCGGCGCGCTGTCGTCGTTTGCCGACGGCGCCGCGTTTCTCGCAATCAGCCCCTTGAGCCGCTCCGAATAGTACTGCGCCGGGTCCTGTGCCCGCGCCGTACCAAGCGTTGTGTGGGGCGCATAGATTGCATCCACCAGCGCTTTGGGATCGTCATAGGCAAGCGCCGGCAGCGTCCACAGCGCCAGCAGCATCGCGATCAAGGCCCGCATCGTTCCACCCCGTGTCAGTGACAGGGCAGAGCTAGAGCGCGCTTGCGGCGCAATCGTGGCTAGTTGAACCAGAAGGCGTAGCCGAGCCAGTCCGACCCGAAGGCATCCTGGATCGCCCGAAAATCCTCCGGCGTCGCCACCTTCCCGGCGCCGAGAAACGGCAGCGCCCCGGCGCCCGTGAGGATCATCACCAGGTCGGTTTCCTTCGCCGTCTCGAAATACGCCTTGAGGTCGAAGCCCTGGCTGAACCGCCAATGCGGGATCAGCAATTGTCCGTCGAGCACATCGCGCGCCTTGTCGAGCGTGACCAGCCAGGCCGCGACCCGGGCCTCGTCCACGGCGGCGTCGGGGAACAGCGACGTCTGCTTTGGCGATGGCAGCAGCTCGTGATTGTTGTCGGTCTCCTCGATGATCGCCGCCCAGTTCTGCCGCGAATAATCGAGCACTGCCAGCATGCGCTCACGCACGCCCTTGAGCCGCTCCGGCTCGATCACCGGCCAGTCGAGCGTGTGGATGCCGGCGATGGCATCGGCAATGCCGGTATCGGTCTGCGGGTCGAGCATCAGCATGCCGCCCGTCGCGAACTCCTGCATCGGGAAGCCGGCGCGCGGAAACAGACGGTGGAAGGTCGCGTCGGTGAAGGCCGAAAAGTCATGGGCGAGGAGGAAATCAGCCTGCGACGCCAGAACCTGCGTGTATCCCGCCAGCCAGAAGCCGTCGGCACGATCGAAGCCGATATACTCGAAGCTCGACGGTTCTCCCGGCTGCGACGGGGCGAGCAGGTCGTCCGCTGCGACGCCGTTCCACATGGCGAGCAGCCCCGCAAGGCTCTCGGCCTCCTCGACCGTCCCGTCACCATTCGCGTCGACCCGGATCTTGAGCGGATTGAGCTCGATGACGTAGTCGCCCGACTCTGCCGCCGTTTCGAACGCTGCGCGCGCCTCGTCGAGGCCAAGGACGAAATCGCCAAGGATCGCTCGCACGCCCGCATAGTCGAGCGGCTCGGGATTGGGGTTCTGCGGGATCGGCAGCACGATACCCATGCCGAACGCATTGGGCGCCGCGTCGACCGCAAAGCCGTGGCGGTAGAGCGCCTGCGACAGATGCTCGATGGCCTGCGTCAGCCGGATGGCGCCGATGCCGAACCAGGCCCCGGGATCGTCGGCCGCTGCCAGCGGCTCGAGGCGGGCAATACCCTCGGCGAGCTTGCCCGCATAGAGCGCGTCGGTCGCGATCTCGCCCGGCTGGCCGGCCTGCACCGGACAGGCCAGCAGTACGACGGCGCTCAGGGCGATGAGAGGCTTGCGCATGTCTCCTCCAGGCTACTGCTTGACGAGATCAAGCCACCCATCTTCGTCCAAAACAAGGATACCCAGCTCGCTCGCCGTCTTGAGCTTCGACCCGGCTCCGGGCCCCGCGACGAGGATGTCGGTATTCTTGGACACGCTGCCGGCCACCTTGGCTCCCAGCCGCTCCGCCATCGCTTTGGCCTCGCCGCGCGTCATCTTCTCGAGTGTGCCGGTGAAGACCACGGTCTTGCCCGCCACCTGCGAATTGGCCGAGATCGTGACCACATAGGGCTTGGGCGTCACCTGCCGCAGCAGGCTGTCGAGTACCGCCACGTTGCGCTCGTTCTCGAAGAAGTCGCGCAGCGCCTCCCAGATCGTGTCGCCGAGGCCGTTCACCGACGGGAACACCTCATGCACGTCCCCGCCTGCCGCCGCCGCCTCGAGCCCGGTCTTGCGCAGCTCCACTATGGTGGAGAACGTCCTCGCCAGCGCCGCCGCCGTCGTCTCGCCGATATGGCGAATGCCGAGCGCAAAAATGAAGCGGTCGAGCTCGGGCTCGCGGCGCGCATCGATCGCGGCAAACAGCTTGTCGAGCCCTTCGAAACTCCGCTCCTCAACCGACCGCGTCGCCTTGCGCGCCTTGCCCGATGCTTCCTCGCGCAGCCGCGACTGCTCCTCGCGCCGCGCCGCGAAGGCCGCCTGCACCTCGGTCCGGCGATCGCGCAGCGTGAAGATGTCCGCCGCGGTCCTCACCAGCCCCGAGCTGAACAGCAGCTCGATGTTCTCCGTGCCAAGCCCCTCGATATCCATCGCACCGCGGGAGACGAAGTGCTTGAGCTGCTCGACCGCCTGCGCCGCACAGATCAGTTCGCCCGTGCAGCGGCGGCGCGAATCTTCCTTGCCGGTCTTCTCGTTGAGTTCGCGGGTCGCCGGCGATCCACACACCGGGCACACATGCGGGAACTCGTAGGCCACGGCCTCGGCCGGCCGCTTCTCCAGCACCACCCGGACGATCTGCGGTATGACGTCGCCCGCACGTTGAATGACCACCGTGTCGCCGATCCGCACGTCGATCGGCTCGTCACCACGGATCGGCAGGCCGTTGCTGTCGATGCCCTTGATGTAGTCTTCATTGTGGAGCGTGACGTTCTCGACCACGACGCCGCCCACGCCCACCGGCGAGAGGCGCGCCACTGGTGCCAGCGTGCCGGTGCGGCCCACCTGGATATCGATGGCCCGAACCGTGGTGAATGCCTGCTCGGCGGGAAACTTGTGCGCCACCGCCCAGCGCGGCTCGCCACTCGAGAATCCCCAGCGGCGCTGCAGCTCGAGACTGTCGATCTTGTAGACGACGCCGTCGATGTCGTAGCCGAGCGACGACCGCAGTTCCTCGATCTTCTTGTATTGCGCCACCAACTCGTCGACCGACTTGGCCCGAACCATCAGCGGGCTGATGGCGAAGCCCCACTCTCCGAACTTCTGCACGGCATCGAACTGCGTCGGCGCCGGTTCCTGTGACGCGTAGCCCCAGGCATAGGCGAAGAATCTGAGATTACGGCTCGCGGTGATCGCCGGGTCCTTCTGCCGAAGCGAGCCGGCAGCGGTGTTGCGCGGGTTCACATATTCCTGCCCGCCAACGGCGGCCGAGCGCGCCTTGAGCGCCTCGAACTCCGCCATGGTCATGTACACCTCGCCGCGGATCTCGATGACCTTGGGCCACCCCTTGCCTTTGAGCGTGTGGGGGATGTCCTTGATGGTCCTCAGGTTCGCAGTGATGTCCTCGCCCACCGCGCCATCGCCGCGCGTCGCGCCCCGAACAAGAACGCCGTCCTCGTAACGCAGCGACGCCGACAGCCCGTCGATCTTGGGCTCCGCCGTGAACACCAGATCGAGGTCCTTGTCGCGTTCGAAGAAGCGCTTGCCGCGCTCGGCGAAGTCGATCACGTCCTGGTCGGTGAAGGCCTTGGCGAGGCTCAGCATCGGCACCTCGTGCCGTACCTTGGCGAAGCCATCGACCGGCGCACCCGCCACCTTCTCGCTCAGGCTGTCGGCTCGCTTGTGCTGGGGGAACGCGATCTCGAGCGCCAGATAACGCCGCTTCATCGCGTCATAGGCGGCGTCGCTGATATCGGGCGCGTCGTTCTCGAAGTAGAGCCTGTCCGCCTCGCTCAGCAGCTCATGCAGCCGATCGATCTCGGCGTGCGCTTCAGCCTCCGAGAAACTCTCGATTTCCTTGTCTGCACCGCTCATGAGACGTCCGATAGCAGCTTACTGGCGGCCGCGCGGGCCTCCTCGGTAATCTGCGCACCGGCGAGCATCCGTGCAACCTCTTCGCGCCGCCCTTCCCCATCGAGCGGCCGGACATTGGTTCGCACCAGCGTCCCCTTGGCCAGTGCCTGCTTCTCGATGAACAGATGCGTATCGGCGCGCGCGGCGACCTGCGGCGCGTGGGTCACGGTGAGCACCTGCACCTTCTCGGACAGCCGCTTCAGTCGCCGCCCGATGGCGTCGGCCACCGCGCCGCCCACACCGGTGTCGATTTCGTCAAAGATCAGCACCGGCGCCGAACCGCGATCGGCAAGCACCACCTTGAGCGCCAGCAGGAAGCGGCTGAGTTCGCCGCCCGACGCCACCTTCATCAGCGGCCCGGGCAGTGTTCCCGGATTTGTCTGCACCTGGAACGCCACGAGGTCGAGGCCGCTTGCGGCGACGCGCGCCTCGTCCACCTGCTGGTCGACGATAAATTTGGCCGCACCGAGCTTGAGGTCGGGCAACTCCGCTTCCACGGCCTTGCTCAGCGCCCTGGCCGCCTTGCCACGTCCTGCGCTCAGTCTGCGTGCCGCTTTGCGATAGGCCTCGGCGGCCACCGCCGCATCGGCCTCGAGCTTGGCCAGCGTTGCCTCGCCGCTCTGCAGCGCGGCGATCTCGGCCCGGTATTTGGCGAGGACCTCGGTCAGATCGTCCGCGCTCACATGGTGCTTGCGGGCCGCCGCACGCAGTGCGAACAGCCGCCCCTCGACGCGCTCGAGTTCGGCCGGGTCGAAAGCCATGGCACGCTTGATCTGCTCGATCGCCTCCGACGTCTGGTCGAGCGCATTGAGAGCGTTGTCGAGCGCGTCGATCAGCGGCTGGAAGATGCTCCCGCCATTGTCCGCCTTCCGCATCAACCGACGCATGAGGCCGGAGAGCGCCGGGCTCGGGGCGTTCGGCCCGCTTAGGATCTCGTCGGCGTCGCGTACCTCGTCGGCGGACTTCTCGAGCTGCATCAGCGTCTGGCGCCGCTCGGCGAGCTCGACTTCCTCGCCGGCCTCCGGTGCCAGCTCGGAAAGTTCATCGACAACGTGCCGCGCATAGTCCTCGCGCGCTTCGGCCTCGGCGATCACCGCGCGCTGCGCCGCCACCGCGGCGTCGGCCTCAACCAGCCCCTTGTGCGTATCGCGAACCTCGGCGACCTGGTCGGCAAGCCCACCGAACGCGTCCAGCAGAGCGCGGTGCGTGTTGGCGTCCACCAATGCGCGATCGTCGTGCTGCCCGTGGATCTCCACCAGCGTCGCACCGACGCCCTGCATCAGGCCGGCGCCGACCGGCTGATCGTTGATGAAGGCGCGGGTACGGCCATCCGCATACTGCACGCGGCGGAGGATGAGCTCGGCATCGTCGGCAACTTCGCTTTCGCGCAGCAGCACGCGGGCGGGGTGGTCGATCGGCAGCGCCAGTACGGCCACCACCTGCCCGCTGTCCTGCCCCTGCCGAACCAGCGACGCGTCGCCGCGTCCGCCAAGCGCAAGACCGAGGGCATCGAGGAGAATCGACTTGCCTGCGCCGGTCTCGCCGGTGAGCGCCGTCAGCCCCTTGTCGAGACCCACGTCGAGCTGGTCGATCAGCACGATATTCCGGACGGACAGTGCGCTCAGCACGGGAGGATCCGCATGGCTTGAATGATCTCAATCCGGCGACATGCGGATCGAGAACAAATTAGCAACGAATGAGCCTTGTGACTAGCCCTGCAGCGACGCCGCGAGCGGGCTGGCGCTGTTGACCTTGGGCTGCAGGCCGACCTTCTGCAGCAGCCCCAAGGCGTCCTTGTACCACGAGCTCGACGGGTAGTTGTGGCCGAGCACCGCCGCCGCCGTCTGCGCCTCGTTGGTGAGGCCGAGCGCGAGATTCGACTCGGTCAGGCGGAACAGCGCTTCCTCGATGTGCGTCGAGGTCTGGTACTTGTCGACGACGACGCGGAAGCGGTTGATGGCCGCCGCGTACTGGCCGTTGCCGGCATAGTAGCGACCCACCGACATTTCCTTGCCGGCGAGCTGGTCGACGGCGATCACCATCTTGTCGCGAGCGTCCTTCGCGTAGTCGCTCTTGGGATAGTTGGCGATCAGCAGCGTGTAGGTCGCGATCGCGTCCTGCGAGAGCTGCTGGTCGCGGGTGATGTCGGTGATCTGCGCGAAGTAGGACGTGCCCTTGAGGAAGAGCACGTAGGGCATCTCCTCGGACGACGGGAACAGCGCCATGTAGCGGTCGGCCGCCAGGATCGCTTCATCGAACTTGCCGATGCGATAGTTCGCATAGACCTCCATCAGCTTCGCCTTCTCGTTGTACTCCGAGTAGGGATGCTGGCGTTCGAGCTTCTTGAGGTTCTCGATGGCAGTGTTGTAACGCTGCTTGTCCATGTCGGACAGCACGGTCTGGTATAGCGTCTCAGCCGGGATGATCTCTTCGTCCTTGATCTTGGACGGCCCGAACATCGAGCAGGCCGAAACCGTCGCGACAAGCAGCAACACCGTCGCCAGGCGCACGAAGTTTCCGGCTGTGGCCCTGAATCCAGTGTCTGTCACGAAACGCCCCGCCCTAGTGGTTGCAGCATGTTAGCACCGGCGAGCGGCCTAAACACCAATTCAATCAAAACTGTGGCTGTCAGCCCACCGAGCGCAGGTAGGGCCGCACCTCGACGCCATCAGGCATGTCGCTCAGCGCGTCGTAGCCCAGCGGCAAATCCTCGGCATAGACGATCTCGTAGTTGGCCGAGCTGGCGAACAGGCCCTGCAGCACGAGCGCATTGAGACCGTGGCCGCCCTTGTACGAGCGGAAGCGTCCATAGATCGGCAGGCCGCACAGAGCGAGGTCGCCGATGGCGTCAAGCAGCTTGTGGCGCACGAACTCGTCGTCGTAGCGCAGGCCACCCGGATTGAGGATGCGATCCTCGTGGACGGTGATCGAATTGTCGAGCGACGAGCCCAGCGCATAGCCTGCCTGCCGGAGAATCTTGGCATCGCGCACAAAGCCGAAGGTGCGGGCGCGCGACACATCGGCGACGTATTTGCGGGGCGTCCAGTCGAAGATCATCCGCTGGCGGCCGATGACCTTGCTGTCGAAGTCGATTTCAAGATCGAGCAGGCGGCCGTTGTAGGGTTCGAGCGCTGCCGAAGCATCATTGTTGCGGACAAGCACCTGCCGCATGACCTTGATGTAGCGGCGCGACTTGCCCTGGATTTCGAGGCCGACCTTGAGGATGCCTTCGACGAACGGCGCGGCGCTGCCGTCGATGATCGGGCATTCGGGCCCATTGACGGTAATGAGCGCATTGTCGACGCCAAGCCCGCTGAGGGCGGAGATGACGTGCTCGACGGTGGCGACGGAGACGCTGTCGCCCAGGTCGATCGTCGTGCACAGGGTCGTCCGCGTGACGCGCGCGAAATGCACTGCGACTGGCCCGACGATCGTGCCGTTCTCGAGCTTGCGCTGGATGCGATACCCGCTGTCGACGGGAGCGGGCTCAATGGTCAGGGTGACCGGGAGGGCGGAGTGAACACCGAATCCGCTGAACTCAAGCACACCGCCTACGGTGCGCTGGCGCGCCGACAGGTTCTGCATAAAATATCTACTCCGACCCTTACCGAGCGACTCTTAACCAAAAAGAAACCGGCGCGGAAGCGCGCCGGGTTCTGCATTGCTTGGGTTGATCCCTAGCTTAACCGTGCTTGCGAAGGAAGGACGGAATCTCGATGTGCTCCTTGTGCGGAAGCTGCCGACCATGCGGATCGAGCTTGCCCGCCGCCCCCTCATGAGCGCCCGAGACGCCCAGATTCCGGGGGTGTCCGGCCTCGATCGCACTGCGCGCCGCGGCGTCCTGGGCAGCGGAGACATGCGGCTCGTCGACCGGTGCAGCCTGCTGTGGACGAAGCCCGAGACCGACATTGGAAGCCAGGCGCTTGAACAGGGCGCGGGCGTTCCGCGGCTCGCTCTCGTGTCGTTCTTCCGGCTGGAGTGACTTCCGTGCAACAGCCGGAAGCTCCTCGGTTCGCGGCATCCGCTGCTGCCCCTCGGGGCGCTCGGCCCGCGACGGCACATAGACGCTGGGCACCGGCGGCTCGGGGGCGTAGGCGGTCTCCTCGATATGGTCGAGGCCCGAGCTCGGGATGTAGGGCTCAACCGTCACGCCGTCGTCGGCCTGATAGGTCGCGTAGGTCGGCTCGGGCTCGGTGATCGCCTGGGCGACGGCCTGGCGGACATCCGCCTCGAACTGCTGCGTCTGGACGACCGGCTGCGGCGCCGGTTCCGGCGCAAACTGGCGCGGCTTCACGGCCAGCGGGGCCCGGTTGGCGTTCGACTTCATCGGCTCGAGCGCCTGTACCATCGTGGCGTCCGTGCCAGTGGCGACGACCGCAACGCGAATCGTCCCGGTCATTTCCGGATCGTAGGTCGCGCCGAGGATGATGTTGGCGTCCTGGTCCACTTCCTCGCGGATGCGGCTGGCCGCTTCGTCGACTTCATAGAGGGTCAGGTCCGGACCGCCGGTGATCGAGATGAGCAGACCGCGGGCGCCCTGCATCGACACGTCGTCGAGCAGCGGGTTGGCGATTGCGGCTTCCGCGGCGTGGCGGGCACGATCCTCGCCCGAGGCTTCGCCGGTGCCCGTCATCGCCTTGCCCATGCCGCGCATCACGGCGCGCACGTCGGCGAAGTCGAGGTTGATGAGGCCTTCCTTGACCATCAGATCGGTGATGCACGAGACGCCCGAATAGAGGACCTGGTCGGCCATCTTGAAGGCGTCGGCAAAGGTCGTCTTCTCGTTGGCGACACGGAACAGGTTCTGGTTCGGGATGACGATCAGCGTGTCGACATGCCGGTGCAGTTCGTCGATGCCGTCCTCGGCGAGCCGCATGCGGCGGTTGCCCTCGAAGCTGAAGGGCTTGGTCACCACACCGACGGTGAGGATGCCCTGCTCCCGCGCCGCCCGCGCGATGACCGGCGCCGCACCGGTGCCGGTACCGCCGCCCATGCCCGCGGTGATGAACACCATGTGCGAGCCCGAGAGGTGATCGTTAAGCTCGTCGAAGCTCTCCTCCGCCGCGGCGCGGCCCACTTCGGGGTGCGATCCAGCGCCAAGCCCTTCGGTGACGGAGACGCCGAGCTGGATGATGCGGGGAGATTTGCTCAGTGCGAGCGCCTGAGCGTCGGTGTTGGCGCAGACGAAGTCCACGCCGTCCAGACCCGAGGCAATCATGTTGTTGACGGCGTTGCCGCCGGCGCCGCCGACACCGAAAACGGTAATCCGGGGCTTCAATTCCTGAATGTCGGGAATGGTGAGATTGATGGTCATGGTGGCCCCATGGAATGGCGGTATGAGGGCCAGCGTAGTCGCCAATTCGTTAACCGCGTCCTAACAATTCGAACCAATCCGTTAACGGCCGATGCAAATTGCGACGGTGCCACAGGGCACAGTAACCAGCGATTTACCTTAAAGTGGAACTTTAGAAGCTGGCCCGAAGCCAGCTTCCGACGCGGGCAAAATACCCGTCGGTCCCGGTGAGCTTGGCGACCCCGCGCGGCTCGGCGAATTCCTGCGCGCAGACCTGCGGGTAAATCAGCATGCCGGCAATCGTTGCGAACGCTGCGCCGCGTGCCATCTCCGGCAGCCCCGCGATTCCCATGGGCCGTCCGTTGCGCACATTGCGCGCCAGGACGCGCCGGGCGACCTCCGGCAGGCCCGTCAGCTCGGAGCCGCCGCCGGTAAGCACGAAACGGCGCCCGCAGACGTCCATCATGCCGGTCGCCTGCATGCGGTCGCGGATGGCTACGAGAATCTCCTCGACGCGCGGCCGCAGAATGCGCGTGAGGTGCGAGCGCGGGATCATGCCTGGCGCTTCGTCGGCCCCTGCCCCCACGGGCACGATCGAGATCATCTCGCGCTCGTCGGCCTGCCCCGGCAGCACACTGCCATAGACGGTCTTGAGCCGCTCGGCATCGGCAATGGAGACCGAGAGCTGCCTTGCGATGTCGAGTGTTAGGTGGTGACCACCAATGGCCAGTGCGTCGCAATAGACCGGGTGGCCATCGGCGAAAACCGCAACGGTGGTGGTCGCTCCGCCGAAGTCGATGCAGGCGACGCCCAGATGGGACTCGTCGTCGACAAGCGCAGCCAGGCCCGATGCATAGGGCGTGGCAACGAGCGCCTCGACCTGCAGATGGCAGCGGTTGAGAACGAGCTCGATGTTGCGCATGGCAAGCGTCTCGGCGCTCATCACGGCCACGTCGACCGACAGCTTCTCGCCGACCAGCCCGCGTGGATCCTTGACGCCCTTCTGGCCGTCGATGGCGTAGCCAATGGGCAGCGCATGGATGATCGAGCGTTCGGCCCGCACGCTGCGCGAATTGACCGAACGCAGCACCCGCTGGATGTCCGACTTCTCGACTTCTTGTCCGCCCAGGTCGACCGTCGCCGAGAACGTCTCGGAGCCAAGCCTGCCGGCTGTGACATTGACCACGACCGATTCAACGGTAATCCCGGCCGCACGCTCGGCCATGCCCACGACGGTGCGGATGGCCTGCTCGGCCTGATCGAGATCGGTGATCACGCCGCTCTTGATGCCCACGGACGCGCCATAGCCGAAGCCGATCACCTCGGCGACATGCGTACGCCCCTTTAGCGCCTTGCCCTCGGGACGCGGCGTCAGTCGCGCGATGACGCAGCAGATCTTGGTCGACCCGATATCGAGGACGGAGATGAGCGATGGGCGCCCTGGCTGCACGGGCTTAAGGCGCGCGGTCATCGAGTCGGTGATCATTGTGGCTTGGCCTCCGCGGCCTTTTCGGCAGGTGTCTCGTAATCGGCATCGACGACATGCGTCGCCGCGCCCTTCTTCTTGGCCGCCTTGGCCGCGTCGGCCCGTGCCTTGATCGCAACGTCGCCGAGCTTGAGCGAGACCATTCCCGGCACGCGCATGTCGACGACGGCAACGTCGCGGTCGAGAAGCTGGTCGGTCGCCTGGTACATGTCGAGCTGCCGCAGCGCCTGCGCCACGCCGTTCTCGGGCAATTGCACGCGCAGGCCGCTGTAGAAGATCAGGTCCCATCGGCGGTCGCCGATGCGGCTCAGCGCCGCGAGGTCGCGCGTGATCTGCGGATAACGGTCGAGCGTGCGGACCATGGCGATGGCATCGTCCGCCGCACCCTCGCCGACGACCAGCGGCAGTTCGCGGAAGCTGCCGTCGTCGCGCGCAACCGCGTTGCCAAACTCATCGACGAGATAGGTCGCATCGCCGATGCGCCAGCGCGCCATCGGCACCTTCTCCTCGATGGTGACGATGAGCTCGCCCGGATACTTCTTGCGGATGGCAGCCGACTTGACCGACGGGATCGCCTCGATCCGCGCCAGCGCCGCATCGGCATCGAACGACACGGTCGAAGTGGCCGCCTGGAGGCCCAGCGCCGTAAGGATCGTGCTCTCACTGGTCAGCGACTGGCCGCTGATGTTGATCTTGTCGATGCCGAAGCCGGCACGGGCGAACTCACCCTGCGCGATGCCATAGAGGTTCGTCGCGCCGGCAACGACGGCCTCGCGCGCTTCATAGGCGCCAACGATCGCAACCGCGACGATGCCGGCGGCTGCTAGCCGCAGCATCAGCTTGCGATGCAGGATCCAGGCGTAGCTGAAATTGATGCGCGCGCGGCGCGAGAGATCGGCGATGGGAACCGGGAGTTGGCGCGGGTCGACAAGCTGGGCATTGGCGAAGCCCTTGGCGCCTACCTGTTGCAACTCGCGTCCTCCACCATCCAGGTGACCAGCTCTTCGAAGCTGTGGCCCGCATGGCGGGCCTGCTCGGGAGCCAAAGAAGTTTCGGTCATACCTGGCTGGGTGTTGATCTCGAGGCAGACGAGTTCGCCGTCCTCACCTGCCCGATCGTTGTAGCGGAAGTCAGTCCGCGAGACGCCCCGGCACCCAAGCGCAGCATGCGCCTTGAGCGCTATCTTCTGCACTTTGTCGTAAATTTTCGGTTGAATCTGCGCCGGAAGGATGTGGCTGGAGCCGCCTTTGGCGTACTTCGCCTCGAAATTGTAGAAGCTCAGATCGGTGATGATCTCGGTGACCCCCAGCGCCACGTCGCCCATCACGGCGCAGGTCAGGTCGCGGCCGGGCACGTAGCGCTCGACCATCACCATCTCGCCGGCGTTCCAGTCCTCGCGCAGAATTTCCTGCGGCGGGTGGCTCTGTTCGGCCTTGACGATGAACACCCCGACGCTCGATCCGTCCGAGATCGGCTTGACCACATAGGGCGGCGCCATCACGTGCTGGCGCGCGACCTCGCTGCGATTGACGATCACATGGTCGGTGACCGGAATGCCGAGCGCCTTGAACATGATCTTGGTCTGGTGCTTGTCCATCGCCAGTGCCGAGGCCAGCACGCCCGAATGCGTATAGGGGATGCGCAGGAATTCGAGCACGCCCTGGATCGTGCCATCCTCGCCATACTTGCCATGCAGCGCATTGAAGACGACGTCGGGCTTCAGCTCGCGGAGACGCTCGGCAATATCGAAGCCCACATCGACCTCGGTCACCTGGAAACCGGCGCGGCGCAGCGCGCCGGCGCACTGCTCTCCGGAGCTGAGCGACACCGACCGCTCATTCGACACACCGCCCTTGAGGACCGCAACATGCTTGCTCATTAGACCTGCCCTGTGAACGGTTCGCCGTCCATGAATTCGCGCACTTCGCGTCCGGGAACGAAGTGGCCGATACGACGCACCTCCCAGCGCAGCTCGATACCGTGCTTGTCGCGTACCTTCTGCCGGATCGTCTCGCCGACAGTCTCGACCTCGAACGCGTCCGCCTCCCCCATGTTGATGAGGAAGTTGGAGTGCATCTCCGACATCTGGGCGCGGCCGAACGTGTAGCCACGACCGCCTGCCTCGTCGATGAGCCTCCAGCTCGAGTGACCCTCGGGATTCTTGAAGGTCGAACCCGCTGTCTTGGCCCGCGTCGGTTGCGTGCCTTCGCGTCGCTCAGTGACGGTGCGCATCTCCTCGAGGATCGTCGCCGGATCGCCGGGGAAACCCTGATAGGTCGCCGACACGAAGACCGCGCCGCGTGGGCCGTTGGACTTGCGATAGCGGTAGCCCATGTCGGCATTGGTCAGCGTGACCGTCTCGCCCTGCCGCGTGATGGCACGCAGCTCGACCATGCGGTCCATGGTCTCGGTCTTGTAGCACCCGGCGTTCATGTAGAGCGCGCCACCGATACCACCGGGAATACCACGATAGAACCAGAGTCCATCGATGCCCGCTTCGGCCGCCGCGGTCGCGACCTTGACGTCGGGCACCGCCGTGCCGACCCGGACGCGGTGACCATCGAGGATCTCGATCTCGCCGAAACCCTTCGCCGGGAGCCGGATGACAACGCCATCGAGCCCGCCATCGCGGATCAGGAGGTTGGAGCCGAGACCGACCACCGTGACCTTGATCTCAGCCGGCAGGTTCTTGAGGAAGAAGGCGAGGTCGGCTTCGTCAACCGGACGGAAGAACAATTGCGCAGGACCGCCGACGCGCAGCGTCGTCATCTCGGCCAGCGACTGGTTCGGGATGAGTTGCCCACGAACCTCACTGACCCATGGCTGGAGGCTCGGGAGCAGATCAGGCCAGGTCGTCATGGCAGCTCCGGCTCCTTGCCAATGATCGCGCCGATCTCAGCCGGCAGCACAGCGGCCCATTGGGTGATGTTGCCGGCACCAAGGCAGACGACATAGTCGCCCTCCTCCGCGCGGCTCGCGATCAGTGGTGCCAGCGCCTCCGGACGGTCGATGACGCGGGCGTCGCGGTGCCCGCGCGCCCGGATCCGCGCAACGAGCTCCTCATGCGTGACGCCCTCGATCGGTTGTTCACCGGCGGCGTAGACGGGCGCGACGATGACCGTGTCCGCGTCGTTTAAGCAGGTCGCGAACTGGTCGAACAGGTCGTGGAGACGCGAGTAGCGATGCGGCTGCACCACGGCGATGACATGCGGCGCGCAGCACCGCCGATATCTCGACGGGATGGTGGCCGTAATCGTCGATGACGGTGATGCCGCCGACAACGCCCGTGCGTGTGAAGCGACGCTTGACGCCGGAGAAGCCAAGCAGCCCCTTGCGGATCGCCTCGGCCGGCACCTTGAGCTGGTCGGCGACGGCGATAGCGGCAGTTGCGTTGAGTGCGTTGTGCTCGCCCGGCATCGGCAGCGTCAGCCCCTCGATCCGCAGATGCGTCATGCGGATACGGTCGCGAATCTCGACGGCGAAATGGCTCTGCCCGTCCTTGATCTCAAGATCGACGAGACGGACGTCGGCCTGCGGGTTGCGACCGTAGGTGATGACGCGGCGGTCCCGGATTTCGCCAACCATCGATTGAACCACGGGGTGGTCGAGGCACATCACAGCAAAGCCGTAGAACGGCACATTCTCGACGAAGTTGAGGAACGCCTGCTTGACGTGGTCGAAGTCGTGGTAGTGATCGAGATGCTCGGGATCGACGTTAGTGACGACAGCAACATCGGCGGGCAGCTTCACGAACGTTCCGTCGCTCTCGTCCGCTTCGACCACCATCCAGTCGCCGCCGCCAAGACGCGCATTTGTGCCATAGGCGTTGATGATGCCGCCATTAATTACGGTGGGGTCGACGCCGCCGGCATCGAGCAGGGTCGCAACAAGCGTCGTCGTCGTGGTCTTGCCGTGCGTCCCGCCGATTGCAATGGCGTTCTTGAAGCGCATGATCTCGGCGAGCATCTCTGCCCGACGCACGACCGGGAGGCCGCGCGCACGCGCCGCAGCCAGTTCCGGATTGCCCCTTTTTATGGCCGAGGAGATCACCACAACGGCCGCGTCCTTGAGGTTCTCGGCGCGCTGGCCGATCTCGACCTCTATCCCCATGCTGCGCAGGCGCTGCACATTGGGGTTCTCGGCACTGTCCGAGCCGCGGACCTTATAGCCCTGGTCGTGGAGGATCTCGGCGATGCCGCTCATGCCGATGCCCCCGATGCCGACGAAATGCACGGGGCCGATGTTGCGCGGCATCTTCATATGGTCTTCCCTCTGCCCGCGTCCTCGACGAGGTCCGCGAGCTTTTCGACTGCGAATGGTTGTCCCAGAGACTTGGCCGCTGCCGCCGCTGCCTGGAGAGTCGCCGGATCACCGAAAAGTGAGGCCAAGCGATTGGCGAGCGAAGGTGGCGAAATGGTGGCCTGCTCCGCAATCCAGCCACCGCCGGCGGCCTCGACCACCAGCGCATTGTTCTTCTGGTCCGCGTCCAAGGCGCCCGGGAGCGGGATCAGGATGGCCGGCCGGCCCAGCACGGTCAGTTCGGCGATCGTCGAGGCGCCGGAACGGCCGATCACCAGATGGGCGGTCGCCATGCGCTCGGGCAGATCGGTGAAGAATGGCTGCAGCTCGACGTTCACATGCGCCTGTCGATACGCCTCGGCGACGCGCTCCATGTCCTCGGGCCGGCATTGCTGCACGAGACGGAGCCGCTGCCGGATCGGCTCGGGCAGTTCCGCGATCGCCGGCGGAATGAACTCCGAGAAGACGCGTGCGCCCTGGCTGCCGCCGAAGACGACAAGGCGGATCGGCGACGCGTCATCGAGGGGCGGATAAGCCGTGTCGGCCACGGCACGGACCCTGTCGCGGACCGGGTTGCCCGTGACCGTCGACTTGCCGGCGAACTGCTCGGCATGGGTGGTCCTGGCAAAGCTCAGCGCGATCCGGCTCGCACGACCGGCGAGCGCGCGGTTGGCGCGTCCCATCACCGCATTCTGCTCGTGCAGGATACCGGGGATGCCGAGCATCCGCGCGGCGAGAAACGGCGGGAAGATCGGGTAGCCGCCAAAGCCGACAACCGCCTGCGGCCCAATTCGGCGCAACCTGCGCCGCGCCGCGGCGATGCCGCCGACAATGGTGAAGGCAGCACCTGCCACCTTGAGCGGATTGCGCACCGAGGGCGTCGCCGACGGGATGATGTGGGTTTCCTGCGCCGGAAACTGGTCGCCATAGGCGGCGACGCGATGGTCCGTCATCAGGTGGATTTCGTGGCCGCGCCGGCGCAGTTCCTGCGCCAGCGCCATCGCCGGGAAGAGGTGGCCTCCCGTACCGCCCGCCATCAGCGCGAACACACTCATTCGGCAGGGACGATCGCGCCGCTGCCGCGGTAGGCCGGAATGCCGGTGGCCATGCGTTCTTCCGGACGCGTCCGCGTGAGCGCCAGCATGAGCCCCATGCCGAACGCGATGGCGATGGTCGACGTGCCACCATAACTGACGAAAGGAAGTGTCATACCCTTGGGTGGAATGAGGTTCAGGTTCACTGCGAGGTTGATGGCGCATTGCAGTCCGAACTGGATGGCAATGGTCGATACGGCAAGCCGCGCGAAGAGCGACTGCTGCTGCTGCGCCGCTGCGAGGGCGCGCAGCACGATGAAGCTGATCAGCGCCACGAGGCAGAGGCAGAACAGGATGCCGAACTCGCCCGCGGCGGCGGAGAAGACGTAGTCGGCGTGGGCGTCGGGGATGACCTTCTTGGCGAGCGACTCGCCCGGTCCGCGCCCGAACCAGCCGCCCTCGAGCAGCGAGTTGAGCGCCTTGTCTACCTGATAGGTGTTGCCGCCGCCCTCCGGGTTGAGGAACGTGTCGATGCGCTTCGCAAAGTGCGGGAACATGTAATAGGCGCCGAACAGCAGACCGACGCCCGCGCCAGCGAGTCCGAAGATCAAGAACCACGAGATGCCTGAAAGGAACAGCAGCGCTGCCCAGGTGGCGAGCACCAGCGCGGTCTGGCCGATATCGGGCTGCAGCAGCAGTCCTCCAACGATCACGATCATCAGGAGCGTGCCCATACTGCGGGCGAACACGCCCCTGCCCTGCATGGCCTCCGAGAACAGCCAGCCGCCGATGATGGCGAAGGCCGGCTTCACGAACTCGCTCGGCTGCACCGTATTGCCGGCAAACGAAATCCAGCGGCGCGCGCCCTTGACCTCGACGCCCAGCCGCAGCGTGAGCCAGAGCAGCACGATGCTGCCGAACAGCACGATCAGCGCGACGATCCGTGCCTGGCGGTGCGTCAGGAACGACGTGCCGATCAGCACCGGGATCGCCAGCAGGTCGAACACCGCGTGACGGATGATGAAGTGCCAGGGGCTGAGGCCCAGGCGTTCGGCGACCGGCGGGCTGGCAGCGAAGCTGAGCAGCATGCCCACCGCCATCAACAGCAGCAGCGCCGACAGCAATTGCTTGTCGATCGTCCACCACCATTCGGCGATGGGAGTCTTCCGATCCCGTGCGAACATCACTCTGTCGCCGCCCGGCCCGGCGGCTCCCTAACGCATACTCGGACGCATCGTAGCGCCCGCTTGGTTAGCAAGGAGTGAGCAAAGTTGCGATTTGCGAGTCAGCGCAGCTTGAGCGAGCTGAGCCCGATCAGGGCGAGCACGAAGGAAATGATCCAGAACCGGATCACGACCTGGCTCTCCGTCCATCCCATCATCTCGAAATGGTGGTGGATGGGGGCCATCTTGAACACGCGCTTGCCGGTCAGCTTGAACGACAGTACCTGGACGATCACCGACACCGTCTCGAGGACAAACAGCCCGCCGATGATCGCCAGCACCAGCTCGTGCTTGGTCGCAACAGCGATTGTGCCGAGCGCGCCGCCGAGGGCGAGCGAGCCGGTGTCGCCCATGAAGATCTGCGCCGGTGGGGCGTTGAACCACAGGAACCCGAGCCCCGCCCCGATCAGCGCCCCGCAGACGACCGAGAGCTCGGCGGTTCCGGGCACGTTGTTGATGAACAGATACTCGGCGAAGTTGGCGTTGCCCACGAGGTAGGCGATCAGCCCGAAGCAGGCTGCCGCGACCATCACCGGCACGATGGCGAGCCCGTCGAGGCCGTCGGTAAAGTTCACCGAGTTGCCCGCGCCCACAATGATGAAGGCCGCGAACAGGTAGAAGGCATAGGACAGCGGAACGCCCGACCCCTTGATGAAGGGGAACATCAACTGGTTGGCGATCGCCGGGTCGGTGACCGAGGCGATGACATAGCCGGCAATGAGGGCGATCAGGGCTTCGATCAGCAGCCGCTGCCAGCCGCTGAAGCCCTTGTGCGACATCTTGGTGACCTTGAGGTAGTCGTCGTAGAGCCCGATAGCGCCGAAGCCGATGGTCACGAACAGCACGGCCCAGACATAGACGTTGCTGAGGTTGGACCACAGCAGGATCGAAATCACCGCACCCGCGAGGATCATCAGCCCACCCATCGTGGGCGTGCCCTTTTTGGTCAGCAGATGCCTCTGCGGACCGTCCTCGCGGATCGGCTGCCCGCGACCCTGGCGGACGCGGAGCGCTGCGATCATGCCTGGCCCGAACAGGAAGACGAAGAACAGCGCGGTCACGACCGCGCCGGCTGTTCGGAATGTGATGTAGCGGAAGACGTTGAACGCCGAGAGGCTCTCGCCCAACTGGCCGAGGAAATAGAGCATACGCGACGCGTCTCCGTCCCTTTAGGCGGTTGCCGAAAAGCGCTGCTTGATCTGGGCGACCAGCGACGCAAGGCGCACGCCTTTCGACCCTTTGATCATAACAGCATCGCCGAACGCAAGGCTCGACAAGATGGGTTCCATCAGGTCTTCGATGCGCCTGGCGCGGCCCGCCACAAGGCTGCCTTCAAGATCGTCGGCCAACGGCTCGATAGCTTTGCCGACGAGAAAAACCTGTGTTGCGCCAGTGGCAAGCACCGCCTTCTTGAGGGAGCGGTGGAGCTCCGCTCCCTGCTCGCCAAGCTCCAGCATGTCGCCCAGCACCAGTACTTTCTTGCCCCCCGGCGGGGCAACCATCGCGAACACTTCCATTGCCGCGTTCATCGAAGCGACATTGGCGTTGTAGCTCTCATCGACCAGCAGCAGCGGCTTGTCATAGGGACCCACGCGCGTCGTCTGTCCCCTGCCCTCGGCCGCGCCGAACTCGGCCAGTTCGCGCAGCGCGGCGTACCGGTCCATCCCCGCCACCTGCGAGACGATCAGCGCCGCGGTCGCGTTGGCGATCATGTGGCGACCGCGGACCTGGAGGTTGAGGTCGAACGGCTCGCCGCCCTGCGTGACCCGCGCAAAGGTACGCGCGCCGGCCACTTCGGGTGTCGCGATCCGATAGTCCGCTTCATCGTCGTAACCATAGGTGATGACGCGCCCGATCCCCAGTTCGCGAGCACGCGCGAACAGGATGTGGAGATACTCGTGGTCGGCGTTGAGGATCACCGCGCCGCCGTCTTCCAGCCCCTCAAAGATTTCGGCCTTAGCTCTCGCGATATCCGAGATCGAGGGGAAGAATTCGAGGTGGGCCGCGGCGACGGTCGTGACGACTGCGATGTGCGGCCGCACGAGCTTGACCAACGGCGTGATTTCCCCGGCGTGGTTCATGCCGATCTCGAACACGCCGAACTGCGCCTCGCGCGGCAGGCGCGCCAGCATCAGCGGCACGCCCCAATGGTTGTTGAACGACTTGATCGAGTAATGCGTCTGGCCGGCGCCGGCGAGCACCGTGCGGATGGCCTCCTTGGTGGTGGTTTTGCCGGCACTGCCGGTCACCGCCACGATCAGCGCCTTGCTCCGCGCCCGGGCGGCGCGGCCCAGGGCCTCCAACGCCTTGAGCGGATCGGGCACGACGATCAGCTTCTCGCCGCGATGCGTCGCGTACCAGGCCTCCGAGACCAGCGCCGCCGACGCACCCGCTGCAAGAGCCGCGGCGACGAAGTCGTGACCATCGAGGCTGTCGCCCTTGATGGCGACGAAGAGCGCCTCGGGCTGGACTTCACGCGAGTCGATCGAGACGGACGAAAGCGGGCCGTCGGATAGGCCCTCGGGCCGTCCTCCGGTTGCGGCGACGGCTTCGGCGACAGTCCAGAGCGGCTGCATCAGAGGTCCTTCAACGTCTCCGCGACCACTTCGTGGTCGGAGAAGTGGTGCTTGGTGGTGCCGACGATCTGATAGTCCTCATGACCCTTGCCCGCAATGAGCAGCACGTCGCCCGGCTCGAGCGACCTCACGGCGTGCTCGATCGCCTTGCGGCGATCGCCGATCTCGTCCGCGCCGGGCACGGCGGCAACGATCTCGGCGCGAATGCTTGCGGCATTCTCGGTCCGCGGATTATCGTCGGTCACGATCGCCTTGTCGGCCAGCCGGCCGGCGATCTCGCCCATCATGGGACGCTTGCCCGTGTCGCGGTCGCCACCAGCGCCGAACACCACCCGAAGCTGGTTGCTCGCGTAGGGGCGCAGCGCGGTCAGAGCCGTCTCGAGCGCCACCGGCTTGTGCGCGTAGTCGACGAAGATCGCCGCGCCATTGTGCTCGGCAACGAGCTCAAGGCGGCCCCGCGCGCCCTTCAACTTGCCAAGCGACTCGATCGCCCCCTTCTTGGAAGCTCCGGTCGCCATCGCGAGCCCGAGGGCGACCACAGCGTTGCTCGCCTGGAAGGCGCCGGTGAGCGGCAGGTGAAACTCCTCGGGCTCGCCCACGAGGCGACCCTTGACCCGCTGCCCGTATCCCTCTCTGACGATGGACTCGATCTCGAACCAGGCGCCTTCGCGACCCACCGTCATCAGCGTTGCGCCGCTGGCCAGAGCCGCGAACATGAAGGCCTCGTGTTCCGGATCGTCGACATTGACGACTGCCGCGCCGCCTTCGGCGATCAGATCCGTGAACAGCCGCACCTTCGCATCACGGTACTCGGCCATGTCGGCATGGTAGTCGAGGTGGTCGCGACTGAGATTGGTGAAGGCGACGGCGCTAAACCGGACACCATCAACCCGGCGCTGATCCAGTCCCTGGCTCGACGCTTCCATCGCGACGTGGTCGATGCCTCGCGCGCGCAGGTTTCCCAGGTCGCGGTGCAGCGACAGCGCGTCCGGCGTCGTCAACTCGCCCGGGATAAGCCCGCTGGCGGTCTCGATGCCGACCGTACCAACGCTGGCGGCACTGAGGCCGCACGCCGACCAGATCTGGCGCACGAAGGACACGATCGAGGATTTGCCGTTGGTCCCGGTGACGCCGACAATGGTCTCGGGCGGCGGCGCGTATTGCGTGGCCGCGGCGCGTGCATAGGCAGCGCGGACGTCGTCCACCACGATCACGGGGATGCCGGGGTCGGCGCTCGGGCGCCGATTGCTCACCATCGCCTTGGCGCCATTCGCCCTGGCCTGTGCCGCGAAGGCATCGCCATGCGTCTTGAGGCCGGGAATGGCGAAGAACACTTCACCGGGCCGGATGGCGCGGCTGTCGGCGTTCACACCTTCCACCTTCAGGCGAGGCAGTGCGGCCCCAGCGCCTTCCAGCAGCTCTGCGAGTGCGAATGACACGACCGGGGAATCCTCGCTAGCGGAGTTCGGCAGGGACAAGCTTCTGGTCCAAGATGTCGCCAAATTCGGGGCTGATGCCAAGCATCGGCGCGACACGCTGTACAATGCGGCCCGTCGCCTCGCCAGCGTTCCAACCCGCCGTGCGGCCGGACTGCTCGTTTTCGTTGCGGGGCTCGTCCACCAGGATCACCATCGCGTAGCGCGGATTGTCGAGCGGGAAAGCCGACGCGAACACGGCCAGCGACTTGGACGAATCGTAACGGCCGTTCACGACCTTTTCGGCGGTACCGGTCTTGCCGCCGGCCCGGTAGCCGGCGGCGAATTTGTTCATGCGCGACCCCGAACCTTCGAGGGCATTGAGACGCATCAGGTAGCGAATGCGCTCGCTTGTCTCCTCCGAGACAACCGGCTGGTAGCGCTTCTCGGCCTCTTCGGGCGTGGTGCGATAGAGCGTCGGCACCGGCAGGTCGCCGCCATTCACGAAGGCCGAGATCGCCCGCACCATGTGCAGCGGCGAGATCGACAGGCCGTGCCCGAAGCTCGCGGTGGCGGCGACGATCTCGGAGAACTTCTCGGGCACCTTGGGCTGCCGGCGCTCGGGCAGTTCGATGGGCGCTGGCTTGTCGAACCCCAGCTCGGTCAGGAAGGCACGGAACTCATCCTTGCCCAGCGCCTGCATGACTTTGATCGTTCCGATGTTTGACGAGTATTTGTAGATTTCCGGCACGGTCAGCACGCGGTGCTTGCCGTGGAAGTCATCGATGGTGAAGCGGCCGAAGCGGACGCCGAAGCGCGCATCGAAGCTGTCGGTGACGCGGACCTTGCCGCTGTCGAGTGCGGCCGCCATCGTCACGGTCTTGAAGGTCGATCCCAGCTCGTAGATGCCCGATGTGATGCGGTTGAACCGATCCTTTTCGAGCGCCGTCACCGGATTGTTAGGGTCGAAGTCGGGCAGCGAGACCAGCCCGAGGATTTCGCCCGTGTGGACATCCATCATCACGCCGGCAGCGGCGATCGCCTTGTAGCGGGTGAGGGCATCGGCCAGCACATTGTGCATGACATGCTGCACGCGCAGGTCGATCGACAGGTTCACCGGCTCGAGTTCGTTGCCGCGAGCGAGGCCGATGGACTGGAGGAGCGCGACGCCCTCGTCGTCCATGTCCTTTTCCATGCCGGCAATGCCCTGGTTGTCGATGTTGACCGCGCCGAGGATATGCGAGGACTCTGTGCCACCCGGATAGAAGCGCTTGCTCTCGGTGACGAAGTCGAGCCCGGGAATGCCGAGCTGCATGATGCGCTCCTGGATCGCGGGCGTCAGCTCGCGCTTGATCCAAACGAAGCCCTTGTCGCCGGTGAGGCGTTGGCGGAGCCAGTCAATATTGATGTCGGGCAGCACCGAATGGATGGCCTGCGCCGCCTCCTCGACGTCGATGATGCGTCGCGGCTCTGCGAACAGGGACGGCACGCGGATATCGACGGCAAGCTCGAGGCCGTTGCGATCGAGGATCGCGGGGCGCGACGCGGTGATGAGATCGCGCGTCTGCCCTTCGATGGTGTTGTCCTGCTCGACCATGCCCAGCTGGACGAGGCGACCGGCCACCGCGCCGAAGATCACGATGAGCGCCGCGATGACCCAGCGGATGCGCGCCTTGGTGAGGCTGCGACGGGTCTTGCGCGAGCCGTCGATGGCAATCGGCGTGCCGCTTTCAGTGATAGCCGCCATCACTCGGCCTCCGTGATGAGCTGCTGGATCGGATCGACGCCGGAATCGAGAGCCTCGAACAGCGAGTCGAGCGCGCCGGAATCGGGAGCCTTCATGCGCATGGGCAGCGTATCGAAGCGGCCGAACTGTTCCTGCGCCAGGGTCTGCAGGTTGAGCTCGGCGACGTGGCGCGTGACGATCGGACCGACGCTTGCCGGCTGGTTGAGGAAGGCCCAGTCCGCCTTGAGCAGAGACAGGTCGGCTTCCTGCCGCTCGATGAGGCGCTGGATTGCCGCCTTCTCGCTCGCCGTTTCCTCGACCGAATATTTGAGGGCGTAGACCCCCACCAGCGCACAGATGCTGGTGATGACCAGGATGATGTTGAGCGTGCGGATCATGCCGCCCCCTTGAAGCGTGGCGCGCCGAGGCCGGCAAAGTTGGCGGGCCGTGCCGCTGCTACGGAACGATGCGCGGCGCGCAGGATCGCCGACCGTGCCCTGGGATTGCGGGTCACCTCCGACGCGCTCGGCTTGACGGCCTTGGCCACGCCAACCCAGCGCCGGTCTTCCGCGACAGCCTGCGGCAGGTGACGCGACTGTGCCGGGCCACCCTTGTCCGGGTCGAGGAAGCGCTTGACGATGCGGTCCTCTAGCGAATGGAAGGTCACGACGGCGAGCCGCCCGCCCTCTACGAGAAGGCGCTCGCTGGCGAACAGCCCTTCGACCAATTGTCCGAACTCGTCGTTCACGGCGATGCGCAGGGCCTGGAAGCTGCGTGTCGCCGGATGCGCGTCGCCGGGCTTGCGGCCGATGGACTTCTCGATCAGGCGAGCCAACTCCGCCGTCGTGGCAATCGGATGGGCGGCACGCGCGGCGACGATCGAATGGGCGATGCGGCGCGACTTGCGCTCCTCGCCATAGGCAAACAGCAGGTCGGCGAGGTCCGCTTCCGCTAGACCGTTGACGAGGTCGGCGGCGGTGTCCCCCTCGCCAGCCATACGCATGTCCAGCGGGCCGTCGCGCATGAACGAAAAGCCGCGATCGGCCTCGTCGAGCTGCATCGAGGACACGCCGATATCGAGCACGACGCCGTCGACAGGCGCGCTCACCAATTGATCCAGTTCGGCAAAGGCGCCGGCTACGAAGTTGAAGCGACTCGGAAATCGCGCCGACAGCGCGTCGGCGAAGGGCTTCACATTGGGGTCGCGGTCGATGGCAGTAACGGACGCGCCGGCTTCGAGCAGCGCTCGCGAGTAGCCACCGGCGCCGAAGGTGCCATCGACGATGTGACTACCCGGCAGCGGGGCGAGCGCCTCCAGCACTTCGGCCATGAGCACCGGCACATGCGGCACGCTCTGCTCGCTCGCGTCCGGCTTGGCCATTCCCCGCAGCAACTCCCAGCCGGCCCAAGACGGGCCGGTACGCAATCATCCGGTAACTTTGTCCGAGCCCGGTTGAGATTCCATTAAGCAAACGCAGCGGGAGGAAGGCGCCAGTCGGCCTGTAAGCCGGGTTCTGTAGGGCCGGCTTGCGCCGACGTGATGGCCATTCCTCTGAGAGCCGTGTTGCCACGGACCTTGAGCAACCAACCCGGGCGACTGGCCTCGAAAACCGGCCTGGCTTGCGCCACGTCACCCCTATTTGGTCTTGCTCCCGGTGGGGTTTGCAATGCCGGCGCCGTTGCCGGAGCCGCGGTGCGCTCTTACCGCACCCTTTCACCCTTACCCGTCAAAGACGGGCGGTCTGCTCTCTGTTGCACTTTCCCTGGGGTCGCCCCCGGCGGCTGTTAGCCGTCACCGTATTTCGATGGAGCCCGGACTTTCCTCGCTTGCGCGCGGCCATCCGGCCGACTGGCCGGCGCTATGTGCGGTCGATTTCCTCGCCCGTCAAGTCGCAGCCGGCCGGGGCGGCGGCAGTTTGATGATCTGACTGTAGGCGTGGTTGATCGCCTGCATGCGCGCGGTCGCGACGTCGATCAGCTCCTCCGGCACGCCCTTGGCGATCAGCCGGTCGGGGTGGTGCTCGGCCACCAGCAGGCGATAGACGCGCTTGACCTCGTCGCGATCAGCGCCCGGCGCGAGGCCGAGCACGACATAGGGATCGATGCCCTGGTCGAGGTAGACGTGCTGGCTGGCGATCTGCTCGAACCGCGCCTCATCGAAGCCGAAGATGTCGCTGACCGATTTGAGATAGTCGAGCTCGGCCTCATGCACCATGCCGTCCGCCGAGGCGATGTAGAACAGGCCGTCGAGGACGTGCTCGAGAGTGTCGGGCTCGCGCGCGAAGAAGCGGCCGATCTTGCGGGCATAGGCCTCGTAGCCGGCGACGTCCTGCTTGGCGAGCTCGAACACCCTGTCGACCTGCTGCTCGATCGCGGGCGGGATCTCGACGGTGCGCTTGAAGGCGCGGCTCTCGGACGCCGTGGCGACGCCGTCGGCGACCGCCATCTTGGCCGAGAGCGCAATGAGGGCCAGCGTAAAGGCCGCGTCACGGCCGCCCGGAAGCCAGTTGTCGGGGTCGAGCAGATTGGCGAGCGAGCCCGCCACGCCGGTGCGGTCGCTTACAGACCCAACGATGTCAGCAAGACGCTGCCAAACCGACGGCATGGCCCCCGCTCCGTTTCGGCGCGGACCATAGTCGGGCCGCTCGGGCAGGTCAAAACAGGGTGAAGCTGTCCGGATCGTCGCCGCTCTCCTCGAACAGCCGCTGCAGGCGCTGGCGGCGCGTTTCGCGCGTCGTCCGGTCGCTGTTGGGGCCCTCGTTGAGGTAGAATCCGTTGGGATCGTAAGTGTTGGAGCGCTGCGTGACGGTGGCGCTGCTGCGCTCGTCGCCGCCCTCGAGAATGCCCCGGCGTTCGAGATACTGCCGGAGGCTCTCGGTGTCCCAGTTCTCCGAATCATCGACGATGGGCGCCGGCGGCAGCGGCCCGGTCGTGTCGGGCACGGCGATCGACCCGGTGAGCGTCTTGTCGTCGACGATGACGACCGGCTCGGGCGAGGTCGTGGCCGTGACGGTCGGCGTCGGGGTGGTGATGGCGGGAATCGCTGGAGCCGTGACCTTGGGACGGGCCCAGGCAGGGAACGGTGTCGGCGCGGCGACGGGCTCGGGCAGCGAGGCGACCTGCGTCGGCTTCTCGGCCGGCTTGTCGCCGTCCGAAATGTAGTTGGGCAGCTTCTTGCCGCTGTTCAACGCCTTCTCGACCGGATCGGCAGCCGGCGGCGTGCTGCCGGCGGGCACAATGGAGATGCCGTTCTTGGTCTTGACCGTGGTGACGGTCGTGGTCGTCGCCGCCTTGACCGGGTCGATGTCGGAAGTGAGAACGGCAGCCTTGTCACCGCCGCCGCCGAGGCGGCCGGTGATGTAGTCGGCCGAGGGGACGGCCAGAACCACCGCGAGGCCCGTCCATGCGAGGCCCCAGGTCACTTTCGAATTGAGTCTCATGTGCTGCGTTCCGCTCACTCATTCGCCCCGCGCCAAGGGCGCCTTGGAGGCGAAAAACATGGCCACACTGTGAAGCCAACGTTCAGGATGGGCGCGACACAATGAACCTCACCTGAACGGTGTTGCCTCAATCCGGCCGCACTCCCAGCAGCCGCGCCAGCGCCAGCACGAGATTGGAGCGGTTGAGCGTATAGAAGTGGAACTCGGTGATGCCCTCGTCGACGAGTTCCAGGACCTGCTCGGCAGCAACGGCGGAGGCCACCAGCGCATGCGTCTCGGGATCGTCGTCGAGGCCGTCGAACCGTTCGGCGAGCCAGTGCGGGATCGACGCGCCGCAGCGCGAGGCGAAACCCGAAATCTGCTTGAACGAATGGATCGGCTGGATGCCCGGCACGATGGACTGCGTGATACCGGCCTTCTGCGCCCGCTCGACGAAGCGGAAATAGTCGGCGTTCTCGAAGAACATCTGGGTGATGGCGCGGGTCGCGCCGAGGCCGAACTTGCGCTTGAGATTGTCGATCTCGACGTCCCAGCTCGGCGCCTGCGGATGCTTTTCCGGATAGGCCGAGACCGAGATGTCGAAGTCGCCGATACGGCGGATGCCCTCGACCAGCTCGGCGGCCGATCTGTAGCCCTCCGGATGCGGCACGAAGGGCTTGCCCACGCCTTCAGGCGGATCGCCGCGCACCGCGACAATGCGGCTGATGCCCGCCTCCTTGTAGCCGCGGACGACAGCATCGACCTCGGCTTTGGAGGCACCCACGCAGGTGAGGTGCGCCGCGGCGTTCACGCCGGTCTGCGACTGGATCTGGCTCACCATGCGCAGCGTGCGCTCGCGCGTCGTGCCACCGGCACCATAGGTGACCGAGACGAAGCGCGGATTGAGCGGCGCCAGCTTGGTGACCGAGTCCCAGAAGCGCTCCTCCATCGCATCCGTCTTAGGCGGGAAGAACTCGAACGACACCTGGTGCGGTGGGCGGCTGTCGCCGAACTGGCGGCTGGCACGGAGATCGCTCGGCACGTTCATCTGGAATCCTGTTCGTCTTGAAGGCGCCAGAGACACACGGTGAGGCCTCCGGCGGTGGTCGGTGGGAAGGTGGTGAGTTGCCTGACGTCCAGCCCGGCGCCGCGCGCCCAGCCCTGCATGTGGGCCTCGCTGAGCCCGAGGCGGCGATGCGCGTGCTCGGCGCGCAGGAATTCGAGCTCGTGCGGCGCGAAGTCGACCACCAGCATTTCGCCGCCCGGCTTGAGCGCGCGGCGGGCCTGCGCGATGGCGCGGCCGGGATCGTTGAAATAGTGCAGCACCTGGTGGATGACGATGAGGTCGGCGCGGCCGGCGGTGCCGTCGAGATCGGCGATGTCGCCGAGGCGCACCTGCGCATGGCCGATATTGGCGGCGGTGAGCCTGGCCCGGGCCACCGCGATCATCTCGCGGCTCGCATCGATGCCGATGCCGCGCCGATAGTGCCCCGCGAGCAGCTCGAGCATGCGGCCGGTGCCGGTGCCCAGATCGATCAGCAGATCGACCACCCTGCCCTCGAGCGCCGCGACAATGGCGGCCTCGACGGCCTCCTCGGGCACGTGGAGCTGGCGCAGTTCGTCCCAGCGGTCGGCGACCTTGGCGAAATAGGCGGCGGCCTGCGCCTGTTGCGCGGCGCGGATGGCTTCGAGCTGGACGCGGTCGCGCTGCCGGCCGGGATCGTCGCCGTCAAGCCGCGCCACCAGCCAGCGCCCCAGATCGGCCGCGGTATCGGTGTCGGCGAGACGGTAATAGGCCCAGGCACCTTCGGCATTGCGGGTGACGAGCCCGGCATCGGCGAGGAGCTTGAGGTGGCGGGAGACGCGCGGCTGGCTCTGGCCGAGGATTTCGGTCAGGTCCTTGACCGTGTGCTCGCCTTCGGCAAGGAGTGCGAGCAGGCGCAGCCGGGTCGTTTCCCCCGCCGCCCTGAGCGCGCCCACCAATGTTGCCGCATCCGCCAAATCGGCCTCCATTCATATAAAGATATCTTTATATCCCTTGCAATGCAAAGGGTTTCGGACGAGCGCGCCCGCCGGGCGGCCGTGCGGCTCCCGGGTTTGGGGGGTGCTCCTTCGCCCTGTGGGCAAGGGAGCGGCGAGGCGGGACCGTGGGTCCAGCCGGGTAGTCCGGCGAAGTAAGGGACCTTCGGTCCCGCCTCGCGATCCGGGCGCTCGGACGGTCAGAGGGGAGAGGTGGCTGCCTTGAGTGCTGGCGCGGCGCCGCTCTGGAGGGATGGGGCGACGATCCGCCTACCCGCTCCGCGATGATGGTCGATCATGACCATCATCTGCGCCGGACCCCGGGCGCAGGAAGCTGCCCGCACGATCCGCTCTGTCCCGCCGGGTGCGAGGCGACCCCCGCACCACCCGGCCCCGCGCCCCCGCCCGTTCGTCTCGAGTCGCTCGATGAGGGTGCAGTGGGGAGGAGTATACGCCCGGTGCCAGGGACCGTGCGTAAGTTGGGCCGAAATCGGGGTGTGAGGCCTGAGAATGCTGGGGACTCCGCGAGTCAAACTGAGGTGGTTTTGCACAGGGTGCGACGCATCCGCAGGTTGTCATTCTATCCACAATGCCGTCCCACCCCCGCTGTCATCCAGCGAAAGCTGGGACCCATTCGTCCGCTGGCGCAAGGTGAGAGCTGGGTCCCCGCCTTCGCGGGGATGACAGCCGGTGGGGTGGGGCGCGATGGTGCGCGCTGGCGTTCGGCCCATCAATCGTCATCCCCGGGTCTTCGCCCGGCCATGACGGACGAGAGGTGGTGGGTGGTGAGAGCTGGGTCCCTACCTGCGCGGCGATGACGAACTGCGCTTTTCGAGATACGCGGAGCCAAACAACACAGATGTAATAGCGCGACGTCGGCAGTATCCTTCGGAGGCGGGGAGACCGCACATACTTAGATTGCAAGTGGGGATACAAATGATTGAGAAAACCATCGAGTTCATCGACGCAAATATCCGGGCCGCAATCAACGCTGCGAGTGTCGGAACAAGATTTGACGTGCGGGACGATACCGTCTGGCCGTCGGATATCTTGAACGTGGAGCACCTGGTCTTCTACCGGCTGAGCTCGCTCAGGATCGGACGGGCGGACAGCCCGTTCGTCGCCATCGTGGCCAGGGAGATCTATTTCCACGACGGCACGGCGACGAGCCTCGTGACGGTGCCCACATCGCCGGCAATAGACGGCCCCGCTGGACCGGACGGCCGGCATGGAATCGACCGTGTGGAGACGCTGGACGGCGAGGCGGGCGCGGAAGGTGGCGTCGGCGCGCCCGGCCGCAGACAGCCTCCGCTCATCCTGCTGGCGGGCCGCGTGGGCTACGGCGTCCCGCCGGGCGGGTCCAGCCCACCGCTCAACATCGTGTCGAGGGGGGCCAATGGCGGCCGGGGTGGCGATGGCGGACGGGGCGGTGACGGCGAGAAGGGGCGCGATGGAACGCCTGGTCGCAACCACCTCGAGGATGGTGGCAGTTCCGTCGTCTGCGACGTGCAGCCCGTCCCCGGTCAGGATGGTGGCAACGCCGGCCCCGGTGGCCACGGTGGCGCGGGGAGGCCGGCGGCGCCTGGCGGGGACGTCTACATCGTCGGCCCGCAGGACTTCATTCGCGCTGCCCTCGACTTCAAGATCGACAACCTGGCGGGCGAGGACGGCGACGGCGGACGAGGTGGCTCACCCGGCACGCCAGGCGCTGGCGGCAAGAGCGTCAAGCCCGTGGCGGGGTGCGGCCCGAGAAAGCCCGATGGACGCCCGGGCATGCCGGCCAATGTCGGCGATCCGGGACACAACGATGACACCAACGATCCGCCTGCGCCCGGACCGGTGTATGAGATCCCCCTGGGCTCCTGGCTTCCGCTCCCCGACTAGGGCGTAACGCGCCGTTCCCTCACACAAAGAAAACCGGCGGCATTGCTGCCGCCGGAGGTGGAGGTCGAACAGTGGTGAATCAGGCGACGCGTTCGGCGCCCGCTGCCTTGCGGCGGAAGGCATGGCTGCGCCACAGCTCGAAGATGCCGGACGCTTCTTCCTGGCTGAGGGCTTCGTAGCGCTTGCGCACATTGACCTTGTCGGCGTCGGTGGGAAGGTCACGCCAGGGCATCGTGGCGATCAGCGCCTCGAACAGTTCGGGCTTGAGGTCGAGGGCACGCACCGCGACAGTGGTCGCGACATAGTCCTGCATGGCGAGCCATTTGACGAACACTTCGGGCGACACATTGAGCATCACCGTGAGCGCCGCCGCCGAGTGATGGCCGTAGCCGAAGCGGGCGAAGCGGATGAGCGCGCGCTCGTCGAGCTGGCGGCGGTCGCTGAGCGCCTTGACCTGGTTGTAGGCGACCTTCCACTCCTGGGCGGAGAAGCCAGCGCGATTGCGCATGCGGTTGTAGACGACCTGGTTGACCTTGTCGGCGGTGACCGGGTCGAGCGGACGCATGCGGGCGCCGATGGTGTCGAGCACCTTCTGGCCGGCCGCGCCGATTTCGCCGCGCAGCGTGTTCCAGTCGATGTCGGTGCGGCCGCGCAGACTGGTGGCGAGGGTCATGTCGCCCGAGGCGCGGGCGACGAGCTTATGCAGCGTCTGCTTGCCGAGCTCGGCCTGGTTGTTCTGGACGAGGCGGCCGACCGAGGCGGCGCCGCCATGGTCGACGATGGCATCGCCGACACGCTCTGGAACGCTGTTCCGGCCGGCGATGGCGATGCGATGCGCTTCGGACTGGTTGGCGACGATGTCGATGAGATCGTCGTCGCTGAGCACATTGGAGAACTCGAGCAGCGGCGCGGCGACTTCGATGTCGTCATTGGCGAGCTTGCTCACCACATTGCCGGGTGCCCGATCGAGCGGCGCCAGCAGCTTGGCGACATGGCTGCGCGCCTCGACCTCGACGAGCTCGGCCAACTGGCAGAGGACTTCGTCATACTGGGCGACCTGCTCGTCGTCGCAGCGGTCCGAGACATAGGAATAGAGCTGCGCCATGTTGCGGAACAACTGGTCGCGCTCGAGGATGTTGGAGTCCCCGTTGAGCACACGGAAGGTCGAGAACGCCCGCTGACCGCCGTCTTGCATTTCTTCAGACATTTGCACTCCCCGGGCTTCTGCCCCGCATGGGACGCAACAGTGCACCGGGCGAAAGTGCGGCGGCTGAAAGGCAGCGCGGGCAATTGAGTCAAATTGCGCCGATCGACGTAAGGAAACGGCCCGCCTCCGGTGAGGGAAGCGGGCCGCGGATGAGCGAGAGGTTAACGACGCTCAGCGGAGGTCGAAGCGATCGAGCTCCATCACCTTGGTCCAGGCGGCGGCAAAATCGCGCACGAATGTGTCGCGCGCATCGGCGCTGGCATAGACCTCGGCAAGGGCGCGGAGCTGCGAGTGCGAGCCGAAGATCAGGTCGGCCCGGGTCGCGGTCCACTTGACCTCGCCGGTCTTGCGGTCGCGGCCCTCGAACACGCCCTCATGGCCATCGACGCCGGTCCATTTGGTGCCCATGTCGAGCAGGTTGACGAAGAAGTCGTTGCTGAGCGTGCCCGGACTGGCGGTGAGCACGCCGTGTTCGGGCTTGCCCACTTCGAGCGTACGCAACCCGCCCACCAGCACCGTCATCTCCGGTGCCGACAGCGACAGGAGCTGGGCCCGGTCGACCAGATGCTCCTCGACCGACATGATGGGATTGCGCACAGAGTTGCGGAAGCCATCGGCGCGCGGTTCGAGCCAGGCGAAGGACTCGACCTCGGTCTCGTCCTGCGACGCATCGGTGCGGCCCGGCGTGAAACCGACGGCGACATCGACGCCCGCGTCGCGCGCCGCCTTCTCGACGGCCGCCGTACCGCCGAGGACGACGAGGTCGGCGATCGAGACGGGCTTGCCGAAAGCCGCGCGGATGCGCTCGAGCGTGTCGAGGACGCGCGCCAGTTCGGCCGGGCGGTTGACCTCCCAGTCCTTCTGCGGCGCAAGGCGGATACGGCCGCCATTGGCGCCGCCGCGCTTGTCGGACGAGCGGAAGGTCGAGGCCGAGGCCCAGGCCGCCGACGCGAGGTCGGCAACGCTGAGGCCCGAAGCGAGGATCGCCTCCTTGAGCGTGGCGATGTCGGCGTCGTCGATCACCGGTCCCTGCTGGGCCGGGATCGGGTCCTGCCAGATCAGCGTCTCCTTGGGCACGAGCTTGCCGCGATAGAGCACGCGCGGCCCCATGTCGCGATGGGTGAGCTTGAACCAGGCGCGGGCGAAGGCGTCCTCGAAGGTTTCAGGGTGCTCGAGGAAGCCGCGCGAGACCTTCTCATAGGCCGGGTCGAAGCGCAGCGACAGATCGGTGGTGAGCATCGTTGGAACGCGCTTCTTGTTGGCGTCGAACGGGTCCGGCTGGTAGGCCGGCGCGTTTTTCGCTTGCCACTGATGCGCCCCGGCGGGCGACTTGGTCAGCTCCCACTCATAGGCGAACAGCGTCTTGAAGAAGTCGTGGCTCCATTTGGTGGGCGTTGCCGTCCACACCACTTCGAGGCCCGAGGTGATCGCGTGCCCGGCCATGCCGGACTCGAAGGTCGACGCCCAGCCCAGGCCCTGCGCCTCGATCGGCGCCGCCTCGGGCTCGCGGCCGACATGCGTCGCCGGACCCGCGCCATGGGTCTTGCCGAAGGTATGGCCGCCGGCGATGAGCGCGACGGTCTCCTCATCGTTCATGGCCATGCGGCGGAAGGTTTCGCGGATGTCGCGCGCCGCAAGCAGCGGATCGGGGACGCCGTTGGGGCCCTCCGGGTTGACGTAGATGAGGCCCATCTGCACCGCGCCCAGATTGCCCGCGAGCTGGCGGTCGCCGCTGTAGCGCCGGTCGCCGAGCCAGGTGTCCTCGGCGCCCCAATTGACCTGCTGCTCGGGCTCCCAGGTGTCGGCGCGGCCGCCGCCGAAGCCGAAGGTTTTGAAGCCCATCGATTCGAGCGCGACATTGCCGGTGAGGATCAGCAGGTCGGCCCAGGACAGGCTGCGGCCATACTTCTGCTTGACCGGCCAGAGCAGCCGGCGCGCCTTATCGAGATTGCCGTTGTCGGGCCAGGAATTGAGCGGCGCGAAGCGCTGCTGGCCGCGGCCGCCGCCGCCCCGCCCGTCGCCGGCGCGGTAGGTCCCCGCCGCGTGCCACGCCATGCGGATGAAGAACGGGCCGTAATGGCCGTAATCGGCCGGCCACCAGTCCTGGCTGTCGGTCATGAGCGCCTTGAGATCGGCGATGACGGCGTCAAGGTCGAGCGCCTCGAACGCCTTGACGTAATCGAAACCCTCCCCGTTCGGGTCGGACTCGGCCGTGTTCTGGTGCAGCACCGAGATATTGAGCTGGTTGGGCCACCAGTCGCGGTTGCTGCGGCCGCGCGAGCGCGGCGCCGGATTGAGGACGTCGGTTTTCGACGTTTCGGTGGTGATGGGTTGCCCGGTGTCGGTCATGCGAATGCTCCCTGAGTCTGGCTTTTGCGCCGGTATCGCCCGGCCACGCCGATAAGGCCAATTGATTGCGCTACTCGATATGATAATTGTGACTTATGCCATCTCCCACCCTGCGCCAGCTCCAATACGCCGCGGCCGTGGCCCGGACCGGGCATTTCGGCCGCGCCGCCGAGGCCTGCGCCGTGACCCAGCCGGCGCTGAGCCAGCAGATCGCGGCGCTCGAGGCGCAGTGCGGCACCGCGCTCTTTGATCGCCTCAGCGGCGGCGTCAGACTGACGCCTTTCGGCCAGCAGTTCATTGATCTGGCGCAAGAGGTGCTCGACAGCGCCGAGCGCGTGGCGACGCTGATCGATACGCATGCCGGGCGTCCCAACCGCCCGGTGCGCTTCGGCATCATCCCCACGGTGGCGCCCTACCTGCTGCCGCACCTGTTCCCGGCGCTGACCGCGCAGATGCCGGGCGTCGCCTTCGCGGTGTCAGAGAGCCGCACCGAACAATTGCTCGACGGGCTCACCGACGGCTCGCTCGACCTCGCTTTGATCGCGACAACGCCACCGGCCGGCGGACCGAAACTGACGACCGCGGCGCTGTTCGAGGACGATTTCGTGCTGGCGACCCCGGCCGGCGATGGCGACCGCGAGCCGGTGGCGCTGGCGGCGGTCGATACGAGCCGCATGCTGCTGCTCGACGAGGGCCACTGCTTCCGCGACCAGGCGCTGGCGGCCTGCGGGCTGACCGCCGACCGCACCAGGACCTTCGCCGCCACGTCGCTATCGACAATTGTCGAGTTCGTCGCCAACGGCCAGGGCATCACGCTGCTGCCCGAAATCGCGCTGCGTAAAGAGACGGCCGGCGACCGCATCGCCATCCACCGGCTCGCCTCCCCGGGCGCGGGACGCATGCTGTCGCTCGTTTGGCGCGAGGCGACGCCATTCGCGGCGCTGTTTGAGGAGATCGCGGCGGTGATCCGCAGGACTCACGCAGTGTAGAGCGACTGCTCCCAGACGCGGAGCCTGACCACGTCGCCGGGGCGGACCTCGCCCTCGCGCTCGACCCAGCCGAGGAGGCCACGCTTGTGTTTGGCGGCCTTGACGAAGCCGAGTTCGAGGTCGGGACGGCCGGGGACATTGGCGGCGATGGCGGCGCCGGACTTCTTGCACGGGCCGTTGTCGCCATCGATGCGCACGGTGGCGCCCGAAGGGAACATGAGCAGCGTGCGCGGCGGCAACTGGCTCAACTGTGGAACGCCGCTCAACAGGATGTTGCCGCCGATCCATTCCGGCCGGAGCTCGTCGATGGCAAGCGCCGCGGCGACCTCGGCATTCTCCTCGGCGGAGAGGATCGAGAGTTGGCGCTCGTTGCGCATCGGCGTGCCGCGCGGATACCAGGGTTCGCGTGGGCCGCTCTTGCGGTAGAGGCCGGCATGGCGGTCGCCGGGAATGCCGTCGTAGGTGAGGTTGAGCACGTCGAGCGGCTCGGACACGAAGGTGTCGCGCGGCGCCCAGTAGACGCCCTTGACCATGGCCTCGATCGTCCGTGCCGGCAGGTACTCGGCCATTACGCCGCCCTGCCCCGCCGCATAAAGGAGTCGGCGCTATAGATGGCGAGCGACAGCCAGATCAGGCCGAAGCTCAATAGCCGGACGGGATTGATCGGTTCGCCGAAGGCGGTGATGGCGAGGAGGAAGGCAATGGATGGGCTCAGATATTGCAGCATGCCGATGGTGGTGAGCCTGAGCCGCTGCACGGCATAGGCAAACATCAGGAGCGGCGCGGCGGTGGCGGGACCGGTGAGCAGCAGGAGGAAGAAGTGGTACGGATCGGCATGGAGGCCAACCCCGCCATCGCGGATGAAGGTGTAGGCCAGATAGGCGATGGCGAGCGGTGTCAGGATCAGCGTTTCGACGAACAGCCCCGAGGCCGAACCGACCTTGGCGGTCTTGCGGAAGTAGCCATAGAACCCGAAGGTCAGCGCGAGGCTGACGGCGATCCATGGGAAGCGGCCGACGCCGACGGCCTGGATGACGATGGCGAGGATCGCGACACCGATCGCGGTCCACTGCCAGGGGTTCTGCCGCTCGCCCAGCAGCACCATGCCGATGGCGACATTGACCAGCGGATTGATGAAATAGCCGAAGCTCGCCTCGAGCACCTGGTTCTGCTCGACCGCCCACACGAAGATGAGCCAGTTGGCCGCGAGCAGCACGGACGAGATGACCATGCTGCGCAGCGTTTGCGGATCGCGCAGCGCCGCTGCCACCTCCGACATGCGATTGCGCAGCAGCAGGATAGCGCCCACGACGAACAGCGACGCGATAGTGCGGTCGGCCACGATGGTGACCGCACCCACATCCTGCAGGGCGTGGAACAGCAGGGGCAGGAAGCCCCAGAGCAGGTAGCAGACAAGGCCGACGATCAGGCCGGACTGCGCATCGCGCGCCGCTGCCTTGTCGTCGATGGTGGTTTCGGGAATGGCCAAGACATCTACGCCGCGGCGGGAGCCACGGTCCTCAATGCGGCGCTTCTAGCAAGCCCGTACGGTGGCGCGCCAATCATTCTTTTTGATTTGGATGCTCACGAACTGTGATGGGCCAACCAATCGGCGGGATGCGCGTTCTTCCCCTGCATTAGAGGAGAATCCGCCATGAAAGCCAAAGTCACCTGGATCGTCATCGCCGATGGGAACCAGGCGAAGATTTTCGAGCATGACGGCCCCGGCAAGGGCCTGAGGGCGCTCAAGGAGCTGAACTTCGAGCAGGAACCGCTCAAGGCGCAGGAGATCATGGCGGACAAGCCCGGCCGCAGCTTCGCCTCGGCCGGCCCCGGCGCGCGCTCGAGCATGGAGTATTCCTCCGATCCGGTGGCGGTGCGCGAGCGCCGCTTCGTCGAAAAGCTCGCCGACATGCTCAACGAGAAGCAACAGGAGGGCAAGTTCGACCGGCTGGTGATCGCGGCCGCGCCTGCCGCGCTGGGAGACATTCGCCCTGCTCTCAGCAACCAGGTGAAGGAAACGATCCTCGCCGAGATGCCCAAGGACCTCACCAATATCCCAGTGCCCAAGCTGGCCGAGCATTTCGACGGCCTGATTGCCGTGTAGAGACCGCGGGGGCCGTCGGAGCGAACTGCAACGAAGTTCTATCGACCCGGCTCTTTTGCCGAGCGATCGACGTCACCTCGCGGCGCTTTCGACCTCGCGCGGATGCGTGCCGGAGCGCCTGTCGTCGCGCATTCGGATGCGCGGCGCCGCGGGAGCGGGGTCGGCATCGTCGATGCGCAGATGCGAGAAGAGCTGCGCGGCGAGCGAACTCGCCTGCCACGCCTGGCCGGCCGCCGAATAGACCAGCACCTGGAGGCCGCCGCCTTCGGGAAGCACGCGATAGAAGTGCTGGTAGAGTACTTCCGAGCCATTGCGCAGCCCGGGATAGATCATCAGGTCGAAAGTGCCGCCGGCGACCGGCCATTGCAGCTCCTGCAGCGCGCCATCGCCACTCTGCGCGGCGGCGGCATCGAGCACGATGTCGCGCAGCTCGTCGCGCGTCCAGTCGCCCGGCTCGTCGCGGATCAAGAGGCCCATCCGATGCTCGGCGTCCTGATAGTAGTAGGTCTCTCCCGGCTCGGGCGATGTCGGAATCCATGCAGCCGGAACGCAAACCTCATAGCCGCCGCTCCAGGCCGTAATCGCCTGGCACGCATCTGCCGCATCGCCGCTCCATTTGCTGAACGGATAGCCGAAACGCTCGTCCAGCCAGTCGAGGCTCCGCGCACCGTCGACATCCACGCCCAGCTGCGCGATCTCCCTGCCGTCGAGGACGTAGAGCGCTTCGGGCGGTGTGCGCAGCATGGCGGTGGCGATGCGCGTGTCGACATCGAACTCGAACAGCAGGTCGAGCAGATCGGCGAGATCACGCTGCAACGACAGCGCGGTGAAGCCGGGATCGCTCACCTGATGCACACCGAGCTGCCCGGTGGCGCGGCGGTCGACGCCGGCAAAGAAGATGTAGGCGCAGGCCGAGTAGCACCCGCTCTGCAACGGCACATAGGTGGCGAGGCCGAGTCCGCGGACTTGCCGGGCGATGGCTTCGGCCTCATCGACATGTCCGCCATCACTTGCCAGCACCAGCGTCGACGCTTCGGGTGCGGCGCGGCGGGCCCGCATGAAATCGTCGGCGGCGCCCAGTTCGATGCTGCCATCGAGATAGATCAGCTCGGGCTCGTCCGAATAGACCGAGAACGATCCGAAATGCTGTTCCTCGAAAGCACCGGCGACCGCGCCCGAAACGAGCGCGACCGCCAGACCGAGGGCAAGCGCCTTCACGATGGGATCAGCCGCCGATCTTGGCGGTGGCTGCGAAGATGCCGGCGCGGAACGCCGAAGCCGTGGCGTCCGTCTCGAGGCTGTAGGCAAGTATCTGCAGCGAACCGTAGCCCGGCGCCGAGTAGTAGAAGTTCTGGAACAGGATCGGCTGCCCGCTGTTTGGGATGGTGTACTCAACCACGTTGAACGGCTTGCCGTCGACATTGATGATGCGCTCGCGCACGATCTTGACGTCGTCGGCCGTGCCGCCCGAACCGGTGATGGCGTTCTGAATGATCGCGTCGCGGAACTGCGCGGCCGGGATCGTCTCCTTCTCGGTGATCAGCATCAGGCCGAAATTCTGGTCGGCCGTCAGGTACGAAAATTCCTGCGCACCGGTCCCCTCGATCGCTTGCCATTCGCTGTCGATGCAGCCGGTGAGCGCGATGGTGGTGGACGAGATATCCGTACAGGCCGCAAAGGCCGGCATGGCGGTGAGCAGCGCCAGGCCGGCGCCGGCGACGAGAGATTTGAGCATGTGAGTCCCCATGGATTGCCCCTTGCTGCCATTGGGTGCACGGGAGCCGATGACTGGCAAGAGGCTATGGCAATCGGTCCGAAATTTGCTGAACAAGCGGTGTTTTCGCGTCAGTTACTCGTCGAGCGCGTCGAGAAACTCCGTCAGCAGCGGCTGGAAAAGGTCGGGGCGCTCGAGATTGGGCAGGTGCGCGGTGCCCTCGAGGATGACGGCGAAGGCGTTGGGCAGATCGTCGCTGAGCCCGTCATGGCGGGCGAGGATGTAGTTGAAATCGAGGTCGCCGGCGACGAGCAGCGCCGGCGCATTGATCTCGCCGATGCGGTCGCGGGCGGACGGACGCCTGCTCTCCTGGGTCAGCGGCGGCTGCTTGGTGAGCGCCCGCATGTTCATGTCGAGGAACAGCTCGCGCACGGTGCCACCGACGCGGCCGTTCGGCGAACGCGGACCATCGAGCCAGGCATGGGCGTCGACCCGGTTCTGGAACTCGGGGTCGCCGCGCTCCTCGGCGTCCTCGAGCACCGCTTCCATCTGCCGGTCGCTGTCGCTCAGATCGTAGTCGCCGCCGGTGACCGCGGTCCCCACGAGAACCAGTCCCGCCGTCCGTCCCGGATGCCGGAGCGCGAAATCGATGGCGAGGCCGCCACCCATCGAGCAGCCGACGAGCACGGCGGCGTGAATGCCGAAATGCGCCAGCACGGCTTCGAGATCATCGAGATGGCTGAACGACTCGTCCGGCGACACTGCGTCGCCAAAGCCGCGGCGCGTATAGGCGAGCGCACGGAACCCCTCCTCCGCTACGGCTTCGACCTCGGCAGCCCACATGCGATGGTCACACACGCCGGCGTGGAGGAAGACCACGGGAATGCCGCCCTCGGGCCCGGCGGTGATGACGGGCAGGCGCGCCGCGCCGACGGAAACGATGGTTTCGATCATGCGCGATGCTTGCCCGGCGCACGCGATGCGGTCAACACGAGCGGCGACCACAATGGCGCGTGACAAGCGCGCGGCGTTTTGGCAGAGCGGGAGCCTCACCCTTTCTTGCCCCAGGGACGGACATGAAGATCGGCGGCCTGCTTCTGTGCTTTGCGGGCATGGCCCTGCTGTGTGCCATGGATGCCGTGGCCAAGGGCCTTGGGGCGCATCTCAACGCCTTCCAGATCGGCTTCGTGCGCTATGGCGGCGCGGCGGTCTGGCTGGTGCTTTATGTCGCCCTGGCACGCCAGAGCTGGCCCAAGCTCGGCAACTGGCGCCGCCACGTGCTGCGCGGCCTGCTGATGGTGGTGACGGCGTGCCTGTTCTTCTACGGTGTGACGCATTTGCCGCTCGCCATTGCCACGGCGCTGGCGATGAGCGCGCCCATCTACGTGTCGCTGTTCGGCATCGCGTTCTTCAAGGAGCGGCCTGCGCCCGTGCTCGCCATCGCGATCGTGCTGGGCATCATCGGCTCGGCGGTGATGGTGATCGGTGGCGATGCGAGCGGCGCGACCGACATCACCGGCTGGATCGCCGGCCTCCTCGCCCCCATCACCTATGCGGCGGCAATCGTGCTGCTCAAGCACCATGCCGACGACGACAGCGCGGTGGCGCTGACGCTGAGCACTGCCGCCGTCGCGGCGCTCGTCCTCGTGCCGCTCGCCCTCCCCGGCTTCCCGGCCCCGGTGGACCAGATGTGGTGGCAATTGCCATTGATCGGCTTCTTCGGCGCCTGCGGCTTCGTGCTGCTGACGACGGGGCTGCGGACAACGCCGGCCTCGAGCTTCGCCATCGTCGACTATGCCAGCCTGCTCTGGGCCGCGGCCTTCGGCTTCGTGTTCTTCGCCGAAGTGCCGCAACTGCGCTTCTGGATCGGCGGCGCGCTGATCGTCGCCGGCTGCGCGCTCGGCATGGTGGCGACGAGCCGCGCCGCCAGGGTGACCGAGCCGCAGACGCCCGCCGCGTCCTAGCTAGCCGACGACGGCCTCCGTGAGCCGCTCGGCGCTGCCCGGCGCGAAGGCGGCGGGCAGGCCGTAATAGCGATGTGCCTCGGTGACTTCGTAGCCGCCGGCGGGATAATCCGCGCGCGCCGGGATGTAGCCGGGATTGCCGTTGGCGAGGCTGACAACGAAGGGCGTCGGACTCGCCGAAAGCTGCGCCCGGATGGCGAGCGCGGTGCCCGCAAAGATCTCGCCGGGCAGGAACAGCAGTGGAAGGCCGCTCCAGCCGAAGGCGGCCACCCTGCCCCGCCACGGCGCCAGCGGCTCGCGCGCGGTGGTGCGCGCCCAGCTCGCCCAGTGCCGGTAGAGCGTCGCCCAGGCGGGTGATGCGGCGTTCGCGGCCAGCCCATCCCACTCGCGGGCAAGGTCGTCGAAATCGCCGGTCTCGGTGCGCGCCAGCGCGAGCTCCACGGGCGTGGCACGGGCGGTGATGTCGCCGCTCAGCGGCGTGAGGGCGGCGGCAAGCACCGACTGCGCGAGTTTGAGACCGAGGCGTTCGGCCTCGGCATAGGTGCGGTCGGGCGGCGTGTCGATGCTGATCGAGGATTCCGGCGAGTGGCCGGTGCTGACATCGCCCGAGCAGCCGGGCAGGAACAGCGCGATCGCCCCGGGATGCGCGGCTTCGACCGCGCTGCGGGCATAATGCGGAAAGTCCGAGGTATAGAGCCGGTTGCCCGCGCCGAGCACGACCGGATGGCAGCCATGCGCGAAGGCGACGGCAAGCACCGTGCCGTCGAGGGTTTCGACACGCAGCACCGGCACATTGGGGTCGATGGCGCCGCCCTCGGTGCGGCGGTTGAACGCGATTCCAGGATTGTCGCCATTGCCGGCCGACAGGCGGGCGGGCCGGCGACGCGCGGCCGCCTTCCGGATGGCCTCGACACAGCCATCCTCGAGCTGCCGCAGGAAGGCGGGGTCGGCGGAACCACCGCCACGGCCCGGCATCGGCATCGGTCCGCCATGCGTGTGCGTCGCGACGACGACGACATGGTCGTCGGCAAGGCCGGAACGGGCACGGATACGTGCGCAGCTGTCCTCGTGGAGGCCGAGCACGTCGGCGACGACGATGGCGGTGTCGTCGATGACCAGCGCCCGCGCCGTGAGCGGATCGTGGGTGCCCGTCGCGGGCTCGCTGCGGGCCGCGTAGCCGCACATCATGAGGCCGGGCGGCGGCGTGATGTCGACGCTGGCGGCGCCGGCTTCAACGATGGTGGTCATTGCTTGGGCTCCAGGGCGATGTCCATGCGGACGAGATCGGGATCGTCGGGATCGGGGCCGGCGTCGCGCCAGCCCAGCGCGCGATAAAAGGCGCGGGCCTTGCCGTTGGCCGCGTGCACATCGAGCCAGGCGGCTGTAGCGCCGCGGCTCGCGACCTCGTCAAGCGCCGCCGCGTTGAGCGCGCGGCCGATGCCGCGGCGCTGCAACATGGGATCGACATAGAGGTGCCAGAGATAATTGGCATCGGTCGGATGGCCCGCTTCACCCAGCGAGTAGAAGCCGGCGATGACGCCGTCGGCGACCGCCACGCGAAACGCCGCCTGCCGCTTGTCCCACGCCCGCGCCATCATCGCCGGCGCATCGTCGATGTCGGCCTGCGGCAGGAGGCCGAGATAGGCGTCGCGCCAGGAGCGCAGGGCCATGCCGATGAAGGCACCGCGCTCGCTGGGGTGCACGGGGCGGATGAGGATGGAGCCTGGGTTAGCGGGGTGCGAAGCCGACAATCCGGGGAGGCCGGGAACGACAATAGGCATGGGCAGCCCGAAGGTAGATGCCGAACAGGACTTGCCTGCAACTGCCTCAATGTCAATCATGACATCGATTGGGGACAGTCCATGAAGCTCGGGTTTGAGGAATCGCAGGCGACGTTCAGCAGCGGGTCGCAGCGGGCTCGCGTCTGGACCGAGCGCTGGGTCGCAGACCAGATGTTCTGCCCCAATTGCGGCGCCGACAGACTCAGCCAGTTTCCGGCCAACAGTCCCGTCGCGGACTTTTTCTGCCCGGCGTGCTCCGACCAGTTCGAAGTCAAGGCGAAGAACGGCAAGACCTTCGGCCGCAGCGTCGCCGACGGCGCCTACGACACCAAGATCGCGCGCCTTACCTCGAAGACGAACCCAAATCTGCTGCTCATCGGCTATGACAAGGCGGCCCGGGCCGTTCACAGCGCCTGCATCGTGCCCAAGCACTTCTTCGTGCCCGACATCGTCCAGAAGCGGAAACCGCTGGCTGACACCGCACGCCGTGCTGGTTGGATCGGCTCAAATATCCTGCTCAACCTCGTGCCCGATGCCGGGCGCATCTTCATCCTGCGGCATGGTGTCGAGGAGCCGCGCGAGGCTGTGCTCGAAAAATGGCGACAGACGCTGTTCCTTCGCGAAAAGAGCGTCGAGACGCGGGGCTGGCTGCTGGAAGTGATGAAAAGCCGTGGACGCGATCGGTCGACCAGAGTTCGATCTGAACGACGTCTATGCCTTCGAAGCGCGACTGAGCGCGATCTATCCAAGCAACAACAACGTGCGCCCCAAGATCAGGCAACAATTGCAGGTGCTACGCGACAGCGGGTACTTGGAATTCCTTGGTGACGGGCGCTATCGTCTACGCGCTGGAGGGACGTGACATGGCTTGGTATCGAAACCACTACCACTGCGGCGACTGCGGCACCGACTGGGAGGATGAGTGGTCGTGTTGCTGTGACGACGACTGCCCAGATTGCGGATCGCGTCATTGGTCGCCGGTCGATAGCGAGGACCTGACCGAGGTCCTTTTCGAGGCAAAGGATGGGTTCATCGTTATGCAGTCTCCGGATAGCGCAGAGCACAAACCCAGCTACGTGCCGGTGGGGAAGTTCGCTTCTCGAGAGTTGGCAATGAGGTTCATTGTCGATGGTGAGCTTACCTAGTCTCGCGCGGCGCCCGCCGCTCGGCTCACAATCGCTGACGGAGCAGCTCAATGGAGTGGGCTTGGGGTTCATCCAATCGTTAGGGCAGTGGCGGTGCTCGTAGCCGCAACCGGCGCGACCGCTTACGGGCTGTTTCGACTGCTGGCGGAGAAGTGGCTAGACTCGAGGTTCGGCGAACGCCTTGAGGCCCTTCGGCACGCCCAGCAACAAGAACTCGAACAACTGCGCGCCCGGATTTCCGCGCTCTGGATCACACGACAAAACTGCATCAACGCGAGTACGACACTCTACCGATACTGTGGGAGAAACTGATCTCCGCAGAGGCCGCCATAGCAACCTTCATCTCGCCGATGCAGTCGGTTCCAGACGTCGGTCGAATGAATGATGCACAGCTAGAGGAATTCCTCTCAACGAGCGACCTCTTGGGAACCCAGAGGGGTGCCGTTAGGATAGCCGATCCTAAGATGCGGACCAGGGTCTAAGCACATCCGCGCGGGAATACTCGCGCTACCTCAGGTTCAACGGCATCTCCGTTCAGCCGATTCTGAAGGAGAAGGCGACCCAGATGGAGAAGCTACTCTGGAGCGCGCTCGTCGAGCATCAGACCAATGAGGAGGAAGACGTGAGCCGAGAAAGCGAGACGCCAGCAAGCTGCTCGACCAGCGTGGCCCACGGCTACTGAGTGAGATCGGGACTGTAATCCAGAATCGCCTCTGGACCGTCACCGATCTCAACTAGCAGGTCGCGCCTGTCCCATTTCGGGCTCGGCTACCTCTCCAGCGGCTTATACGTCGCCCGCTTGGGATTGACGCTGTCCGGCCCGAGCCGCCGGATCTTGTCCGCCTCGTAGTCCGCAAAATTGCCCTCGAACCACTCGAAATGGCTGTTGCCTTCGTAGGCGAGCATGTGCGTTGCCAGCCGGTCGAGGAACATGCGGTCGTGGCTGATGATCACGGCGCAGCCGGCGAATTCCTCCAGCGCTTCTTCGAGCGCGGCGAGGGTTTCGGTGTCGAGGTCGTTGGTGGGCTCGTCGAGGAGGAGGACGTTGGCGCCCGATTTGAGCATCTTGGCGAGGTGCACGCGGTTGCGCTGGCCGCCTGAGAGGTTGCCGACCTTCTGCTGCTGGTCGGAGCCCTTGAAGTTGAAGGCCGAGGTGTAGGCGCGCGAATTCATCTCGCGCTTGCCCAGGAGCAGCAGTTCGTTGCCGCCCGAGATTTCCTCCCACACCGTCTTGTTGGGCGCGAGCGTGTCGCGGCTCTGGTCGACATAGCCCAGATGGACGCTGTCGGCGATGGTGATCGAGCCGCTGTCGGGCTTTTCCTGCCCGGTGAGCATGCGGAACAGCGTGGTCTTGCCGACGCCATTGGGTCCGATGATGCCGACGATGCCGCCGGGCGGCAGCTTGAAGCTCAGATTGTCGATCAGCAGGCGATCGCCATAGGATTTGGAGACGCCGTCGATGTCGATGACGTTCTGGCCGAGGCGCTCGCCGGGTGGAATGATGATCTGGGCGGTGGACGAGAGCGTGCGCGCCTCGTTGACCTTGACCAGCTCGTCATAGGCGCGGATACGCGCCTTGGATTTCGCCATGCGCGCCTGCGGCGACTGGCCCATCCATTCGCGCTCGCGCTCGAGCACCTTGGCGCGGGCGGCGTCTTCGGACTGCTCCTGCGCGAAGCGCTTGGCCTTGGCGCCCAGATAGGCCGAGTAATTGCCCTCATAGGGAATGCCGCGGCCGCGATCGAGCTCGAGAATCCAGCCGGTGACATTATCGAGGAAGTAGCGGTCGTGGGTGATGATCAGCACCGCGCCGGGGAACTCGCGCAGATGCCGTTCGAGCCACGCCGTGGTCTCGGCGTCGAGATGGTTGGTCGGCTCGTCGAGGAGGATGAGGTCGGGCTTGCTGAGCAGCAGCGCGCAGAGCGCGACGCGGCGCTTCTCGCCGCCCGAGAGATTGTCCACCGAGGCATCGCCGGGCGGGCAGCCCAGCGCTTCCATGGCGACACCGACCTGGGATTCGAGGTCCCACAGGTTTTCGGCGTCGATCCGGTCCTGGAGCTTTGTCGCCTCCTCCGCCGTCTCGTCGGAGTAGTTCATCATCAGCTCGTTGTAGCGGTCGAGGACGTCCTTCTTTTCCTTGACGCCGGTCATGACGTTGCCGAGCACATTGAGCGCCGGGTCGAGCTGGGGCTCCTGCGGCAGGTAGCCGACCCTGGCGCCCTCGGCGAGCCAGGCTTCGCCGGTGAAATCGGTATCGATGCCCGCCATGATCCTGAGCAGCGTCGACTTACCCGAGCCATTGGGACCGAGCACGCCGATCTTGGCGTCGGGGTAGAAACTGAGATGGATGTTGTCGAGGACCTTCTTCCCGTTGGAGTAGGACTTCGACATTCCGTGCATGTGATAGATGAACTGGCGCGCCATGAGGCGGGAATCCTGCCGCTGCTGGTGATTTTGCGCCCGTATGTAGGGGAAGCGGCATAGCGGAGCAACTACCGGCGGACGACGGCAGCGGCCATGAGGTCGCGGACGCCACGCCGGCGACAGGTCGGCCCGATCGCGGCAGCCCGGTGGCTCTAGCCAGGTCGGCGCGTTAGCGTTAATACGATCGCAGAAGCGCGCCGCTCGAGCGCGTCACAGGGAGTTGCCCATGCCGTCGCCGTTCACCCGCAAGTTCCGCTCGCTCCTGCCCGGCCAGCAGTCTGAACTGACGATCATCAATGCGGACGGAACGGACCGCGACGTGATCCTTGCCGTCGATGACGCGATCATCGAGGCGCCCAACTGGCACCCCGGCGGCGATTTCCTCGTGTTCAACGCCGGCGGCGAGATCTGGCGGATCAATGTCGACGGCACGGGGCTCAGCCGGATCGAGACCGGGACGATCCGCGACCTCAACAACGACCACGTGCTGTCGCCCGACGGGCGGACGATCTACCTCAGCAACCAGAGCGACGGCGCGCTCTATTCGGTGCCCATCGAGGGCGGCACGCCGACCAAGGTGTCCAACGACCACGCGACGCCACACCATTACTATCTCCACGGGATCTCACCCGACGGGACGACGCTGTCCTATGTCGCGGTCGAGGGGCCGGAGGGGAAGAAGCGGGTCAACATCTTCACCATCCCCGCCTCGGGCGGGCCGGACACGCGGCTCTCCGATGTGAGCTATCCCAATGACGGGCCGGAGTATTCGCCGGACGGCAGATGGATCTATTTCAGCAGCGAGCGCGACGCGACCGAGCCGGGCCACGCCCAGTGTTATCGCATGCGGCCCGACGGCAGCGGCATCGAGCGGCTCAGCACCAGCGAGCGGGTCGACTGGTTCCCGCACATCTCGCCCGACGGCACGCACTGCGTCTATATCAGCTACCCCAGGGGCACGCTCGGCCATCCGCCCGACAAGGATGTGCGGCTGATGCTGATGCCGTCCGACGGAAGCTGGCACAGGGAAATCATCGCCCTGTTCGGCGGCCAGGGGACGATCAACGTCAACAGCTGGGCCCCCGACAGCAAGCGCTTCGCCTATGTGGCCTATCCCGTGCTGAACTAGGCGCGGAGGCCTCGCCGCGCCGCCGGATCACAATTATCCGACATTATGTCGTAATTACTCGACATGTGTTACTTGCCGTACCCAACTCGGTTCCGGTGTGCTAGATGACTAGTGCGCTGGTTTGGGTAGGACGCCCGCCAGAGTGCGGAGGTCGAGCGATGCAGTCATTGAATGTTGGGTGGTTCTCGCGGTTGGCTAACGCCTTGCGCCCCTTGGTGACGGGTGCCTATGAGCAAGAGAACGCGCTGGAAGTGTTGGGCGTTGCGCGTCCGTACCTGCTCAGGGGCCGCGCACCGGCAAGCCCGGCAAGGGCGCGTTCTACAAGCGCACCGTAATGGGCCTTGTTGAGCGCGGCGGTGAAGTCCGCACGTTCCATGTCGAGCGCGCCAACGTCGAGACGGTCAAGGAAGTCCTGTTCCGCAACATCGACCGTTCCAGCACGCTCTACACCGATCAGGCTGGCATCTATAAGAAGCCCGGCAAGGACTTCGACGCTCACCGTTCGGTCAACCACTCGCAGGACGAATACGTCCGTTACGAAGGGAACAAGACCGTCCACACCAACACCATCGAGAACGTGTTCTCAGTGTTCAAACGCGGCATGACCGGCGTCTACCAGCATTGCGGCGAAGCCCATCTTCACCGCTACTTGGCCGAGTTCGATTTCCGCTACAACAGCCGCGCCAAGCTCGGCCTTGACGACAACGCCCGCCACGACCTGCTGCTCGCTGCCACTGGCGGCAAGCGCCTCACCTATCGGCGGATTGGTGAAGCCGCTCACTAAGAGCCAGCGCATTAAGCTGCTCAAACGAGTCCACAAGAAGATGAAGGAAGGCTAGGCTCGCTTCGCGGGCTTGGCCTTCCTTGGCTTCGCTACCGGTTTGGGCTTGTGAGGCGTAGGCGGGCTTTCGAACATCCGCTTCAGCGTCTCGTTGAACTTTGCATCATCGTCTTTGGGGGACCTAGACATGAACACTCCGGCCACGATCAAGCGCGATAAACGTCACAAGAGGATTAGGACAATCGATCCAGCGATCCAACCCTCTGGCGGATTTCAGATGGGCATTGCAGATATTCCCGTCGCTCTGGCGTACGTGAATGCCATAACCCTTTGGCCCATAGTCGAAGATGCGATGTCCCAAGTGCTGGCAAGGCTGATCGGGACCAAGAACCAGGAGGCCGCCACGGAGATATTTCACACGCTAACCGCACAGAGCACACGGTTGCCGGTGATGAAGGCGCTTCTGCAAAACACGGCAATGAACGCTAACATGCCGGAAGAGTTCGATGCAGTGATCGATGCGTTCGACAAGCTCAACACCGAACGAAATCGCTACGTCCACGACTACTGGTTTACTCAGGAGCCTAATGGCCCGGTGTATCTCTCGCCATCCGGGAGATCGTTTGTGATCGCAACCCTTGATGGCGCGCGCGTCGTCACCGCTGATGAGTTAAACGGCTTCCGCGCCCGCTGTACCGACTTGTTGCAGAAGACTGCCCTGTTGCCTCGCCTCTAGCGCGGCACCGATGACGAGCGCCGCTATTGCGCGACTGTCGTAGTCGCCGGTCAAGTCGTGCGCCGACATCTCACGAGCACCCGCTTCGATCATCTCGGACGTGACTTCAATCTCAGCGGTGTCTTGCGTCGGCCTGTCGGCCGAATCTGTACCCTCGATCATTGTGCTTTGCCAAGTATATAATGTCGTAATTACTTGACATCATGTCCGCCAAGCCATACATCCCGCGTCATCAACGAGCGAGGGATCGCGATGACGCATAAGGAACTCGAGGCGTGGGTGATGGTGCTGGGCGCCGTCGTGATTTCGGGGTGGGTGTGGTGGGACGCGACGCGGAACGGCGTGCCCGCCGACGTGTCGGGCGCGGCGTGGAAGATGGTGTGGGCGATCGGCTATTCGATCCTGTTCAACATCGTCGCGATGATCGTCGGGCACATCCTGTTCGGGATCTTCACCGGCGGGCGGGAACTGGCCGATGAGAAGGCCGACGAGCGCGACCGGCTGATCAATGGCCGCGCCATGCGCAACGGCTACTTCGTGCTGTCGATCGGTGTGCTGGGCGTGCTGGTCTGGCAGGGCCTGGGGCTGTCGACGGAGCTTGGCCCCTATGCCCTGTTCGGTATCTGCATGCTGGCAGGCGGCACCTATGCGCTGTCGCAGCTCGTCTATTACCGGATCAGCTGAGCCATGGGCAAAGGTGAGCCGCGCATCGCCAATACCGTGCGCACGCTGCGCTTCCATGCCGACGAGATGACCCAGGCGCAACTGGCCGAAAAGGTCGGCGTGACGCGCCAGACGATCGTGGCGATCGAACAGGGCCGCTACTCGCCGTCGCTCGAAGTGGCCTTCCGCATCGCACGGGTGTTCGGCGTTCCGCTTGAAACGGCATTCCAGTACGAGGACTGACAGATGAAAGCTGCCTATGTCGACCGCTACGGCCCACCCGAGGTGATCGAAGTGCGCGAGGTGGCGGCGCCCTCCCCCGGCCCGCACGATGTCCTCGTGCGGCAGATGGCATCCAGCGTGTCGCCGGCAGACTGCGCGTTCCGCTCGGCCGACCCGTTCATCGTGCGCCTCTTCGATGGGCTGACCAAGCCCAAGAACCCGATCCCGGGCGGCGCGGTGGCGGGCGTCGTCGACGCGGTGGGCGCCGCTGTCGCCCGCTTCGCGCCGGGCGACCGGGTGTTCGGCACCACCGATCCCAAGCCCGGAGCGATGGCCGAGCTGGTGCTGGTGCCCGAGGATGGCGCGCTGGTCGCCATGCCCGACGGCCTCGATTTCAACCAGGCAGGCGGGCTGACCTACAGCTTCCTCACGGCCATGCCCTTCCTGCGCAACGAAGCGAAGCTGCAGCCGGGGCAGACGATCCTCATCAACGGCGCGGCGGGCAGCATCGGCACCATCGCGGTGCAACTGGCAAAGCATATGGGCGCCAAGGTGACGGCGGTGTGCAGCACGCGCAACATCGAGCTCGTGCGCACGCTCGGCGCGGATATCGTGATCGACCGGACAAAAATGGACTTCACCGAAGGCGCTGCAAAATACGACACCGTGTTCGACGCCGTGGGCAAGAGCAGCTACCGCGCGTGCCGCGGCATCCTCAAGTCCGGCGGCATCTATCTGACGACGGTGCCGTCCTTCGCGATCCTCGGTCACATGCTGCGCGGCAAGCATGCCGACGGGACGCGCGCCAAGCTCGCAACGACCGGACTGCGTCCGACTGCCGACAAGGCCCGGGACATGGTGGTGCTCAGGGAGTTGGTTGAAGCCGGAGTGCTGCGAAGCGTGATCGACCGCGTCTATCCGCTGCGCGAGATTGCCGAGGCGCATCGCTATGTCGAGACGGGCACCAAGGCCGGCGACGTGATCGTGACTATTGCCTAGCGAGCGTTTCGCGCGGAAAGCCGGCGAAGGCCACCTCAGCCATCGCGGACTTCGGCAAGCAGCCACTGCCCCACCGGCCACATGGCCGCATAATGCTTGAGGCAGAGGTCGGCGAGCTTGGGCTTGCCGGCGGCTTCGGCGGGCAGCGAGATCGAGACGTAGAGGCCCTCATAGAGGAGGTACTCGGCACGATCGGGACCGGCTTCGAAGCCGCGCGGCATGAGCTTGCGCGTCTTGCCGCCGATCTCGTACTTGCCCTTGGCCCCGACCGCCGCGATGGCCGCGAGCAAGGCCTTGCCCGAGCGCGGATGAATCACCGACTGGCGGTAGGCATCGAGCGCTTCGCCATGCAGCATATAGATGCCGACGCCGAGCTGCAGGTGCTGCGGCGTGAGCTCGAACCAGAAGCCGGGCACATCCCATTGCCGCCTGTCGCCATGCCAGAACCAGAGCCCCAGATGCTCCTTGTAGGGCCGCTTGTCCTTGGAGAAGCGGATGTCGCGATTGATGCGGCTCATCGAGCCATTGACCTTGGCCTCGTACTGCACCTCGGGCGCGATAGCCTTGAGCCGGGGGCCGAGCTCTTCGACGAAGGCGCGCGCCGGCGCGACGTAGCCGGCTTCGTAGAGCGCGCGGTTCTCGTCGAACCACGCCTTCTCATTGTGTGCGTGGATACCCTCAAGGAACCCCAGCGTTTCGGGCGGGAAGCCTTTGAAGCTCATGTCTCGATCCAGACGGGGACGGACTTGAAGGCCGGCGTCTTGCTGCGCGGGTCGACCGCCGTGCCGCAGAGGACATTGGCCTCGGGATAGTAGGCAAGCGCCGAGCCGCGCGGCAGGTCAAAGGCGGTGGCAACGGCGCTCATCCGGCCGCGGTCGGAGGCGAGAGTGATGCGCGCGCCCTCGGTGATACCGGCGGCCGACATGTCGTCGCGATTGAGGAACACGGCATCGCGCGGCGCCTTGTAGCGGTAGCTGTCGTGCTCTTCATAGATGATGGTGTTGAACTGGCCTTCCGACCGCACCGTGGCGAGAGTCAGCTTGCCGCTGTCGACCGCCGGGATGGGCGTGACGACGAAGTGCGCACGGCCGTCTGGCGTGCCGAACTCGGGAGCATGGAGAACCCGGTTCCTGATGTGGAACTCTTTGCGCGCCACGTCGATGTCCGCCAGTTGCTCCATGCCGGGTACCACCGATGCGATGACCTTGCGCACCTCGCTGTGTTCCTTGAACCGCGCGAAGGGGATCGGCGAGCCGGGCATCAGACGCGTGGCGAGATCGCACAGGATCACGGTTTCCGGCCGCACATTGTCGAGCCGCTCGATGCCGCCGTCGCTGAGGCGCACGAAGTTGAACATCGATTCCTGCGTGGTGGGCGACCACTCCTCGTCACGCGCCGTGACGGGAAGGATCATCGACTCCCCCTCCCCCAGCCCGTGGACGTGGCCGCGGTTCATGGTGGTGGTGAGAAAGAGCTTGAAGCCGATTGCCTCCATGGCGCGCGTCGCGAACTCGGTATCCGGCGTCGCGCCCCACAGATTGCCGCCCATGATGATGGCGGCGTCGATGCTGCCCGCGGCGGCAGCCTCAAGCCCGGCGAGTGTGTCGACGCCCTTCTCCCGCGGCAGCGTGACGCCGAAGGCCCGCTCCATCGCGGCGTAAATTTCGGCCGACACGATCGGCTTGACCCCGATGGTGCCGATGCCCTGAACGTTGGAATGGCCGCGCAGCGGCAGGAGGCCGGCAAAGGGCCGGCCGAGCATGCCGCGCAGCAGCGCCAGATTGGCGATGGCCTCGACATTGGCGGTGCCGTGGAGATGGTGCGTCATCCCCATGCCCCAGGCAAAGACGACATTCTTCCGCCTCGCATAGGTCGAGGCTACGCGCACGATGTCGTCGCGCGAGATACCGCAGGTGGCGCTGATCTCGTCCCAGCCCAGCGCCTCGAGATCGGCGCGGAACGCGACGAAACCTTCGGCGTGCGCGGCGAGGAAGCCCGCATCCTCGGCACCGAGCTCGAGCACCGCCTTGGCGAGACCCTTGAACAGCGCGATGTCGGTGCCGATGCGCGGCTGCAGCCAGTCGGAAGCGATCTCGTCGCCGCCGCGCAGCAGCGAGCCGGGGCTCTTGGGCACCGCGAACTTGACCAGCCCGGGTTCCTTCGCCGGGTTGATGACGATGACGTCACCGCCCTTGTCGCGGCAATGCTTCAGCATGTGAATGAAGCGCGGATGGTTGGAGGCGGGATTGGCGCCGATGACGAAGATCAGGTCGGCGCCGGTGAGATCGTTGAGCTCGACGGTGGCCGTGCCCTTGCCGATGGTGGTCGCGAGCCCCTCGCTGGTCGCCTGATGGCAATAGTAGGAGCAGTTGTTGACGTTGTTGGTGCCCCACGCCCGGGCAAGGAGCTGGAACACGAAGCCGGCCTCGTTCGACGAGCGGCCGGAGGAATAGAAGAAGGTTCTGTTGGGATCGAGCGGCTTGAGCTTTTCCGCCGTGAGGTCGAGCGCCCAGTCCCAGCTCACCGGCCGCCATTTGTCGCTGCGCGGTCCTTTGTAGAGCGGCGTGTTGAGCCGGCCGAGCTTCTCCATCTGCCGGCCCGTGAGCCGCGACAGCTCCTCGATGGTGTGATCGAAGGTGTCGTGCGCAATCCCGGGCTGGATGTCGGTCGACTGCGCCTGGACCGATTTGTTGCAGACCGAAGGAAACTCGCCCAGCTCATTGGTCATGCCGCCCATCTGGCCGCCCATGCCATAGGCGCAGGCCTTGCAGGTGTTGTGGGCGGTCAGCGCCTTGGCGGACTTGCCCACCCCCATCCGGATGATCGTGTCGGCGGCATAGAGCAGCTTCTTGGGACCGCCACCCACCACGGGGCGGCGCTGTTCATCGATGGACATAGGGACTCCTCGCGCGGCACCTTATCCTGTGGCGCGCGAGGCGCAAGAAGCGGCGCGGATCGGCGATATCCGCGCCTCCAGGCTGCGCGACGTAGTCGGGCCCCAAACGGGCCCGAGCGACGCTGCCTGAGCAACATCGACTGCGAGCCTTCGTTTCTCGACTTGCGCGCCGGTGGTTGTCGGACGCTGAAGGGGGAAGGTGCAATTGCGCCTTCCCCTGTCTCAAGGTTAGAGCATGAACAGAACCGGCCGTCCGTCATTGCCGATATCGATGGCGATGACGCGGTTGAGCTGGGTGAGGTTCAGGGCCTGGCGTTGCGCATTACTGCGGCAGTTCGCGAGCAGCTGGCGCAGCGTGTAGATGTCCTGCGAGTAGCTGGCGAGCGCCTTCTGCAGCGCGCCCCAATCCTTCTGCGGCACCCAGCCGGCGACCTCGGCGATGCCGAAGCTGTTGAGGCAGACGGCGCGACCGTCAGCGATGCGCAGATAGTCGCGCTCGGCGAGGATACGCAGCAGGGCCTGGAGCCGGCTCGAGATGCCCTGGGGCAGGACGAAGCCGTCGGAGCCGCCATTGTTGTAGTATTTGACGATGGTGCCGCCACCCAAGCCACCCGACCCGCCGGAGCCGCCACCGCCCTTACCGCCGCTGCCGCCGCCACCGCTACCGCCGTTGCCACCATTGCCGCCGTTTCCACCATTGCCGCCGGTACCGCCGCCATTGCCGTCACCGTCGTCGATATCGAGGACCGAGCCGAGCTTGGGCAGCGTGACGTTGAGGCCGCCATTGTTGCCGAGCAGGCCGAGCGGATTGGTGGAGATCGAGCCGCCACCGCCGCCGAGCAGCTCGACGCCGACAGTGGTGCCGCCGCCCGATGCTGGGCTGGTGCTGATCCCGGCGACGCCGGGCACGTCGACGTCGACGTCATCGAGGTCGACCGGCAACGTCACGCCGCCACCGCCGAGCACGTCGCCCACGATCGGCAGCGAGCCGCCACCGCCGCTGGTTCCGCCCAGATTGAGCGAGACGCCGTCCGAACCGAGCAGACCCACGGTCGAGCCGCCATTGCTGGATCCGAGCGATACGAGTTCGTTGGAATTGCCGGAGTCACTGCCGGTCTTGACCAGGCCGCCCAGCAGCGACGCGCCGCTGGCATTGAGAGGGATGAGCGACGTCGCCAACAGGCCCGCCGCGAGCAGTCCGACTATCAATTTCATCTTCACGTCTCCCATGAGCTGCTTCATTGCGAGCAGCATTACGGGGACAAGGAAGCCGGAGCGCACTTAAAGGCAAGTCAGCTAGTACGGCATTCTGATCTGGCAGGAAACCGCACGTTTCCAAGCAGATACGTGATTTGTCCTAGGGCCGCGGAAGACTACGCATACGGGCATGTAAAGTAGGCGCGGGACCGAAGTCCCGCGCCCCTTCGGCTCAGTCCACGAGGGAGCGTCAGCCCTCGCAAACGTCTACCGAACCGTTGGCGTCCGTATCGGCCACACCGACCGACACGACGACGATGCCTCTACCTGGGCCGTGCCTTGCGGACACCTGCGCCTGCGCCAATTGCGGGTTCGAGGAGAGGCGTGGCGGCCAAGGTGGCCACCAGCGCGGCGATGGAGATCGCAGCGGTCGCTTTCATTCGCCTTCTCCGCTTTTGTTGATCGACGCTTTTGCTTGGACGCTTCGACGAACCCGACCGCCGGGTTCATCCGCTAAACGGGGCGACTCCCGAAAGGTTGCGCGCCGTCGCGCGCTGTCCACAGGCAAGCAAAAGCCCCGCGCCCTTTCGGGCACGGGGCCGAGGCGTCGGTGCAAACAACCTCTGCCGGAGCGAACTCCGGTAAACCGAAGCTAGCGCAGGTGGAACGGCCGGTCACCGGGGCCTATGCGGGACTTTCGGCTTGTTGCTCAATCGTTGATCACGGGTCGTCGCACTGCCTACGGAAGCGGCAGAGCACCCTCGCGCGCCACTGCAGTGGCACTAAAGTCCACGCGCCAACGTCGCAGATAGCCAAGCAATTCCAATCGCTTGATGCCATCGACCGCGTGCTGGCACGCGGTTTGCAAATTCCTCCGCGGTGCAAACAACAAACTGTCGGAGGCATTAATTGACAGGAGTATCCCGCATCGCGGCTGGCCTGGGGCTGGCGGCTGCATTGGTGACGGGCGCAATGACGCCGGTCGCCGCGCAGGACACGATCAAGGTCGGCGTCCTGCATTCGCTGTCGGGCACGATGGCGATTTCCGAGACGACGCTCAAGGACACCATGCTGTTCCTGATCGACCAGCAGAACAAGAAGGGCGGCCTGCTGGGCAAGCAACTCGAGGCCGTGGTCGTCGACCCGGCGTCCGACTGGCCGCTGTTCGCCGAAAAGGCGCGCGAGCTGATCGAAGTGAACGGTGTGGCGGCGGTGTTCGGCTGCTGGACCTCGGTGTCGCGCAAATCAGTGCTGCCCGTGTTCAAGGAGCTCAACTCGATCCTGTTCTACCCCGTGCAATATGAGGGTGAGGAATCCGAGCGCAACGTCTTCTACACGGGCGCCGCGCCGAACCAGCAGGCTATCCCCGCGGTCGACTACCTGATGAACGAAGAAGGGGTCGAGCGCTGGGTGCTCGCCGGCACCGACTATGTCTACCCGCAGACCACCAACAAGATCCTCGAGCAGTACCTCAAGGACAAGGGCGTGGCCGCCGAGGACATCATGATCAACTACACGCCGTTCGGTCACTCGGACTGGCAGACGATCGTGAGCGACATCAAGGCGTTCGGCTCGACCGGCAAGAAGACGGCGGTGGTCTCGACGATCAACGGCGATGCCAATGTGCCGTTCTACAAGGAACTCGCCAACCAGGGCATCAAGGCCGAAGACATTCCCGTCGTCGCCTTCTCGGTCGGCGAGGAAGAGCTTGCCGGCTTCGACACCGGGCCGCTCGTCGGTCACCTCGCCGCCTGGAACTACTTCCAGTCGGTCGAAACGCCCGAGAACGAGAAGTTCATCGCCGACTGGCAGGCATTCACCAACAATCCCGAGCGCGTGACCAACGACCCGATGGAAGCCCATGTGATCGGCTTCAACCTGTGGGTGCAGGCGGTCGAGAAGGCCGGCACCACCGACACCGACGCGGTGCTCAAGGCGATCATCGGCCTTGAGACGCCGAACCTGACCGGCGGTATCGCCAAGATGCTCCCCAACCATCACATCACCAAGCCGGTGCTGATCGGCGAAATCCAGGCCGACGGCCAGTTCGAGGTCGTCTCCGAGATTCCCGATGTGCCGGGCGATGCGTGGTCGGACTTCCTGCCCGAAAGCAAGGTGATCGAGGCCGATTGGACCGACCCGATCAACTGCGGCAACTACAACACCGAGACCAAGACCTGCGGCGCCGCGCAGTAAGCCGGACACGACCCGCGAGGGCGGCGGTCCGCCGCCCTCGCCTCTCCCACCGACCGCCAGGGCAACGATGAACGCAGGCCGACTGATCCCGATAATTGCGCTCCTCCTCGCCCTCGCCTTCGGCGCTCCTGCGCAGGCGCAGACCGACGACGCCACGCTGACGGCGCTGGTCAACGCTCTGCCCCTGGGTAACTTCAAGGAGCGCGAGGTTGCAGCCACGGCGCTCGCGGCGACTGGCGATCCGCGGGCCGTGCCGGTGCTGCAGACGCTCACCGACGGCGAGCTCTATGTCATCGAGGCGAGCGGCCAGGTCGTGTTCGTTGAAACATCGGGCGCCGGGGTCCTCGCCACCGACCCCGTGACGGCGTCATCCCTGGGCGAGTTCGCCAAGGGCGATGTCGAGAAGGTGAAGGTCAACAACGGCCTGAGGCGCGCGCTGCGTACGCTCATCGGTCAGATGACGCTGCTGAGCGAGAATCGCGGCACGCGGCTCGCCGCAGCTTTGAGCGTGCTGCGCGACGCCAGCCCCGACACTCTCGAGCTGCTCGACAGCGCCCTCGCTGCGGAAGCCGATCCCGAGATCAAGACCGTCATGGACGTGGCGCGCGCTGCCATCGTCCTCAAAACGGACGCGTCGAGCGCGGAGAAGGCGGCCGCGGCGCAGCGCATCGCCGAGCGGGGCGGACGCGAGGCGATCACCATCCTCACCGGCGCGTTGGCGGAAGCACCCGCTGATCTCAAGCCTGCAATCGAAGCGGCGATCGACAGCCTCGAGCGGACGCGCGCGGTGTGGAGCGTGCTGCAGAACGTCTGGTACGGCATCTCGCTGGGCTCGGTGCTGCTGCTGGCCGCTATCGGCCTCGCCATCACCTTCGGCGTGATGGGCGTGATCAACATGGCGCATGGCGAGATGGTGATGCTGGGCGCCTACACCACCTTCGTCGTGCAAGAGGTCATCCGCGGCTCGTTCCCCGGCCTGTTCGAGTATTCGCTCGCCATCGCGCTGCCCCTCGCCTTCCTCGTGACGGCGCTCGTCGGCGTCGCGATCGAGCGCAGCATCATTCGCTGGCTCTATGGCCGCGCCCTCGAAACGCTGCTGGCGACCTGGGGGCTGTCGTTGATCATCCAGCAGGCGGTCCGCACTGCATTCGGCCCGACCAACAAGCAGGTGGGCAATCCGCAATGGATGTCGGGCTCCTTCGAGCTGGGCGGGCTCGACATCACCTACAACCGCTTCTGGATCGTGCTGTTCGCGATCGCGGTGTTTCTCGCGCTGCTCGCGGTCCTCAACCGCACGCCGCTCGGACTCCAGATGCGGGCCGTGACGCAGAACCGGCGCATGGCCTCCGCCATGGGCATCCGCACGCCCCTCGTCGACGCGATGACCTTCGGGCTCGGCTCGGGCATTGCGGGGCTCGCCGGCGTGGCGCTGAGCCAGCTCGACAACGTGTCGCCGAACCTGGGCCAGAACTACATCATCGACAGCTTCATGGTCGTGGTGTTCGGCGGCGTGGGCAACCTCTGGGGCACGCTCGTGGGGGCGCTCTCGATCGGCGTCGCCAACAAGTTCCTCGAACCCTATGCCGGCGCGGTGGTCGCCAAGATCCTGATCCTGGTGCTGATCATCCTCTTCATCCAGCGCCGGCCGAGAGGGCTGTTCGCGCTCAAGGGACGGGCGGTGGAACAATGATCACGCAGCTCGTCTTCCGCGCGCTCGACCGCAAGGCATCATGGCTGATCGCCGCTATCCTGCTCGTCGCGGTGGCGGTGCCCGCCTGCAATCTGCTGATCCCGCCGGGGCAGTTCGGGCACGTACCGGGCTATCTCGTGACGTTGTTCGGCAAATATCTGTGCTACGCGGTGCTGGCGCTCTCGCTCGACCTCGTCTGGGGCTATGTCGGCATCCTGTCGCTGGGCCACGGCGCGTTCTTCGCGCTGGGCGGGTACGCGATGGGCATGTACCTGATGCGGCAGATCGGGGCGCGCGGCGTCTACGCCAATCCGGTGCTGCCCGACTTCATGGTGTTCCTCAACTGGAAGGAACTGCCCTGGTACTGGCTGGGCTTCGATATGTTCCCCTTCGCGCTGCTGATGGTGATGCTGGTGCCGGGACTGCTCGCTTTCGTCTTCGGCTGGTTCGCGTTCCGCAGCCGCGTCACCGGCGTCTATCTGTCGATCATCACGCAGGCGATGACCTTCGCCCTGCTGCTCGCCTTCTTCCGCAATGATCTCGGCTTTGGCGGCAACAACGGGCTCACCGACTTCAAGGACATCCTCGGCTTCAGCGTCCAAGCGGCGAGCACGCGGGCGGCATTGTTCGCGCTGAGCGCGATCCTGCTGGCACTGGGCGTGTTCGTCTGCTCGATGATCGTCAACTCCAAGCTGGGCAAGGTGATGGTCGCGATCCGCGACGCCGAGAGCCGCACGCGCTTCCTCGGCTGGCGACCCGAGAATGTGAAGCTCTTCGCCTTCATCGTCTCGGCGGTGCTCGCGGGGCTCGCCGGCGCGCTCTACGTGCCGCAGGTGGGTATCATCAATCCGGGCGAATTCACACCGGAGAACTCGATCGAGGCCGTGATCTGGGTTGCTGTGGGCGGTCGCGGCACCATCGTCGGGCCAGTCATCGGCGCGCTGCTGGTCAACGCCGGTAAGTCGTACTTCACCGCCGCCCTGCCCGAATACTGGCTGTTCGCCCTGGGCGCGCTGTTCGTTGTGGTGACGCTGTTCCTCCCCCGGGGCATCGTCGGGCTGGTCGCGACCCGGGCCCCGCGCCGGGCGCGTATGACGGCGCGGAACGATACCGTTCCGCCGGTCCTGCACCCCAAGGCGGAGCCCGCCGAATGACGGACCGGTCCGGAACGATGCTCTACCTCAACGGCGTCTCGGTGGCCTTCGACGGCTTCAGGGCGCTCAACGGTCTCTCGATCATCGTGCATCCCCGAGAGATGCTGGCGATCATCGGACCCAATGGCGCCGGCAAGACGACGATGATGGACATCATCACCGGCAAGACGCGACCGGACGAAGGCGACGTCTATTTCGACGGCCGCACCGACCTCACAAGACTGGACGAAGCGGCGATCGCCGATCTGGGCATCGGCCGCAAGTTCCAGAAGCCGACGGTGTTCGAGAGCCACACGGTGTGGGACAATATCGAACTGGCGCTCAAGGGGCCGCGCAGCGTATTCGGCGCGCTGACCTACATGGCGGCCAACGACGACATCGCCCGCATCGAGGGCATCCTCGACACCATCCGGCTGGCCGGCCGCAGGGGCGATCTCGCCGCCGGACTGAGCCACGGCCAGAAGCAGTGGCTCGAGATCGGCATGCTGCTGGCCCAGGACCCCAAGCTCCTGCTCGTCGACGAGCCGGTAGCCGGGATGACCGATGCCGAGACCGTCGAGACGGCAAAGCTGCTCCGGGACATCGCGCAGACCCGCTCGGTCGTGGTGGTCGAGCACGACATGAGCTTCGTACGCGAGCTGGAGACGCGGGTGACCTGCCTCGCCGAGGGCGCAGTGCTGGCCGAAGGATCGCTCGACCAGGTGAGCCGGAACCCCGCCGTGATCGAAAGGTATCTCGGGCGATGAGTTCCACTCTCCTCATCAAATCTGCCGATCTCTACTACGGCGCCGCGCAGGCGCTCTATGGCGTCACGATCCAATGCAAGCCGGGCAGGATCACCGCGGTGCTCGGCCGCAACGGCGTGGGCAAGAGCTCAACGCTGCGCGCGGTGACGGGCATCAACAACGTCGCCGCGGGCGAGATCGTGTTCGACGACGACGTGCTCGAGAAGGCGCCGCCCTACAAGCGGGCGCGGATGGGCATCGGCTACGTGCCGCAGGGACGCGAGATCTTCCCCCTGCTCACGGTCCGGGAGAATCTGGAGACCGGCTATGCCGGGCTCAGATACGGCGACCGCAGCATCCCCGACACCATCTTCACCCTGTTCCCCGTGCTGAAGTCGATGCTCGGCCGGCGCGGCGGAGACCTCTCGGGTGGCCAGCAGCAGCAGCTCGCCATCGGGCGCGCGCTGGTCACCCGACCCAAGGTGCTGGTGCTGGACGAACCGACGGAGGGCATCCAGCCTTCGATCATCAAGGACATCGGCAGGGCATTGCAATTCCTGCGCGACGAGAAGGGCATGACGATCCTGCTGGTCGAGCAGTATCTGGACTTTTGCCGCGAGATCGCGGACGACATCTACATCATGGATCGCGGACAGATCATGCATCGGGGGCCGGCCAGCGACCTCGACCTGCCAGAGGTGCGGCGGCACCTGATGGTCTAGCCGTGGCGGCCTTCGCCACCGCCGAGGCCTCGCCTCCCCCTGCCCTGCAGCGCGCCCGCGGTGAAGCCCGCGTCGTCGTCGCGTCGCGCGACGGGCGGACGGAAATCCGGTCGCTCTACCAGGAGGGCTGCGCCAAGGTCCGGCTGCCGCACACGCACTCGCCCGCCCTCCAGGCCGTCCTGATGAACACCGCCGGCGGGCTGACAGGCGGCGACCATCTGGAGTGGACAGCGACGGCGCTGCCGGGCACGACGCTGGCCCTGACCACGCCGGCCTGTGAACGGGTCTACCGCTCGATCGGTGGCGCAGCCCGGGTCCAGAACCGGCTCATGGCAAAGGCCGGTGCCCATATCGACTGGCTGCCGCAGGAAACGATCCTGTTCGAGGGATCGCGGCTCGATCGCCGGCTCGAGGTCGACCTCGACGACGGCGCGACGCTCACCGCGGTAGAGGCGGTCCTCATCGGCCGGGAAGCCATGGGCGAGGCGGCGCCGAATGCGCGGCTGCGCGACATCTGGCGGATAAGGCGGAATGGGCGGCTGCTGCACGCCGAGGCGACAGTGCTGGACGGCGATCCCGCCGAACGCGTCGGCCTGTCGCTGCTCGACGGCGCCATCGCCTTTGCCACCGTCCTCCATATTGCCCCCGATGCGGAGTTCAAGCTCGCGGCGGTCCGCGCCCTGTTGCCGGAATGCGGCGGTGCCAGCGTGATCGGCGAGCGCCTGACGGTCCGGCTGCTCGCCACGAGCGGCCTCGCCTTGCGCCGCTCGCTTTCACCC
>MKUZ01000018.1:0-101141 GCA_001899065.1 Devosia sp. 66-22 | reverse complement strand
CCCGCCTCTGGACGCTCTAGGACTCCCATGAACCTGACGCCCCGCGAAAAGGACAAGCTGCTCGTCTCGATGGCCGCCATCGTGGCGCGCAACCGTCTCGGGCGCGGTGTCAAGCTCAACCATCCCGAAGCCATCGCGCTCATCACCGACTTCGTGGTCGAGGGTGCGCGCGACGGGCGCAGCGTCGCCGACCTGATGGAAGCGGGCGCGCATGTCGTCACGCGGGACCAGTGCATGGCCGGCATTCCCGAGATGATCTCCGACGTCCAGGTCGAAGCCACCTTTCCCGACGGCACCAAGCTGGTGACCGTCCACCACCCCATTCGGTAAAATCATGATCCCCGGCGAAATCATCACCAGGCCCGGCGATATCGAGCTCAATGCGGGGGCACCGCAATTGACGCTCGAAGTTGCCAATAGCGGCGACCGTCCCATCCAGGTCGGCTCGCACTACCATTTCTATGAAACCAACAACGGCCTGCGCTTCGACCGCGAGAAGGCGCGCGGCATGCGCCTCGACATCGCGGCGGGAACGGCCGTGCGGTTCGAGCCCGGACAGGCGCGCGAGGTCCACCTCGTGCCGCTGTCGGGGACGCGAACGGTGTTCGGGTTCCAGGGCAAGGTCATGGGAGCGCTCTGATGGCCGAACGCGACGAAATCTTCCGCAGCCGGCTGATCGCCGTGATGACGGCGCTCAATGGTGGCGAAGGCCGCGACCCGGCCGTGCGCCGCATTGTGGGCAGCTATGCCTACAAGCTCGCCAAGGATGCCGGCGCCAAGAACTGGGCCGACCTCAAGGCGCGCGCCAGCGGCCCGACCTATGACGAGATGCTCAGGATTTTCGCCGAGCAGAGCGCCAGGATGCAGCAGGCAGGCGACAACAAGGGCGTCCGCGGCCTCGAGGCGCTGGCCTTGTCGCTGATCGCGCGGCACCAGAAGCAGGGCGACCTCGTTCCCGGCGTCGGCTTCCTCGACCGCTACATCGACGAGTGCGCGTCGCTGGTGAAGCCTGCCGCCAAGGTCGTCGTCACCACGCCCGCACCGAAGCGCTCGCGGCACTGACCCGATGGCGGACTGGCAGGCGGCCTTCATCGAGCGCTTCCACCAGATGGTGGACGAGCTCGACCGCAGCGGCCGCAGCGATCCCGAGACGATGCTGCTGCTCGGCAGCTTCGTCTCCCGGCTGCTTGCCAACGACCAGACCCAGAGCTGGACGCAAGTCAAGCTGGGCATGGACGATGCGTCGTTGCGGGAGCTCGTCGGGACGCTCGACGATAACGCCACGAGCTATGAAGCCGAGGGCAAGAGCAAGGCCGCGTATGTCGCGCGGCTGCTCGGCGCCTCGCTGGTCGCCGGCCGGCTCGACGACCCGCGCACGCGCCAGCGCGACCAGCTCCTCAGCCATTTCATCGACACCGCCGCCCATGTCTACACCTCCCAGCGCGCCACTCGCGCCGACGCAGAAGGCTGAGCCATGCCCGCCCGCATCTCCCGCGCGACTTACGCCGACATGTATGGGCCGGCGACGGGGGACAGGGTCCGCCTCGCCGACACCGACCTCATCATCGAGGTCGAGCACGACTTCACCGTCTACGGTGAGGAGGTGAAGTTCGGCGGCGGCAAGGTGATCCGCGACGGCATGGGCCAGTCCCAGGCGACACGCGCCGAGGGTGCCGTCGATACGGTGATCACCAACGCGCTGATCGTCGACCACACCGGCATCTACAAGGCCGATGTCGGACTGCGGGATGGCCGTATCCACGGCATCGGCAAGGCCGGCAACCCGGACACGCAGCCGGGCGTGACGATCGTCATCGGGCCGTCGACGGAAGTGATCGCGGGCGAAGGTCGCATCCTCACTGCGGGTGGCTTCGACGCGCATATTCATTTCATCGCGCCGCAGCAGATCGAAGAAGCACTGATGAGCGGTGTGACCATGATGCTGGGTGGCGGCACGGGGCCGGCGCATGGGACGCTGGCAACCACCTGCACCGGCGCGTGGCATGCCGAGCGGATGATCGAGGCTTTCGACGCCTTCCCCATGAACCTCGCGCTCGCCGGCAAGGGCAACGCCAGCAGGCCGGCGCCGATCGAGGAGATGGTGCTGTCCGGTGTCGCCGCGCTCAAGCTGCACGAGGATTGGGGGACGACCCCCGCGGCTATCGACAACTGCCTGAGCGTCGCCGACGAGCACGACGTGCAGGTGATGATCCACACCGACACGCTTAACGAAAGCGGCTTCGTCGAGGACACCGTCGCCGCCTTCAAGGGACGGACGATCCATGCGTTTCACACCGAGGGCGCCGGTGGCGGGCACGCTCCCGACATCATCAAGGTCGCGAGCTTCCCCAACGTCATCCCGTCATCGACCAATCCGACGCGGCCCTACACGGTCAACACGCTGGCCGAGCATCTCGACATGCTGATGGTGTGCCATCATCTGAGCCCGCAGATCGCCGAGGACGTGGCCTTCGCCGAAAGCCGCATCCGCAAGGAGACAATCGCCGCCGAAGACATCCTCCACGACATCGGCGCCTTCTCGGTGATCTCGTCGGACAGCCAGGCGATGGGGCGCGTCGGCGAGGTGATCATCCGCACCTGGCAGACGGCAGACAAGATGCGCAAGCAGCGCGGCCGGCTCAGAGAGGAGACCGGCGACAACGACAATTTCCGCGTGAAGCGCTACATCGCCAAATACACGATCAACCCCGCCATCACGCATGGCGTGAGCCAGCACATCGGTTCGGTCGAGGTGGGCAAGCGCGCCGACCTCGTGCTGTGGAGCCCGGCGTTCTTCGGCGTGAAGCCGGAGATGGTGCTGCTCGGCGGCTCGATCGCCGCTGCGCCGATGGGCGACCCCAATGCCTCGATCCCGACGCCGCAGCCGATGCACTACCGCCCGATGTTCGCAAGCTTCGGCAAGCTGCGGACGACCTCGTCGGTGGTGTTCGTGAGCCAGTCGGCACTCGATACCGATCTGCGCGCGCGCCTTGGCACCGCCAAGGCGCATGTCGCCGTGCGCAACACGCGCGGCGGTATCGGCAAGGCATCGATGATCCACAACAGCGCCACGCCCCACATCGAGGTGGACCCGGAGACCTATGAAGTCCGTGCCGATGGAGAGCTGCTCACCTGCGAGCCAGCGACGGTTCTGCCGATGGCGCAGCGCTATTTCCTGTTCTGACCCGCCGCTTTTGCCGATGTCGACAGCTACCAGCCCCGGCCCAACACGCTCGAAGCCGCCTGACGCCAAGCGGGTGACATCTTTGCCGGGCACGCTATCCTCCCGATTCAACCAGAGGAGTTGCGCCATGCTGAAACCGATCGCCCTCGCCCCGCTGCTGTTTGCGGCATCCCCCGCTTTCGCCGCCGTCGACCTCAATGTGGGGATCAACCTCACGGGAGACGTGCAGATCGTCACCGCCCTCTATGGCTGCGGCGAGGGTACCGAGCCGCTGACCGTCAAATACATCAACGCGCAACCTAATTTCTTCGCCATCGTCCCCATCGAGGGCGAAGAAGTCGTGCTGGTCAACGTGATCTCCGCATCCGGCGCAAAATACGTGTCGGGCGTCTGGGAATGGTGGAACAAGGGCAGCGACGGCACGCTGCACAATGTCACCGAGGGCCTCGACGCCGCGCCGGTGCTGACCTGCACCGAAAACGTACAGACGCCGTAGGCTCAATCCGTCTGCAGGACCGCGCGAGTACCCTTTTATGCCAGCGATTGCCCGGGTAAGGTCGGCGTATGTTGAAAGCCACCGCCGCACTGCCCGCCAACCACGGCAAGGGCAAACCCTTCGCCCAGCTTGTTCTCACCTCCGACCAGCGCCGGCTTCGCCGCAAGGTGCTGAACGTCAAGGGAGAAGAGGTTCTCGTCGACTTCCCCGAAGCCGTCACGCTCGACCATTTCGGCGGCCTGCTGCTCGAGGACGGGCGCGTCATCGAAGTCATCGCGGCGCCCGAACCGCTCCTCGAGATCCTGCCAAAAGGCGCGGAACATCTGGCACAAATCGCCTGGCATATCGGCAATCGCCACATGGCGGCGCAGATCGAAAAGAAGCGCATCCTCGTGCCGCGCGACCACGTGGCCAAGGCCATGCTGCAGGGGCTGGGCGCCGAGGTTCGCGACACGACCGAGCCGTTCATCCCCATGCAGGGCGCTTACCACGCGCCGCACTGAGATGACGGGTCCCGCCGCATTGCAGCGCCTCCTGACCTGGCTCTCGCCGGCCTTTCCGGTGGGCGCCTTCGCCTGGTCGCAGGGGCTCGAGACGGCGATTGCGGATGGCCGCGTGACGGACGCCATGCGCCTCAGGGACTGGATCGTCGGCGCGCTGGCGCATGGCGCGCTCAAGACCGACGCGATCCTGCTGGCACATGCCCATCGCGGGCATGCGGACGCGGCGATGCTGGCGGAGCTGGCCGATCTGGGGCTGGCGCTGACCGCCGCGAGCGAGCGGCATGCCGAGACGGCGCTGACCGGCGAGGCCTTCATGGCCGCGGCGCACGCCTGGCCGTCTGACGTGTTCGCCCGATTGCCGCAGCCCTGCCCCTACCCCGTCGTGGTTGGAGCCGTCGCCGGGGCGCAGGGGATCGGACTGGAGGAGACGCTGCTCGGCTACCTCACGGCCGCCACCCATACGCAGATATCCGTGGCGGTGCGGCTCGTGCCGCTGGGCCAAACCGCAGGGCTGCAGGTGCTTGCCGGACTCGAGCCGGACGTTTCGGCTCTGGCGGCACATGCGGCAAATGCATCGCTCGACGGCATCGGCGGCATCGCCTATGCAGCCGATATCGCGCAGATGCGCCACGAAATGCTGGGAACGCGAGTCTTCCGCTCATGAACATGGTCGTCGGGTCGCTGACCTTCGTGCCGCTGCTGATGGTGGCATTCGCCCAACTGCTCTGGTCGCTCGGCCGCACCTGGCCGATCCGCAACGAAACGCTGCTCGCCCAGACCGTAGTGGGCACGCCCGGCATCACCCGCATGCCCAATCGGCTCTTGACGTTCGTCGTGTCGCTGCTGATCCTTGCCGCCGGCATCGTCGCGCTGGCGCTCGCCGACCACACCAGCGGCGGCTGGTGGCTGACGCTGCTGGGCCTGCTGCTCGCGGCGCTGTTCATCGGCCGGGGGGCGCTGAGCTACACCCGAGGCTGGCGCGCCCGGTTCCCCACGGAACCCTTCGCGACGCTCGACCGCAAGAACTATGCGCCGCTCTGCTTCTGGATTGGAGCGGGGTTCCTGATCCTCGTGGTGATGAGGCTGCTATGAGCGCGAACGGTCCGCTGCGCGTGGGGATAGGCGGGCCGGTGGGGTCGGGCAAGACGACCCTGTGCGAAATGCTGCTCAAGGCGATGCGCGAGCGCTACTCGATGGCCGTGGTGACCAACGACATCTACACCCGCGAAGATGCGCTGATCCTCAACCGCGTGCAGGCGATCAGCGAAGACCGCATCGTCGGCGTCGAAACGGGCGGCTGCCCGCACACCGCGATCCGCGAGGATGTGTCGCTGAACCTTGCGGCCATCGCCGACCTCAACCGCCGCTTCCCGGATCTCGATCTGGTGCTGATCGAGAGCGGCGGCGACAATCTCGCGGCAACATTCTCGCCCGACCTCGCCGACGTCACCATCTATGTGATCTCGGTGGCGCAGGGCGAAAAGATCCCGCGCAAGGGCGGCCCAGCAATCACCAAATCGGACCTGCTGGTGATCACGCACACCGATCTCGCGCCCTATGTGAACGCCAGCCTCGAGGTGATGGAAGCCGACACGCAGCGCGTGCGCGACGGCCGGCCCTACGTGTTCACCGACATGCTGCGACGCGAGCGGCTCGAGGAGATCATCGGCTTTATCGAGCGCGTGGGCGGGCTGCGGCCCGCAATCGCCGCTGAGTAGGGACGTTCCCTATTTCCGCATGCGACGCGACCTCGACGCGCCGCTTGCCGACGCGCCGCTCCCCGCAGCGCTCACGCTGCTCCCCTTCGACATCGACACCGCGCGGCTGTGTCGCGAGTTGATGAACCACGTCTATGCGGACGGGTTCGGCGATAGCGCGGTGGCGTTCGATGCATGGTGGACCTGGGTGACAACCGACGCCGACTACGCGCCCGAACTGATGTTCGTCGCAGCGGAGCAGGGTCGGGTCGTCGGTTTCTGCCATTGCTGGCGCGACGGCTTCATCAAGGATCTCGTCGTCGACCGAGCGTGGCGGAAACGCGGACTGGGCGCCGCGCTGCTGACGATGGCGCTCGCCGCGTCGACGGCGCGCGGAATACCCTTCGTCGATCTCAAGACCGATATCGACAACGCCACCGCGCAGTCGCTCTATCGTCACCTGGGCTTCCGGATCGTTGAGCGCGTAGGTTAGTTCGCCCTGCCCGGCGGAAGCTCGTCGGGATAGTCCGGCGGCGGCTCCTCGACCGGCGCCGGCGGTTCCTCATTGGGATTGTCCGGCGGTATCTGCACCGGGTCTTCCTCGGGCGTCGCGGGCGGTTCCTGTGCAGGCGGAATCTCGAGCGGCTCGTCCTTGGGAATCTGGGCGCGGATCAGGGCGACCACGGATCGCGGCGGCAAGTGCACGGTGCGGCCGGTGAACCCCACGGGAGTCTTGTCGTCGGACGCAAGGCCCAGCGCCCAGCCGCCGTCCGGCAGAATCGCGGTGATGCTCTCGGCGTGGCGATTGAACCAGACGAGGATCTCGTCGGTAGCTGTGCGGAGTTGCATACCCAGCACCGACTGGCCCGATCGGCTCCAGTCGTCGTGGTTCATCTCGCGGCCATCCTGGTGCCACCAGACGACATCGCGGATGCCGTGCTTCTCCTTGCCGTCGAGGAAATGGTCGTGCGTCAGCGCGGCATGCGCCCGGCGGAAGGTGTTGGCGGCGGCAACGAAATCGACGAGGTCGCCATCGGCGCCTTCCCAGTCGAGCCAGGTAATCTCGTTGTCTTGCGCGTAGGCGTTGTTGTTGCCGCGCTGCGTGCGGCCCATCTCGTCGCCCTGCTGGATCAGCGGCATGCCGCGCGACATGAACAGCGTCGCGAGCAGCGCACGCACGTCGCGGCGGCGCGCCGCGAGGATCGCGGCATCGTCGGTGGGGCCTTCGGCGCCGCAGTTCCACGAGGCATTGTTGTTGTTGCCGTCGCGATTGCCCTCGCCATTGGCCTCGTTGTGCTTGTCGACATAGGAGACGAGGTCGGCGAGCGTGAAGCCGTCATGTACGGCAAGGAAGTTGACGCCGGCACTCGGCTTGCGGCCGGCGAAATTGTAGATCTCCGCCGAGCCCGACACCTTGCCGGCGAGCGCTCCGATCTTACCCGGCTCGCCGCGCCAGAACTCGCGGATCTCATCGCGATAGGTGTCGTTCCACTCGCGGAATTCCTTGCCGAACTTGCCCACGCCGTAGCCGCCCGGACCGGGGTCCCACGGTTCGGCGACGAGCTGGCACTTGCTCAGCACCGGGTCCTGCTTGATCATCTGCAGCATGCGGGCGTCGGGGTTGAAACCCGGCTCACGGCCCAGGATCGTCGCGAGATCGAAACGGAAGCCGGACACCCCAGTCTCCTCGACCCAGTAGCGCAGGCTCTCGATCACCAGCCGCTGCACCGCCGGGTGATCGCAGCGCAGCGTGTTGCCGGTGCCCGCATCGTTGATCAGGTGCTGCTTGCCATCGACTTCCACGTGCCGGTAATAGGTCCGAGCATCAAGACCCTTCATGCTGAGCACGGGGCCATTGTAGTCGCCTTCGCCGGTATGGTTGTAGACGACATCGAGAATGACTGAAATGCCGTTCTTGCGGTAGAGGTCGGTCATTACCCGCAACTCCTGCGGGCCGCGCGGCGCGAGACGGGGGTCGATGGCGAAATAGGCCACCGGATTGTAGCCCCAGGCATTGGTGAGCCCGAGCGACGGCAGATGCGCGTCGTCGATGAAGGCCGCGACCGGCATCAGCTCGACACAGTCGACGCCCAGATATTTAAGATGATCGATGATGCGCTGCGTGGTGAGCGCGGCCACCGTGCCGCGCAGCGGCCCCTGCACGCCCGGATGGCGCATGGTGTAGCCGCGCACATTGAGCTCGTACATCAGCGTCGGCGCCTTGCGGCGCGGCGTCGCCACCTTGTTGACCCCCGGCGTGACGATGACTGCCTTGGGAACGAGTGGCGCGGTATCCACCGCGTCCTCGCGCGGCAGGCGCAGTCGCGGCGAGCGCACGAAGACCCGGTCGAGCCGGCGCGCATAGGGATCAACCAGAAGCTTGTTTGGGTCGAAATTGACGCCCTGATCGGGATCGTAGGGCCCGTCGGCCCGCAGCCCGTACTTCGCGCCGGGGCCGACGCCGGCGATCAGCCCGTGATGGATGTTGTTGTCGTGGCCGTCGAGCTCGAAGCGCCCGATCTCGCTGTCGGCTTCATCATAGAGCGACACGAACAGCGCCGAGGCCGTCTCGGAGTAGACGGCGAAATTGACGCCGTCGGGCGTGATGGTGGCACCGAGCTTCTCGAAGCTGCCGCCATGCGGAACGAGTTGCGGTTTCACGAGCCCCGATATCTCAGGTGATGACGCTGGGGGCGTCTCGACCGGTGCGTTCGCGAACGCCTGCAATCCGATCGGCAAGGGAGATGAGGAAGGCGAGGGCTGACTGGGTGTCGAGATCGTGTTGTCCATGCGCCGGTTCGTACCGTTCGAGGTAGAGCCGTAACGTGGCGCCGACGGTTCCCGTTCCGCTGAGCCGGAGGACGATACGGCTGCCATCGGCAAACCCGATGCGGATGCCCTGCCTGCTGCTGGTCGAGCCGTCTATCGGGTCATGATAGGTGAAGTCGTCGGCGTAAGCGACCGCGAGGCTGTCATAAGTCGTGCCGGCAATCTCGGGCAGACGCGCACGCAGATCGTCCATCAGCTTGTTGGCGACCGCGGTGTCGACCTCGTCGTAATCGTGCCGCGTATAGTAGTTGCGGCCGTAGGTCGCCCAATGGTCGCGCACGATGTCGTCGACCGACTGCTGGCGTGCCGCGAGGATGTTGAGCCAGAGCAGCACCGCCCACAGCCCGTCCTTCTCGCGGACGTGGTTGGAGCCGGTGCCGGCGCTCTCCTCGCCGCAGATGGTGACGCGATCGGCATCGAGCAGATTGCCGAAGAACTTCCAGCCGGTGGGCGTCTCGTGCATCTCGATGCCGAGCTTTTCGGCGACGCGGTCGGCGGCGGCGCTGGTGGGCATCGAGCGGGCAATGCCGGTGATGCCATTGGCATAGCCCGGCGCCAGCGGCGCATTGGCCGCGAGCAATGCGAGGGAGTCCGAGGGCGTGACGAAGCGCTTGCGGCCGATGATGAGATTGCGGTCGCCATCGCCATCCGACGCCGCGCCGAAATCGGGCGCGTCGGGCCCCATCAGCAGGTCGTAGAGATCCCTGGCATAGACCAGGTTCGGATCCGGATGACCGCCACCGAAATCCGGCGATGGCGTGCCGTTGATGACCGTGCCCTTGGGGGCGCCGAGCATGTCCTCGAGGATGCGGTGGGCATAGGGGCCGGTGACGGCATGCATGGCATCAAAGCGCATGCGGAAGCCGTTGGCGAACATGTTGGCGATGGCCGGGAAGTCGAACAGCGTCTGCATCAGCGCCGCATAGTCGGCGACCGGGTCGATGACCTCGACCACCATGTCGCCCGACCGGTAGCTGCCGATCGTCCCCAGATCGATGTCCGGTGCATCGTTGATGAGGTAGCGATCGATGACCTTGCTGCGCGCGAACACCGCGTCGGTGATCTTCTCGGGCGCCGGGCCGCCATTGCCGATGTTGTACTTGATGCCGAAATCGGCGTCGGGGCCGCCCGGATTGTGGCTGGCCGACAGCACGAAACCACCGAACGCCTTGTGATGGCGGATCACATGCGACGTGGCCGGCGTCGAGAGTATCCCGCCCTGCCCCACCATGACCTTGCCGAAGCCATTGGCGGCGGCCATGCGGATGATCGTCTGGATGGCAACATCGTTGTGGTAGCGGCCGTCGCCGCCGATCACCAGCGTCTTGCCCTTGAAGCCCTCGAGCGCGTCGATGACCGACTGCACGAAGTTCTCGACGTAATGGGGCTGCATGAACACCGGCGTGCGCTTGCGCAGCCCCGACGTGCCTGGCTTCTGGTCGGCGAAGGGCGTGGTGCTAATCGTCTTGTTGGTCATCTTCTTTCACCCCCAGAAGCTTGCGGTAGAGCTTCGCGTATTTCTCGGCACTGGCATCCCAGCTCACATCCGACTTCATGCCCCGCCGCTGCATCTTGCGCCAGACCTTGGGCCGGGCATGGAGCTGCACCGCGCGCAGCAGCGCGTCGCGCAGTGCATAGGGTTCCGCCGGGGCAAAGACGATGCCGGTCGCAACGCCCGCCTCGATGGCCGCCTCGTTGGCGTCGATGACGGTATCGGCGAGGCCGCCGACGCGGCTCACCAGCGGCACGCAGCCATAGCGCAGACCATAGAGCTGGGTCAGGCCGCAAGGCTCGAAGCGCGACGGCACCACCATCACATCGGCGCCGCCCTGGATCAGATGGCTCAGCGGCTCGTCATAGCCGCGATTGAACCCGACTTTGCCCGGATGGCGCATGACGGCGCCGGCAAAGCCGTTCTCGATTTCCGCGTCGCCGGACCCGAGGACGATCAGCTTGCCACCGGCGGCAACGAGGTCGTCGACGAGGCCGACAAGCATGTCGAGCCCCTTCTGCGTGGTCAGGCGGCTCACCACCGAGAACAATGGCCCCGGCGTATCGTCGATATTGAAACGCAGTTCCAGCGCCCGGCGGTTGGCCTGTCGCGTCTCGATGGAATTGTGGTTGTAGGTCGTGTGCAGCGCCCTGTCGGTCTGCGGGTCCCACTCGCGGTCGTCGATACCGTTGGTGATGCCCACCAGTGCATCGGCGCGCGCCGACAGCAGTCCCTCGAGCCCCATGCCATAGGCCTGCGTCTTGATCTCGAGCGCATAGGTGGGGCTGACGGTGGTGAGCTGGTCGGCGGTCTGCAGGCCCGCCTTGAGGTAGTTGATGAGCCCGTAATACTCGACAGCGCTCTCCTGGGCCGCGCGATAGTCGAGCCGCAGCTCGTTGAAGATCTCGAAGCCGAACAGCCCCTGGAAGGCGATGTTGTGGACAGTAAGGATGGTCTTGGCCGGCGTGGGCGAGTTGAACCGGACATAGGCCGGGACGAGGCCCGCCTGCCAGTCGTGGCAGTGGAGAATCTGCGGCTGGAACTCGCCGGCCGCACCGCCGCCGATCTCGTAGGCCGCATAGCTGAGGGCCGCAAAACGTCGCCAGTTGTCCGGCCAGTCCTTGCGGTCCGGCCCGAGATAGGGATTGCCGGCGCGGGCGTAGAGATGCGGTGCGTCGAGGACAATGACATCGAGCCCGCCGGCACGACCAGCCAGCAGCGTCGCGGGCCCGCCGAAATAGTCACCGAACTCGCGCAGCGCGCGGGCATCCTCGAGTGCCCCCATCACTGCCGGGTAACCCGGCAGCAGCGTGCGCACCGTCACGTCATGCGCGGCCAGCGCCGCCGGCAACGCGCCGGTGACGTCCGCAAGGCCCCCCGTCTTGATCAGCGGGTAGGCCTCCGACGCGACGGAGAGGACGTCGATCATCTGCTCGCCAGATAGTTGTCGATCATCGGCTGGGTGATCAGCGTCACGCCGCCTTCGGTGCGGCGGAACCACTGGCTGTCGAAGGCCGGATCCTCGCCGACCACGAGCCCCTCAGGGATCACCACGCCGCGGTCGACCACCACTTTGCGCAGCCGCGCGCCGCGATTGATCATGCAGTGCGGCAGCACCACGGCTTCGTTCAACTGCGAGTAGGAGTGGACCCGCGAGCCGGTGGATAGCAGCGTCCGCTCGAGCATGCCGCCCGACACGATGCAGTCGCCGGAGACCAGCGAGTTGACCGCCGAGCCGCGACGCCCCTCATAGTCGTGCACGAACTTGGCCGGCGGCGTGACCTCGGCATAGGTCCAGATCGGCCAGTCGCGGTCGTAGAGATCGAGCTGCGGGGTGACGTCGGTGAGATCGATATTCGCCTTCCAATAGGCGTCGATCGTCCCCACGTCGCGCCAGTAGGCGACCTCCTCGTTGGGCGAGCGGACGCAGGAGCGCGGGAAACGGTGCGCCCAGGCTGAGCCGTTCTTGACGATATAAGGAATGATGTCCTTGCCGAAATCGCGGCTCGAGCCTTCGGTCTGCGCGTCGCGGCGCAACTGCTCCATCAGGAAGCGCGTCTCGAACACATAGATGCCCATCGAGGCGAGGGCCATGTCCGGCTTGTCCGGAATGCCCGGCGGGTCCTTCGGCTTCTCGACGAAATCGATGACGCGGTCGCGGCCGTCGACATGCATCACGCCAAAGCCGGTGGCTTCCATGCGCGGCACTTCGAGGCAGCCGATGGTGACATCGGCGCCGGTGTCCACATGCTGGCGCAGCATGATTTCGTAGTCCATCTTGTAGATGTGGTCGCCGGCCAAGAGGACGATGTAGCGCGGACCGTAATCCTCGATGATGTCCATGTTCTGGTAGACGGCGTCAGCGGTACCCTCGTACCACTGCGTCTCGCTCACCCGTTGCGATGCCGGCAGCACGTCGAAGCTCTCGTTTCGCTCGGTGCGCAGGAAGTTCCAGCCGCGCTGCAGGTGCCTGATCAGCGAATGCGCCTGATACTGCGTCGCCACCGAGATACGGCGGATGCCCGAGTTCAGCGCGTTCGACAGCGCGAAATCGATGATACGCGACTTGCCGCCGAAATACACGGCGGGCTTGGCGCGCCGATCCGTCAGGTCGTAGAGCCGCGTGCCGCGTCCCCCCGCGAGCACATAAGCCATCGCCTCACGCGCAAGCGGCGATGGTGTCCGATAGTCTGCCATGTCTCCCTCCTCGCCCGGATCAATCCGGGTCGTATTTCAAGATCAAGGTCGCCAGCGGCGGCAGATAGAGATCTGCGTAAGCCGGCATCCAGCCGTTCCCCTCCTGGCTGTGAGCAACCACCTTGCCCTGGTTGCCCGTATTGCTGCCGCTGTACCAGCCGGCGTCGGTGTTGACCCGCTCGCTCCACTCGCCCGCCTTGGGCATGGGCACGCGATAATTGTCGCGCGGAACCGGTGTCAGGTTGGCGATGACCACCACCGGCGCCGTGCCGTTCGAGCGGCGCGTCCAGGCAAAGACCGAATTGGCGTGGTCGTTGCCGATGAGCCATTCGAACCCTTCCGGTTCGTTGTCACGCCCGTGCAGCGCCGGCAGTTCCTTGTACGCGGCGTTGAGATCGCAGATGAGCCGGCGCATGCCTTCATGCATGCCCGCGTCGAGGAGCCACCAGTCGAGGCCCTTGCTCTCGTTCCATTCCTCGCGCTGCGCGAATTCCTGGCCCATGAACAGCAGCTTCTTGCCCGGCCAGCCCCACATAAAGGCGTAATAGGCACGCAGCGCGGCGAACTGCTGCCAATCGTCACCGCCCATCTTGCTGATAAGCGAGCCCTTGCCGTGCACGACCTCGTCGTGGCTGAGCGGCAGTACGTAGTTCTCGCTGAACGCATAGAGCGCCGCAAAGGTCATGTCGTTGTGATGGTAGCGACGGTGGATGGGGTTGCGCGCCATATAGCGCAGCGTGTCGTTCATGAACCCCATGTTCCACTTGAAGCCGAAGCCCAGCCCGCCGGCGAAGGTGGGCGCCGACACGCCCGACCAGGCGGTTGACTCTTCGGCGATCATCATCACGCCGGGATGCTGCCGGTAGACCTCGGCATTGACCCGCTGCAGGAACGCGACGGCCTCGAGATTGTGGTTGCCGCCGAACTGATTGGGAACCCACTGCCCCGGCTGGCGCGAGTAATCGAGATAGAGCATCGAGGCCACCGCATCGACGCGCAGGCCGTCGATGTGGAACTCCTCGAACCAGTAGAGCGCGTTGTTGACGAGGAAGGACGAGACCTCCTTGCGTCCGAAATTGTAGATCGCCGTGTTCCAGTCGGGGTGGTAGCCCTGGCGCGGATCGGCATGCTCGTAGAGCGCCGTTCCATCGAAATGGGCGAGACCATGCTCGTCGGTGGGGAAATGCGCCGGCACCCAGTCGAGGATGATGCCGATACCGGCCTTGTGCGCCGCATCGACGAAGTGCTTGAACCCCGCAGGGTCGCCGAAGCGCGCGGTCGGGGCATAGAGGCCGGTGGGCTGGTAGCCCCAGCTCGGATCGTAGGGATGCTCGCTGATGGGCAGCAGCTCGATATGGGTGAAGCCCATATCCTTGGCATAGGGGACGAGCTGCTCGGCAAGCTGCTCGTAGCTCATGAAGCTGCCGTCCGCCCGTTTTCGCCACGAGCCGAGGTGAACCTCGTAGATGGAAACCGGCGTCCGCCGCCAATCCTTCTTGCCACGGGCTTCGATGTACTTCTGGTCGCTCCAGGCGAACGGCGTCGGGTCGGCGACCACCGAGGCCGTCTTGGGCCGCAGCTCCGACTGCCGCGCGAACGGGTCGGCCTTCAGCGGCAGCAGCTTGCCGTCGGCGCCGACGATCTCGAACTTGTAGACAGTGCCCGGCCCGATGCTGGGGATGAAGACTTCCCACACACCCGTCTCGAAGCGGTTGCGCATCGGATGCCGGCGCCCGTCCCATTCGTTGAACGCGCCCACCACCGAAACGCGGCGCGCATTTGGTGCCCAGACAGCGAAATGCACGCCCGGCACACCCTCGAACTCCATGGCGTGCGCGCCCAGCTTGTCGAACAGCCGCAGATGCGTGCCTTCGCCGATATAGTAGTCGTCCATCGGCCCCAGCACCGGACCGAAGCTGTAGGGATCGTAGACGTCCCATTCGCCGCCCTTGTTGGCGGCGTGATAGCGGATGGGCTGGCGCCCATCGACCTCGACCTTGCCCTCGAAGAAGCCGGCGTCGTCGCGTCTGAGCAACTCGCCCAGCGACTTGCCGTCGCGCGTGTAGGCAGTCACCCGCTCGGCGTGCGGAATGAAGGCGCGCGCTACCCAGATGCCATACGGCTGCTGCAGGCCCAGAATCGCGAAGGGATTGGCGTACTGCCCCCTGACGATCTGGTCGACCTCATCGGGATGAGCCTGCCACTTCTCCACTACCACGCCCCCACGCTACCTGACCGGCACATGCCAGATGTCTTCGGCGTACTGGCGAATTGTGCGGTCCGACGAGAACCAGCCCATATGCGCCGTATTCCTGATGGCCATCGAATACCACTTGCGGCTGTTCTGCCAGAGGCGATCGACCTCTGCCTGGGCTGCCGCGTAGGCGTCGAAGTCGCGCGCCACCATGAACCAGTCGTGATCGTAGAGGCCGCCGACGAGATCGCGGTAGCGGTTGGGATCGTCCGGCGAGAACACGCCGGACGCAATCATCTCCAGCGCCTCGCGCAGCGCCGGTGAATTGTCGATGGCGCTGCGCGGCACTTCCGTGCGGGCACGCTTGGCCGTGACCTCTTCGGCGGTGAGGCCGAAGATGATCATATTGTCCTTGCCCACGGCGTCGAGCATTTCGATATTGGCGCCATCGAGGGTGCCGATCGTCACGGCGCCATTAATCGCGAACTTCATGTTGCCTGTCCCTGAGGCCTCAAGTCCGGCGGTCGAGATTTGTTCCGACAGGTCCGCGGCCGGCATGACGATTTCGGCCAGCGAGACATTGTAGTTGGGAAGGAACACGACCTTGAGCAGCTCGCGCACGGACGGGTCGTTATTGACGACCTTGGCCACGTCGTTGATGAGCTTGATGATTAGCTTGGCGTTCCAGTAGCTGGGCGCCGCCTTGCCGGCGAACACCTTGACGCGCGGCACCCAGTCGGTCTCGGGATGCGCCTTGATCGATTGGTACTGCGCCACCGCCTGGATGACGTTGAGCAGCTGCCGCTTGTATTCGTGGATGCGCTTGACGTGGACGTCGAACAGCGCGTCGGGCGAAACGGCGAAGTTGAGCCGGTCCTTGATGATCTCGGTGAGGCGCACCTTGTTGGCGCGCTTCACCGCCGCGAACTGCTCCTGGAAGTTCGGATCGTCGGCATGGCGGTCGAGCTGCGACAGCAGGTCGATATTGTCCTGGAACTCGGGACCGATCCGGTCGGTGATGAGCCGCGTCAGCCCGGGATTGCATTCCATCAGCCAGCGGCGCGGCGTGACGCCGTTGGTCTTGTTGTTGATGCGCTCGGGGTAGAGCTTGTGAAGGTCGTAGAAGACCGTCTTTTTCATCAGCTCAGTGTGGAGCGCCGAAACGCCGTTCACCGAATGCGAGCCGACAAAGGCGAGCTGCCCCATGCGCACGCGGCGCGCGCCGCCCTCATCGATCAGCGAGACCGCGGCGATCTGCTGGTCGTTGAAGCCGGCGACCTTGCGCGCTTCGGCGAGGACTTCGGCGTTGATCGCGTAGATGAGCTGCATCTGGCGCGGCAGGAGCCGTTCGAGCAGCGCCACGGGCCACGTCTCGAGCGCCTCCGGCAGCAGCGTGTGATTGGTATAGCCGAAGGTGCCCCTGGTGAGCTTCCACGCCTGCGCGAACTTCATGCCATGCGTATCGATGAGGATGCGCATGAGCTCGGCGATCGAGATGGCCGGGTGCGTGTCGTTGAGCTGGATGGCGACCTTGTCGGGCAGCGAGCCGAGGTCGCCATATTGCTGCATGTGCCGGCGCACGATGTCCTGCAGCGAAGCGGAGGAGAAGAAGTACTCCTGCCTGAGGCGCAGCTCCTGCCCCGAGGGGGTCGAGTCCGCGGGATAGAGCACGCGGCTGATCGCTTCGGCGCGGGAACTTTCCTCTAGGGCACCGATGTGGTCGCCATTGTTGAACTTGTCGAGATAGATCGGATCGACCGGTTGCGCGCTCCACAGCCGCAGGGTGTTCACCCGCGCCCCGCGCCAGCCCACGATCGGCGTGTCGAAAGCGACGGCGAGGAAGTGCTCGGCCGGCCGCCATTCGAGACGGGTCGTGCCGTCGGGCTCGGGCACCGGGACCACCTGCCCGCCGAAGCCGATGTCATAGGTCGACTCGCGGCGCTCGAACTCCCACGGATTGCCATGCGCCAGCCAGTCCTCGGGCAGTTCGACCTGCCAGCCCTCGCTCATCTCCTGCCGGAACATGCCGTTCTGGTAACGGATGCCGTAGCCGTAAGCGGGGATCTTGAGGGTCGACATCGAGTCCATGAAGCACGCGGCGAGACGACCGAGGCCGCCATTGCCGAGCGCCGCATCGGGCTCGAGATTGATGAGGTCGCCCAGATCGACATTGAGGTTCTTGAGCGCGAGCTTCACCGGCTCCATGAGACCGATATTGCTCATCGCATCGCGCATCAGCCGCCCGATGAGAAACTCGAGGCTGAGATAGTAGACCCGCTTTTCAGAGGTGCGCCAGGTCGCGCGGGACGATTCCATCCACAGGTCGATGATGCGGTCGCGGACCGCCAGGATGGTGGCCTTCAGCCAATCGTGCGGTCGCGCAACGATGGGGTCTTTCCCGACAGAATAGGTAAGTTTTTCAAGGATTTCCGCCTGCAGCGCCTCAGCGGTGCGGGCGCGAGGCTCCGGGATGGGGGCGTCCAATACGACAGCGTTTTGCGACATGACGCAATCCGTTCAGCATGACGATGTATTCCCCTCTAGTTCGAGTACCATTGCATCAAACAAGTGCAGTGGGAAGCCCCACGGTCGGGCCGCTGCAATCGATGCCGCCGCGACCTCAGACCGCCGCACCCTCGGTTGGCTTTTCCGGTGGCTTGTCGAGCATGACGGGTTCCGACTTGCCCTCGACGGCGCCGCTCTCGCGCGCCTGCTCCTCGGCGTTCGACAGCAGCAGATCGCGCCCGGCCTGGATGCCGCCGACGATCTGCGCGGCAAAGCGCTGCCGGTCGCGCTCGCGCACGCCCTCGATCAGCTCGGCCACCTCCTCGTCGGTGGAGCCGAGCACGCGCAGCGCCTCGGCCGACAGTGACAGGGCGGAGTCGAGCATCTCGCGGATCTGGTACTCGACCCCGGCCTTCACCAGCTCGATCGCGTGGCCGCGGTCGTAGGCGCGGGCCATGACCTTGACGAGCGGGAACTCGTCACGGATCAGCTCAGCGATGTGGGTTGCCTGGTCCTTCTTGTCGATCGCGATGACCACCATGTCGGCATTCTCGATGCCAGCAGCCCGCAGGATATCGAGCCGCGTGCCGTCGCCGTAATAGACCTTCATGCCGAACGTCGCGGCGGCGCGGATCATGTCGGTGTCGGTGTCGATGGTCGAAATCTTGTGGCCCCTGGCGAGGAGCCCCTGGCTCACGATCTGACCAAAGCGACCGAAGCCGATGACGAGGACGTCGCCGCTGAGCCCCTCGGGCTCCTCGACGCCCTCCATCGACTGCTGCGGCGCGGGGATGGCGCGCAGCGCCAGCATGGTGAGCGGCGTGAGCACCATGGAGATGATGACGGTCGCCGAGAACATGTCCTGCTGTTCGCCGGTGATGAGGCCCGACGCGGCGGCTGTGGTGAACAGCACGAAGGCAAACTCGCCACCCTGCGCCATCAGCAGTGCGCGCTCCAATGCATCGGCGACTTTCGACTTGAGCAGGCGCGCGAGGATGAAGATCGCGCCCCCCTTCACCACCATATACGCCGCGACCATGATCGCGATGGTCTGCCAGTTCGCCCATACGACGTTGAGGTCGAGCGACATGCCGACGGCGAGGAAGAACAGCCCGAGCAGGATGCCGCGGAACGGCTCGACATCGGCCTCGAGCTGGTGGCGGAACGTCGAGGTCGAGAGCAGCACGCCAGCAAGGAAGGCGCCCATCGCCATGCTGAGCCCGCCGAACTGGAACAGCAGCGCCGCCCCCAGGACGACGAGCAGTGCGGCCGCGGTCATCACCTCGCGCGCCCGTGCATCGGCAAGGAAGCGGAACATCGGATTGAGCACCCAGCGGCCGATGAGGTTGAGGGCCGCGATGCAGCCCACGGCAATGAGGATGCTGATCCACACCGGCGTGCTCACGGCTTCGCCCGCGCTCTGCGGCGCGAGCAGCGCGACGACCGCCAGCAGCGGTACGATGGCAAGGTCCTCGAGCAGCAGGATCGAGACGATCTTCTGGCCGGCCGGCGACGCGAGATCGCCCCGCTCGGTGAGGATCTGCATGACGATCGCCGTGGAGGTGAGGACGAAACCCATGCCGGCGACGAACGCCACGGCCGGCGACAGACCGAGCAATACGCCGACACCAGTCAGCAGGGCGCCGCAGATGCCCACCTGCAGGATGCCCAGGCCGAAGATCTGCTTGCGCAGGTTCCACAACCGGCTCGGCTCCATCTCGAGCCCGACGATAAACAGGAACAGGACGACGCCCAGTTCGGAGACGTGGAGGATCGATTCCGGATCGGCAATGAGGCGCAGGCCGAAAGGGCCGATGGCAAGGCCCGCCGCGAGGTAGCCGAGCACCGAGCCCAGCCCTGCCCGCTTGAAGATGGGCACCGCGATCACGCCCGCGGCGAGAAGCGCCAGAACCTGCCAGAGTTCAATGCCGGATGCCGCGTGCTCCGCCGCCTGCTCCACCGCGTGATCCATAGCCGCTCCGTTGCTGTCGAGCCCCTAGACATGCGGGCTCGGCGCGACGAGGTCAAGAAGATGCGGGCGCGGCGGCCTTGCGGGAGCGCCGCGGTTTCGCGACTGGCTTGAGCTCCGCCACCGTCGGCTCCGGCGGCGGTTCGGTCGGCGGCACCGCGCGGACATCGGCCGTCGCGCGCATCTCGAGCCGCCGCCGCACCGCCTCGGGTACATCGGCGGTGGTCGGGAAGACGTGCATGATCACCGACTGGACGACCAGCAGCGCGGGCACCGCAACGAAGCCGCCCATCGGCCCCCACAGCCACATCCAGAACGCGATGGACACGAAGATCACGAACGGATTGAGCGTCAGCGCCTTGCCCACCAGATGCGGGAAGACGAGCTGGTCGGCGGTGACGTTGATGGCCGCGTAGACGATGACGGGCAGCACGATGCCGAGAAGATCGTTATGTGTGCCGAGCCCCACCGCGAACAGCACCGCCAGCATGATGGCCTGGCCGATATAGGGGATGAAGTTGAGCACCGCGGCGAGCCCGCCCCAGAGCAAAGGTGACGGCATGCCGATCGCCCACATGCCCAAGGCGGTCGCCACGCCCACTCCCAGATTGATCGCCGCGGCCGAGAGCAGGAAGCGGCTGACCTTGGTTTCGACGTCGCGGAAGATATGGGCCGCGCGCCAGCGCATCCGGCGCGAGAAGCAGAGCGAGAGCACGGTGAGGCGGATATTGTGGCGGGTGGCGAGGAAGAAATACAGACCGGCCAGAAACAGCAGAATGTCGGCGAGCAGCGTGGGGACCATGAAGGCGACGTCCTGCACCGGTCCGCCGTCCTTCACCTCCACGGTCATGGAAGCTCCGCCACCCATCGCTTCCTTGAGTTGCTCCTGCACGGCGCCCAGCGTTTCGAAGGGCTGCTGCAGGTTGACCAATTGCGCCTGCAGCCGTTGCCAGAGCATCGGCCAGCGGGCGACCCATTCGGAGATCGGGGCGGCGAACATCATGCCGGCGAGCCCGATAAGAGCAAGGAGCAGGAGCACGACAACGCCGGCCGAGAGCGCCGACGGCAGCCCGCGCCGCTCCATCGCGTCAGCGACGGGACCGAACATCAGACCCACGACAATGGCCAGGGCAATCGGGGCAAGGATGAACTTGCCCAGCGCCATGGCCACGGCAAAGGCGACAACGCCAATCAACAGGATGGACACCCGCGATGCGTTCTCGAGGATCCGTTCGAACGGTGCCCGGTCCATGGATCGCGGCACGGCCCGGTTCTGTCTCGCTCTCATGGTGGCCATACCGTCCCCCTTTCGATCCCTATGAACCGCGAATGGTGGCGTTTTGTTCCGTGCCCTCCGTGGACGCCGCGACCGCCGCCGCATATCTTGCCGGCGGAATCAACAGGTGAAGTACCGAGGCCAACCCTATGCCGCGCAAGATCATTATCGACACTGACCCGGGCCAGGACGACGCCGTTGCGATCCTGCTTGCGCTGGGCTCGCCGGCAGAACTGGATGTGCTCGGCATCGTGGCGGTCGCCGGCAATGTCGGCCTCAAGCAGAACGCGCAGAATGCCCTCAAGGTGGTGGAGCTGTCGGGCGTGGCCGGCGTCAAGGTCTACGCCGGCTCCGAACGCCCGATGCGCCGCACGCTGGTCACCGCCGAATATGTGCACGGCAAAAGCGGCCTCGACGGTCCCGATTTGCCCGAGCCCAGGCAGCAGCTCGAGACACAGCACGGCGTCGACTTCATCATCGACACGCTGCGGCGCGAGCCGGAAAAGACCGTCACGCTGTGCGCCCTCGGGCCACTGACAAATTTGGGCATGGCCTTCGTCAAGGCGCCGGACATCGTTCCGCGCGTGCAGGAAATCGTGCTGATGGGCGGCGGCCTGTTCGAGGGCGGCAACACCACGCCGGCCGCCGAATTCAACATCTATGTCGACCCGGAGGCGGCGGACGTGGTGTTCCACTCGGGCGTGCCGATCACCCAGGTCCCGCTCGATGTCAGCCATTTCATGCTCGGCAATGCCGAACGGGTGGAACGCTTCCGCACCCTGGGCAACCGCACGGGCGTTGCGACGGCCGAAATGCTCGAATTCTTCGAGCGCTTCGACGAGGCGAAGTATGGCTGGGATGGCGGGCCGCTGCACGATCCCTGCGTCATCGCCTATCTGCTCAAGCCCGAGCTGTTCCAGGGCAAGCACGTCAACGTCACGATCGAGACGCAGAGCGACCTGACCCGCGGCATGACCGTCGTCGACTGGTGGGGGGTGACCGGCCGGGTCAAGAACGTGAACTACCTGCGTTCGGGCAACGACACCGGCTTTTTCGACCTGCTGTTCGAGCGGCTCGCGACCCTCGCTTGAGGCGAACGCGCGGCTCGACTAGGTTCCCGCGTCCATCCGGAGCATCCCATGCGTCTTAGCGCCGTCCTCGCGTTTGCCCTGCTGGCCGTGCCGGCGACCGCCGCCGAACCGATCGCCGACCAGGCGCAGGCGGCGTTCGACATCTTCGCGGGCGGGCAGTCGCAGCTCGACTACACGATGGCCGGCTACGCCAGCGCGGCGTTCAGGAACATCGCCGGCAAGTGGGTGAACCTCTACGGACCGGCATCGGGCACGCGGATCGAGACCTATGGTGTCGACCACGAAAAGTTCTGCAAGACCCCGGCGGTGCTGACGCTGGCCTCGCCCGACCCGCTCACCCTTACGCTCTCGGCCAAGCCGGTCGAGACGGAGTTCAGCCAGATCTACACGCTGGTGGCCGGATCGACCTTCGCCGAATACACCGAACCGGCGGCCTACTTCGCCGCCATCGGGCTCGGGCCGGACAAGAGCGGGCCCGAATTCGACCAGCGCCGCGCAATCGCGCTGAGCCTCGCCAACGGCATTGTGCAGATCTACCGCCCGTCCGAGGACATTGTGGTGATCATGCGCGACAAGGCCTACCCTACCGTTCTCGCCCGCTGCCGGGCATGAGGGCGCCATGGACCTGCTGACCCTCCTCGCCTTCACCATCGCCTACATCGTCGCCGTGCTCGTCCCCGGTCCCGGCGTCGCCGCCATCGTCGCGCGGGCGCTCGGCGGCGGCTTCTGGAGCGCCATGCCCATGATCGTGGGCATCCTCGTGGGCGACCTTATCTACCTGGTCTTCGCGCTGTTCGGCCTTGCCGCCATCGCCACCTATTTCGGGCCGGTGTTTGTGGTCGTCCGCTTCGCCGGCGCCGCCTACCTGCTCTACATCGCCTGGCAGTTCTGGACGGCCAAGCCGGGCGCGGAGCAGCTCGGGCCGCGCGCCAAGGAGCCCTGGATCCGCACCTTCCTCGCCGGCTTCGCGCTGACCATGGGCAACCCCAAGACCATCGTGTTCTATCTGGCCCTGCTGCCGACGGTGGTGCCGCTCGACCGGCCGATCAGCGCGCTCGGCTTCATCGAACTGACAGCAATCGTGGTGGTCGTGCTGTTCGCCATCGGCTGCGGCTACGCAGCCCTCGCCGCCTGGGCCCGCGAGTTCTTCGTGAGCCCGCCGGCAATCCGCCGCCTCAACCGCACGGCCGGCGTGATCATGGCGAGCGCCGCCGCCTTCGTTGCGGTGCGCGGCTAGCGGACCACGGCCTCGGCGGAGCTGAGCCCCCAGGCAAGCAGTGCGTCGGCGCGCGCGGCGGTGCTGGCCTCGGTGTAGCAGCGCAGCTCGGGCGCGTTCCCCGAGGGGCGATAATGGATCACATCGCCCGAAGTGAACTCGTAACGCAGGCCATCGATCGTCGAGACGGAATGGATGGTCCCCTGCTCCGCGAAATAGCCCGCCGCATCGGCGGCGAGCCGCTCGAGCAGCACCGCCGTGCGCTCCGCCGGCACGTGCTCGAGCCTGTCGCTGCGCGCGATCCGCGGCGGCAGTGTCGCGACGAGCTGCGAAACCGTGCGACCGGCCGCCTCAGCCGCGCCGAGGACGCTCAGAATGGGCAACAGCGCATCACGCGTGGGCAAGGCCGCTATCGTCGCGCCGTTGATCGACACATCGCTGCCCAGCAGCACACCGCCATTTGCCTCGAAGCCGACAACTGCGCCGGTCGCCTGCGTCATGCCGGCGATGACGAAAGGCGAGCCCACCTTCGTCCGGATGACCCGGCGGAAGGCGCCGGTGCCCTCGATGGACGAGTTTGACGTGACCGGCGTCACGACGGTGTCGGCACTAAGAAACCGTGCCGTAAGGATGCCGATGATGTCGCCACGCACCAGCGCACCCGCCTCGTCCACCAGCAGCGGCCGGTCCGCATCGCCATCGGTCGAGATCAGGGCGTCGAGCCGATGCGCCTTCACCCATGCCGCCAGTTGCGCGGCGGTGCCGGTGTCAACGGCTTCGGTGTCGACCGGAACGAAGATATCGGAGCGCCCGAGCGGTACGACGTGCGCGCCGAACATGGCCATGGCGTCCACGAACACATCGCGCGCCACCGAGGAATGCTGCCATACGCCGATCCGTCGACCCGCAAGCGCCCCAGGCGGCAGCAGTCGCGCATGGCGATCGAGGTAGCGGGCGAGCGCCCGCGGCTCCCGCGATACGCGCGGGTTCAGCTCGGCCGCGTCGCCGAGCGCGGCGAGTATCGCCGCCTCGTCGGCTTTGTCGATCTCGCCATCGGCGCGGTAGAATTTGAGTCCATTCCGGTCGGCGGGAATATGGCTGCCGGTCACCATGATCGCCGGCGCCCCGCGGCGCATCGCCTCGAGCGCCAGCGCCGGTGTCGGCAACTCGCCGCAGTCGACAATTTCGACATCCAGCGCCGAGATCACCGACGCCGCGATTTCGGGGCTGCTGGCGCGCAGGTCGCGTCCAACCAGCACCTGCCTCACCTCACCGCGGCCCTTCAAATAGCGCAGGAAAGCTGCGGCGTAGCGGCGGCTTTCGACACCCACGAGATCGGTCGCGAGACCGCGCAGGCCGCTGGTGCCGAATTTGAGCGAACTAGTCATGCGCCGTCTTCTGGCACGGCGGACGACGCCCGATCAACCAGCGCTCGGTAAGGCTTCGTTAACGAAACGGTCGCAGCCTTGCTGCATGCGGATTCAGAAGCGCTCGATGAACTGGCTGCCCAAGCCGTCGCTCTATGCCGAGCAGGCGGCCAAGCGCGCCAAGCAGCGGGCGACGCACCAGGCGTTTATCAGCAACACGTCGAGCCTGACCACCACGGTCTCGAATCTCCTCTCCAACCAGACCGCCGAGATGGGCAGCATCATCAGCAATGTGGTGATGGAGCGGGTCAAAAAGAGCGCCTAGCTTGCGGCGCACCGCCGGCGCGGCCAGACTGGCCGCATGACGCTTATCGACTTCCTCGACCGCGATGCAGCGGCGGTCGCCCCCGACCTGCTCGGCACGAAACTCCTTGTCGGCGGTGTCGGCGGCCTCATTGTCGAGACCGAAGCCTATCACCCCGAAGATCCCGCCTCGCATTCGTTCCGCGGTCCGACGCCGCGCAACCGCGCCATGTTTGCTGGCCCCGGGCGGGTCTACGTCTACCGCTCATATGGCATCCATTGGTGCATCAATTTCGTCTGTCGTGGCGCGAGCGCCGTCCTGATCCGCGCGCTCGAGCCGACCGACGGCATCGCCACGATGCGCGAGCGGCGGGGCCTCGACGATGTCAGGACGCTCTGCTCCGGTCCGGGCAAGCTGTGCGAGGCGCTGGCGGTGACCGGCGACCTCGACGGCCGCATGCTGAGCGCCCGGCCGTTCAGGGTCGTCCTGCCAGGCGGGCCGCTGGAGTGGGCTGTCGGTCCCCGGATCGGCATCACCAAGGCGGCAGACGTGCCCTGGCGCTTCGGCGTCAAAGGGTCGCGCTATCTGAGCAAGCCCTTCCCCAAGGCGTGACGGCGCCGCGCCGCTCGACTATGGTCCGCCGCACAAAACCAGCTGAAGGACCGCCATGCAGCCCGATCAACTGATCGCCGAACTCCTCGCCCGGGGCGACATGAATGATGAGACGACCCGCGAGCTCAACCGCATGCTCGAAGACTTCCGGGCCGGCAAGCTCGAGCCGGAGGACGACGCCTATCTGCGGGCATTGCACGCACGCATCCTGAACCTCGCGCCCGAACCCGAGGAAGCAGCACCCGCCTCCCCTTCCCGGCTGGACGGCCTGACCATCGAGGAGTGGCGCGACCGTGCCCTCAAGGCGGAGTCCGAACTCGCCCAGGTTGAGGAAGCGGCACGCAACGGCTGAACGGCCGACCACAGATGAGAACAGCCCGCCACTGCTGGCGGGCTGTTCTGCTTTGCGGCGGCGATCTTAGACCGCGGCGCCGATGGCCTTGAGACCAGCGATGGCGCAATTGGTGTCGACATCGCCCGACGGCGCGCCACCCACTCCGATGCCGCCCACGAGGGCGTCGCCGATCCGGATCGGCAGGCCGCCAGCCTGGATGACCATGCGCTCATCCATGTCGCGCAGACCCTCATTGGCCGGCTTGGACGCGATGAATTCGGCGAGGCCGGCCGTATCGCGGCCTATGGCGGCGGAGGTGAAGGCCTTGCCCTGCGCGCTGTCGCCGGTGTGCGGGCCGGCATTGTCGGCCTTGAGCAGCACCTTGGTCGCACCGTCGCGCGCCACGATGGCGACGCTGACATTGTGCCCCTCGGCAGCGCAGGCCTCAAGCGCGGTGCTCGCCGCCTGGATCGCGAGGCCGAGCGGCAGATAGGGAGCCGTCGGCAGCTCCTGAGCGGTGGCCGCCACGGGGGCGAGGAGCGCGGTTGCGAGAACGAGGGTGCGGATCATCGAGGGGTTCCTTTCCTGTTGATGACAGGAAGCTAGGCCGCACCGCCCCCGGCCTGTATTCGTAGGCCTTGCCCGGATTTCCGTAGTTCTACGGAAGCTCGCGCCCTTCGAGCCACAGGCGCGTCATCTCCGCCTGCGAGGTCGTGCCGAGCTTGGCGCCGATCGACGCGCGGATAGAACCGCGAGATGGTCGCCGCCACCTCGAGGAACAGATCGCTGCGCGCGCCTTGCGCCGCCACGGCGATAGCCGAGAGGGCGGTGCGCGTCATGCTGGTCGGCCCGCTGCGAGGCGAGACGATGGAGTGCGGCGCTTTCTTGTTCCAGCTCGGCGAGCAGCGCCTGGCGCTGCACGATTGCAGGGATCGCCGCCGCCGTGAGCAGCAGCACGCAGCCGATGGCGATCAGCCTGGCCGGGCTTTCGAAGAGCGGGCTATTCCGGGTCATGGCCACATCGAGACGAACGATCTTGTCGTATCGCAGCGAATAGACGAAAAGCGGCGCGGGGCCCATAGCTCAATGGTTAGAGCCGACCGCTCATAACGGTCTGGTTCCAGGTTCGAGTCCTGGTGGGCCCACCAACAATTTCAATGACTTAGAAGACGATTTGCGGCGTTCTCGCTGGTTCTTCGGACCTAAGCTCAACGCTCCGGCCGATCCGAACTCGCGATGATGCGACCGCTCTTGTCCACGACCACGATCCGAGGGCTGCGCCGCCCACATCGGATGCACTTGCACGCCATCGCCAGCCGGCTCGAAGTCGCGAAGGTACGTTGATCTCCGAATGCCCGAATGACAGCACCCATGTGCACCCCCGCCTGGTGCTCGCATGGACATTGGGCGATCATCGTCCAGCCGTGAAACATCCACTGGCTGTACGGTACAGTCCAAGGCGTCGGGGTGCGCGACGAGAGACCGCTGGCAGGGCCGAGCATCTATGCGACGTGGAGTTGCACCGTCACCATGTGCGACTCTTCCATCCCTGCCAGTGCGGATGCCCAGTGCTTTCGCCCTACCCTGCGCAGGATGTCGGCCATCTCGTGAGCACCGACGAGCTGCGAGGCGTGACGGCCCCCGATCAGCTCCGCAACAGCCTCTACCGTGGCTTCGTCGGTTGTTTCGAAGTCAGACGGGCCAGAGGCGTGTATGGAGATGGAGAGCTTGGGCATGGCCCGATGTTCTCATTTTGTTCCACGTGAAGCAAGACCCGCGGAACCGCCCCGCAGGCCGGCCAGCCTGCACTGCGCACGCCCTATTTCTTGTCGCCGCGCAGCCGGAGGATTTCGTCCAGCAGCTTTTGCAGCCACTCCCTCGAGCTCATCAGGCGGGCGACATATTCGAGCACGAACCAGCAGGTGAAGCCGGCCGCGCAGGCGGCCGCCATATGGTGCTCGAGACCGGGCCCATGGAGAAACCAGAGGAGGTTCTGGATCGCGGGCGAGAAGATCACACCCGCGATTGGCGCGAAGAGGATGCGGTAGAGGGCGTTCCGGCTGGTGGCCGGGGCCACGAACAGCATCGAGAGCAAGACCCCAAAGGCGGACCCGAAATACTTCGCCGCCCAGATTTGCCAGTCCATTCGAGTATCTCCAAAGTGTGCCATTGGCGGTCAGCGGCCTCCGCCGAAAATGTCTTGCAGGGTCCGGCGCTTCTTCGGCTTCGGGGCGGGGGTATTATGCAGATCGTGCATATTGCCCTCGCCCGTCTCGAAGTCCGGCTCGGCATGCTGGCGCGTCCGGTCATAGAGGAAGTAGCCGATGCCCAGCGTCAGGACGGCCAGCACGACGCGCCAGCCGAGGACGCCGCCGATGATGAGGCCGGCGACGAACCAGCACAGCCAGTCCCATGCCTGCCAGAAGGCGACGAGGGGCGAGAACCAGCCGGCGACGTAGCAGCCGAGGTCTATGCCGCAGCTCATTTCCGCGCCTCCGGATCAGCGGCACGAACGGCCGGGCGCGGACGCATCCAGATGTTGACGATCAGCAGCGCGAGCGCGAGCCACTTCTGGCAGGAACATGAAGTCTCGCCGCGCTTCGTCCACATGATCGGCGCCGTCGATGCGCAGGCCGGCGTCTGCCAGCTCTTCGCGGAACACGGCGCGCAATTGCGCCAACTGCTCACTGGAAAAAGCGTCACTCATTAGCGTCTTGTCCACCATTGGAGGGGATCGTTGGCATGCCGTGCTCCTGTTATCGCAGGGTTGCGGAAGGCTCGGGGCTTCGTGCCAGCGAAGTCTCGGGCCGCTCAGTGACGCTTGATAGTGGAATGCGAGTCCGATAGTGTTTTAGACGGGCCTGGCCCATGAGGTTCCCGGCGGGAGCCTATTGCGGTTCTGAGGATTGACACTGTGAACCAAGGCGGAAGTCCTCATTCACTCAGTAGATCGAGCGCGTCCTTGTGGAGCAGCGCTGTCATTCCAACGAGGTCCAACACGTTATCGACGTGATAGACGTTGGCTACGTCGCCTTCGTCGGTGGTGTACACCGCAGCAAGGCCCGTCAGCCGTCCGGCCTGCGCTTCTGCGAGCATGACGCGCAAGGACTCGACAAGCTCGGCGTTCACCTCGGGCAAATGGTCTGCGATGGGGATTATGTCAGCCATTGGCTCACCAACTTAACTACAAGCACAGGCGCACCATCGCAGACCGGAAACGCGAACTGCGTACACGGCTGGTACGGCGTCAGGCTGGACTTTGCGCAGTCTGCTTTCGTCCGATTACGCAGGAAACATCCACGATAGGGCACGTGATCCCGCGTTGGATGGGAGGCCCGTCGGAGCCGTGGAACCTTCAGGCAGAGCACGACAAATGCAACAATTTGCGGGGACCGAAGTCATTACCTGGAATGAACATAACCGCATCACTCGCGGCTAGAGAGTTCATCTGGTTGCCGGAGTAGCGTACCGGCCAGCCAGCTACTTCTTCTTCCTAAGCCTCGTCATGAAGTCCTCGAATATGCTGGTGTCTGCGAGGATGGGCTTGGGCCTCTTCGGTGCAGGCTCACGGTCGCGGGGAGACAGGTCCGTCTCTATGGGCTCGGGAATGGGCTTGAAGCGGTCGTACAGCCACCAGCCGAAGCCGATCGTGTTGAGGGCAATGACGATGCGAGGCCCCATGAAAGCCCCAAGGATCAGCCCGAGGTCGAACAGGCCAAGCCACCACCACGTTGCCCAGAACGCCTGCACGGGGGCAAGGAAGCCGCCGACGTGGCAGCCGAAGTCGAGCAGCGGGCAGCTCATTTCACCGCCGCCGGGCGCGGGCGCATGACGATGTTGAGAACGAACGCCGCCGCAATGACGTACTTCTGGTAGCCGGGCGGGATCACCGCCATGATCTCAGGCGCGCCAAGCAGCGGCAGTACCGTGACGATGAACACGCCCGCGCCGTTCACGAGCCACGTCCTCAGTCGGACGATCTGCAACCACAGGGAGTTGAGCCACTTCATTTGCGGAAGCTCCTGATGAAGTCGATGATGAATTTGATGATCGCCGCCAGAGCCGCAGCGAGGCCCGTAGGCGGCGTTTCGGTGCCCGGGCTGGGTTCGGTCACAAAGACGCCGGAACGGAACAGCGTGGCCTCCGCTGCCCGTCTGCGCACCAGGCCGTTGAGCTTCTTGCCGCCAGCATTCACCCAACGGCCAAATTCATTGGCTGCGCCCTCGTAGTCGCCCTTGTTCAGCTTCTTGACCAGCGTCGAGCGCCCGAACGCGCCGTGGCCGATGTTGAAGGCGAGGGAGACAAGCGCACCGAACTGGTTGGGGTTGAGTTCGACCTTGACCGACTGGCGCACCTTGGCAGCTGTGGCGGCCAGATCGCGCTCGAGAATGGCCCTGCCCTCAGCCTTGGTGAACGTCTTGGCCTTGGTCGCGGCGTACTTGGGTTCCCCCGCTGCATCGGTATGGCCGTAGCAGCAGGTCGGCACCTTCCAGCCGTGGGCCGGGTCGGGATACCAGTGGTTGACGAAGCCCTCGAACTCACAAATGAGGTCGAGCGCCGCGTCGTTGATGACGGGCATGCTGTTTCATCCGGTTGTTGGTGAAGGGGGATTCCGCTAGGATGACCAAAGGGCCATCAGGAGGGACAGATGGAAGACGACTACTTTATGAAGGCCCTTGCCGGGCCGTTTGACGACTGGCCGATCTATGACGCGACGGTCATCTTTGCGATTACAGCGCGCGTTGGTTCTACATCACTCGTTGATGCCGTAGCGCGCTCGGGGATCGCCAGCGAAGTTGCGGAGATATTCAACCCGCGCCATCACGGGTACGTGATATACGGCGAACTCAAGCCCAACAACGCCCAGGACTACCTCAACCGCTACTTCCAGCGTTTCATGCGGACGGGTCGGCTGGTGTTCAAATCCAATTACTGGGATTTGGTGACTGCCATCCCGCGCAAGGATGTACGAGACAGGCTCTTCCCCAACCTCAAGGTCATCTACTGCTATCGGCGCGACCTTCTCGCGCAGGCATACTCACTCTGGCGAGCGAACAGTACCAATGTCTGGCACGTCGCGGACCCGAGCGCTGCGATACCCAGCCCGTCATCCGCGCCCGACTTCGCCGCGATCAAGGCCAGTATGGATAACCTCGCCTATGAGGTCCACCACTGGCAGCTTCTTTTCGAGCGCGAGGAAATTGAGCCGCTGTCGATTGCCTATGAGGACATCGCCGCCGACCACGACGCCGCCACGAGGGCAGTGCTCGATTTCATAGGCAGTAACGCGCCGCTGGCACAGACCACGCATCGCAAGATTTCGACCACCCCCGAGGACATCGCCGCGATAGATGAACTCAGGCGTGCCGTTCTAGAACAGCGTAGTGACAACAGCCCCGCCAGATACGGTGATGCCGCCCTTGAGCGTCCCTCCGGTTCTGGAGATGCGCACCCCCGAGCCGGTAGCGATAATGGACCTCCCGTTGGGTGACGTGTGCTCATAACCTCCCGACAGGGTGATATCGATGCGCCTGAGCATCACGTGCGGCTCGCCATCCTCACCATGCTCAGCACCGCGGCGCGCGTCACGGCGGTGCTGGAATTGACATGGGATCGGGTAGACTTCGACGGCGGCAAGATCAACCTCCGCACGACCGAATTGGGGCCACGCAAGGGCCGCGCTGTTGTCCCGATGAATGACGGTCTGCGCGCTGCGCTGACGGTCGCCAAGGGCATCGCGCAGACCGATCACGTCATCGAATGGGCGGGGCAGCAGGTGGCGTCCATCACCACAGGATTCCGCAACGCCGCGATCAGGGCCGGCTTTGTCGAGGCGCTGCCGAGCGGGTGGCGCAGAGCGACGATTTCGCCTCACACGCTACGCCACACGGCGGCGGTTCACATGGCCGCTGCGGGACGGCCCATGTCGAAGATCAGCCAGTACCTGGGGCATTCCAATACGAGCGTCACCGAGCGTGTGTATGCCCGCTACGCGCCGGATCATTTGCGGGAGGAAGCCGAGGTTTTGGACTTCACGAAGCACGCGAAGGCGGTCTAAATGATGAACGTGCGGAGTGCTCTGCGGTCCATCGAACCTGCTGCATAGAACACAAACGGAACCCCGTGCGGGAAATACCCCAATACGGACTGCTCTTTGTGCCATGGTGAGCCAGTTTCGACATGAAGCGCGTTGCTCATAACGGTCTGGTTCCAGGTTCGAGTCCTGGTGGGCCCACCACTTCCTTCAGTGATCTGGCCGAACCGCGGCGAGGCGCGCGGCGAGAGCGTCGCCCAGGATCAGGCGGCGGTTGGCGGCCGACAGGCCGGCCACTCCCGGCACAGCCAGGGTCTGGTCGAGGCCGGCGAACTCGAGGACCGGGCTGAAATCGGAGCCCCAGTGAAGGCGCGACGCAGGAAAGCGCTCAAGCAGCACGTCGACAAGCGGCGCCGCTGTGCGATGTGGCGGCGCGGGGTCGACGGCGTAGAGGCCAGAGAGCTTGACGGCCACATTGGCCAGGTGCGCGAGTTTTAACAGCGGCGCCAGGCGCTCGGCCGCCTGGTGCGGCGAGAGGATGCCATCCACCCTTCCCGGCAATCCGAGATGCGCGAACAGGAAGGCGCAGTTCGGGGTGCGTTCAACGAGAGGCTGCAGGCGCGCAATCGCGCCGGGCCGTGCGTTGAGGGATACGATGGCGCGGGCGTGATCGAGGCGACCCCAGAGCGCGGCGGGCCAGGCCTCGACCCGCTCCACCGCGGCTGCGTCAGGCAGGTGCAGCGAGATGCCGCTGTGCCCAGCGGCCAGCAGTTCGGCCGCCCTCGATGCGGACGGGGATGCCGAGTTCGACAGATGAGCGACGCTCGATATCCAGGGGCGACTGGCGGCAAGCTCGCGCACGAAGCCATTGTTGCCCGGAGCGATCTCCTCCTCGTAGCAGACGACCAGGGCACGATCGACGCCGCTCGACGCCATGAGGCGCTCATAGGCGTCGACATCGGTCTGGCCCGCGAGCGGCGACGCCCCGGCAAAGCCGGTGTAGCCGTTGCGGAACAGGTGAATGTGCGCGTCGGCGATCATGCCAGGGCCGCAACGATCCGCTCGGCGGCGACGATCCCCTGCAGTGCGTCGTCGGGCGTGACGGGCGCGGCCGAGCGGCCGGCGCGGATGCCCGCAAGGAAGGTCTCGAGCTCGGTGCGCAGCGGATCGTCCGAAGCGTCGGACGGAATGTGCCGATGTCCTTCGCCCGTGTAGAGCTCGATCCCACGCCCCACTTCGAGCTCCACGCTTCCTGCCGTTCCGATCAGTTCCACCCGGTCGGGCGGGCACTCGACGCTGGGATGCAGCCAGGCCAGTGAGAGCTGCCAAGCCGTGCCGCGTGACGAGACAACATCGGCGGCGGTCAGCGAGCGGTTGTCACCGCGGGGTCGGCGCATCGCCCTCACCTCCGATGCGGTGGCGCCATCGAACCATAGTGCAAGATCGATATCGTGCACCATGGTGGTGAACACTGGATCGACGTCGCGATAGCGCTCCGCGTGGCTGCTGTCGCGGTAGCGGCGCGAGGTGATGCGCAGGAGATCGCCGATCTGTCCCTGGGCGACGATCGCGTGCACCTGCCGGTGCGGGGCGGAGAAGCGCAGGATGTGGCCAGGCTGCAGGAAGGTCGGGCTCCGCTCGGCGGCGGCGCAGAGCTGGCGCATGGTCGCGGCATCCGGTGCGACGGGCTTTTCGACCAGCACCGGAATGCCGCGCTCGAGGGCGGTGAGCGCCAGCGGCGCGTGGGCGGCGGCGGGGGTCGCGATGATCAGGCCGTCCGGCGCGAAACGGTCGAGGACGCCGACCGCGTCGTGGTCGGTGAGCGCCAGCGGGAAGCTCGCCGCCAGCTGCTCGAGCGCAGCGGGGCGCGGCTCGGCAAGGGCGAGCGTGACGCCGCCCATCGCCGTCAGGGTCTTGAGGTGTTCCCGACCGAAAGCGCCGCCGCCGGCAACCAGGATCTTCATGGCATGGCTCCATCGGGACCGGCCCCGCAGACCAGCGCGCAAATGCGCCGGCTCGCCGCGAACACCGGATGGCCGCTGCGGAGCGCCGCGACCGAGGCGGCGCCGGCGAGGTCGGCGGCGATGCCATGCTCGAACCAGAGCCATTGCGCGGCCAGGTGCATCTCCTCGTCGGAAACCAGGACAATCTCCGTCACATTGCGCCGCACGATCTCGAACAGCCGTTCGTCGGTGCGCCGGCAGGTCATGGTGGCCACACGGCTGGTGAGATTGGCAAGCGTCACCACCTCGCCGGCATCGAGGCTGGCCTTCATCGTGGGCGAGCCGGTCGGCTCGACGGCGATGATGGTGACGTCGGGCCGGCGCGCCTTGATGGCAGTGGAGAGGCCCGAGACCAGCCCACCGCCACCGACGGCAAGGACGACGGTGTCGAAATCGGCGACCTGCTCCATGAGCTCGAGGCCGATGGTCCCCTGCCCCGCCACAACGAGCGGATCGGCGAAGGGATGGAAGTACGCCGCGCCGCTGCTGCGCGCATAGTCGAGCGCCGCCTCGTTCGAGACGGCCCATTCGGCGCCGACGATGCGGACATCGGCACCCCATTTGCGCATCTTGTCGACCTTGGCCGGCGACACGGTCTCGGGCACGTAGACGACGGCGGGGACACCGGCCGCAAAGGCCGTGCGCGCCACAGCGAGGCCGTGATTGCCGCCCGATGCCGTGACGATCCCGGCGCGGATTTCGTCGGGGCGGGCGCCGAGCAGCCGGTTCATGGCGCCACGGGCCTTGAACGAACCGGTGACCTGAAGCAGCTCGAGCTTGAACACGACGCTCGCCGCGACCGGCAAGGGATCGCGCGCCTGCGTCGCTTCATAGACCGGCGTCAGCCGCACATGCGGCGCGATCCGCGCGCGGGCGGCCTCGACGTCCTCGATGCCGATCATCATCGCGAGGGCCCGCCATAGGGCGAGGCGACGACGACGCAGCAATTGCCCAGCGCGACGCGGCCGGGGTGGCGCTGGCCATAGACGATGCCGTCGGCGGCGTAGTGCACCGTGACCGGTCCGGCAGTCAGGTCCCAGATGCGATGGATGCGTCCCGCCGGCTGCCCCGCCGAGACGTGTTCGCCGAGGTCGTGGAAGGGTTCGAACACGCCGTCGATGGGGGCATAGACATAGGCGGCGGCGCCGCCGAGCTCGAGGATCGGCCGGTCGGTGCGTGCGGGCGATGCCGCCCCTTCCAGCACGCCGAGATGCGCCAGCACGTTGCGCACACCGCGTCGGCACACCTCGAGCGCATCGAGTGAGACAGTGCCGCGCCCGCGCATTTCGGTGCCTACGGTGATGAGGCCGGCGCGACAGGCCGTGGCCGTAGCGGTGCGCTGATCGCCCATATTGGCGATGACGACGGTATAGGGCGCGTCGAACGCCTGCACTGCAGCGACGTTCTTTTCGTGCAGCGCGGCATCGTCGGTCGGCTCGATGATGGCGCTGGCGAGAATATCGAGCGACGAGCCGCCGGAATGGAGATCGAGGAAGGCATCGGCCATGGGAAAGATGCGATGCGCCACATAGGCGGCGATCTGCTCGGTGATCGACCCCATGGGGTCGCCGGGCCAGACGCGGTTGAAGTTCAGCCCATCGACGGGTGAGGTGCGCGTAGCGGCCAGCACCGCATGGACATTGTTGGCCGGCATCAGGATCAGCCGCCCCTGGACCGCGCCAGGATCAAGATCGCGCGCCAGCTCGCCGATGGTGATGGGTCCCTCATACTCGTCGCCATGATTGCCGCCCTCGATCACCACGGTAGGACCGGTGCCATTGGCGATCACCGCGATCGGCACCTGCGTGACGCCCCAGGCATCGCCATTGGGCGAATGGGGGATGCTCACGAAGCCCAGTTGCCGGCCCGGCTTGTCGAAGTCGACATTGGTGAAGGCATTGCCGGTGTAACTCTGCGGTATGTTCAGCATGGTGTGACTTGCATTCCGGTCGAGGGATCAGCGCTGCTGCAACGCAGCGATGCTGGTGACGAGGCGATTGGTGGTTGCCGCATCCGCGGCACCGAAACGATAGGCGGTGTGGAAGGCTTCACCCGGAGCGATCGAGACGAGCTGGCCGTTGCGCTTTGCCGCGGCAAGACCATCGGGCGGCGCCGTTGCCGGCAGCACGAGGCCGAGCGCGTCCTGATCGGGTCCCCGCGTCATCCAGCGCACGGCGTAGGGCAGCTCGGACGGACGATAGCTGACGAAATCTCCGGCCCCATCAGGGTGGCGCTGCACCGCATGCGTCCAGCCGTCATTGCCGGCAGCGACCTTCATGGTCAGCACCAGCTCGGGCAGAACCGGAACGCCCGCGCCGATGCTGCGATGCGACGGCACGTCGGCAGCGACGCTCGCGTGATAGTCGCGAACGGCAGCGGGCGCGGCGTCGTCCAGTTGCGGGCGCCGCAGCACGATATCGCTGTCGACGGCTGCGTCATGCAGCACGGCCCCGTCGACCGGACGGAAGTTAATGTGAGCGAGGTACATGAACGGCAACGGCGTGCCTGCCCGATTCTCGACGGCCAGTGACGCCTCGATCTCGGTTGCGCCCTCGCGGATGCGGAGGCGCGGGCGCGCCACGAAATCATGCGAGAAGGCGAGCGTGTCGCGACCCTCGCTGCGGATATCGACATAGGGGCCCTGCCCGTCGCGGCCGAAATCGAGCCAGCATTGGTCGAGCGGCAGGTTCGGCAGCTCGCCATGCACCGGGTGCCGGTCCTCACTTCCGGGATTGCCCATCGCGGTGCCGCCGCAATGGATCAGCAACGCGCCATAGTTGCGCAGGTAGTCGCGCGTCTGCCGCGGTTCGTCGAACATCGAGCGCATGGTGAGGCGGCGGCCGTGGAAGTGCGCATCCCAGACCTGCTGGCCCTGAAACGGGAGGACGACGATCTCGCCCGCGCCGTTCGAAAGGCGCAGGCCAGCGACACCCGAGCGATAGCGGAACGCGGTCGCCGTCAGTGTGCCGAAGCGCGCGACAGGCATCTCCATCGGCGTGAACAGCGCCGGGTCGAGCCGGAAGGATGCGTTTTCGATCGACATGCCCTCTCCCTAGCGCCGCCGCATCGAGCGGCCGACATCGTTGGCGGCGACGACATGGCCCATGCGCGACAGCAGATCGCGCGAGGCCTCGCGCACCCGCGCATAGATCGCCCGCTCGTCGAGATTGACGAAGCGCCCGGCCTCGAGCACGACGCTGCCATTGATCACCACGGTGTGCACGGACTTCGACCGCGATGCGTAGAACAGGTTTCTGATCATATTGGTGCTGGGGACCATTTCGGGACGATCGAGGGTGTGGATCACAAGGTCGGCGCGCTTGCCGACTTCGATCGACCCGATCTCGTGCTCGAGGCCCACGGCGCGCGCGCCGGCGCGGGTCGCCATCTGCAGTCCGTCCTCGGCAACGAGGTAGGTGCGGTCCATATGGACGTCGCGCGCCGCCATCACTGCCAGGTTCGTCTGCCGCCACAGATCGAAATCGTTCGACCAGTTTGGCGAGTCCGAGCCGAGCGCGACATTGGCACCGCGACGCCAGAGCTCGGCATGCCGCCCGTGCAGCGAGCTGCCATGACCCCACATCATCGACGCACCGGGGGCCCAGGCGATCGACGCGCCGCGATCGAGCAGCGCTTCGCACTCGGCATCGGTGAGGTGGTTGGCATGGCCGAAGGTCACGTTGCGGTCGAGGAAGCCGGTCTCGTGCAGATGCACCAGCGGATCCTTGCCGAAGCGCTGCCGGTCGGCCTCGGTGTCGGCGGGGCTGTAGGACTGGTGGATGTTGAGCGTGACCGCGGCCGCGTCGGCACAGGCCTTCGCCTCCATCATCAGCTCTTCGCTGGCCGTCCCCAGACCGAGCACCGCCACGTGCCCGCGCACCAGCGCATCGGGATCGGCGTTGCGCTTCGCCTGCACGCCCAGAGTGGCGAGGGCTTCGGCGCGCGTCCTGGGGGCGCGGGCGAGCTCGGTGTGGAGGCGCGCCTGCGTGGCGCAGGTCACGCAGCCATCGTCCGGCTCGAGCTTGCCCTGCGAGAAGCCCTGCGGCTGGTCCCAGATGAAGGCATCGCCCAGAATGGCGCGAATGCCGACCTCCTGCGCCGCCTTCGCCCCCATCTCGGGCGTGAGAATGGTGCCCGCTTCCATGAAGCAGGTCGAGCCGTTGCGCACCATCTCCATCGAGGCGAGGAACACCGACAGATACTCATCCTCATCGGTGACGGTGTTGTAGAAATGGCCCTCGAAGGTGTCGAAGGAGTCGCTTTCGACCAACTGGTCGGGCAGCACGCTGCGGAACAGATGATAGGAGGCGTGCAGATGGCACTCGACGAAGCCCGGGTGAACCGGCGCGCCCTCGGCATCGATCTCGCGCGCGGCTGCGTAGCGTGACGCAATCTCGCGGTCGGCACCCACGGCAAGGATGCGCCCATCCTGGCCGATGGCGATGGCGCCATCCTCGATCACGGTCGCCGCGTCGTCCATGGTGATGATGTAGCCGTGCCGGATCAGCAGCTGGGCGGCAATTGCTCGTTCGCTCATCTCAACTCTCCCGCAGCAGGGTGGCGGCGCTGTCCGCCCAGGTCAGATTGACGGCATCGCCCGGCGCGATGCCTTCCGCCTCGTCGTCGCGGCATTCGACCCAGATCGACGGCCCGTCGGCGACGACGGCGCGCAGCCGGATGCTGCTGCCCTGATAGACGATCTCCGCAATGGTGGCCGCGACCTGTCGGCCGCCGGGGCTCCCCGCGCCACGCGCAATCCTGATCGCCTCGGGTCGAACCGACAGCGCGATACGCTGCCCTGTTTGCAAGCCGGGTTCGGTGCGATCGAGGGCAACGCTGCCGATGTCGGTCTGCAAGGTCGTGCCCGCCTCGGACACCTGCGTGACATGGCCCCGGAAGAGGTTGGTGGCACCCACGAAATCCGACACGAAGATCGAGCCGGGGCGACGGTAGATGTCGCGCGGCGTGCCGTATTGTTCGATACGCCCCGCATTCATGATGGCGATGCGGTCCGACATCACCAGCGCCTCGGTCTGGTCGTGGGTGACAAAGACGAAGGTCGCACCGAGCCGCTTCTGGATGGCGCGCAGCTCGAGCTGCATCTGCTGGCGCAGCTTCAGGTCGAGCGCCGAAAGCGGTTCGTCGAGCAGCAGCACGCGCGGCTCGGCCGCGAGGGCCCGCGCCAGCGCCACGCGCTGCGCCTGCCCGCCGCTCAACTGCGTCGGATCGCGATCGCCCAGCTCTTCGAGCCGCACCAGCGCCAGCATCTCGTCGACCCGCGCATTGATGCGCGTCCGCTGCCAGCCGCGCAGCCGGAGCCCGTAGCCGACATTCTCGCGCACGCTCATATGCGGGAACAGGGCACCGCGCTGGAACACAAGATTGGTCGGGCGACGCTCGGGCAGACGGTCGGTGAGGTCCTCGCCATAGATCACCACCCGCCCCGCGCTTGGCCGCTCGAAGCCCGAGATGATGCGCAGCAGGGTCGACTTGCCGCAGCCGCTCGCGCCCAGCAGCGAGACGAACTCGCCATCGGCGATCTCGAAGTCGATCTGCTCGAGGGCAGTCATCGCACCGAAGCGCTTGCTCAGCCCAACGACCTGGACGGCCTGCGTTGTCACTATGACTTCCTTCTGTTGAGCAAATTGGAGGCGACGACGAGGCAGACGAGCAGCGCCAGCAGCAGCGTCGCAATGGCATTGATCGATGGATCGATGCCGCGCCGCATGAGGCCCCAGACCAGCGTCGGCACCGTCTGCTGGCTGCCGATATTGAACCAGGTGACGACGAACTCATCGAGCGAGAGCGCGGCAGCGAGCAGCGCTGCGCCGACCACCGAGGGACGGATCAGCGGCAGCGTGATGTCGCGGAACGCCTGGAAGCGGGTCGCACCAAGATCGCGCGCCGCTTCGAGGATGGAGAAGTCGAAACTCTCGAGCCGCGCATTCATCGTGAGGATGACGAAGGGCAGGCTGACGAGCACATGACCGATGGCGGCGCCGATCAACCCCTGCGGCAGCGCGATGGTGCTGAAGAACACGGCAAGTGCGATGCCGATGACGAGCAGCGGCACGATGGCGGGCAGCATGCTGATCGACAGCAGCGAGGCGCGCAGCCGGCCATTGCGCAGCATCACCAGCCCGAAGGCGAACGCCGCTCCGGCGATACCGCCGCCGACCGCCGAGATGGTCGCGAGGATGGCCGAGTTCTTGAGCGCCATCGGAATGAGCGGATCGGCGAAGGCGCGGCCGTACCAGTCGAGCGTCAGCCCCTCGATCGGCAGGCTGAGCCGTGGCGACGTGGTGAACGAGAAGACCACGATCACGAGGATCGGCGCGTAGAGGTAGAACAGGACCAGCGCCACGAACAGCCAGGACCACAGGCGCGAGCCCCTCACCATTTCGTCACCCACCGGATGAGCTGGGTGATGGCGAGATAGAGCAGCAGCGTCACGCCGACGACGATGAAGGCCATGGCGGCGCCGAGCGGCCAGTTGGTGCCGGTGCCGCGGAACTGGTCGGCGATGATGTTGCCGATCATGACGCTCTGCGTGCCGCCGACAAGCGTGGGCGTCACATAGTCGCCGGCCGCGAGGAGGAAGGCGAAGGCAAAGGCCGTGCGCACGCCGGGCATCACCATCGGGATCAGCACCGTGCGCAGCAGATGGAACGGACTGGCGCCGAGGTCGCGCGCCGCTTCGAGATGATCGCGCGGCACATTGAGCATGGCCGAATAGAGCGGCAGCACGGCGAGCGGCAGCAGCAGCCCGACAAGGGTGATGACCACCGAGACCTGGCTGTAGATCAGGAACTCGAGCGGCTCCTCGATGAGGCCGAGCCACTGCAGCGCCGAATTGAGCAAGCCCTGCTTTCCCAGGATCGTGCGCCACGCATAGATGCGCACGAGGTAGCCGCTGAACAGCGACAGCATCACCAGTTGCAGGATGAGCTGTCCGCGCCGCTCGAACACGAAGCGCATGATGTAGGCGAGCGTGAAGGCGACGGGGACGACGATCGCCGCGGCAATGAGGCCGACGCTCACCGTGCGCAGCAGGACGCCGCGATAGAGGTCGGAGACGATAATCTTCTGGTAATTGGCGAAGGTGAAGTCGGGGATGAGATTGAAGCCCTGCGCGCGCCAGAGGCTGATGACCAGCAGGCTCAGCATCGGCACGCCGAAGAAGAGGGCGTAGAACAGACCGGCCGGCAGAAGGGGCATGATCCCCCGCGCCGCTCCGCGATCCGTCGTGGCACTCAGGCCGTTGCTCAAAGCTCGTGCATCCGATTCAATAGGCGACGCCGCTCTGCCGCGCCGTCGGTAGCGCATCTGCCGTGGTTTCGCAGATGAAGTCAAGAACCACTTATGAAACGAAGCAGCTTTCGATCCGGCGCCTGATCTCGGGGACCGTGCGAAGCGCGTCGACCAGCGCCTGGGCGCGCGGATCGGCCTCTTCCATCTGGTTCGTGACGAACGCGAAACTCAGCCTCAGCTGCGGCTCGGCGAACGTCACCTGGCCGCCTGCCCCGTCATGGCCGAAGCCGTGCGGCGTGAGGTAGCGACGGGCGGGCGAGTCGATCTGGAATCCGGTTCCCCAGGCCATCCAGGGTTCGGGCTCATGGAACACGGGGGCGCCGCTGCTTTGCGGCACGGTCGCGCGGCGGATCGTCTCGTCGGCGAGCAGACGGACGCCGTCGGTCTCAGTCACCGCTGCGGACCAGATTCGGGCCAGCGCACGCGCATTGGCGATGCCGCCCGCCCCCGGGATCGGCGCCGCCTGGAGTCGCGGATCGTTGAAGCCGCCAGTCGGACTGGCAAGCGTCGGCGGCAGCGCGCCACCGAGCGTGAGCCCCCGCCCGATCCAGTCGGAGCTTTCGCGAATGAAGGTGTCCGTACCGATTTCGAAGCTCTCACCCACGTCGATACGCGCCACGAGCGGCTGCTTTCCCGCAGGCAGGCCGATCCAGGCGGGGACCGCGAGCCGATTGGCGATCGTTTCGGCGAACAGCGCGCCAATGGACTGCCCGGTGACGCGCCGCAGCACCTCGCCGATCAACCAGCCATGGGTGATGAAATGATAGGAGTGCCCCGTGCCCGGCGACCACAGCGGCGCCTGCGCGGCGAGCAGCGCCGTCATCCGCTCCCAGTCGACGATGTCGTCGACCGTCAGTGATGTACCCGGCGCCGAAAGGCCGGCGCGATGCGACAGCAGATCGCGCACCGATGTGTCCTGTTTGCCGGCTGCGGCATACTCTGGCCAGTAGGCCGTGACCGGCAGATCGCAGTCGAGCCGTCCCTCTTCGACGAGCCGCGCCGCAAGCAGCGACATCAGGCCCTTGGTGCACGAGAAGATGACGGTGAGCGTGTCGGCTGACCAGGGACGGCCGGTGCGGCTATCGGCCAGACCGCCCCACGCATCGAATACCGGCTCGCCATCGACATAGACGCAGGCGGAGGCGCCGCCGCCATAGGAAGAGATGATTTCGGCGAAGGCGAGCGCAACCGGCTCATAGCCCGGCGTCACACAGCGCGTCTCGATGCCTGTCATCGCGTATCCGCACTCCGCAGGACAGGCGGGAGTTGCCTCCCGCCCGCACAGTCGTCACGCCGATCAGGCGGCTTTGAAGGTCTGCCAGGCCTCGATCCAGGCCTCGACACCGACGATGTCGCCTTCGGCCTGCTGCGGCGGCAGCAGGCTCGGCTGCGTGCCCAGAATGCCGCCACCCGGCTGGCGCACACCGGCATAGTCGTAGAGCGCCTGCGAGTCGGGCGTCAGCAGGTCGTAGGCCGCCTCAACGGTGCAGCCCGAGCCGAGCTCGGTGGCGAGCGCCGCGTTCGACTCCGCCGACGTCACGTAGTCGATGAACGCATAGGCATTGTCGATGTTCGGCGCGTCGACGGCGATGGCATAGGCATCCGACCAGAACAGCGTATCGTCGATCTTGGGCGAGCCGGCCACGAGGGTGACGCCCTTCTCCTTGGCGATCACCAGCTGGTAGGCCCAGCCGCCGATGCCGATCGATGCGTCGCCGCGGATAAGCACGTCGGCCATGTCGCCGAAACCCGTCCCAAGAGTGACGATGTTGGGCTTGATCGCGATCAGTGCCTCGAGCGAGCGATTGAGCTCGTCCTGGGTCAGCCGGCCGAGGCCGCTGGCGCCGATCGACTTGGCGAACAGGCAGATGTTGCCGAACGGGTCGTCGAGCAGCACCAGCTCGCCTTTGAACTTGGGATCGGCGAAGTCGGTGTAGCGATCGGGCACGCCGTCCCACTTCTCGGGATTCCACACGCAGGGGGCTGTTGCCCCAGATCAGCGGCACGCCATAGGTGTTGCCGTCGCGGACCAGCCAGGGCGCGTCCTTGAACGCAGTGAACAGGCCGGCGGCATTGGGAATGCGCGACATATCGAGCGGCAGGAACAGCTCGGTGCCCGCATCCAGAACGGTGCTCTGGAAGTCTTTGTTGACCGAGAACAGATCGAGCGAACCGCGTCCACCCGTCATGAAGCGGGTGAGCGCCTCGTCGGCCGAGGAGGTGAAGCTCGCATTGAGCTGGATGTTGTTCTGGCTGAGGAACGGCCCGGCGACATTGGTCGCCTGCTCGCCATCATAGCCCAGAAAATTGAGCGGCCCTCCGAGCGCACCACCGGCGGCCCCGGCCGAACCCGGCGCCAGTCCCAGCACGGTCAGCGTGGTCAGTCCGGCTGCCCCCTGAATGAACCGGCGCCTGCTCAGATCGGCATTGAGCCTGGCATCCAGCAACGTCCTCAACCTGTCGTCCACGGTCCTTCTCCACATCAAGACTCTCGTTGAGAGCTCGTCTAGGTTTGCGTCTGTTCAAACCGGAGTTCGCTCCGGCAGATTGCGATTAGGAGGTGGTTTCGTATATGAAGTCAAGAACTACTTATGAACCATCAGAGCGAGAGGCGGCCAGCGCCATGTCTGGCGACGATCGCGCCAGCTACTCGGCACCGGCGCTCGAGAAAGGACTCGACATCCTGGAACTGCTCGCCGAGGAGGGCGAACCCATGAGCGCCCGCCAGATCGGCGAACGCCTGGGGCGCTCCAAGAGCGAGATCTTCCGCATGGTCTACGTGCTGGTCGACCGGGGCTATCTGCGCCGCGACACCGCGACCGATCAGCTCTCGCTCAGCAACAGGCTGTTCGAACTGGGGATGCGCACCCCTCGCTCGCGCGCACTCGTCGCGGTGGCCGTGCCGAAAATGGAGCGCCTGAGCCTCCTCGTGGGGCACTCGAGCCACCTCGTCGTGATCAGCCGCGGCGAGACCATCGTCGTGGCGAGCGCCACCGCCCCCGCCGAGTTCAACTTCTCGCTGCAGCTGGGCTACGGCAATCCGGCGGTCGACGCCGTCTCGGGCAAGACCATCCTCGCGTTCCAGCCGCCGGGGCGGCGGGCCGCCATGATCGCCGAGAGCCTGGCGCTGATGACCAAACCGCCCGCTCGCGGCAAGCTGGTCGAGCAGCTCGACCGCATCGCCGCGGACGGCTCGATCATCACCAGCAGCCGCCACCTCGCCGGTGTCACCGACATCTGCGCGCCGGTGCTCGACCGGTCCGGACGGGCGATCGGCAGCATCGTCGTCCCCTGCCTGCAGCGGCTCGGACCCGCCTGGGATCTCGAGGACATCCGCGACAAGCTGGTGGCGACCTGCAGCGAGATCGCCCGCGACCTGAGCCCCTGACGTGCCCGTCAGTTCCTGTCGGTCCGCTCGTAGCGCAGCTTGACCACGGCCTCGCGCTTGAAGGGGTATTTCTCGATCAGGGCATCGTTGAGCTCGAGCCCGAGGCCGGGCGCCGACGGGGCGTGGAGGAAGCCGTCCACGACCTTCAGCGGTTCGACCAGCAGCTCCTGACGGAGCGGATTGTGGATGGTGGGATACTCCACCATGAACACGTTCGGCGTGGCGAAGGCGGCATGATAGTTCGACGTCAGCGCCGGCCCCGAGCCCCAGACATGGGGCACGACGCGCACGCCGGCCGCATCGGCCGCGGCCGCAATGCGCTTGAACTCCAGCATGCCGCCGCAATGGGCCGTGTCCGGCTGCGCCACGTCAAGCGCGCTGCGCGAAAAGAAGTGTTTGAACTCGTGGATGGTCGTCGAGCTTTCGCCGCCCGAGATCGGCATCCTCGCCTTGGCGCGCACCTTGGCATAGCCGTCATAGTCATAGGCGGCGCACGGCTCTTCGAGCCAGGTCAGCCGCGCATCGGCCACGGCCTCGGCGACGACGATGGCCTCGGCGGCGCTGAACGGCTTGGGATTGTGGCCCTGAACAAGGTCCATCATCAGGAAGCGCTCCTCGCCGATGGTCTTGCGGGCAAGCTCGGCGCGGGCCCCGTCGTAACGCGGACCGTAACCGCCGCGGATCTTCATCGCGGTGAAACCCGCCTGCATGTAGCCCTCGAGCTCGGCCCGGAACTGGTCATTCGAGCCGTCGAGTCCCCCCGAGGCATAGATGCGCAGCCGGTCGTGAACCTTGCCGCCCATCAGCTGATGGGCCGGCAGACCAAGCGCCTTGCCGTTGATGTCCCACAGCGCCATCTCGATGGCGCTGAGCACGCTGACGGCGAGCCCTGCCCTGCCCCAGAACAGCGTGCCCATGTAGAGCCGATCCCACACGCCGCCGACATCCTCGACCGCCAGCCCCATCGCCATCGTCTCGAAATGCTCGATGACGGCCCTGGCCGCCTCGGGCGCAAAGAGCCCGCCATAGGTCTCCCCGAGCCCGGTGATGCCCGCGTCGGTGTGGACGCGCACGAGGCAGGCCGAGAACATCGGAATATGGCCGCCCGACCATTCGACGGGACCAGTCCCGAGCGGCGCGGTCAGCAGGATCGGTTCGAAGCGCGTGATCTTCACGAGAGGAGTCTCCGGGTAAGTGGATGGCTAGAGCATCGACGAGAGGAACTGCTGCAGCTCCGGCGTCCTGGGAGCCGCGAACAGGTCATCGGGCGGTGCGATTTCGTGGATGCGCCCGGCATGCATGAAGGCGACGCGGTCGGCGACGCGGCGGGCGAAGTTCATCTCATGGGTGACCAGCACCATCGTCATGCCGGTCTCGGCCAGCGTCTCCATGGTGCGCAGCACTTCCTTGGTGAGCTCGGGGTCGAGCGCCGACGTTACCTCGTCAAACAGCATCACCTTTGGCGTCATTGCGAGCGACCGCGCGATCGCGACCCGCTGCTGCTGGCCGCCCGAGAGCTGGTCGGGATAGGCGTCGAACTTCTCCGACAGGCCAACCGCCGCCAGCACCTCGCGCGCCTTCGCTTCGGCTTCGGCATCGCTGCGGCGCAGCACGAGCCGGGGCGCCAGCATGATGTTGCGGCCCACGCTCAGATGCGGGAACAGATTGTAGGCCTGGAACACGATGCCCACGTCCTGCCGCAGCCGGCGAAGCGCCGCCGGATCGCGACCCATGTGATGGCCGGCAATGGCGATGCTGCCGGCATCGATGCGCTCGAGACCATTGAGGCAGCGCAGCAATGTGCTCTTGCCCGAACCGGAGCGGCCGATCAGCGCCAGCATCTGCCCCTGTTCGAGTTCGAGCGAGATATCGCGCAGCACCTCCACCGTGCCGAAGCTCTTGCTGACGCCCCTAACCTCGAGCACTGACATCGAGCTTCCTTTCAAAGTGACGGCTGAGCAGGGTGAGCGGGAAGCACAGCGTGAAATAGATCAGCGCGGCGACGGCGAAGACCTTGAACGGCTGGAAGGTCGCGTTGTTGATCGCCGTGGCGGCACGCATCAGCTCGGTCATGCCCACGATGCTGGCGAGCGATGAATTCTTGATCAGTTTCACGAGGAAGCCGACCGTGGGCGGGATGGCGATGCGGATGGCCTGCGGCAGCACGACATGGCGCCGCAACTGCCAGGGCGTGAGTGCCAGCGCATCGCCCGCTTCCCATTGCTGGCGTGGCACCGACAGGATGCAGCCGCGCCAGATCTCGCCAAGGAACGCCGACGTGTAGAACGTCAGTCCGACGACCGCGGCGACAAAGGGCGGCAAGCGATAGCCCAGCAGGCCCAGGCCATAATAGATGAGGAAGAGCTGGATCAGCAGCGGCGTATTCTGGAACGCGCGGATCCAGACGAGCGCCGCGCCGCTGGCGAGCGGGCTGCGGCTCGTCCGCGCGATGGCGAGCACGAGGCCGAGGAGCCCGCCGGCAACGAAGGACAGGATGGTCAGGTAGATCGTCCACTGCGTGGCCGTCAGCAGATACAGGATGTCGTTGACGCCGAAGTCACGCATGTCCGGCACTCGCCCCGATGCGAGACACGCGGCGGCCGATGATCCAGCCCGCGAGCAGGTCGAGCAGCAGCTTCAGCGCCACCGCGAGGGCAAAGTAGATCACCCAGATCAGCGCATAGGTCTCGAACGTCCGGTAGGTCTCGGACTGGATGAGATTGCCGGCGCCGGTGAGCTCCTCGACGGAGATGACCGAGACCACGCTGGTGCCCAGCATCAGCAGGATGAACTCGCTCGACAGCGCCGGATAGACGTTGCGCAGCGCCGGCGGCAGCACGACATGCAGGATCACCTGCAGCTTCGACAGACCGAGAGACTCGGCCGCCTCCACCTGGCTGCGATGGATCGACTCGAGACCGGCCCGGATGACCTCCGTCATGTAGGCGGCAATGTTGATCGACAGGGCAATGATCGCCGCCCAGTACGGCGTGGGCAGCCATTTCACGCCGAGCAGCTTGCCGACCTCGGGGATGCCGAAGAAGATCAGAAAGAGCTGCACCAGAAACGGCGTATTGCGGAAGACTTCCACATAAGCGGCGACAGCAAGCCGCGCCGGCGCGGGACCATAGGTGCGCGTGATGGCGCAGGCGAGGCCGATGAGGAAGCCCAAGCAGCTCGTGATCGCCGTGAGCTGCAAGGTCAGCAGGAACCCGTCAATCAGCAGATCGACGCGCGCGAACACCGCGCCGAACTGGAACTGGTAGGTCAAGTCGCTTTCCTCACGGCTGGCCCGGGCGACGGCGAGTGGAACATGCCCCGGCGGCTGGCGCCGGGGCATGTGTGGATCAGTAGGCAGGCAGATCGGGCATGTCGATCTTCAGCCACTTCTTGTGCAGCGACTGCAGGAAGCCATCGCCCTTGTGGTAGAAGATCCAGGTATCGACCCAGTGGCGCAGATCCATATCGGCATGACGCGTGCCGATCGTCGGATAGGTCATCGCCGCCTGGAACTTGACCTCGAGATTGAGTTCGGGGTTCTTCTCGAGCACCGAATTGGCAACCGTGATGCCGAAGGCGGTCGCCTCGACCTGGCCGGAGGCCAGTGCCTGGAAGGTCGTCGCATCGTCCTCGAAGCGCTGAATGTTGTCGCCCCCGACATAGAGCGAGATGTACTGGTCCTGGAAGCTGCCGCGCGGCACGCCGATCTTGATGTCCTTCATGTCGTCCCAGCTCGTGATCGTCTTGTCCTTGGGACCGACGACGACATGCGGAACGGCGGTGTAGGGTGTCGACAGGCTGACGACGGCCGCACGCTGCGGAGTGAGGGTCAGCGTGGCAATGGTGAGGTCGGCCTGATTGGTCACGAGGGCCGGGATGCGGTTGGCACCGGTGACGACGACGAACTCCACATCGACCCCGAGGTCCTTGGCGATCTGCCGGCCCACTTCGATGTCGAGACCATCGAGCTGGTTGTTGGCGTCGAGCAGCGAGTACGGCGTGACGTCGTTCTGCACGGCGATGACGATTTTCTTGGCGCTGAGAATTCGGTCGAGCGCCTGAGCGTGTACGGCGGTGGTGGCGGCGGCAAGTGCCAGAGGCACGAGCAGGGCCGAGAGTAGTCTACGCATTCTGTTCCCTCCAGATTGATGTGTCGTTCGAGTAGACGGCCGACCCGGACGGGTCAGCCGGGATAGCCTCCATGCCACCAGTGTTCGAGCGGATTGGAGTAGAGATGTTGTCGATCGTCTCCTGGCTGACGCGCGGCATCGCGGTGCCCTCGACGAAGCGATTCACGGTGCGCAGGGCCTCGATCGATTCCTCGACCGTGGCGAACGGGAAGTCGGTGCCCCAGAAGATCTTGCTGCGCTCGGTGATGCGGTACTCCTGCGCCGCGATCAGTCCGTTCCAGAACTGCCAGGGCCGGTAGAAGATCGCCGATATCTCGGTGAAGACGTTGGGATTGCGCCGGCAGATGGTGATGCAGTCCTCCATCCACGGATGGGCGAGATGGGCCATGATCAGCTTGAGGTCCGGGTAGCGCTGGGCGATGTCCTCGACGTCGTCCGGCCGTCCCAGCCGATTGGACGTGCCTTCCGCGAAGGTCGTGCCCATGTGGAGGGTAAGCGGCAGGTTGTGCCGCACGCAGTACTCGTAGACCGGCGTCATGCGCGGATCGAGAACCGAAACCCCGTTGTAGATCGAGCCGAACTTGACGCCCTTGAGCTTGAGGTCCTCGACCGCGTGGGTGAGCAGGTCCATCGCGTCGGGCCGCCGCGGATCGACGGCGGCAAAGCCGATGAACTTGTCGGGATATTTCGCGACGGCCTGCGCGGTGACCTCGTCATTGCCGTCGATGCCGGCGCTGTCGTGGTAGCGGAGCGAGAAGATGATCGCCTTGTCGACGCCGGCCATCGCTTCATAGACGGTATCGGCATCGGCCACCGTGCCGATCGTGCCGTGACGCGCCATCGACGTGCCGCTGACGTAGCGGGGCCGCACATGCTCGGGGTCCCAGATGTTGACATGGCAGTCGACGATCATTCTCGCTGTCCGTTGTTGCAAGGGTTCGGGGTCAGCCCAGCGCACGCACGACGTCGGCCGTGATCTCGATCGTCCGATCGATGTCATCGTCGGTGTGGGCGAGCGAGATGCTGGACTGCTTGGTGGCGACCGGGAAGTGGAAGATGCCCGCTTCGATCATGGCGCGGCGATAGGCCACGTCCCGCTCATTGTCGTTGTTGAGCGCGATGTCGCGCCAGTTCACCGGCGCATGGTCCATGAAGTAGGTGGCGAACGCCGAGCCCTGGCGCACCAGCGTGGTGGCGTAGTTGCGGCTCGCGAACACGCCGTTGAGCCCGGCCTCGAGCCGCGCGCCGAGCCGTTCGAGCTCGCCATAGACCTCGGCCTCGCGCGACTTGAGCCGGCCGATGCTGGCGCGGGCAGCGGCGACATTGACGGGGTGGCCGTTATAGGTGCCGGCGATCACGACACGCCGCTTCGGATCGGGGTCGCTGCACAGCGCCATGATCTCCTTGCGACCGCCCACGACACCCATCGGGTACCCGTTCGCCACCGCCTTGCCGAAGGTGCACAGGTCGGGCAGCACCCCGGCGATCTGCTGGTAGCCGCCGAGCGCGTGGCGGAAGCCGGTCTTGACCTCGTCGAAGATCAGCACGGTGCCGTAGCGATCGCACAGCGCGCGCAGCCCCTCGAGATAGCCGGGCAGCGGCTTGACGATGCCGACATTCTGCAGCACCGGCTCGAGGATGAGGGCGGCGATCTGGCGTGTCGCGAGCACCTTCTCGGCTGCCGCGAGGTCGTTGTACTCGACAACGCGGACCGTGGAGCCGACGGCTTCGGGGATGCCCGCGGTGGTCACACGAAGCGGATATTCCTCGCCCTCCTCGTGGTCCTCGACGAGCGCCCTGGGATCCATGAGGTTGTAGGAGACGTAGTCGGCCCATCCATTGTAGCCGCCCTGCATCACCACGACCGTATCGCGGCCGGTATGGGCGCGGGCAAGGCGCAGCGCGTAGGACACGGCTTCCGAGCCGGTGCTGGTCAACTGGATCTGTTCGAGCGCCGGCACGGCCTCGACGAGCATCTGGGCGATTTCGGCTTCCCACGGCATCGTGCCGGCGCCGATCAGCGACGCGCCGCTCCTGATGGCCGCAATCACCGCCTCGTCGACCTCGCGATCGGCGTGACCGAACAGATAGGGCGCGAAACCGGCGTGATAGTCGATGTAGCGCCGCCCGGCGTCGTCCCAGAGGTAGGCGCCCTGGGCGCGAACGAAGAGACGGGATGGATTGATCGCCCGATTGATCGACATCGTGCCGCCGCCAATGTACTGGCGCCGCCGCTCGACCGCCTGCCCCACCGTTTCCGTCATTGCTCTTTCAGGCTCACTGATAGATGTTACGTTAAATCTCATTAGGCACGTCAGACTCGCGTCCGCGCCACGCCGCATTTCGGCGCGACCCGCTGCAGCTTCACTCTGGCCCTGGGATGCGGCTGTCTCCCCTGCCGCGATCGCCCCCTCATTCCGGCACTAACTGTTCTCTGAGATGTAACGTTAAGTCAACATGAAAAGTGCAGGCCCACAGAGAATCGCGGAAACCCGCTGAAACACTGGCATTTCCCTTGCGACCGATAGCGCTTTGCTTTAACGCAACATCATTGGGGACGAAATGATCCGTCGCAGCGCACAGCAATCCGAGGCCGGCGGCCGCAGGGCAACGCTCAAGGATGTCGCCCGTCTGGCCGGCGTCTCGCCGATGACGGCGTCCAACGTCGTCAATGGCACACTCAAGGGATACAACGACGACACGCGGCTCAAGGTGCTGCATGCGGTCGAGCAGCTCAACTATCGCGCACATGTGGGCGCGCGTTCTCTCCGCACCGACCGGCGCATGTCGGTGGGCATGCTCGTCGTCCAGACCGGCCGGCGGTTCCTGGCCGATCCCTACATCACCAATCTTCTCGATGGTCTTTGCACCGGGCTGAACCAGCGCGGCTACTCGCTGGTGCTGCAGGGCCTCCAGCCCGACGAGATCAGCGCGTCGACCCTGGTGCGGCATCTGCAGACCGATGGCCTTGGCATCCTGATGTCCGGCGACTTCGCAGCCGACAGCGCGCTACGCTCGACGATCCTCGCCCTCAACCAGCCGATCATCCTCTTCCAGCAGGCGCTGCAGGATCAGGCCAGCGATATCTGCTCGATCCGCCAGGACGATTTCGAGGGCGGCCGAGCGATCTGCGAGCACCTCGTGCAGCGCGGCGCACGCAGCATCGTCGCCGTCGTTCCGCAGCTCGACTGGCCGGCGATGCGGGCCCGCGTCGCAGGCGCCCAGCACTACCTCACCCACTCGGGGGCGCGGGCCCGCCTGAGCGTCGTGACTTCAACGGACGAATCCCAGGTGGCGACCCAGGCGGCGCTGGAGGGCTATCTGAGTTCCGACGGGAAGCTCGACGCCGTGCTCGCCGGCAACGACCAGATGGCGATCGCCGCCTACCGGCTGCTGAGCAATCGCGGCCTCTCCATTCCCGGCGACGTCCGCCTCGCCGGCTTCAACGGCTTCGACTTTCTCGACTATTTCGGCACGCGGCTGACCACGGTGCGGTCGCCGGCGTTCGAGCTCGGCCAGCTCGGCGCCTATCACATGGTACGGCGTATCGAGGGCGGATCGTTCGACAACGCCTCGATCGTACTGCCGACCGAACTGATGGTCGGCACGACCACCTGACACATTCCCGCCACAGGTAAGTCATTGCTGCCGCAAACATTCTTGCGGGAGCGGGCCAAGGACTCCGGTGGACCTGCCGTCTCATGGGCATTCAAGACAGGGGGATGGCCCCCGACATGGAGCCCTAGAATGACGATCCGTACCGCTAAACTCGCAACCATCCTGATGATCGGCGCCGCGCTGGCCGCGACCCCCGTGCTCGCCCAGGCCGTGACGGCGGGCAATCAGGGCCCCGCCGAAATTCCGGCCAACCGCGATGCCCCGTTCTCCCTGCCCGGCTCGCTCAACCCGATGCCCACGCCCAAGGTCGACGCCGCCACGACCCGCGACATCTTCGCGATGGACCCGGCGCAGGCGCTCGACAGCCTGGGCACGGTGAGCCTCGACCGCACCGGCGATGTCACCGAGACCGAAGCCTCCGACGCGCTGCGTGCGGCGTTCGAGACCGAGACCAAGGGCCATACCGGCAACTGAGATCAGCGGAGCGCCGGCACCGGCCGAACAGGGACCCGGACCGGCGCCGGCCTCCGTTTGACACCCGGACGGGCGGGGAGCGATCCCCGCCCGTTAACGCTTTATTTCCCATATCATTGTGAGCCGCCGCCGGATGTGGTCAGTGCGGCTTGAGCATTTGGAGGTATTAAGGATGCGTTCGCCCAAGAAGCCCTCATGGTTCGGTGCCGCCGGCCTTGCGGTCCTGTCCCTGGCAGCACTCCCCACCGCCGTCTACGCTTTCGACGCGCGGATTGAAAAGGACGTCAAGCATGTCATCGAGTGCCTGACCTGGATGGTCAACGATCCCCCACGCTATGTGGAGAACTGCACGCCGTCGCGGCCGCGCGAGGTGATGGAGGCGCCCATCAACAACAAGCGGGCACCATCGTCCTCGGAACCCAGCTCGTCGTCGGAACCGCCGCCTCCGGGCCCGTCTTCGTCGTCCGAGCCGCCGCCCTCGTCGTCGTCCGAGCCCCCGCCGTCATCGTCGGAACCGCCGCCCTCCTCGTCCGAGCCGCCCCCGAGCAGTTCGTACTCGGAGCCGGAGGAGCCGAGCTGCGAGCTGGAAGAGTGCCCGCCGCCCTCTTGCGAATTCTATTCGTGCCAGCCGCCGGCCTAGGCTGACGGCACACACGGTGGCGGGCCTCAGCCCGCCGCCGTATAGGCCGTCTTGACCTGGGTGAAGAACTCGACGGCGTACCTGCCCTGCTCCTTGGGACCATAGGACGATCCCTTGCGGCCGCCGAACGGGACGTGGAAGTCGACGCCCGCTGTCGGAACATTGACCATCACCATGCCGGCCTCGGCGTTGCGCTTGAAGTGCGTCGCATATTTGAGCGAGGTCGTGACAATACCCGCCGAGAGTCCGAACTCGGTGTCGTTGGCGGTCGCCAGCGCTTCCTCGTAATCCTTGACACGGATGACCGACGCCACCGGCCCAAAGATCTCCTCGCGGCTGATGCGCATCTGGTTGGTCGCTTCGGTAAAGAGCGCCGGCTGCAGATAATAGCCGGGGGTCTTGAGCTTGAGCAGATCGCCGCCGGCGACGAGCTTTGCCCCTTCCTTTTTGCCGATCTCGATGTAGTCGGTGTCCTGCTTGAGCTGGCCCGGATCGACCACCGGCCCGATCTCGACGCCCTTTTCGAGCGCATCGCCCACCTTGAGGTTGCGCACCCGCTCGCTCAGCGCCTCGACGAATTTGTCGTGGATGCCGGCGGTGACGATGACGCGCGACGACGCGGTGCAGCGCTGGCCGGTCGAGAAGAACGCCGACTGCGCGACGGTTTCGACCGCAACCTTGAGGTCGGCATCGTCGAGCACGATGGTGGGATTCTTGCCGCCCATTTCGAGCTGGAACTTGCGCATCACCTTGACGCTGGCCTCGGCCACACGCTTGCCGGTGGAGACGCCGCCCGTGAAGGTGACAGCGTGGACGTCCTTGCTGTCGAGGATGGCCTGGCCGACCACCGAACCCTTCCCCATCACGAGGTTCATCACGCCCTTGGGCAGGCCGGCGCGATGCAGGATATCGACGATCGCCCACGAGCAGCCCGGCACGAGGTCGGCCGGCTTGAACACGATGGTGTTGCCGTAGCAGAGCGCCGGCGCGATCTTCCAGGCCGGGATGGCGATGGGGAAGTTCCACGGCGTGATGATGCCGACGACGCCCACCGCCTCGCGGGTGATCTCGACGCCGACGCCGGGACGCACCGAGGGGATCGTCTCGCCCGAAAGGCGCAGCGCCTCTCCGGCGAAGAACTCGAAGATCTGTCCGGCGCGCGTCGCTTCGCCGATGCCCTCGGGCAGCGTCTTGCCCTCTTCGCGGCTGAGCAGCGCGCCGAGCTCTTCCCTGCGGGCCAGGATTTCATGCGCGGTCTTGCTGAGGACCGAGTGACGTTCCAGCAGGCCCGATCGCGACCAGGCGGGGGCCGCGGCCTTGGCCGCCACGATGGCGCGCTGCACATCGTCGGCGGTCGCGCGGGCGTAGTGGCCGACGACCTCGTCGGTGTTCGACGGATTGATATTGGGGACGGCCTCGCCGCCGACCCACTCGCCGTCGATGAGATTCTTGTGCAGGTCTTCCATTCTTTTCTTCCTTACGCCTCGACGTACTCGGCGATTGCCGCGGGTTCCGGGACGGCGAGGCCGTCCTCGAGCATTCCTTCAATATGGAGGCGAATGGCTTCGCCGATTTCCACCTCGACCTCCTGCACAGTCGCTCCGGTTGCGATGCAGCCGGGGAGATCGGGCACATAAGCCGAGAAATTCTGATTGGCCTTCTCGATGACCACGGCATAGCGCATCAGCGGGTCTCCTTCAGTGCAGCCTGCTTGAGGATGCTGTTCAGCGTTCCGGGCGCCAGGTCGTCGCCGGGCTTGCCTGCGACCGTCACGCGACCCGCCTTACTTGGGTGCTTGAACTGCCGATGACTACCTCGAATGGTCACGAGGTACCACCCGTCCTCTTCGAGCATTTCCATACCTCGCGGACCTTCCTGGTGGGCATGAGCTACTCCTGCCTAGAGCAGCCCGGCCTTGCTGAGGTCGCGCATGAGGTGGCTCGCGCCATAGGTCCAGGGCGGACATTCGGTGGAGAGGCGCACGCGGTTGGTGAGCGCGCCGAGCAGTGGGGTCGAGATGGTGACGATGTCGTTGGGCTTGTGGGTGAAGCCCTTGCCGGCGCCGCCGCGGTCCTTGACCGGCGCGAACATGGTGCCGAGATAGATCACGAAGCCGTCCGGATACTGGTGGTGGCGGCCGATGGCGGCGGCGACGATGGATTCGGGCGGGCGCGAAATCTGGTTCATCGAGGACGACCCTTCGAGCACGAAGCCATCCGCGCCGGTGACGTTGAGATCGATCACCGACTGCTTGACGTCGTCGAGCGAGAAGCCCGCATCGAACAGCCGGATCATCGGGCCGAGCGAAGCGGAGGCATTGTTGTCCTTGGCCTTGCCCAGCAACAGGGCCGAGCGCCCCTCGACGTCGCGCAGATTGACGTCGTTGCCCAGCGTCGCACCGATGATCGTGCCGGCGCTGGTGACGACGAGCGCCACTTCGGGCTCCGGATTGTTCCATTCCGAGATCGGCAGCACGCCGACATCGGCCCCCGGACCGACCGAGGACATCGGCTGGCACTTGGTGAAGATCTCGGGATCGGGGCCGATGCCCACTTCGAGGTACTGGCTCCACACGCCGCGAGCGATCAGCGCCTGCTTGACCTGCATGGCGCTGTCGGAGCCAGGAACGAGCTTGCTCAGATCCGTGCCGATGAGCCCGGTGATGTCGCCGCGCAGGGCTTCGGCCCGCGCCTTGTCGCCGCGCGCCTGCTCCTCGATGACGCGCTCGAGCAGCGACACGACGAAGGTGACGCCGGCCGCCTTCACCGCCTGGAGGTCGATGGGGGAGAGGAAATGCGGCTTGTGGGCGAAGAATTTGTCGGGCGCGCTGTTGTCGGCGACATCGGCGGCGCTGCCGATGTCCTGCCCCCTGGCGGCGGCGACATAGGCCGCGGGATCGGGCTTTTCGCACACGTCGCGGACCGTCGGTGCGTCGCTCGAGGTGATGTCGAAAACGCGGCCATCGCGGATGGTGACTACGCGCGGAAAGGCGAAGCCCGGCAGCTTGACCCGGCCCACAAGCAGGGCGTTGGGCGGCAAGATTTCATCTGACATGTTAGTTCCCTTTCGCGCGGGGCTACCTAACCCGCCCGGTCGCGATGTGTCCAGCAAGGGGCGACGTACGTGCCTCCAACTTTTGTCGCAAAATCACCCAAAGGATTGTTTGGCGGCCGCCGTCACAATGGTACCCGCATTCCCCGGCACCCTCGCCGGGCACTGTTCAAGGAGAGACCGATGCGAATTCTTGCCGCCCTTATCCCCCTTACCCTCGCAACGGCCCTCAGCACGCCGGTCTTTGCGGCCGGATCGATGCAGATCACCGGCCATGGCGAAGTGCTGGCCGCGCCCGACACGGCAATCGTGACCTCGGGCGTCACCTCGCAGGGGACGACGGCGAAAGAGGCGCTCGACGCCAACAATGCCGACATGAAGACGCTGATCGACACGCTGAAGGCGGCCGGCATCGAGGCGCTGGATATCCAGACCTCGGGCTTTTCGGTGAGCCCCAACTACGTCTATTCCGACGCGCGCGACCAGAACGGCTACCAGCTGCCGCCCAAGATCGTCGGCTACACCGTCTACAATGGCGTGACCGTCGTTGTACGCGACCTCGCCAGCCTCGGTGCGGTGCTCGACCAGGCGGTGACCGTGGGCGCCAACCAGATCTCCGGCGTGAGCTTCTCGGTCGACGATCCCAAGGAACTCTACAACCAAGCCCGCAAGCTCGCCTTCGCCGATGCACGCGAGAAGGCGGAGCTCTATGCCGAAGCCGCCGGCGTCGAACTGGGCGCGCTGGCGCTGATCAGCGAGCTCACCGGCTACAACCAGCCGCCGATGCCCTACATGGTCAAGGCCGAAGCCGCCTCGATGGACCGCGGCATGGTGCCGGTCGAAGTCGGCCAGCTGACGTTCTCGATCGACGTCAATGTGAGCTGGGACCTCGAACAGCCGCGCTGAGGCTGTCCCAAACGGCAGGCGGGCAGAAATGCTCGCCTGCCCTGCCGCGATGAGGCACGGCCTCGGGTTCGCTTGCATCCGGCCCATCGATCGTCATCCCGGGGCTCGCGCGCGTTACGCCAGTGCCTTCCAGATCATGTTGAGGCCCACCACGACGAGGAACACCGCGAAGACGTATTTGAGCGTCTTCTGGTCGAGGCGATGCGCGAGCGCGGCGCCGGCCGGCGCCGTGAGCGCGGCGAAGAGGCCGACGAAGACGAGGGCGATCAGGTTGACATAGCCAAGGCTCAGCGGTGGCAGGCCGCCCTCGCCCCAGCCCGAGACGATGAAGCCGATGGTGCCGCCGATGGCGATGAAGACACCGATGGCAGCGCCCGTCCCCACGGCCTTGTGCATCGTCTCGCCGAAGGCGGCGATGGTGGGGACGCTGAACGAGCCGCCGCCGATACCCATCAGGGCCGAGAGGAAGCCCACGATGCTGGCCGCGATGCGGTGCGTCGCGGCCGAGCCCTTGAGGTGGCCCATCAGCCGCTGCTGGAACGGCGTTACGATGTTGAGCGCGATGATGAAGGCGAGGACGCCGAACACGATGCGCAGCGCGTCGCCGGAGAAATAGCGCGCGAGGAGGCCGCCGATGAGGCAGCCCCCGAGCACGAACGGCGCCCAGAGCCGCAGCACGTCGGCATCGACCGCGCCCCGCTTGTTGTGGGCGCGCGCGCTCATGATGCCGGTGGGGATGATGATGGCGAGCGAGGACGCCACCGCGACGTGCTGGGCGACATCGTCGCCGATGCCGAGCGCGGCGAAGGCGAAGGCCAGCGCCGGCACGATGATGGTGCCGCCCCCCACCCCGAGCAGCCCGGCGAACACGCCCGACACCATGCCGGTGATGGAGAGGCCGAGGACGAGCGGCCAATAGGCAAGCAGTTGCGTCATGACTCACCGATGATGTGGAGGACGATGTCGCGGCGATGCGGCCGCGCCCGGTGTTCGAAGAGGTAGATGCCCTGCCAGGTCCCCAGCGCCGGCGCCCCCTCGAGCACTGGAATACCGATCGAAGTCTGCGTCAGCGCCGACCGGATGTGGGCCGGCATGTCGTCGGGGCCTTCGGTGCGATGGACGATCCAGTCCATCCCCTCCGGAACAAGGCGGCGGAAAAAGCCCTGCAAATCGGTCTGCACGTCGGCATCGGCATTTTCCTGAATCAGCAGCGACGCCGAGGTATGCCGGCAGAAGACGGTCACCAGCCCCTCGCGAATCCCGCTGGCTGCCACGAAATCGCTGAGATCGCGGGTAAATTCGTAAAGACCGGGGCCGCGTGTGGCGATTCCCAAGCGGGTAGATGACTGCAGCATGAACAAAGGCCGTAGCATGCGAGAATATCCAAGGAAACCGCATGGAACCGAGCCATGGCGCATCACGTTGCGGCCTTCGAGCGGGGACTGTCGACTGAGAAAGGTCTACCGAAGCCACGATTTCGGATCAGCAGGACAGCGTCACTTCTCTCCCCTTTTGACCCCATAGAAGGAAACCCATCATGAGCTTCCGTAACTGGCTCCTGACCGGCACCAGCCTCACGATCCTGGCCCTTGCGCCGGTGAGCGTAGCGCGCGCCCAGGACGCGACGGACCCGGCCCTCGTGGCCGCCTACGCGGCCTTCAAGGCCGAACAGACAGACGCCACCCAGACGGCGCTGACTGAAGCGTGCATCGCGGCGGGCTTTGCCAGCCTCGATGAGTGCATTGCCGCCCTGAGCGGCCAGACGCCGGTGGAAGCCGCGCCGCCCGAGGAATCGAGCGCCGAAGCCCCGCCGCCGGAAGAACCGGCCGCCGAGGAGCCGGCACCCGAAGCGCCCGCGGCGGAAGAACCGCCCGCCGCCGAGCAGCCGCCGGCTGAACAGCCGCCCGCGGAACAGCCTCCTGCTGAACAGCCGCCCGCGGAACAGCCGCCGGCCGAGCAGCCTCCGGCTGCCGAAGAGCCCGCGCCCGAGCAGCCGGCAGCCGAGGAGCCGACCTCCGAGGAAGCCGCTCCTGTCTCCAGCGAGGAGCCGGCCGCGCCTGCCGAGAGTGGCAACGACGCCGTCGCACAGCTCACGGCGGCGGTCGATCTCTACAACCAGGGTGTCGCCGAGCTCACCGCCGGCGATCCGAACGGCCAGGCCAAGATCGACGAGGCGACCCTGCAGATCAACGCGCTCTGCACGCCCGCCGGCTATCCCGACATCGAGAGCTGCGTCGCGCAGTTCGGCCTGACGCTGAACCCGCTGCCGCCGGCCGCCGAAACGCCGCCGGTCACGTCGGAAGAACCCGCCGTCTCAGAAGAGCCGGTGGTGGGTGCCGACGAGCCGGTGACCGACGAGGCGACCGAGGTGCTGCCCGAGGACGTGCCGCCCGAGGAGGCCGCGCCCATTCTCGACAGCGAGAAGGACCAGGCCGCTCCGCCGCCCGACCAGGGCACGACAAGCGAACAGCCCGCGCCCGATCAGCCGAGCGAACAGCCGGCGCCCGAGCAGCCCGCACCGGCCGAGCCCGTTGCGCCGCCCGAGAACGACCAGGCCGCGCAGCAGGACATCCAGCCGCCCCCGCCCGAGCAGCAGTCGGCCCTGACGGCCGAAGGCGAGGCCGCGGGTGACTTCGACTTCGGCTTTGCCGATGACCAGGAAGGCGGCGGCTTCGTGATCCCCGATGAGGAAGCAGGCGAGCAGGTCGAGGTCGTTCAGGCCCCGTCCGCCGACAATCCGAACTTCGTGTTCAAGATCGGCATCCACATCTACATCACGAACGTGCAGCGCGAACGCGACCGCTTCTACGATCGCGATCGGGACGAGATCTACTACGAGCGTCTCAGCAATGGCCGCATCCGCGAAACGATCGAGCGTCCGGATGGCACGCGCATCGTCACCGTCTACAACCGCTATGGCGACGTGCTCAAGCGCACCAAGATCTATCCGGACAATCGCGAGTTCTACCTCGCGACCTACGATCCGAGCGACGATGAGGACGGCTTCTTCATCGATCCGGGTGACGACCTGCCGCCGCTGCGCCTGACCATCCCGGCCAGCGAGTACATCCTCGACGCCGACACGGCCGATGAGGATGAGGTGGAGTTCTTCCTCAGCCAGCCGCCGGTGGAGAAGGTGCGCCGCATCTACTCGATCGATGAGGTCAAGCGCTCGGCCCGCATCCGCGACACCGTGCGCCGTCTCGAGGTCGGTAACCTGACCTTCGATACGGGCAAGGCGACGATCTCGCGCGACCAGGTGAGCGAGCTGAGCAAGGTGGCCAACGCCATGCTTGCGCTGCTCGAAGCGAACCCGGCCGAAGTGTTCCTCATCGAGGGCCACACCGACGCCGTGGGCTCGGATCTGAGCAACCTCGAGCTGTCGGACGAGCGCGCCTCGACCGTCGCCCGCATCCTCACCGACTTCTACGAGGTGCCGCCCGAGAACCTGACGACGCAGGGCTATGGCGAGCGCTACCTCAAGGTGAAGACCGGCGACGCCGAGGAACTGAACCGCCGCGTCACGGTTAAGCGCATCACGCCGCTCGTGACCTACGAAACAGCGAGCAACTAAGACTCGCCACTAGAGTGAGAGGGCCGGGTTCAACCCGGCCCTTTTGCTTGTCCGCCGGGCGCCGCGCCGAGCACCTCGAGCTTGACGGAATCGAACTGCCTGAGCCAACGCATGGCGACGGCATGGATGGGCACGGGGTTGAGGAAATGCAGCTTTTCGCGCCCGCGCTTCTGCGTGACGATGAGGCTCGCCTCTTCGAGGGCAACCAGATGCTTGGTGACGGCCTGGCGGCTGATGGGCAGCCCCTCGCACAGCTTGCTGAGGGTCTGCCCGTTGCTGCGCCGCAGCCTTTCGAGCAGTACGCGCCGATGTTCGTCGGCAAGCGCGGTGAAGACCGCGTCCCGCTCCGATAGACTCATTACTACCCCAACTCCCCAATGGCGGCAGACTAGTCGCCGAATTGCGCACGAATAAAGGCGGCAATGTCGTTCATGGCTGCCTGCGCCTCGGGCACTTCGGGCGCGTGGAACTGGAACACGTGCCACATGCTTTCGAAGACGCGCAGCGTCGCATCGACCCCGGCGACACGCGCCCGCTCGGCCAGCAGGCGGCTGTCGTCGAGCAGCACTTCGTCGCCCCCCACCTGCAGCAGCAGCGGCGGCAGGCCGGCGAGCTTGGCGAACAGCGTCGAGGCCATCGGGTCGGCCGGGTCGCGACCGTCCATGTAGAGAGCGCCGGCCTCGCGCAGCCCCTGCCGCGTCACCTGCACATCGAGCTTGCGATTGGTGCCATGCGACGGGCTCGATGTGGTGAGGTCGGTCCAGGCCGACATCAACACCGCCGCACGCGGCAGCGCCGCACCTGCATCGCGCAGGGCAACGAGCATCGAGAGCGCGAGGCCGGCGCCCGCCGAATCGCCGGCGACGACGACGTTGCCCGCCGCCACACCCCGGTCGAGCAGCCAGCCATAGGCCCTAAGCGCATCCTTGACGCCCGCCGGGAACGGATGCTCGGGCGCGAGCCGGTAGTCCGGCGTCAGCACACGGGCGAAGGCGGCCCGGCTGAGATTGGCGGCGAGCTTGCGGTGCGTGCGCGGCGAGCCGGACGAATAGCCGCCGCCATGCAGGAGCAGCACGACCCGGTCGCGGTTGACGGGCGGCATCTCCATCCATTCGGACTTGACCCCGCCGGCATCGACACCCTGGAAACGCGCGCCCTTGGGCAGCACCGTAAGCCGCGCCGCGGCCTCCCAGTCGCGCCGGTCCTGCTCGACCGTACGGGGCGATGACGGCCTGGCCGCGGCTTCGCGCCGGCCCGCGACCATGCGATCGATCTCCGCCCGTGCTTGCGCACTGACCATGCCTGCCCCCTCGCCGCGGGCGCATACTAGCCAGCCGCCGCGCCTGCGCAACTGCGGCGGAGTTCGGCTTTGCGGGGCACGCAGGCATCGGCTATGACCGCCGCATATGACGGATGTTGCAGCACGATCGGGAGCGGGACAGCGGACCGAGATCATCGCCCTCAAGCGCTACATGCCGGCGCTGGCGGAGCGCTTCGTTACGCTCGTGGAGATCGACCGCTTCACGATCCGCGGCGACGGGCGCGACGTCTACACCTGGCGCATCGACCGCGGCGAGAGTTCCGGCCCGTGACCAACACCGCCTCGCCAACGCCTGCCTGGGCCGCGCCCCTCGCCACCGCGCTGATCGTGCTCGTGCTGACGGCCCCGCGGCTGGTCTTTGCCGCGCGCTACGGGCTGATCGGCGACGAAACCTATTATGCGCTGTGGTCGCTCTATCCCGGCTTTGGCTATTACGACCACTCGCCCGGCGTGGGCTGGGTGATCTGGCTGGGCCGCGCGCTCTTCGGCGAGGGCCCGTGGGCGGTGCGCAGCCTGTTCGTGCTCGCGACCTTCCCCATCTGCGCCGCGCTCTATCGCATCGCGCTGCTGCTGACGGACGATCGGCGCATCGGCGCTACCGCGGCCATCGCCTATGCGGTGACGCCGGCCGTCGCGATTACGACGAGCATCGCGACGCCGGACGCGCCCTCGACGCTGTTCTGGGTGCTCACTGTGTGGGCGATCGCCGAGTTCACCCGCAGCCGCAACGCCTATTGGTGGCTGGCCGCCGGGGCGCTCGCCGGCCTGGCGCTGCTGGCAAAGTACACGGCGGTGTTCCTCGGAGCCGGCATCCTGCTCTACCTCGTGACGAGCCGCGAGCGCGTCGGCTGGCTGAAGCACTGGCAGGTGTGGGCGGGCGGCGCGCTGGCGCTGGCGCTGTTCGCGCCGGTGGTGTGGATCGACTGGACGCGCAACTGGCAGTCCTTCCGCTTCCAGCTCGGACGCTCGACGCTCAACGAGCGCGTGCTGCAGCTCGACGAGCTGCTGCGTTTCATCATCGAGATGAGCGTCCAGCTCCTGCCCACGCTGTTCGTCTTCGTGGTGGCCGGCGTCGTCCTCTTCCTCGCCCGTCGTGCCAGGTCGCTGGCGCTGCCGCTGCTGACCTCGGCGCCGATCCTTGGCTACTTCATCGCGCATGGCCTGTTCGGCCGGGTGAACCCCAATTGGGTGGCCCCGGTCTATCCGATGCTGGCGCTGGCCGGCGCCTGGGCGGCGATGACCATCCGTCCGGGCCCCGCCTGGCTGCGCTGGCCGCTCAACGGACTCAAGCTGCTGCATGTGCCGCTGGGGATGGCGCTCGTTCTCGCCATCCTCGCCATCATCGAGTTCCGCACCCTGCCGCTGACCAACTTCTTCTACGGCTGGGACAACTTCCAGTCGCGGATCTCGAAGCTCGCCGCCGAGAACGATGCGCAATGGGTCGACGCGCAGGACTATTCGATGAATGGCTGGCTGAGCTATTACGGCAAGATGGCCGGCGACCCCCTGCCCGTGCGCGACCCGGTCAACAACTACCGCTACAAGTTCATGCCGCCCATGAACCGCGACCTGCGCGACGCGCGGCACCTCGTCGTCCGCTACGCGCGCGGCGACCGGGTGCCCAAGATCGCCGGCGCGACCTTCCTTGGGACCGTGACGCGCGACGACGACGATGGCACACCGCTGCAGAGCTTCCTAGTCTATCTCTCCGATGACTGAGCCGGGCGTGACAGGGGCGGTGACGACGCCGCGCTGGAAGCTCGTTCTGCTCCAGCTCGTCGTGCTCTATCTGCTCGGCCTCAAGCTCTGGTTCAGCCTCGCCGTGACGCCGATGGGCGACGAGGCCTATTACTGGATGTGGGGCCAGCACCTCGCCTGGTCGTATTTCGACCACCCGCCGCTCGACGGCTGGCTGCAGGGCCTCGTCGCCGCCATCTTCGGCTGGAGCAATCTGTCGGTGCGGCTCATGACCTGGGTGACGCTGGCGGGCACGCTGGCGATCTTCTGGCTGTGGAGCGCGCGCCTTGCCCCCCACGACCGGCAGGGCTGGTTCTGGCACACGGCGGCAATCTACCTGACGATCCCCGTCGTCTTCCTGATGTCGACATTCGCCTTCCACGACCATCTGCTGATGCTCCTCGTGGTCGCATCGGCCTATTTCTTCCACGGCTTTGCCGGCGACTGGGAGGACGGGCGGCGCGCCTGGTGGCGGCTCTTTGCGGCGGCCATACTGCTCGGCCTCGCGGTGCTCACCAAGTACAACGGCATCTTCCTCGGGCTGGGCTACGCCGCCTGGGTGCTGCTGCGCCCGAAGCTGCGCGGCCTGCTGCTCACGCCGCAGCTGTGGCTCGCCGCGCTGCTGGCGATCGCCATGCAGACCCCGGTGCTCTACTGGAACCTCACCGAGGGCCTCGCGAGCTTCCGCTACCACTTCCTCGACCGCCCCACGCTCAACTGGGACGCCCCGCGGCTGTGGCAGGTGCTGAGCTTTCTAGGCACGATGGCCGTGCTGCTCTCGCCGGTGCTGCTGCTCAGCCTGTTCCGCCTGCCCGGGATGCGGAAGGCGGCGGGCGACGAGGACCGCGCTTTTGGCCTTTCGAGCACTATCTTTCTGACCTCGACGCTCTGCTGGACCGCGATCTCGGTCTACATCTACGTCTATCTGCACTGGAACATCGTGGCCTATGTGGCGCTGGCGCCACTACTGTGGCGCCTGATCGGCGGGCGCATCGTGCTCGCGCTGCACATCGCCTATGGGCTGGTGCTGGTGACCGTCGCGGTGCTCAACTACACCGTGACGCCGATCAAGCTGTTCGGTTTTGGCGACCTCGGGGCGGCATCGACACATGGCTGGGAGGACCTGGCCGAGCGGCTCGACGCCCAGCGGGAGGCACATCCCGACGCGTTCCTGGGCGCCATGCGCTACACCTTCGCGGCCCAGGTCGGGTTCATGCTGCACGAGACGGACGTCGCCGCCTTCAACCCCGTGGCGTCCCAGAACGACTATTGGTGGGACCCGGCAGTCCATACCGGCCGCGACGCGCTGATCGTCAGCGACCGCAACTACCAGGTCGCGACGCTGGCCGACCGCTTCGCCAGCCTCGAGCAATTGGAGGCCGTGGAGGTGCGCGACATGTTCGGAAAACGCATCTGGCAGTTCGAAATCTGGCTGGGGACCGACTACCGCCCCGCGTCGCGCTGACGCTTGCCCAGCCGCAAAAATCGGATATGCCTCTGGCAGGATTGAACCGGGGACGACCATGAAGCAGCTCGAAATCTTCGTCGAACGCATCATCCTGGCGTCCCGCTGGCTGCTAGTGGTGTTCTACATCGGACTGGCGATCGCCCTGATGCTCTACGCCGTGAGCTTCGGCGTGAAGCTGTGGAAGTTCGCCACCCACATCACCTCGAGCGACGAAGCCGAAGCGATCCTCGACATGCTGGGGCTGATCGATGCCGCGCTGGTCGCGAGCCTCGTGGTGATGGTGATCATCTCGGGCTACGAGAACTTCGTGAGCAAGTTCGACGAAGAGGACAAGGTCCACTGGCTGGGCGAGATCGACGCCAACTCGCTCAAGATCAAGGTGGCCTCGACGATCGTTGCCATCTCCTCGATCCACCTGCTGCAGATCTTCCTCAACGTCGACAAATACACCGGCGAGAAGCTGATGTGGTACACCATCATCCACATCGCCTTCGTCGTCTCTGCGCTGTTCCTCGCCTTCATCGACCGCGTCACTGCAATGACCAAGGCGCTCAACAAGCAGAAGCAGCAAGAGGCGCCCAAGCTGTGACGGACGCCGGCGGCCCGGTCGTCAGGCGGCCGGTTCGCCTCGCGCAGGCGGCGGTCGCGGTTCTCCTCGTCATCAAGCTGTGGATGACGGTGATGGCTCCGCCGGTCGGCGACGAGGCCTATTACTGGATGTGGGGGCAGAAGCCCGGCTGGTCCTATCTCGACCACCCGCCGCTCCATGCCTGGCTGCTCGGCCTGATGAGCGTGTTCGGCTGGAACATGTTTTCATTGCGCGCCCTCACCTGGGCGACGCTGGCGGGCACGCTGTGGATCTTCTGGCTGTGGGCCAAGCGGCTGCGACCGGATGATCCGGGCGCCTGGTGGTGGCCGGGGGCCGCGATCTACCTCGCGACGCCGCTGTTCTTCACCATGACGTGGCTCGCCTTCCACGACCACCTGCTGATCTTCCTGTGCCTCGCCTCGGCCACCGGCTTCCTGCTGTTCGCCGAGAAATGGGAGGCGGACAGCAAGGGCCTGCCCTGGCTCTACGGCGCCGCGGCGCTGCTCGGTCTCGCCGTGCTCACCAAGTACAACGCCGTGCTGCTGGGCATCGGCGTGGCGCTGTTCTTCATCGCGCATCGGCCGCTGCGCTCGGCCTGGCGCTCGCCGCATCTCTATCTCGCCGCCCTCCTCGCCGTGGCGATGCAGGCGCCGGTGATCTGGTGGAACCTGGGCGAGGGCTTCGCCTCCGTGAACTTCCACCTGTCGGAGCGCTGGGGCGGGCCGCTGAGCCGGCTGCGGCCGCTCAATGTGCTCAACTTCGCCGCACTCGCCCTGATCTTCGTGTCGCCGTTCCTGTTCCCCGCCATCTGGGGCATGGTCCGGCGGCCGCTCGGCCAGCCCTTCGCCGATCGCGCCCGCATCCTCGCCCTCAGCGTGCTCGGCGTATCGAGCCTCGCGCTCCTCGCGCTGTCGCTGTTGGCGGAAGTGTATTTCTACTGGAACATCGTTGCATTCCTGCTGCTGATGCCGCTTGTCGCGGGCTGGAAGCAGCGGCGCTGGCTGATGCTGGCGCAACTCGCCTATGGCCTCATTTTCGCCCTGTTGAGCGTCGTCAATTTCACCATCGCCCCGGTAACGAACCTGTTCGGCGGCAATGACTGGACGGTCGCCTCCACCTATGGCTGGCCGCAGGTTGCGTCGCGCGTGAGCGAGCTCGAGCGCGAGCACGACGTCGGCTTCGTCGCTGCCGCGCGCTACACCACGGCAGCGCAACTGGGCTTTGCCCTGCGCGACGCGGACGTCACCGCCATCGCCGACCGGCACGACCAATATGACTACTGGTTCGATCCCGAGGCGCATCTGGGGCAGAGCGCGCTGATCGTTTCGGACCCGCAGATCGGCGTACGCCAGATCGAGCCCTATTTCGACAGTCTCGAGCGGCTCGAGGATATTGCGTTCGAACGCTTCGGCAAGGTCATCTACCGGGCAAGAATCTATCTCGGCACCGGTTTCCGCGGCCTCCCACAGCGCTAGATTCGCCAGGTCGTCCAAGACGTTAATACCCAGCAAGGGGATTGGCAGGCGGTGGCCCGCCATCCGGAACAATTCTCATAGGCACCGCGTTCTCTGGCCATACGGTACTCAAACACAGGAGGTCCCCGTGGCTAACCCAGATCGCGATACCGTCTATTCCAATGACGGCGTGAACCGTACTGTCTACACCCGCGAGAGCAACTCGACGGGCTGGTTTGTCGGCATCATCGTGGCGCTGGCGCTGCTCGCCATCGCCTACCTGGTCTTCTCTGCGAACTCGCAGCCCTCGACCGTCGATGTCAATAACTCGCCGACCGTGACCACCCCGGCCCCGGCGGACACTCTCCTCGCTCCGGCGGACACCAACACGACGCCGATGGCGCCGGCCGATACCAACGCCACTCCGATGGCTCCGGCTGACACCACCCCGGCCCCGGCCGAAACGACCCTGGCCCCGGCTGATACCGCTCCTGCGGATACGGCCACGCCGGTAGAGTCGGCTCCGGCCCCCGCCGAGTCCGCCGTATCGGCTCCGGCTGCCCAGTAAGAGCATCCCATAGCGCCACGGTGCTCCCTCCGCGGCGTACGCAAAGACCCCGGCCCTCGCGCCGGGGTCTTTCTGTTGCGCCCTCGCTACGCGCCGACACTGCCCTTCATCCGGCGCATCACCGGGCGACGCGGCAGCGGTCGGGCGACCTCGGTGTAGCCGGCAGCGCGGAAGGCGCGCTCGGTGCCCAGATAGAGGTCCCCCGTGGCGGTCCTGGGACCAGGCACGACCGGATACGCCTCGGCGCCGTCGGCGCCGCGCGCGATGGCGAATTCGGCCGCGGCGCGCGCCAGCCTCCCCATCAAGCCCTGACGGCGGAAGCCGGGGGCAACGATGAAGCAGTTGACCGCCCACACATTGCTGTCGTCGAATGCGGCGAAGTTCTTGCTGCGGTTGAGCCGGTCGAAATTGCGGCGCGGCGCCACGCTGACCCAGGCCGCGGCTACGCCGTCGACATAGGCGATGAGGCCAGGCTCCGCGCCTGCCTTGACCAGCCGCTCGAGCGTCTCGCGGTTCCCCTCGCCCCAGCCGGCCTTGTAGTCCGCGTTGGGAAGATACCAGTAAGCGCACCAGCATTTGCGGCCGTAGCTGCAGCCGCCCATGACGAGGACGAGATCGTCCCAGCGCGCGGGCGTCACCGGCTGGATATCGAGATCGGCCATTGTGTCTCACCGCCTTGCACGAGGCCGCCCCCACTCCTAACTCCGAGCGAGCATAACCGGAGAGCGCGATGTTCAATCTCGACCAGATCCTGACAACCCTCAAGACCGACCAGAATGCACAGCGCACGGCGATGACCGGCGCGGCCGGTCTCGCGGCGGGCCTGCTGCTCGGCCGCGGCGGGTTCGGCGACCTTGCCAAGATGGGCGCCGCGGCGGCCATCGGCGGGCTCGCCTACAAGGCCTGGCAGAACCATCAGGCGCAGCAGGGCAACACCGCGCCGGTCGAGCGCGACCGCTTCGTGCCGCCGCCGCAGGCCGGCTACCAGCACGAGGAACTGAGCAAGACGCTGGTCCGTGCCATGATTGCCGCCACCAAGGCCGACGGCCAGATCGATGCCGCCGAGAAGAACGAGATCTTCAAGAAGCTCGAGACGATGCCGCTGGGCGCCGAGGAAAAGGCCTTCGTGTTCGACGAGTTGTCGAGCCCGCTCGACATCAACGCTGTTGTCGCCCGCGCCGACAGCGCCGAGCACGGGGCCGAAATCTACGCCGCGTCGCTGGTCGCCATCACCGCCGACACGCCGGCCGAGCGCGCCTATCTCGACGCGCTGGCGCACAAGCTGCGCCTCGACCCCGGCCTGGTGGCTGAAATCCACAAGGCCGCGGGCGCGCAATCGCCCTCGCAGGGCTCCGGCAACGCCGCCGACTACATGCCCACGAGCGGGGTCTGAGGTTACACGGCTGTTCTCTCTTGCGGACGGATGTAGGTATCCTATCTAGGGGTCAGTAACTAATAGGAACTGACCCATGGAAATCGGTCTCTACTCGTTCGCCGAGAACACCCCCGACCTGCTCAATGGCGGCCGCCTGCAGACGCCGGCAGAACGCCTCAAGGATCTGCTCGAGGAGATCGAGCTCGCCGACCAGGTGGGGCTCGATTTCTATGGGCTGGGCGAACATCATCGCCCCGACTTCGTCGCCTCGGCACCGGTGACGATCCTTGCAGCGGCGGCAGCGCGGACCAAGACCATCCGCCTGTCGACCGCGGTCACCGTGCTGAGCTCCGACGATCCGATCCGCGTCTGGCAGCAATTCGCCACGCTCGACCTGCTCTCCGGCGGGCGTGCCGAGATCATGGCCGGACGCGGGTCATTCATCGAGAGCTTCCCGCTCTTCGGCTACGACCTCAACGACTACGACGCACTGTTCGAGGAAAAGCTGCAGGAGCTGATCGAGATCCGGAAGGGCGGCAAGGTCAACTGGCCGGGCTCCGACCACACCAAGGCGATCCCGGGCATCGAGATCTACCCCAAGCCGATCCAGGACCCGCTGCCGCTGTGGGTGGCGGTGGGCGGGACGCCGAACTCGGTGGCGCGGGCCGCCTATTTCGGCCTGCCGCTGATGATCGCCATCATCGGCGGACGGCCGCAGCAGTTCCAGCCCTTCGTGCAGCTCTACCGCGACACCGCGCGCAAGATGAACCACGATCTGAGCAAGCTGCCGGTCGGCATTTCCTCGCACGGCTTCGTCGCCGACACCTCGCAGGACGCGCTCGACACCGCCTTCCCCGCTCACCAGCTCACCATGAGCCGGATCGGCAAGGAACGCGGCTGGCCGCCCACCACGCGCGAGCAGTTCGAGGCGGGCACCACGGCCAACGGCGCCTATTTCGTCGGCTCGCCGCAGCAGGTGATCGACAAGATCCTGATGCAGCACGAGTGGTTCGGCCACGAGCGCTTCGGCCTGCAGCTCAGCGTGGGCACCCTGCCCCACGACAAGGTGATGAAGGCGATCGAACTGATCGGCACGGTGATCAAGCCGGCGGTCAACAAGGCGCTCAGCCTCAAGGCGGCGTGAACCGCTTCTGAACGCGATCCTCAGGGCTGCGCCATCTGGCGCGGCCTATTTCTCGCCTCGTCGCGCGCGGTCGCAAAGCTGCCTCGATGACGACTTGGTGAAGCCACCCACGGCAGGCAGAACCAAATCCTAACGATCTGCGTTAACAATGAACGCGTGCGAGGCGAAGCATGTTCAACTCTGCCACAGACACCAGCGACCACCGGCGCCGCCGCTTCGGAATGACCGAGGTGCTGCTGATCGCCGGCATTCTGGCATTCAGCGCCTTCACCCTCGTCAATGACGGCCGCCAGACGCTGGGCACGCTGCTGTCCGGCTTCGAGGACGCGATCGGCGGCTAGCTATTTGGCGCCCGACCGCTTGAGCGACTTGATGGCAAGCGGCGGCATACGGGACTTTTCGGCGATCGCCTTGTCCTGAGCCTCGATTTCCGCCCGCGCCGGCTCGTCGCCATCCAGACCGCCAAGCAGCTCGGCCGGCACCTTGCGGTTGGACCGCTGGCTGCCATCCTCGTAAACGACATCGAACAGCACGAATTCGCTCCGTGCGGTGGGCTTCTTGGCCATGATGGAAACTCCGTGTGCCGGGGACTTACTCCGGGACCGGACTCAAAGCCAGTTGGATTTCTCGTCCGCACGCCTGTCGCGTACCGGCTGGCGCAGGATCGTCCTGAGCCTGTCGGGGGCAGTCCGCCGCGGATCGCCGAGATAGATTTCGTGGTGCATGCCGTTCTCGATCAGCCCCTGTTCGGGCAGGAACGCCGCATGCAAGCGGCGGATGGTCGGCGCTTCGTCGTCGTAGGAGCCCACATGCAGCGTCTGCACGCTCCGCCCTTCCTCGAAGGCCGCGAACCGGAGCGTATCGGGAATATCACCCTCCTTGGCGCGGAACGTCTCGACGGCCTCTGCCACGGCCGCCGCAGTGATCCAGTCAGGCAGCATAAGCATCATGGTCCAGCGCCAGCGATCCTTTCGGCGCGCGATGAAGTCGGCCATGTCGTCGGCCCACCACAGGCCCTGCAGCGGCGGGACGACATAATCGCGATCGCGGGCCTTCGACATGAATTTGAGCTTGTAGCTGACGGCATAGAGAGCGCCGACGGCCGCCTGGTAGACGCTCGAGCTGTTGGGATCGCCCTGGCCGTCCACCATGAGGAAATTGAGGCGCGGCACGTCGATGACGACGAACGCGCCCTTGGGCGCCTTCCAGTAGTCGCCGCGCGTCTTCTTGAGGTCGACCTTGATCATGCACACCCCTTCCCGCCTCGATAGCGCGGACGGAGGCGGGCCGCTTGATCGACGTTGCGCGGGCGCGCCTAGTTGGTCTTGGGCCAGCTCTGCTTGAACAGGCCCACGCCCTGCTCGTCGATGATCTGGCGGCCCTTGCTGACCGCCAGCGCCACGGCGTCGTCGCGCGAGCTCATGCGGTCGGCCCGCACGAAATCGTAGGTCTTGAGCTCGCCATCGATTTCCTTCTCGATCCGCCCGGCGAGCTGGAACTCGCTTCCGACGGACATCGGCGTGGCGCGGATGGTGAAGCCATTATACTCCTCGCCGGGTGCGGGTGCCTCTTGCCTGGGCTCGCCGCCGCCGCCACCGAACAGATTCTTCCAGAAGGACATCGCGTTTCTCCGATAACTTCCCAAAGCATAGGGAACGTCGGGAAGCGCCTCAAGCCGCCTTCTTCTCGTCCTTCTTCTCGTCCTTCTTCTCGTCGTCATCGTCCTCGACGTGGAAGCTGTGCAGCACGCGGTGGAAGACCGGGGCGAGAATGAGGCTGGCGACAACCACGACGGTGAGGCCCGAGTAGAGCGCGTAGGTGCCCTCGAAAATGCGGCCCGCATCGGTGCTGGCCTCCTCGAACGGGCCCATGCCCGACAGGATCATCGAGGCATAGTCAAAGGCCTCGACCCACCCCTTGCCCTCGAACACAACGAAGCCGACCATGCCGATCAGCAGCGACGGGACAAGGATGGCAAGCGCGGCACCCAAGTTGATGCCCAGCCGGCGCAGGAACAGCCGCCGCGGCACGACCGGCTGTGCCTTGTGCTCGAAGCGGAGGAAGGAATCCATGCCGACCATCCCGCGCGGCGCCCGCGCGACTCATTTGCGTCCACGACTCTAGCAGCCGGGCCAGCGCGACGCTCCGGCCATCGGCGACGTTCCCCCCGCTTACGGGCTCTGGCGCAGGGCGAACGTCCAGGCATCGAGCGCGGGCACGAGCTTGCTCAGATAGCGCGAGAGCAGCGGGGAACAGCCCGACGCCCGCGCCGCGAATGCGCCGGTCAGCTGCTCCATCATGTCGAGATAGGAACCGGCGGCCACGTCCTGCCGCGCAGCGGCAAGGAGCCCCAGGAACTCGTCATTGACCTGGTGGCACAGATTCTCCTGCCAGATGTTGCGGACGTAGTCGCCCTCCTTGAGATGGTCGATCATGGGCGCGCCGGCAGCGAGGCCGTCGCCCTTGATGTCGATCAGCGTCTTAAGGATGAACCCGCCCCAGATGTCGCCATAGCGGTCGATGACGCCATCGGGGACGACACGCACATGCATCGGCAATTGGTAGGTCGCCGGCAGCACCTCGCGGCGGAAATGCATGTTCATCGAGCACACCGAGATGAGCTTGCCCGGCGCGACGAGGACCGAGGGATGCTGCAGCCTCGCGTCGGGGAAGCGGTACTGGGCCCCGGTCACCTTGTCGACCGCGTTGATGTCGTAGATGCCGGTCCACAGTCCGAGCGAGAACACGACGTCCCGGCTGATCGCCGGGCCCGGCGTGGCCGCCGCATAGTCGCCGCGTGCGGAATAGGGAAAGCCGCGGGGAAACAGGCCGCCGGCGCCGCCCTCATAGATGTCGAGGATGTTGAGGTGCTCGCCGCTGGTGGTGAGTTCCGGTCGCGGCGCGCGCGAGAGCGCCCGCTCGACATCGGCGGCGAAGGTCCCGTCGATGACGCGGCAATCGTCGTCGAGCGCGATGATGATCTCATCCGGATCGGACTGGTGCCAGGCGCAGTAGAAGCCGAAGGAGCGGCAGGCGCCATTGCGGCGCGGAAAATGCGCATCGAGATCGCCCAGCATCCGCCGCCGGTCCTGCCAGTTGTAGACGGTGAACTGCGGGTGATCGATGCCGATCGAACCCTCGCTGTCATCGACGATGATGAAGCGGGCACCGGAGTCGATGAGCGGCGACAGGTAGGCCAGCTCGATGTGCCGGTTGGACGGAATGATGACGATCACGGCGTGGGGCCCCTCAACTGCCTGCTTCGTTCGATGCTCAATGCGGTCATCCGTTCGAGGACGGCGGACCAGTAGGGCGAAGCCGGGTCGGCCCTCCAGTCGAGCTTCTGCAGCACCCAGTCTGCCTGCTCGAGTTCCGCGAGAGCCCGTGCCGGGCCGTCGCCCGCGCCGCCCAGATCCTGGAGCCGGTGCGGCGGCCCGGCATCGAGCCGCGGCGCGTGCTCCCACAGCGCGCGGAGGCGGCGATCGGACAGGACCACGTCGTTGAAGATGTAGTGGAAGATGAAATACGGATACGCCCTGACCACGGCCTGCAGCGCCGGGTTGAGCCACCAGCGCGTCGAGCGCACGCTGGTGTTGAGAATGCGGCCCAGGCGCTCGACCATCGCCCGCCCCGATGCGGTTTCCTGATTGGTGAAGCGGTGCCGGTTGAAGAAACCGATGAAGGCCTCATAGAGGGCGACCGCGAGGTCGTTGCCGCTGTCGGCGGCCATGAACCAGTTGCTCGCGAGCCGGTCGCGCCCCGGATTGCGGAAGGCGGTGAACCCGGCGCTGTGGGCAGCCGGCAGCCACGCGTCGAGCGGCCTCAGGCAGAACACCGTCGCATCGACCCACACGCCGCCATACCGCTTGAGCAGCGCCAGCCGCGCGACGACGGCCTGCTTCTGCACAGTGATATCACGGCGGCTGATATCGATGATGTCCTCGAGATCGACCCAGTCGCCCAGCGTCGCGCGATCGAGGGCGACCACCCGCCACGTCGGATTGAGGACGCGCCATGACTCGATACATGCCCTGACCAGCGGCGGCGCCGTATCGACGCCCTGCATCCAGAGCGTCCAGATGGTTCGGTTGTCGCTGTCCACACGGGGCCGCTGGCTGGAGAGATCTCGCCCTGACGCTCAGGCATCCTCAGTTGTCGAGGAAGCTCCTCAGCTTGCGGCTACGGCTGGGGTGCTTGAGCTTGCGCAGCGCTTTGGCCTCGATCTGGCGGATGCGTTCGCGGGTCACCGAGAACTGCTGGCCGACTTCCTCGAGCGTGTGGTCGGTATTCATGCCGATGCCGAAGCGCATGCGCAGCACGCGTTCCTCGCGCGGCGTCAACGACGCCAGCACGCGGGTCGTGGTTTCGCGCAGGTTCGACTGGATCGCGGCATCGATGGGCTGCACCGCGTTCACGTCCGGGATGAAATCGCCGAGGTTCGAATCCTCCTCGTCGCCGATCGGCGTTTCGAGCGAGATGGGCTCCTTGGCGATCTTGAGGACCTTGCGGACCTTGTCGAGCGGCATCTGGAGCTTTTCGCTGAGCTCCTCCGGTGTCGGCTCGCGCCCGATCTCATGCAGCATCTGGCGCGACGTGCGCACGATCTTGTTGATCGTCTCGATCATGTGCACCGGGATGCGGATGGTGCGCGCCTGGTCGGCGATCGAGCGGGTGATGGCCTGCCTGATCCACCAGGTGGCGTAGGTCGAGAACTTGTAGCCGCGGCGATACTCGAACTTATCGACAGCCTTCATCAGGCCGATATTGCCTTCCTGGATGAGGTCCAGGAACTGCAGGCCGCGATTGGTGTATTTCTTGGCGATCGAGATCACGAGGCGGAGGTTGGCCTCGACCATCTCCTTTTTGGCGATGGCCGCTTCGCGCTCGCCCTTCTGCACCTTGTGGACGATGCGGCGATACTCGGTGACATCGAGTCCGGCTTCCGTCGCGAGCGTGTGAATCTCGCCGCGGATTTCCTTGATCGTATCGGCTTCGCGCTTGGTGAACTCACCCCAGGCCTTGGAGCGCGGCGCAACGTCATGCGCCCAGTTCTCTTCGAGCTCGTGCGTGAAATAGGCGTCCAGAAAATCTTCGCGCTTGATGCCGTAGCTTTCGCCGAGCCGCAGCAGGCGACCCTCGAGCCGCACCAGGCGCTTGTTGATGTCGTAGAGCTGCTCGACGAGGCTCTCGATACGCGAGGCGTTGAGCGACAGCGACTTCACGTCGGTGATCACCGAGGAGCGGAAGGTGTCGACCTTCTTGGTCTCGGCGCCGGTGACCGGCTTGCTGCGATCGGCGGCGTGCTTGTCCTGCAGCTTGCGCATCTTGCCGTACGCGTCGGCGATGCGGTCGAAGGTCTCGACCACCTGCGGCTTCAGCTCGGCTTCCATCGCGCTCAGCGACAGCGAGTTCTCGAAATCGTCGTCGTCGTCCTCGACCGGGTCCTGCGGCGCCTGCGGCTCCTCGGGCACGTAGTCGTCGTCCTCGTCGCCGGACGCGGCACGGCGCGGCGCGGCGGCCGGCTTCTCCGTCTTGACCTGCTGGGCGGCGACGGCGGGCTTGTACTCCTCGGCGGGCATCACCGGCGCGGCTTGCTTGGCATCGGGGCCGGCATAGGTCGCTTCGAGGTCGATGATGTCGCGCAGCAGAATTTCGGCGGCGGCGAGCTGGTCGCGCCAGATGATGATGGCCTGGAAGGTCAGCGGGCTTTCGCACAGGCCTTCGATCATCGTCTCGCGGCCGGCTTCGATGCGCTTGGCGATGGCGATTTCGCCCTCGCGGCTGAGCAGCTCCACCGACCCCATCTCGCGCAGATACATGCGGACGGGATCGTCGGTGCGGTCGGAGCCTTCGCGCGCATTGGACTTACTGGCGACGGCCGTGCCGGTGCGCTCGGCGAGCTCGGTCGACTCCTCTTCGGGCGTCTCGGCCTCGGCCTCTTCGACCTCGTCCTCGTCGACGACGTTGATGCCCATGTCGGAGAACATCGCCATGATGTCTTCGATCTGGTCGGGCGAGACTTCCTCGGACGGCAGGACCGCGTTCACCTCTTCATAGGTGACGTAGCCGCGCTTCTTGGCCGTCTTGATCAGCTTCTTGACGGCGGCATCGCTCAGATCGAGCAGCGGACTGTCGGGAGTTTCTGCACCCTCGGGCTTGTCGCCCGGGGCCGCAGCCTTGTCGTCCTTGCCGTTCTTGGCCGGCGCCTTGGCAGCGGCTTTGGGAGAGGGGACGGGCGCAGCCTTCGGCTCGGAAATGGTCTCGGTCTTCACTGGTTTTACGTCTGTCTTTACTGATGCGGCTTTCGCCGGAGTTTGCTTCGCCGGGGCTTTTGCCTGGCTCTTGGGAGGAGCAACGGCCTTGGCCGGTGCCTTTGCGTCTTCCGCCGGCTTAGGCGCCGCCTTGGGCTTCGCCTCAACCTTGGCTTTGATCTCTGCCTTCTTAGGCTCCGGCCTAGCCTTTGGTTCCACCTTCGCCTTCACGACCGGCTTTGCCGTTGCTGCCGGCTTCGCCTTCGATTCGGGCTTCGCCTTGGCCGCCGGCTTTACTTTGACTGCCGGCTTGGGCGCCGCCTTGGGCCGCGCCGCTGCTTTCACCTCTCCCTTTTTGGCCACCCCCTTGGCGTTGGCCTTCTTGACCGGTTTGGCCGGAGTCCTGACTGCCGCCTTGGGAGCGCTCTTGGCGGCTGCGGGTTTCTTTTTTGTTTCTGCCTTTGCGGCGGACTTCTTGGGTGCCGCCTTGGCTGCTGCCTTCGCAGCCTTGGCAGGTGCCTTCACGGGTGCCTTCGTAGCCATCTGGCTTTTGCTCCGTGACCCTCTCGGGGTCCGTTCGGTTCAAATGGTGGCAGTGAGACGTGCAACAAGGGCCTGCGGCAGCCCGCAGATGATTCGTTTCCGGAGCCGCTTATGCAACTGATTCGCCCATAAGCAAAATCGCGCACCGGGAACCTGCTAGAAGCCCCGCGGCGCACGTCCGGATAGCGAACCAAATCCCTCGATCAATGCCTCAGTGCCATCGACGGTCGTGATCTGATTCTTGATGTCCTGCAGCACCTTGAAGGAGTCCTCGGTCCAATCGACGTCGAGGGCGTTTTCCGCTGCTTTCAGGGCCTTATTTAGCTCAACGGACTTGTAATGCAAGGCCAGCGCATGGGTGAGGCCGATTTCGGCATCCTGGGCGGCGATTTCGGGCCCGACCTGCCAGATCCCCTGCCCGCGCAGCATCGCCTCCATCTTCTCGATGGCCGGGCCGAACCCCTTCGCGCCAAGTGATATCCTCAAATCCTCGCCCGAAATATCGTGATCCGCCATCACGCTGTCGAGCAGGGACGCGAACAGATTGCGGGCCGCGGGCGAGCCGAACTCGACATGCGCCAGCCCCTCCAGCCGGGTTTCGGCCAGCGCCGGATGATTGATGAGCCCGGTGAGGATCACCGCCTCGCGTGGGCTCGGATCGGCGGCGAGCCCCGGCTTCATCAGGCGGGAATTGCGCAGGGTGTCGGAGACGACCAGCCGGGGCGTGCCGCGCGGCTGGCCCCAGGACTGGCCGTAGCCGGGACGGCCACCGCCGCGGCGGTCATTGCGCGGCCCGTCCCAGCGCGGCTGCCGCACGGGCTGGAAGAAGGCGGCGAGCTTTTCGTCGAACGCCTGCATGTAGTGCCGGCGCACCGACTGGTCGCCGATGGAATTGGCCCGCTCGCGCAGGCGCGCCTCGAGCGCGGCGCGGGCCTCGGGCGTCTCGGGCACGATGCCGCCGGTTTCATTGCTCCACACCACGTCCGAGAGCGATCGCGCCCGGTCGAGCACGTCGGCGAAGGCGTTGCGGCCCTGGGCCTTGATCAGGTCGTCGGGGTCAACACCCTCGGGCAGCGTCGCGATGCGGACGGTCTTGCCCGGCGCCAGCAGCGGCAGCACGATGCCGGTGGCACGCTCGGCGGCGCGGATGCCGGCGGCGTCGCCGTCGAAGCACAGGATCGGCGCATCGGTCATCCGCCACAGGAGCTGGAGATGGTCCTCGGTGAGCGCCGTACCCATCGGCGCGACGCTCCCCTCGAAGCCGGCCATCACCGAGGCGATGACATCGAGATAGCCCTCGACCACCACCACGGGCTTGCCGTCGCGCGCCGCCTTGCGTGCATCCATGCCGTTGTAGAGGACGAGCCGCTTCTGGAAGAGCACCGTTTCGGGAGAGTTGAGATATTTGGCCGGGACGTCGGGCGAGAGCGCCCGGCCGCCGAAGGCGACGATCCGACCGCGAAAATCGGTGATCGGGAACATCACGCGGTTGCGGAACCTGTCGTAAGTCAGCGGATCGTCTTCGCGCGAGGCGACGAGCCCGGTGTCGGCCATTTCCTGCGCGGTGACGCCATTGCTGGCGAGGTGCTCCTTAAGACCGTTGCGGCTGTCGGGGGCAAAGCCGACGCGGAAGCGCGACTGCGCCTGCGCGCTGACGCCGCGTTCGAACAGATAGCCGCGAGCCCGCGCGCCGATATTGTGTGCCAGCGCCGCCTCGAAATAGCGCGCCGCCATTTCCATGACGTCGAACAGCGATTTGCGCGCTTCCTGCCGCGCCTCATCGCGCTCGTCGCGGGCCGGCATCGGCACGCCGGCCATCCCGGCGAGCTTCTCGACCGCCTCGGGGAAGCTCATCCCGGCCTTCTCGGTGAGGAACCGGAAGTGGTCGCCGGTTACCCCGCAGCCGAAGCAGTGGTAGATGCCCTTGCGGTCGTCTGCGTGAAACGAAGGGGTCTTTTCGCCATGGAACGGGCAGCAGGCCCACATGTCGCCGCGGCCCGGCTGGCTCTTGCGCTTGTCCCAGATGACGTGCTCGCCCACCACCTGCGAAATCGGCAGGCGCTGCCGGATCTCGTCGAGGAAGGCATCGGAAAAGCGCATCGGCAGATAAGTAGACGTTGATCGCCCGTTGCGCCACCACCCCGACGCGGCGGGCGTCGGCGACCTTCTCCTAAGCCGCCGCCGAGTGCCCGCGCAGCCGCCACGCAATGTAGAGCTGGAACAGCCCGTAGAGCGCCATCAGGGCCCCGACGATCCCCACCAGAACCAGCGCGCTCGCCAGCGGCATCGCCAGCAGCAATACGCCGAACAGCAGATACGCGCAGGCGCTCAGCACTTCGGGCCAGAACGTCCCCTCCCGCAGCATGCTGCGGCTGACGATCGTCACATAGAGTGCCACGACGCCGATCACCACAAGGATGATCCCGATGATGATGATCAGCGTCGAGAGCCCGACCGCGCCCACGATGAACGGGAAGGCGACCACCAGGATGCCCGCCACGATCGCCAGGTCGTGCCGCGTGATGGCGACGCCCAGCCTTGGACTCCTCCGCCCGCCGAACAGCAGTCCCCAGATGCCGAGCACGCCGTCGGCGACCACGATCAGCCCACCCAGCCACACCAGGGTGGCGAGCGCCGGGCCGGGCCAAAGGAGGGCGAAACCGCCGCCCAGGAGCATCAGGAGACCGCGCAGCCCCGTCAGGATGCTCGGCCAGCCCAGTCCGGTGTTGTCTGTCATGCGATCCTCCCGCGGCCCGGTTCAGGCGGCCGCCTTTTCCTCGGGTCCCTTCCACATCCGCCAGGCGAGCGTACCGAGCGCGATCGAGAACAGGATCATCAGCACACCGCCCATGATGGTGAGCAGCACCGCGCCGAACAGCGGGGCAAACAGCAGCGCCACGCCGAACAGGACGTAGAGGACGCCCGAGACGAGGACCGGCCAGATCTTGGAGTAGAGCGCCCGCTCCCGCAGCACGATGACGATTTCCATGACGCCGACAAGGATCGCCTGGAAGGCGAGCAGATAGACCACGAACCAGATGGTGATCAGCGCGCCCAGGAATGGCTGGATGAGGATCAGCACGCCGGTGATGATGGCGAGCACGTTGCGGATGACGTCGAACCAGTAATTGCCGGTCTTCTGGCCGCCGAAGGTCAGCGCCCAGAGACCGAGCACGCCGTCGACGATCAGAAGGATCGCGCCGGCCCAGATGAGGACGAGCAGCGCCTGCGCCGGCCAGATCACGGCATAAAGCCCCGCCAGCAGCATCAACAGGGCGCGCAGCCCCATCACCAGACCCATCCGCTTCCTGATATCCGCAACCGCCATTCCCGCCTCCATGAGCTTTGCGATGTCCGTGACTATGACTCCGATTGCGCGGCCCGCCTAGGGCTTGCCCCGCCTTCTGCCAAGTGCTCAAAGAGCCGGCCCTCCGGACAGTCCTTTCATGCCTATCGCTGTTTTCGCCCTTTCCCTGGCCGCCTTCTGCATCGGCACGACCGAGTTCATCATCTCGGGCATCCTGCTGGGTGTCTCGACGGACCTGTCCGTGACCATCCCGGTCGCGGGCCTGCTCGTCACCGGCTACGCGGCGGGCGTCGCGGTGGGCGGGCCGGTGCTGGCGCTGCTGATGACGCGGATTCCGCTCAAGCCCGCCATCCTGTCGGTGATCGCCATCTTCGCCGTCGGGCAGGTGTTCTGCGCCCTCGCCCCGACCTATGAGCTGCTGCTCGCGGCGCGCCTGATCTCGGCCTGCGGGCACGGCGTATTCTTCGGCGTCGCCAGCGTCGCGGTTTCCCATCTCGTGTCAGAGGACAAGCGCGGGGCCGCCCTGTCGCTGATGGTGGGCGGCATCACCGTGGCCAACATCCTCGGCCTTCCGCTCGGCACCGTGATCGGCAATGCGTTCGGATGGCGCGCGACCTTCGTCGTGATCGCCGTCACGGCGGCGCTGGCCGTGCTCGCTGTGCTGTTCACCCTGCCCAGCCAAATTAAGGGCGAGGAGGAAGCCGACGCGCCGCTCGGCAGGCAGGCCCGGCAGTTGCTGCACCAGGAGGTCTGGCTCTCCTTCGTCACGATCGCGATCATCATGGTGGGCCAGCTCGCCTTCGGCACGTTCCAGGTGGCGATCCTCACCGAAGTCACGGGGCTCGATCCGATCACCACGGTCCCGCTCTTCCTGCTGCTGGGCGGCGCCGGGGCCGTGACCGGCATCTGGCTGGGCGGCAAGGGCGCCGACTGGAACGGCCCTACAACGATCATGATCGTCATCATCGGGCAGATCGTCTGCTTCACCGCGCTGCTGTTTGCCGTGCACAATGCCGTCGCGGTCGCCTTCATGCTGTTCCTGTCGTCGGCCTTCGGCTTTGGCTTTTCGACACCCATCCAGGTGCGGGTGCTCAAGGGCGCCGAGGAGGCGCCGCGGCTCGCCGCCACGCTGGTCTCGACCGCCTATAATGTCGGTATCGCTGTGGGCGCCGCCGTGGGCGCTGCACTCCTCACCGCCGGTGTCAGCTACGCTCTGCTGCCGGCCACCGGCATCGTGTGCAGCGGCATCGCTCTGGTGACGGCGCTGATCTCGCTTTCCCTCTCGCGGAGGGCCGCTGCCTGATGTCGCCCGCATTGCTCGCGCTGTTCGCCGCCGCCTTCGCCATCGGTACGTCGGAGTTCGTCATCGCGGGCATCTTGCCCGCGGTGTCGACGGATCTGGGCATCTCGATCCCGACCGCGGGACTCCTCGTCAGCCTCTACGCGCTGGGCGTCGCCGTCGGCGGTCCCCTGCTCGCGACCTTCGCCGGACGCTATTCGCGCAAGCTGCTGCTGCTCAGCTATGTCGCGATCTTCACCATCGGCTACGTGTTCTGCGCGCTGGCGCCGAACTACACCTCGCTGCTGGTTGCCCGCGTCATCATCGCGCTGATCCATGGGGCGTATTTCGGCACTGCCATGGTGGTCTCGACCACCGTCGTTGACGAAAGCCGGCGCGGCTTCGCGGTGGCGCTGATCCTGTCCGGCCTTACGGTGGCCAACATCGTGGGCGTGCCGCTCGGCACCGCGATCGGCACGGCGTTCGGCTGGCGCATGACGTTCTGGGCCGTCGCGGCGCTCGGCGTCGTCTCGTTCACGCTGATCGCCCTGCTGGTGCCGCGCGACAGCGCCCACCAGGGCCAGAGCGGCAGCCTCCTCGCCGAGATCCGGGTGCTCGCGCGCGAGCCGGTCTACACCTCGCTGGCGGTGATCGTGCTCCAGACCATCGGCCAGTTCGCGCTCTTTACCTATATCTCGCCGCTACTGACCGACGTCTCGGGCATTCCGCTCGACGTGGTGCCGTGGCTGCTGCTGATCTTCGGCATCGGCTCGACCATCGGCGTGCTGGTAGGCGGACGGCTCGCCGACTGGCGGCTGATGGCGTCGCTGACCGGCATCCTCGCCGCGCAGGTGGTGATCTACGCGCTGATGGGCGTGTTCGTCGCCGCGCCCTGGGCGATGGCGGTGCTGGTCCTGATCTGGGGCTCGACCGTGTTCGCCTTCGGCTCGCCGGTGCAGACCCGCATCCTCAGCAACACGCAGGACGCGCCGTTGCTTGCAGCGAGCCTCATCCCCTCGGCGTTCAATATCTCGATCGCCGCCGGCGCGTGGCTGGGCGGACTGATGATCGACCAGGGCTACGGCTACCACACCCTGCCCTGGATCGGCGTGGTGGGCGCGGTCCTCTCGGTCGCCATCGCCTATGTGTCGTGGATGCGCGAGCGCAGGTCCTAGGTCGGCAGGCCGGGATCGCCCTCCGCCAGTGCGGCAAGAGCCTGGTCCAGATGGCCGGTGGTCCGACAGCCGACGAGGACCGAACTCACCTGCGGCTGGTGAAACGCCCATGCCAGCGCCAGCATCGCAGGCGGCTTCCCTGCCTGCTCGGCGGCGTTCATCAGTCGATCGAGACGCTCCCAGGCACGATCGTTGAAGTAGATGTCCTTGTGTCCCGGAATGATCTCGAAGCGCACATCGGACGCGACCGCCCCCCGATACTTTCCGGTGAGGAACCCCGCCGCCAAGGGGCTGTAGGTGACGATGTTCACCTTGAAGTCCCGGCACATCCGCATCAACGCATCGTCCACATGACTCACGGCATAGTTGTGGTTGTTCTGAACGAACGACACCGGCGTGAGACCGCGATCGGCCTGCTTCCGCAGCAGCGTGCCCAGTTGCTCCGCATTGAAATTGCTCACGCCGAGCGCGCGAACCTTGCCGGCGAAAACAAGATCGCTCAGTGCGCGGAGGACAACATCATCCTCGATCGAGGGATGCCAGGAATGGGCGAACAGGACGTCGATCCGGTCCATGCGCAGTCGCGCCAGGCTCTGCTCCACGGCCGCCGAAAGAGTGCTGGCGTCATAGGGAGGAAGGAGCTTGGTTGCGACCGCGATGTGAGCGGCTGCCCCTCCTCTCTCGGCAAACCACTGCCCGACAATTTCTTCAGAGGCGCCACCGCCATAGGCCGAGGCGGTATCGAAAAATGTGATCTCCCGCTCGAGCGCATAGTCCATGATCGAGAAGGAAGCGGCACGGTCAATCTCCCGCCCAAACGTCACGCAGCCCAGGCCGGCCTGGCTGATGTGCTTGCCGAGGGATGGCACAAAGGTTCTGTTCATGGCTCGCCAACCGCCCGTGTTCTGGCTGATCAGCCGAGCGCCGCCTTGACCTTGCCGCTCGCCTTGCCGAAGTCGATACGGCCCGGATAGTCGGCCTTGAGCGAGGCGATGACCTTGCCCATGTCCTTGGCGCCCGCCGCGCCGGTCTTGGCGATGGCGGCCTTGATCGCCTCCTCGATTTCCGCCTCGGTCAGCCCCTTGGGCAGGAACTCGTTGAGGATGTCGATCTCTTCCTTCTCGACCCTGGCGAGGTCGGCGCGGCCCGCCTGGGTGTAGATCGCCAGGCTCTCCTCGCGCTGCTTGACCATTTTCTGGAGCAGCACGAGGATATCCTCGCTCGCGAGCGGGCCCTTGCCCTCGCCGCGATTGGCGATGTCCTTGTCCTTGATGGCGGCATTGACGGCCCGCAGCGTCGCGGTCCGCCGCTGGTCGCGGGCCTTGAGCGCCGTCTTGTAGGCCTCGTCGATCGCCTCGCGCATGGCTGATGTCCCTTCAAATCCAGTGATTTGGCACCATATAGCCAGTATTGTCGGCCGGCGCCACTTGCGCTGCCCGGCGCGGGCTTCTAAGGGAAGCCCTCAACCCGCACCACGAACGCCCTGGAGACCCGCCATGTCCGGCTGGCAGCCCACGCCTGCGACCGCCCTGCTGATCCTCGCCGACGGCACTCGCCTCGAAGGGCGCGGCATTGGCGCGGTGGGCCACGCGGCCGGCGAAGTGTGCTTCAACACGGCGATGACGGGCTACCAGGAAATCCTGACCGACCCGTCCTATGCCGGCCAGATCGTCACCTTCACCTTCCCTCATATCGGCAATGTGGGCACCAATGACGAGGACATCGAGACGGTCAACATGGCCGCGCTGTCGGGCGTGCGTGGCGTCGTGATCAAGGCCGACATCACCAATCCCGCCAACTACCGCGCGGCGGAGCGGCTCGATGCCTGGCTCAAGAAGCGCAACATCGTGGGCATCGCCGGCATCGATACGCGCGCGCTGACCGCGCGCATCCGCGAGCACGGCATGCCCAATGGCGTGGTGGCGCACGCGCCCGACGGCCATTTCGACGAAGCCTCGATAACCGCCGAGCTCCGCAACTTCCCCGGGCTCGAAGGCCTCGACCTCGCCAAGGAAGTGACGACCGCGCAGACCTACAAATGGGACCAGACCCCGTGGGTGTGGAACAAGGGCTACGGCACGCAGGACAATCCGCAGTTCCACATCGTGGCGGTCGATTTCGGCGCCAAGCGCAACATCCTGCGCCAGCTTGCCGAGGAAGGCGCGCGCGTCACGGTGGTGCCGGCGACGGCGACGGCCAAGGACATCCTCGCGCACAATCCCGACGGCATCTTCCTCAGCAACGGCCCGGGCGACCCGGCCGCGACGGGCAAATATGCGGTGCCCACCATCAAGGCGCTGATGGAAACCGGCAAGCCGATGTTCGGCATCTGCCTCGGCCACCAATTGCTCGGCCTCGCGCTGGGCGGCACGACCGGCAAGATGCACCAGGGCCATCACGGCGCCAACCACCCGGTCAAGGATCTGACAACGGGCAAGGTCGAGATCACCTCGATGAATCATGGCTTCGCGGTGGATGCCGCCAGCCTGCCCGCGGGCGTGACGCAGACCCATGTGTCGCTGTTCGACGGCTCGAACGCTGGCCTCGCGGTCGACGGCAAGCCGATCTTTTCGGTGCAGTATCACCCCGAGGCGTCGCCCGGTCCGCATGACAGCCACTACCTGTTCACCCGCTTCGTGAACCAGATCCGCAGCCAGAAGGGCATCGCGCCCAAGCCCGAACACGCCACCCCCGCGCCATAAGGGAAAGGCCGCCCATACGGGCGACCTTCCATGGGTGCCGGACGCTTACTGCGCGGCCGAGGACGATTCGCTGGACACCGAGCTCGGTACCTCCGACGCGTCGGTGGCGCCGGTGAGGGTCTCGAGCGCGGTGTACTCGGCCTCGTCCAGATTGCCGTCGGCGTTCGCATCGGCCTGGTTGAAGATGTCCTGCGTCAAGGTCGGAAACACTCCGAATGCCTCATCCCAGGAGACGACGCCGTCCTTGTTGGCATCGGCGTTGTCAAAGGAGCTGACCGTGTCCTGCGCGATGGCAGCCGCACCAAAAGTCGCGGCGGTAAGCGCCGCGGCGGCGACGAGAGCAAGCTTGTTCATGTGATTTCCCTTCAAACTAGGGTGGTCAATACGCACCTCGCGTAAGGCACGTGACGCTGCAAGCGCGTCGCCCCGACAACCACTCCCGCCGAGGTTGGTTGCGGTAATGAACAAGGCCATTGCGTGACAAGTTTGGGTCAAAAGGTCGGCGTCGGACGCTCGCTCCCGGAAACGTTGAGGTATCGAGTAGAGCGGCGGTCTAGGAGTGCGACATCCTGACTCGACCCGGCGGCCGGAAAGCGAAACAGGCAGGTCCGGAGGATGGGGCCTGCCTGTCGAGATAGCCGTGCCGGCGATGGCCGGCTAGACGCGGCTCGTGTCGCACTGCGAGGGATCGCCGCTCTCATAGCCGCGGCGGAACCACTCCATGCGCTGCGCCGACGTGCCATGCGTGAACTGGCTGGACGGCACGCGGCCGCCGGTCAGGCGGTCGTCGCCGATCTGGTTGGCCGCATTGATCGCCTCATCGAGATCGCCGCTTTCGAGGAAGCCGCGCTCTAACTCGGCCTTGGCCCAGGCGCCCGCGAAGCAGTCGGCCTGGAGCTCGACCTTCACCGACGCGGCATTGGCCTGCTCCTGCGTCATGGTCTGCCGGGCCTGGTTGAACTCGGGCAGCACGCCGATGAGGTTCTGCACATGGTGGCCGACCTCGTGGGCGATCACATAGGCCTGCGCGAAATCGCCCGGGGCGCCAAACTGGCGGCGGAGCTGGTCGTAGAAGGCGAGGTCGATATAGACCTTGGAATCGTTGGGACAGTAGAAGGGCCCGCTCGAGGTGTCCGCGACGCCGCAGCCCGACTGCGTCTGGCCCGAGAACAGCACCACGCGCGGCGCGGTGTAGGTCTCGCCCTGCGAGCGGAAATACTGGCCCCAGAAATCCTCGGTGTCCTTGACCATCACGCCCACGAAATTGGCCAGCTCGTCCTGGTTGGCGTTCTGCGGCGGCAGGGTCTGCTGGAACGGCACGTTGGTGCTGTTGTCGCCGGTGAGGATGCTCAGCGGATTGATGCCGAACGCCATCGCGATGACGATGAAGATCACGATGATGACGATGCTGCCCATGCCGCCCGACCGGCCGCCGACCGGGATGCGGAAGCCGCCGCCGGGCGACCCGCCCAGCCCGCCGCCGCGCCCGAAACCGCCGCCGAGCCCGCCGCCACCGCTGCCCTGCCCGCGCCGATCCTCGATGTTCGAGCTCTGCTGACGGCCCTGCCATTTCACCATACGACGCTCTCCTTTTGACCCTCACTCATAGGCCGTGTCGGGCCGCAACGCCAGAATTTGACCAACTGGTCCAATTTTGACAGTCTGCCCACGTCCGCGGTCATCGCAGCGTCACCTCGACCCGGCAAGACGAAGTTGCTCGTCCGTTGCGGCACTCAACCAACAACCCTGACTGTCCGTTCCCGAACGAGCGTTTCACAGGGAGAACGACATGAATTTCAATATTTCGCGCCGGGCCTTCCTCGCGGGGTCCGCGAGCGCCGGCGCTCTTATCGTCATGCACCCTTTTGCGGTGCAGGCGCAGGCCAACCAGGCCCATTTGCGCCTGATCGAAACGACCGATTTGCACGTGGCCGTTTACCCCTATGACTATTTCGCCGATGCGCCCAACGACACCATGGGCCTCGCGCGCACGGCGACCCTGATCGAGACCATCCGCGCCGAAGCGGGCAATTCCATCCTCGTGGACAATGGCGACGTGATCCAGGGCAACCCGCTGGGCGACTATGTCGCCTATGAGCGCGGGCTCGACGACAAGCCGCATCCCTCGATCGCCGCGATGAACACGCTGGGCTACGAAGTGGGCACGCTGGGTAACCACGAGTTCAACTACGGCCTCGAATTCCTCGACAAGGCCCTCGCGGGCGCCAACTTCCCGGTCGTGTCGGCCAATCTGGTCAAGGGCGAGCTGGCGGCCGATCCGTTGAGCGACACCACCTACATCGCGCCCTACCGCATCGTCGACAAGGAGATCACCGACGGCGCCGGGGCCAAGTCGACGATCAAGATCGGCTTCATCGGCTTCCTGCCGCCGCAGATCATGACCTGGGACGCCAACCACCTGACCGGCAAGGTCAACACCCGCGATATCGTCGAGACCGCACGGGCCTATGTACCCAAGATGAAGGAAGAAGGCGCGCAACTGATCGTCGCCCTATCCCATTCCGGCATCGCCCTCGACCAGGGTCCGGGCAGCGAGAACGCCTCCCTGCAGCTCGCCGCCGTGGATGGCATCGATGTGGTCCTGACCGGCCACCAGCATCTGGTGTTCCCCAACTCCAAGGACTTCGAGGGACTCGAGGGCGCCGACATCGAAAAGGGCACGCTTGCCGGCAAGCCGGCGGTGATGGCCGGCTTCTGGGGCTCGCACATGGGCCTGATCGACCTGCTGCTCGAAAAGAACGCCGACGGCAACTGGACCATCGCCTCGCACACCTCCGAAGCCCGACCGATCTTCGAGCGCGTCGACGGCAAGGTGAAGCCGACCGTCGAGAGCGAGCAGGACGTGCTCGACTCGATCGCCTCCGAACACGAAGCGACGCTCGAATATGTGCGCCGCGCCGTGGGCGAGACGGCCGCGCCGCTCCATTCCTACTTCGCGCTGGTCGCCGACGATCCGAGCGTCCAGATCGTCAACATCGCTCAGACCTGGTATCTCAGCCAGATGCAGAAGGGCTCGGCCTGGGACGGCGTTCCACTGCTGTCGGCGGCGGCACCGTTCAAGGCCGGCGGCCGTGGCGGTCCGGACTACTACACCGACGTCGCGGTGGGCCCGGTGGCGATCAAGAATGTCGCCGACCTCTACCTCTATCCCAACACCATCCAGGCGGTGCGCATCAAGGGCTCGGACGTCAAGGAGTGGCTCGAGCGCTCGGCCGGCATCTTCAACCAGATCGCGGCCGGCGGCGCGGCCGACCAGCCGCTGATCAACATGGACTTCCCCGCCTACAATTTCGACGTGATCGACGGGGTGACCTACAAGATCGACGTCAGCCAGCCCAGCAAGTTCTCCGCGGACGGCAAGGAACTGGTCAACCCCGACGCCAACCGCATCATCGACCTGATGTTCGAGGGCAAGCCCATCGATCCCAACCAGGACTTCGTCGTCGCGACGAACAACTATCGCGGCGGCGGTGGCGGCAACTTCCCCGGCATCAACGGCACGAAAGTGGTGTTCAAGGGGCCGGACACCAACCGCGACCTGCTCGTGCGCTACATCGTCGAGCAGAAAACCATCCAGCCCAAGGCCGACAGCAACTGGTCGCTGGCGCCGCTCGGCGGCACCACCGTGCTGTTCGAGACCGGTCCCAAGGCCAAGGAACACCTGGCCGACGTGACGGCGGTCAAGATCGAAGACACCGGCACGACCAGCGAAGCCGGCTTCGGCATCTACCGCATTACCCTCTGATCCGGCAGGCGGCCCGCTCCACGGAGCGGGCTGCTTCGGTCAGCACACTTGACATGCATCCCGTCTGAGCTTTGCTTCTCCCCGCGAGAACGAAGCGGGGCCGCAAATGAGCGAGAAGGACCGGATCGTCGGACTGCTCGGCGAAGTGGGAATCACCGTCAACGGTCCCAACCCATGGGACATCCAGATCCACAATGACAGCTTCTGGACCCGGCTGTTCGCGCAGGGATCGCTGGGCCTGGGCGAAGCCTATATGGACGGCTGGTGGGATGCCGGCGACCTCGCCGAATTCTTCAACCGCGTGCTGCGCGGCCGCCTCAACGAAAAACTGAAACTCACCCCCAACCTGCTCTGGCAGGTGGCGCAGGCAAAGCTGCTCAACATGCAGACTGTCGCGCGCAGCCGCCGCGTGGCCCAGATGCACTACAGCGAGACCGACGCCTACAGGGCCTCGCTCGACAGGCGCATGACCGGCTCGTGCGGCTACTGGCCCGACGGGGTCGACAATGTCGATGCGGCGCAGGAAGCCAAGCTCGACCTGGTCTGCCGCAAGATCGGGCTCAAGGCCGGCCAGAAGGTGTGGGACATCGGCTGCGGCTGGGGCGCCTTCATGGGCTTTGCCGCGGAGAAGTATGGCGCGCAATGCGTCGGCGTCACCGTCTCGCCCGACCAGGCCGCCTACGGTCGGGAACGCTACAAGGACCTGCCCGTCGAGTTCCAGGTGAAGGACTACCGCGAGTTCGAGGGCAAGACCGACCATGTCGTGTCGATGGGCATGTTCGAGCATGTCGGCCACCGCAACTTCCGCACCTATTTCGAGAAGGCGCGGCAGGTGATCAAGGACGATGGTCTGTTCATGCTCCACACCATCGGCCAGCACTATACCAGCCACACGATCGAGCCGTGGATCGAGAAGTACATCTTCCCCGGTGGCGTGATCCCCTCGATGGCACAGATCGGCAAGGCCATCGACGGGCTGTGGACTGTGGTCGACACCCACAATATCGGCCCGCATTACGACCTGACGCTGTGCGCCTGGCACGAGAATTTCGAGCGCAACTGGACCAAGCGCAACACGCCCGAGGCGGAGCGCTTCTACCGCATGTGGAAATACTACCTGCTGTGCTGCGCCGGCGGCTTCCGGGCCCGCGTGCTGCAGGTCTGGCAGTTCGTGCTCTCGCCGCGTGGCGTTCCCGATGGCTACAGGTTTGCGCGCTAAGTGAATCCCCGTTTCAGTCTGGCGCTGGTCGCCCTCGTTTTGATCGGCGGCGCCATCGGTCTATGGTGGAACGACCGCCAGCAGCCCGCCGCCCCACCCGCCCAGCCGATCAGCTCGCAGCAGCCGGTCGAACCGGCGGTGCCGGCTTACGATGGCGACTACGTCCTCGCGATCAGCTGGCATCCGGCCTTCTGCGAGACCAAGCCGTATCTGGACGAATGCCGCAACGAGCGGAGCGGCGACTATGCCGCCGACAATTTCACGCTGCACGGCCTATGGCCGCAGGACGACGAGTATTGCGGCGTCGGCCCGGAGATCATCGCCATCGACGAGGCCAATCGCTGGAGCGACCTGCCCCGGATCGACGTCAGCGACACGACGTGGCGCGACCTGCAGCGCGTGATGCCGGGTGTCGAGGGCAATCTCGACCGGCACGAATGGGCGCTGCATGGCAGTTGCGCGGGGGCCAGCGCCGAGACCTTTTTCAGGCGCGCCATCGCCCTGATCGAGGAGGTCAACGCCTCGGAGGTGCGTGAGCTGCTGGCACGCAATATCGGCCGGCATGTCTCTCGCAACCAGCTCCGCTCTGCCTTCGATGCATCTTTCGGCGACGGCGCCGGGCGCAAGGTACGGCTCGATTGCGAGACCGACGGCGACCGCGAGATCATCTCCGAACTGCGCATCAATCTCAGCGGCGACGCGATGGGGGCGACGCGCTTCCGCGACCTGATCCACGCGGCGCGCAACGCCGGCGCCGGCTGCACCGGCGGCACCGTCGACCGCGTCGGCGACCAATAAAGATAGACGAAAGAGCGGCCCGCCGAAGCGGACCGCTCCCCTCCCTCGAAGTCGAGATCGTTACTGCCCGTCGGGCGTCACGTTCACGGTGACGGCCGGCACATCAAGGTCGATCGTCTGCGACCCCGGCCGGTTCATGCCGAAAAAGAAGAAGAGGCCGACGACAGCCAGGGCCACCACAAGCAGCCCCGCGACAATTCCTGCCGCGCCGCCGTCTCCGGTCTCGATAATAGTTTCGCGGTCAGCCATTTTCCTTCTCCATGCAGTCCTTCCATCTGGCTAATGGGAATCCGGCATCGAAAGTTCCGCGTGCTGGAAATCTTAACGCTACCGGTTCATCCGGCTTCAACGCTCATTCCCTAGGCTCCGCGCACCCTTCGCCGGAGCGCGCCATGCCGGAATCCGCCTATGCCCTCGATATTTCGGGGCTCAACAAGAGCTTTGACCGCCCGGTTGTGAAGGACCTGCAGCTGCGCGTGAAGGCAGGGGAGTTCTACGCCCTGCTCGGACCGAACGGGGCGGGCAAGACGACAATCCTGCGCATGGTCGCGGGACTGTTACAGCCCGAGGCGGGAACCATTTCGGTGTTCGGCATCGACACCCGCAAGGATCCGCTGGCGGCCAAATCCATCATCGCCTGGGTGTCGGACGAGCCCATGGTCTATGACCGGCTGACGCCCTACGAGTACCTCGAATTCGTCGCAGGCCTTTGGCAGGTCGATGCCCGCCAGGCGCAGGCGCGCGCCACCGAGCTCATCGGCTGGCTCGGCCTGATGCCGCACGCGCATGAGCGCTGCGGTGGCTTCTCCAAGGGCATGCTGCAGAAGGTCGCCCTCGCCGGCGCACTGGTACATGACCCCAAACTCATCATCCTCGACGAGCCGCTCACCGGTCTCGACGCCGGCTCGGCCCGGCAGGTCAAGCAGGTGCTGCTCGACAAGGTGAAGCAGGGCGTGACGGTGATCATGACAACGCACATCCTGGAGGTTGCCGAACGCATGGCCGAGCGGATCGGCGTGATCAACCATGGCCGCCTCGTCGCCGAAGGCACGCTGGCGGAGCTGCGCGCCCGCGTCGGCCGCGAGACCACGCTCGAGGAGATCTTCCTCGACCTCGTGGCGCAGAAGGAAATGGACGTCGACCCCGCGGTGGCCGCGGTCGCATGAGTTTCGCCCCCGCTACGATGCCCTGGTTCGCCGCCCATGAATGGCGGCTGATGTGGCGCGACGGCGTCGCCATGATGACCGGCGGCCACCCCACGCGCCGCATCGTGCTCGTGCTCATTCTGGCGCTTGCCGCCGTGCTCCTGCACCTCATGGCCAATGCCATCGTCGGTCCGTGGGCTCAGGCGGGCATCGCCACCGAGAAGCCGACGCTGGTGCTGGTCACCGGAACGGGATTCCTGTTCTGGACCGTGATGCTGAGCCAGGCGCTGGAGTCGGTGACGCGCGCCTACTACACCCGCTCCGACCTCGATCTGATCCTGAGCTCGCCCGCCTCCTCGCGCCAGCTCTTTGCCGTCCGCACCGGCATCACCGCCGTCACCACGCTGCTGCTCGCCTGCCTGTTGGCGAGCCCCATCGTCAACGTGCTCGTACTGCATGACGGCGCGCATTGGCTGATGGCCTACCTCGTGCTCGCTTCGCTCTCGGCGATGGCGACCGCCATCGCCGTGCTCATCACCATCGCACTGTTCCGCATCGCCGGCCCCAAGCGAACGCGGCTCATCGCCCAGATCATTGCCGCCGTGGTCGGCGCCGGCTTCGTCATCGGCATCCAGGCGATCGCCATCCTCCATTTCGGCAACATGTCGCGCTTCGCGCTGTTCGCCGACCCGGAGTTCATCGGCTGGATGCCTGATGCCGGCAGCCTCGTCTGGGCGCCGGCCCGGGCGGCGTTCGGCGACTGGCCGGCGCTCGTCGCCACCGCCGCCATCGGCTTCACCGCGCTGGTGGGGACGATCGCCCTCGCCTCATCGAGCTTCGGCCGGCACGCCATCGCCGCGGCCGGCATCGGCGCGCAGCGGCAGGCACAGCGGCACGGCACCGTGAGCTTCCGGCCGCGCAGCCAGAAGCAGCAATTGCGCGTCAAGGAATGGAAGCTGCTGGCGCGCGATCCGTGGCTGCTCAGCCAGACCCTGATGCAGATCTTCTATCTCGTGCCCCCTGCCCTGTACCTGTGGATCAGCTACGGCCAATCGGCCGGCACCTATGTGGTGGTGATCCCCGTCCTCGTGATGGCCGTCGGCCAGCTCTCGGGCGGCCTGAGCTGGCTCGCCATCTCGGGCGAGGACGCGCACGATCTCGTCGTCACCGCACCTGTCTCGCCCGCCGCCGTGCTGCAGGCCAAGATCGAGGCGGTGGCAAAGGTCATCCTCGTCGTCCTCGCGCCGATCATCCTGCTGATGATGCTCGCCTCGTTCGAGCTTGCCGCGGTCACGGCCGTGTTCGCGGTGCTGTCGTCCGGTTCAGCCACCGCCATCCAGCTCTGGTTCCGCGTACCGATGCGCCGCGCCATGTTCCGCCGCCGCCAGGTCGCCTCACGCGTCTCGACCATCGCCGAAGCGCTGAGCTCGATCTTCTGGGCCGGCACGGCGGTGCTCGTCGCCGGCGACCAGTACTGGATCGCGATCCTGCCGGCCGTGCTCGCCATCGCCACGCTGTTCGTCGCCTGGAGCCTCAGCCCCAAGGGCAAGCGAGTCTAGCGCCGGACGTGGAGGATGCCGCGGTTGGCAACAGCCAGCCCGAGCGCCGCGACGGTGAACGCGGCACCAAGCAGGCCGATGCTCGTTGCGCCGAAACGCTCGATCGCGATGCCGCCGAGATAGGCGGCAATGGCGCCGCCGAAGCTCCCCGCGCTGAGGTTGAGCGAAATCACCAGCGGCACTTCGCGCGGCGCAAGAGCCGCGAGGATGTTGAGCAAGGCCCCGAACAGCGCCCAGCCGACCATGCCCAGAAGCCCCAGCACCAGGAGCCAGGCGGGCGCGACGAGCGGGGCCGGGAGACCCGGTAGCAACGGGATGACCAGCAGCATCGCAGTGGTCGTCACCGCAAACAGCAGCAAGGTCCGGTAGGCACCGAGACGGTCGATGAGCTGCCCGGCAACCAGGCCGCCGACGATGGCGCCGAGCCCGAGCGCCAGCAGCACGATGGGGACGGCGCTCACCGCCATCCCCATGGCCTCGGTGCTGATCGCCGCAAGGTAGATGTTGGGGAGGAAGGCGCCGACGCCGAACATCAGGCTGATGACGAGGACCGTGGGGACACCGCGATTGCCCAGCACAGCCAGCCGCTCGGCGAGCGTCCGCCGTTCCCCGACGATCCCGGAGGGCAGCCGGAACCACATGATGATGCCCGAGCTCACCGCGAGGGCGGCCACCAGTCCATAGCCGACGCGCCAGCCCAGGTGCACGCTGATCAGCGCAAACAGCGGCGCCCCGATGGCGACCGCGAAGGTACCGCCGGTCATGACTGCCGCCACCGACCGGCCGCGCCGTTCGGGCGGCGACAGCGCATAGGCGGTCGACTGCGCCAGCGATGTGAACAGCACCGCGCCGCAGGCGAGCACGCCGCGCGCCGCAACCATCAGGGGAAATGCCGGCGAGATGGCGATGAGCAGCGCGCTGAGACCGAAGATGAGCTCGGCGGCGGCGAGCGTCCGGCGGCGGTCGGCGGCGCCCAGCAGGCTCGACAGGATGGGCGCGGCGATGGCGTAGGCGATCGAGTAGACCACAACCATGTAGCCGGCCTGGGCGACGGAAACGCCCATCGTGCTGCCGATCGCGGGGAGCAGACCCGGCAGCAGTGTGCTTTCCGTCGTGCCCGCGAACGAGCCGAACGCGAGCAATAGGAGGCGAAAATCCACGGAGATCCCTCGCCCGGAACGCTAGGAAGCCGCCCGAACGGTGTCAATCGAGCTCAGCGTCTATGCGCCGGGATATCCTTGAGCCGCGCCGTCAGCGCCGCGATGCTCTCCTGCGTGTGCCGGGTATGGCGCCGCGTGGTGCCCGCCGGATTGAGCCGCAGGCCCTCGCCCGGGCGGTACGCCTCCATCGGCCGGATGGGTCGGCGGACAAGCTCGCCGCCGCAATTGGGACAGACATTGCGCAGCACGTTGTCGGCGCAGTCGGCGCACCACGTGCATTCGTTCGAGCAGATGCGCGCATCGTAGGATTGCGGCGGCAGATCGCGATCGCACAGCTCGCAATTGGGACGAAGTTCGAGAGCAGGCATGGCAGCCTCTGGATTTGTCCGGCCGCCGAGCCTATGCACGAAATCCTGCCCGCTCACCAGACGCGACAATGCTCAGCTACCGCACGGCCACGCCCGCCGACCTGCCCTTCATCATCGGCCTCGTCGTCGAGGACAGCGTGATCCACACTGGCGACGACCCGGCAGACGCGATGCATGCCGACTACGTCGACGCCCTCGCCGAGATCACCGCCGATCCCAATGAGGAGATGATCGTGGTCGAGGAGAACGGCGCGCCCGTCGGCTGCTTCCAGCTGAGCTACCTGCCCGGCCTGATGCGGCGCGGCATGAAGCGCGGGCAGATCGAGGTGGTGCATGTCGCCGCGTCCCATCGCAACCGGGGCATCGGCGGCGACATGATGCGCTGGGCGCTCGAACGCTGCCGGCGGAATGGCTGCGCCATGGTGCAGCTCACCTCCAACAAGAAGCGTCTCGACGCGCATCGATTCTACGAGCGGCTGGGCTTTCTCAAGAGCCACGAAGGCTTCAAGTACTATCTCTAGCGCTCGATCGCGCCGAGCCGGAACATCACCTCGTTGGTGATCCCGTAGTCCTTGATCACCCAGCGATGGTCGCGCATGCCGCACATCTCGCGCTGGACGAAATACGACCACACGGCCTTCGACGCCCGCTTGAGCAGCGCCTCGCGCTCGCCGGCACTGCCCTGACCCGCCGCATCGAAGGCGCGAAGCGCGTTCATGGCCGCCTCGACCTGCCGCCCGTGATGTCCGAGCGAAGAGGCGCTCTCGGCCACCAACTCGGTCTTGAGCAGATCGAAGGCGCTGCCCAGGTTCCTGAGCGCGGCGATGCGGTCGGCAAGATCATGGCTCATGCCGGAAATCTAGGCCGTCGCCGCGCCATCCGCAATTTCCAAAGCCGCGACAAATCGGCTAGAGGCTTGCCCGTGCAGGTCTTCATCCGTGAGCTCTGGATCTATCCCGTCAAGTCGCTGGGCGGCGTGCCCGTCGACCGGGCGGTGATCACGCATGCCGGCTCGCTGGCGCTCGACCGCGAGTGGATCGTCGTCGACGCCGCCGACAAGATGGTGTGGCAGGGCGACATCCCGCGCATGACGCTGGTCCGCGTTGCGCTCGACGCGGACGCGCTGACGCTGTCGATGGCTGGCATGGAACCGTTGCGGCTGCCGCTCGACCATGCGGGCGCGACGCGCGACCTCACCATGTACAAGCGCGCCTTTCGCGGCATCGATGCCGGCGAGGCGGCTGCCGGCTGGCTGACCCGCGCGCTGGGCCAGCCACTGCGGCTTGTCCGGATCGGCCCGGCGGCCCATCAATGGGACGGGCTCAACCCGGTGCATGTGGTGACCGACGCGTCGGTGACCGCACTCAACCAGGCCCTGCTGGCGCAGGGCGACGACGCGGTCGTGCCGATGCGCTTCCGGCCCAATGTGATCCTCGGCAATGGCGGCGCGTTCTTCGAGGAAGAGAACGCCGTTCTCGACTTCGGCGCGGCGCGCCTCACGCTGCGCGAGCCCTGCGTGCGCTGCGAGCTGCCCAATATCAGCCTCATCGACGCCTCGCGCGGCAAGCAACCGCTCAAGCTCATCGGCCGCCTGTCGCAGGATCGGCCCAGTGCCCCGCCCGCGGCCTTCGGCACCTATTGCACAGCCGCCGGCGACGCGCTTCGCGCCGGCATGACGGCGGAGATCGCATGAACCGGACGACTGCAACTGCCATCGGCTTTGCCGCAGTGCTGCTGTGGAGCCTCCTCGCCTTCTTCACGGCGGCGAGCGGCGCCATGCCGCCCTTCCAGCTCACCGCGATCACCTTTGGCATCGGCGGGCTCGCCGGCGTCGCCCTGTGGGCCGTCCGCCCGTCGGCGGCGAAGGCGCTGCGCCAGCCCTGGCCGGTGTGGCTGCTCGGCGTGGGCGGGCTGTTCGGCTACCACGCGGCCTATTTCATCGCGCTGCGCAACGCCCCGGTGGTCGAGGCGGGCCTCCTGAACTATTTCTGGCCGCTGCTGATCGTGGTGTTTTCGTCGTTCCTGCCCGGCGAGCGGCTCAAATGGCAGCACATTGCCGGCTGCCTGCTGGCGCTGGCCGGCGCCGTGCTCGTGGTCACGCGCGGCCAGGGCTTCAGCTTCGATCCGGCCTACCTTTTCGGGTACGGCGCGGCCCTGTTCGCGGCCGTCACCTGGGCGGCATATTCGGTGCTCTCGCGCCGCCTGCCGCATGTGCCCAGCGATGCTATCACCGGCTTCTGCCTCGCCACGGCGGCGCTCGCCGCCCTCGTCCATGTCGCCATCGAGCCCACCGTGTGGCCGACCGATACCTGGCAATGGGCCGCGATCGTCGGCCTCGGCCTCGGGCCCGTCGGCCTTGCCTTCTATGTGTGGGACATCGGCGTCAAGCATGGCGACATCCAGGTGCTGGGCGCGGCGTCCTACTCGGCCCCCCTTCTCTCGACCGCCATCCTCGTCGCCACCGGCTACGCCGCCTACAGCCACACCCTGCTGGTCGCCTGCCTGCTGATCACCGCGGGCGCCGTGCTGGCGGCAAGCGACCTGCTGTTCAGGCGTCCTTCCAGTCGCACCACGCCTTCACCAGACGCCTGAGTTCCGCGGACTTGGCCCTGAGCTCGGCAGCATCGGCGAACTTCATGACGCGCGACACGTCGCCCGTCCCCTCGAGTGAGGGAAAGTCGCCCGGGATCTGCGCTCCGACGTGGAACATGAGGCTCACATGGGCCCGTGACTTCGGATAGAAGCTCGCAAGGTTGCCCTTGTAGGTGAAGGTGGGCGCCTGCCACTTGATCGTTTCGCCGATCCGCTTGTCGGCCTTGAGGATCGCCTGCCGGACCGCCTCCACCAGCAGCTTCTGCGGATTGTCGTATTTGGCCATCCACTCGTCGACGACGTTGCCCATGCCAGCCTCCCGATCGGCCGCATTTTCGCGCCCGCCGGGATGGCGCGCAACACTAGAACGTATCGTTGTTGGTGGCAGGATTGCCGCCGGTGCGGCCGGCCTCTCCCCTGTCGAGACCCGAAATCGCTCTCATCTTGTCCTCCGACAGCTCGAAGTCGAACACGTCGATGTTCTCGCGCTGACGCTCGGCATGCGTCGACTTGGGGATGACGATATTGCCCTGCTGGATGTGCCAGCGGACGACAGTCTGGGCGATCGACTTGCCGTGCGCCTTGCCGATCCCGCCGATCGTTTCGTCCTCGAGCACGTCGCCTGAACCGAGCGGGCTGTAGCTCTCGATGCGGATGCCCCTGCCCTCGAGATCGTCACGCTTGTCCCGCTGCGGAAAGTAGGGATGGAGCTCTATCTGGTTGACCGCCGGGGTCACGCCGGTCTCGCCGATGATCCGCTCGAGATGGTCGCGATTGAAGTTCGACACGCCGATCGAGGCGATGCGGCCCTGCTGCTGCAGTTCGACCAGCGTCTTCCACGCCTCGACATATTTATCCTGTCCCGGGACGGGCCAGTGGATGAGGAACATGTCGAGCCGCTCGAGCCCGAGCTTCAGCATGGTCTCCTCGAAACTCCCAAGGGCGAGGTCGCGCGCATGCCCGCCATTGCGCAACTTGCTCGTGATGAACAATTGTTCGCGAGCTACGTCAGCGGTGCGGATCGCCTCGCCGACGCCCTGCTCATTGTCATAGCCCTCGGCGGTGTCGATCAGCCGGTAGCCTGCGGCGATGCCGTCGCGGACGACACGCGCCGTAATGGCCGGCTCGACCTGCCATACGCCAAGCCCGAGCTGCGGGATCGTGTTCCCATCGTTGAGAGTGAGGATGGGGACGCCGGCCATGGTGGACTCCTTGGGTCGCGAGGGTGCTCGGACAGGAATTCGGCGGGCCGGTGATGGTTGCCGCCTTCATCATGTCAGGGCTTTTCCTTGTTTTCCCCCGCTCCGCTGCTATTTTGCGCCGGATTTCGCCGTTACTCGCCTGACTGCGGAGAACAATTGGTGCAGCCGGAGCGACTCGTTTGCGTGTTGCAGCCTTAGCCTTTGGCGTTCTGGCCGGCCTGGTCGCCTCGTTGATCCTGGCTCTGGGCGGACTGGACGTTGCCGCCGACCTGGGCGCGACCGCCGACCGGCAGTCGCAGGCGATCCGCTTTGGTCTCTTTGTCATCGGCAATCTGGGCATCTTCGGCGCGGCGCTCGCGCTCGCGGCGCCGCTACTGGGCGGCGTCTTCCTGCTGCTGGCCGGCGCGGCCTGGGTGGGTGCGGCACTGCTGATGCACCACACCACGGACCTGGTGCTCATCACGCCGCCGGCGCTGCTACTGATCGCCGCCATTTTCGCCTTCATCGCCCATTTCCGGCGCCGCCGTCCGGAGCAGGAGGATGAGCCCGACCTCGAGATCATCGCTCCCGCGCGCTCCCGGCCGACGGAAACGGCGGATGAAGACGACGAGGACGAGGAAGTCGGGATCCCCGCCTTCGCCGCGGCCGAGGCCAAGCCGGAGCCGGCCGCGCGCAGCGCGTTCGGCGACGACCGCCTGCGGCCGCAGGACGACGACTGGAACCCGCGCCGCCGCCAGCCCCCGCCGCCCCGCGCCAAGGCGGCCTTCCGGCCCGTCGAGGACGAATACGAAGATGACGAGCCCTCCGGCTTCTCGCGTTTCGCGCTGGGCCTGAGCAGCATCCTGAGCTTCGGGCTCTATGCCGCCCTCGCCGGAGCGGCTGTGCTCATCGTGTGGAACCTGCGCGGCGAGCCGGAACAACCCGCCGTGACGGTCGCCGAAATGTCGAGCGCCGTCTCATCAGCGGAGGCCCGACTGCCGCCTCCGTCCGAGGAGAACCCGGCGCTGTCCTCGGAAGAACCCACGCTCGAGCCCATCCTTACTGCCGAACCCATCCGCGAGGCCGACACCGCGCCGACCGCCCCGTCCACGACGCCGAGCGAACTGGTGGCCGAAGCACCGCCTGCATCCGATCCCGGGACGTTCGGAACCGTGCAGATGCCGAGCGGGCAGGTTACGGTGCCGACCCTCTCCGACGATTTCTTCAGCGACGACGAAGCCGAACCGCTCCCCGCGGTTTCTGCCGCGCCGCCGGCGCTGCCATCCGTCGAGCCCGCAGCGGCAGAAGCAGCATCCGCCGCGCCCGCGGCTCCACAGCCCGAACCCACGATCCCGGCGGCGGGCCAGCCCTGGCCGCTTGCCGTTCCCGCCGCCCTTGCTGCGCAGCGCCTCGCTCCCGGCACCGGGCCGACGACGGTCGCCGTGTCGCGCCCGGCGAACACCAACAACACCGGTCTGTGATGTGCTAGGTGTCGAAGCTATGAAGGTTGTTCATTCGGAGAGGGACTGAGAAGCTGGGGTTGCG
>MKUZ01000017.1:509759-537318 GCA_001899065.1 Devosia sp. 66-22 | reverse complement strand
CGGGTCAGTTCTCAGCGGAAATCAACACACTCCTTGCCATCTTGGGGGAAGGGTCTTTGGGCATCGTTAAGCGTCTACATGTCTGAAGGGGATATAGCCGGCTCTTGACGAATTGGAAACGAAATGAGAACAAAGTGCGTACATACACCGCACGCTTTCCCGCCGTCCCGGCGCATGGAATAAGGAGATTCGAGAATGGCTGCAGCAGCCGCACCGCTTCGGGTTATCGAGGGTTCCATGGACAAGGATAAGGCTCTGGCCGCCGCGCTGAGCCAGATCGAGCGCAATTTCGGCAAGGGCACGGTGATGAAGTTCGACCAGGGTGCGATCACCCAGGTCGAGGCGATTTCCACCGGCTCGCTGGGGCTCGACATCGCACTGGGCATTGGCGGGCTGCCGCGCGGCCGCATCATCGAAGTGTTCGGGCCGGAATCGTCGGGTAAGACCACGCTCGCCCTCCACGTCGTGGCGCAGGCGCAGAAGAATGGCGGCATCGCTGCCTTCGTCGATGCCGAGCATGCGCTCGACCCGACCTATGCCAAGAAGCTGGGCGTGAAGGTCGACGAGCTGCTGATCTCGCAGCCGGATTCGGGTGAACAGGCGCTCGAGATCGCCGATACGCTGGTGCGGTCGGGCGCGATCGACGTGCTGGTGGTCGATTCGGTGGCCGCGCTGACGCCCAAGGCCGAGCTCGAAGGCGAGATGGGCGACGCCCTCCCCGGCCTGCAGGCCCGTCTGATGAGCCAGGCGATGCGCAAGCTCACCGGCTCGATTTCCAAGTCGAAGGCGATGGTGATCTTCATCAACCAGATCCGCATGAAGATCGGCGTGATGTACGGCTCGCCCGAAACCACCACGGGCGGCAACGCCCTCAAATTCTACTCCTCGGTCCGCCTCGACATCCGCCGCATCGGCGCGATCAAGGAGCGTGAGGAAGTCATCGGCAACCAGACCCGGGTCAAGGTGGTCAAGAACAAACTGGCCCCGCCGTTCCGCCAGGTCGAATTCGACATCATGTATGGCGAGGGCATCTCCAAGACCGGCGAGCTGCTCGATCTGGGCGTCAAATCCGGCGTGGTCGAGAAGTCGGGCGCCTGGTTCTCCTATGACAGCCAGCGCCTCGGCCAGGGGCGCGAGAATTCCCGCCAGTTCCTCAAGGACAATCCCCAGATCGCCGATGCCATCGAGGCCTCGGTGCGCGAGAGCTCGGGCCTGCTCGGCGAAGCGCTGCTCGCCGGCCCCGAGGGCGACGAGGCGGCCGACAGCGACGATTGAGGCCGAATGGCCCACATGGCGCCGGGGAGGCGTCTCACCCCATTGAGGTCGTCACGGGCCTCGGTCGAGCCCGGCGGCACCGCACCGCCGGGCTCTTTGTTCCCTCGACTAATGACCAAGGCGCGGCGGACGAATAGTCGGCCGCAAGGGCTTGCGTTCAGCCCCCCCTTTGGCAAGAAGGCGGCATCCGGGAGGAGACCGACATGAACCTGATCCAGTTCATCAAGAGCGACGGCAAGCGGGCGGTGGGCGCCATCGCCGGCGGCAAGGCGCATGTCGTCAAGGGCGCAACCAGCGTCTATGCGCTGGCGCTCAAGGCGGCGGCCGACGGGGTCAAGCTCAAGTCGCTGGTGGCCGACAAGGGCCTGGGCAAGGCGATCGATCCCGCCGCCATCCTCGCCGAGGGCCGCATGCTGCCGCCCATCGATCACCCCGATCCGTCGCACCTGCATGTCACCGGCACGGGTCTCACGCATCTGGGCTCCGCCTCGGCGCGCGACGCCATGCACAAGTCCGACCAGCAGGCCGCACAGGCGCCGCTGACGGATTCGATGAAGATGTTCCGCATGGGCCTTGAAGGCGGCAAGCCCGCCAAGGGCGAGATCGGCGTCCAGCCCGAATGGTTCTACAAGGGCAACGGCCACATCGTCGCCGCGCCCGGCGCGCCGATCCCCTCCCCCGCCTTCGCCGAGGACGCCGGCGAGGAGCCCGAGATGGCGGGCATCTATGTCATCGGCAAGGACGGCACGCCGTTCCGGCTCGGCTTCGCGCTGGGCAACGAGTTCTCCGACCACGTCACCGAGCGGGTCAACTACCTGTTCCTCGCGCACTCCAAGCTGCGCTGGTGCTCCTTCGGTCCGGAGCTGAGACTGGGCGCCCTGCCCGGCGATGTCCGCGGCACCTCGCGCATTCTGCGCGGCGGCAAGGTCGTGTGGGAGAAGCCGTTCCTGTCGGGCGAGGACAACATGTCCCACACCATCGCCAACCTCGAATACCACCACTTCAAGTATCGCCTGTTCCGGCAGCCGGGCGATATTCACATCCACATGTTCGGCACCGCCACGCTCAGCTTTGCCGACGGCGTGCGGACCGAGCCGGGCGATGTGTTCGAGATTTCCGAGCCGCAGTTCGGCCTGCCGCTCACCAACCCGATCGCCTGGGAGAAGGCCGAGACGGTCAAGGTGAAGGCGCTCTGATGTACGGGCTGATCGGGCGCATCGTCGCGCATCCCGGCAGGCGCGACGAACTCGCGGCGATCCTCGCGCCCGGCGCGGGCGGCATGCCCGGCTGCCTCAGCTATGTGGTCGCCGAGGATCCCCAAAACACCGACGCCTTGTGGATCACCGAAGTGTGGACCGACCAGGCCGCCCACCGCACCTCGCTGCAGCTCGCCGCCGTGCAGGCCGCCATCGCCCGGGGCCGGCCGCTCATCGCCGGCTTCGACAATCGCGTCGAAACCACGGTACTGGGCGGCATCGGGCTGCCCACGGCATGACCGCGCCGGGAGCTGGCACAGCCATCACCGGCTCGTGCCAGGGCCCTCGGGCGACAGTCGCCGCCTAGAGCGGCTTTCTATACTGGTAGATGCCGACGTCGATCGACCCTTCGTCGAACCCGGCCTCGCAGTAGCTCAGATAATAGACCCACTTGCGGCGGAACTGCTCGTCAAAGCCCATCTGCTTGATGACGTGCCAGCGTTCGAGGAACCGCTCGCGCCAGCGGCGGAGCGTCTCGGCATAGGAATGGCGGAACGTATCCACCTGCTCGAGCACGAGGCCGACGCGCTTGGCCTGCTCTTCCATCGCCCTGCGCGTCAGCAGCATGCCGCCGGGGAAGATGTAGCGCTGGATGAAGTCGGGCTGGGAGCGGTACCCCTCGAAGTCGAACTCGGAGATGGTGATCGCCTGGATGGCGGCCGTCCCGCCGGCCTTCAGCCGGTCGGCGAGCGTCTTGAAGTAGCTCGGCCAGTTCTCCTCGCCCACCGCCTCGATCATCTCGATCGAGCCGATATGGTCGTACTCACCCGTGGTGTGGCGGTAGTCCTCGAAATGGAAGGTGGCGAGATTGTCGAGCCCCTGCCGCGCGATGCGCGCCTGCGCAAACGCCAGTTGCTCCCTGCTCAGCGTGATGCCGTGAAGCGTCGCGCCGTACTCCTTGGCCACCGTCTCGGCAAAGCCGCCCCAGCCGCAGCCGATCTCGAGTACGCTGTCGCCCTGCTTGACGCCGGCCATGTCGGCGACGCGGCGATACTTGGCGCGTTGCGCCTCATCGAGCGGCTGCCTGTCGAGGTCCGTGAACAGCGCCGACGAGTAGGTCATCGTCGGATCGAGCCACTCGGCGTAGAAGTCGTTGCCCAGGTCATAGTGCTCGGAGATGTTCTCCTTGCTGCCGTCGATCGTGTTGGCGCGGCTCAGATGATAGGCGATGTCCGCCGTGGCGCGGCCGAACCAGCCGGCCCCCTTGGGCTGAAACTCCGTACGGTTCTGCAGGAAGTAGCGGAACAGCGTCGTCAGGTCCTCGACCTCGACGTCGCCCCGCATATAGGCATGCGCAAAGCCGATCGTGCCGCGCTTGAGCGTCTCGGGCACCATCGAGAAATTGCGCACCACGAGGCTGGGGTGGAAGCCGGTGCCCGGCTTGCCATAGGTCACCGTGCGTCCATTGGGGAAGGTGATCGTCACGGCGCCCACCTTGGGGCGGCCGATCAGCCGCTTGACGAACCACGCAGCTACCGCCGACGTCACATGCGTCCAAGGCGTCGGGTCCGGCAATCTCGGTTCGATCGCAGACTTGTCCATCACGTCTATCCAGGGTTGCGCCGCCCTGCGCCCCCGCTGGTCGGCCACTTTTGTTGTTCTCGACGGCCGGCGGGCCGGTCCATCGCAATTGGACGATAATTTAGCGGCGACAAGGCGATATGCAAGCCCGAACGGGCTTATCCGGACGCCTCTGCGACATCCGTGACACGCAATTGCACCTCCGCCCGGCCCTGGTAGTGGTCGATGCCCAGGGTACCCGCAATATGGAGTTTCCGGTCGTTTCCGGCGGTCAGCAGCGCGTCGCCGATCGGGGTTGCGGCAGCGCGAAAGGCGATCGCCTTGAGTCGCGCGCCGTCGTCGGAGGTCAACTGGAAGCGCACGTGAGCGGAAGCGCCCACCACCTCGGCGAACTTGGCGCGATGCGCGGGAAAGGCGAACACGGGCTGCGGATTGCCCGCGCCATAGGGCCCTGCCCGCTCGATGTCCTCGACGAACTCCACGCTGGCGCCGCGGGCGCTCAGTGCCGCGTCGATCTTGAGCGCCGTCATCGAGCGGGCCGTGCCCACCGCACGCGACAGGGTCTCGCTCAGATGCGCACGAAACGCGTTGAACTGTCCGGCCTTGAGCGTGGCGCCCGCGGCCATCGCGTGACCGCCGCCGCGCGCGATGAGTCCGGCCTCGACGGCCGCGATCACGGCATGGCCGAGATCGACGCCCGGCATCGAGCGCCCCGATCCTACGCCGGTGCCATCGGGCTGCAGCGCGAAGATGAAGGCGGGGCGCTCGAACCGCTCGCGGATGCGGCCGGCGACGATACCGATGATCCCCGGATGCCAGTTGGCCGAAGCCAGCACGAGAACCGGCGGCCCCTCCCCGCCTCCGATCTCGGCTTCGGCGGCACGCGTCGCCTCGTCGAGCGCATCGAGTTCGATCTTCTGCCGCTCGCTGTTGAGTTCGTTCAGCTGGGCGGCGATCACCAGCGCCTCGTGCTCGTCGTCGAGCGCGAGCAGCCGCGTTCCCATCGACGCGTCGCCGATGCGGCCACCGGCGTTGATACGCGGGCCGATGAGAAAGCCGAGATGGTAGGGGCTGAGCGGGCCGGTGACACGGGCGGCGAGCGCCAGCGCACCGATGCCGCGATTGGCGGCGCGTCGGGCGACTTCGAGGCCGCGCACCACGAAGGCGCGGTTGAGGCCCGTGAGTGGAACGACATCGCAGACGGTGGCGAGCGCCACGATATCGAGAAGCTGCATCAGGTCCGGTTGGCCGGTGTCGCCACGCAGGCGCAACTGGCGATTGACCGCGACCAGCACCATGAAGGTGACGCCGGCGGCGCAGAGATAGCCAAGTCCCGAAATGTCGTCGGCCCGGTTCGGATTGACGATGGCGTCGGCGATCGGCAGATCGTGGTCGCTGAGGTGGTGGTCGATTACCAGCACGTCGATCCCGCGCGATTTGGCATGCGCGATCGGCCCGTCGCTGACGGTGCCGCAGTCGAGCGTCACCAGCAGCGTCGCGCCATTGTCGATCAGCTTGTCGATGGCGGCGACGTTGGGGCCATAGCCCTCGAAAATGCGGTCGGGAATGTAGACTTCGGGCTCGAGCCCAAAGTGGCGGAGATAGCGCGTCATCAGTGCGCAGGACGAAGCGCCGTCGACATCATAGTCGCCGAACAGCGCGACCCGCTCATTGTTGGTGATGGCAGCCACCAGCCGCGCCGCCAGCCTGTCCATGTCCGCCAGGCTCGAGGGGTCCGGCATCAGCCCGCGGATGGTTGGATTGAGGTATTCCTCGGCGGCGTCGATGCCGACGCCACGCGCCGCGATGATACGCGCCAGGATTTCGCTGATCCCCGTGCGCTGGGCGATCGCCTGGGCCGTGCGGCTCTGCATGTCGTCGAGCCGGTCGACCCAGGCGCGGCCGGAGGCGGAACTCGTGACGTTGAGGAAGGGTTCGGCCATGAAATCGGACTGAGCGGGCTCGGGAGGTCTAAAACGGCAGCGGGACGTACCCATATAGTGCGCAACGTTCACAATGGGGACCGCAATGTTCGCCTCACGAGGCTTTCGACTCTCTGCCCTGTTCGTCGTGCTGCTGACGATGTTCAGCGTGGTCGCGGTGGATACCGCCGAGGCCCGTCGCGGCGGCAGCTTTGGCAGCCGGGGTACGCGCACCTACCAGACGGTGCCCGCGACCCCGACCTCACCCGGCATCACGGCGCCGGTGCAGCGCACCACGGCGGCGCCCGCCAGCACCAACCGCGGCGGCATCGCGCAGACAACGGCGGCGCAGCGTGCCGGCTGGTTCGGCGGCGGCATTGGCGGCTGGATCATCGGCGGCCTGCTGTTCAGCGGCCTCTTCGGCCTGCTGTTCGGCGCCGGCTTCGGTGGCTTCGGCGGCTTCGTCGCCCTGCTGGTCCAGGTCGTCATCATCGGCCTGTTGCTGAGCTGGCTGTTCGGCCGCCGCCGGCAGCCGGCGATGGCCGGCGCCGGCAATGCCTCGCCCTATGCGGCGCGGCAGGACTGGCAGCCGGGCGGCGGTTCGGCGTCGGCGCGTCCACGCAGCGACGCCTCGGCGGCGTCGCAGCGCGCCGGCAAGCGTGATGAGATCGGCCTGGGCAATCGCGATCTCGACGCCTTCGAGCAGCGCCTGACCGAGCTGCAGGGCGCCTATGCCCGCGAGGACTACGAGACGCTGCGCAAGCTGACCACGCCCGAGATGATGGGCTACCTCGCCCAGGAGCTCGGCACCAATGCGAGCCAGGGCGTGCGCAACGAGGTGTTCGACGTCAGGCTGCTTTCCGGCGATATCGCCGAGGCGTGGCGCGAGGGCCAGGATCAGTATGCGACCGTGTCGCTGCGCTACGAAAGCCGCGACATCACCCGCGATCGCACGACCGGACAGATCGTGAGTGGCGACGACCGGATCACCGACGTGACGGAACTCTGGACTTTCGTCCGCCGTGGCACCGGCCCGTGGCTGGTGAGCGCGATCCAGGAGACGTAAATGCGACGGGCGGCCAGTGGCCGCCCGTTTCGCTCAGCGGTGATGCTCCGCCGCAATCCACCGTACAGTGTGACTCCATGAGCGCATCACCACGGTGCTGGTGCGCACATCGTTCTTCCTGAACCGGACGCCGTCGAGCAGGAAGCCATCGGTGACGCCCGTCGCGGCGAACAGGACGTCGCCCGAGGCGAGATCCTCCGTCCTGTATTTGCGGTTGGGCTCGGTGATGCCCATGCGGCGCGCACGCTCGCGCTTGTCGTCGTTGTCGAGCATCAGCCGGCCCTGCATCTGCCCGCCGATGCAGCGAAGGGCCGCCGCAGCGAGCACGCCCTCGGGTGCGCCGCCCGAGCCCAGGTAGATGTCGATGCCCGTCTCGTCGGTGTTGACCGCGTGGATGATGCCCGCGATGTCGCCGTCGCTGAGCAGCTTGATGGCGCAGCCGGTGGAGCGCAGCTCCTCGAGCAGTGCCGAATGGCGGGGGCGGTCGAGCATGACAGCCGTGATCTCGTTGACGGGCACGCCCTTGGCCTTGGCCAGCGAGGCGATGTTCTCGCGCGGGCTCATGTCGAGGTCGACGGTGCCCTCGGGATAGCCGGCGCCGATGGCGATCTTCTGCATGTAGACGTCGGGCGCGTTGAGCAGCCCGCCGCGCTCGGCCATCGCCAGCACGCAGATCGAATCCGGCTGGTTCTTGGCGCACAGCGTCGTGCCCTCGAGCGGGTCGACGGCGATGTCGACGGCCGGTCCGTTGCCGCTGCCCACGGTCTCGCCGATGAACAGCATCGGCGCCTCGTCGCGCTCGCCCTCGCCGATCACGATGCGGCCGTCGATGGCGACATTGCCCAGTTCCGTGCGCATGGCCTCGACGGCGGCATGGTCGGCAGCCTTCTCGTCGCCCTTGCCGCGCCAGTCCGCCGCCGCGATCGCCGCGCGCTCGGTGACGCGCACCAGCTCCAGCGTCAGATTACGGTGCAGGGCGGGTGACGCGGTGTTGGGATCGGCGAGCTTCATCTCAGAGGCCTTCGATGCGAATGAGCTGCGGTTCACCGACGATGAATCCGTCGGCGGCGATGAGCGCCAGCGCCTCGCGCACGGACTGCTCCATGGTCGAGTGAGTGAGCAGGACGATGGTGCGGATGCTCACATCGGAGGCCGCGTCGGTCACACGCAGATCCGGCCGCTGGATGACGCTTTCGAGTGAAATGCCGGCTGCGCCCATGCGTGAGGCAATAGCAGCAAAAGCGCCGGGCACGTCCTTGGCATTTAGTCGGATGTAGTAGCCACCCTCATGCGCCTTCATCGGCGCCTGCTTGTAGGGCGTCAGCTCCTGGCTGGGCACGCCGAGCGGCGGCACGCGGGTGCCGCGCGCGATGTCGAGGATGTCCGAGAGGACCGAAGATGCCGTCGGCGGGCCGCCCGCACCGGGGCCGGCCAGCAGCAGCTCGTGCACGTGGTCGGTCTCGAGCGCCACAGCATTGAGCACGCCATCGACCCCGGCAATGGCGGAGGTCTTGGGCACCAGCGTGGGATGCACGCGCTGCTCGATGCCATCGGCCGAGCGCTGCGCGATGCCGAGCAGCTTGATCTTGTAGCCCAGGTCGCCGGCCACCTTGATGTCCGCCTGGCTGATCTTGGTGATGCCTTCGACGAAAATCTCGTCGGGCGCGATCTCGCAGCCAAAACAAAGCGAAGCGAGAATGGCGAGCTTGTGCGCCGTATCGAAGCCGCCCACGTCGAAGGTCGGATCGGCTTCGGCGTAGCCCAGCTTCTGCGCGTCGGCGAGGCACTCGGCAAAGCCGATCCCCTCATTGCCCATGCGGGTGAGGATGTAATTGCAGGTGCCGTTCATGATGCCGTAGACGCGGGCGATGCGGGCCGAACCGAGCCCCTCGCGCAGCGTCTTGATGACGGGAATGCCTCCGGCTACCGCCGCTTCGAAGCCGAGCTGGGCGTTGTTCTCCTCGGCCAGCCGGGCAAGCGCGACGCCGTGCCGGGCGAGCAGCGCCTTGTTGGCGGTGACCACCGGACGGCCGATTTCGAGAGCCGCGCGCACCGAGGCCAGAGCCGGGCCGTCCTCGCCGCCCATCAGTTCGACGAACAGGTCGATATTCTCGGATTTGGCGAGGGCCACGGGATCGTCGAACCACTCAACCGACGTGGCATCGATACCGCGATCGCGCGAGCGGGACCGGGCGCTGACGGCGGTGACGACCACCGCACGGCCGATCTTGCGGGTCAGCTCGGCGCCGTCCTTCTGCAGAATGCGCACGAGCGTTGCGCCGACATTGCCGAGCCCGGCGACGCCGATCCGCAACGGTGCTGCCGCCGGCGCTTCAGCCTGGTCCTGCATGGCCTTGAGAATGCGGGATCGGGTGTCCGAGCGGGGCTCCCGCCCCTCACGCAGGTCGAAGACGAACAGCGGATCGCCGGCCATCTGACGCCCGAAGCGGGTCGCGGTCCAACCCCGTGCCGAGATAAAGGCCTCAACGGCTTCGCGGAAGGATTGAAGGTCGGACATGACGCGGCTCCTGTTCGGTCCGCGTCATGCTAGGAGATTTCCTATCCGTCAATAGGAAACGGCTAGTTCCCTGCCGCTGCCAGCGGCACGACGTTGCCCTGCCCCTGTAGATTGCCGCTCAGGAACTTCTTGATGTTCCGGGCGGCCTGCCGGATGCGCTGGTCGTTCTCGACGAGCGCCAGGCGGACATACTGGTCGCCATACTCGCCGAAGCCGACGCCAGGGGCCACGGCGACGCCGGTTTCCTGGATCAGCAGCTTGGCGAATTCCAGCGACCCCAGATGCGCATACTGGTCGGGGATCGGCGTCCAGACGAACATCGTCGCCTTGGGCGACGGGATCTTCCAGCCGGCGCGGGCGAAGCTCTCGACCATCACGTCGCGGCGGTCCTGATAGATCTGCCGGACCTCCTCGATGATACTGTCGGTGCCGTTGAGCGCGGAGGCCGCTGCGACCTGGATCGGCGTGAACGCGCCGTAGTCGAGGTAGGACTTCACGCGGGCGAGCGCCGCGATCAGCCGCTCATTGCCGACGGCGAAGCCGACGCGCCAGCCCGGCATCGAATAGGTCTTGGACATCGAGGTGAACTCGACGGAGATGTCGATGGCGCCCGGCACCTCGAGGATCGACGGCGGCACTTCGCCATCGAAGTAGATCTCGGCATAGGCGAGGTCGCTGAGGATGAAGATGTTGTGGGCCTTACAATAGGCGACGACCTCCTTGTAGAAATCGAGCGTCGCCGTGTAGGCTGTGGGGTTGGCGGGGTAGTTCAGCACCAGCGCGATCGGCTTGGGGATCGAGTGGCGGACGGCGCGATCGAGCGAGCGCAGGAAATCCTCGTTCGGCTCGGCGGGCATCGAGCGGACCACGCCGCCCGACATGATGAAGCCGAAGCTGTGGATCGGATAGGTCGGGTTGGGCACCAGCACGACGTCGCCCGGCGCGGTGATGGCCGCGGCCATGTTGGCGAAGCCCTCCTTGGAGCCCAGCGTCGCCACGACCTGCGTGTCGGGGTTCAGCTTCACGCCGAAGCGGCGGCCGTAATAGCTCGCCTGTGCCTTGCGGAGGCCGGGGATGCCCTTGGACGAGGAATAGCGGTGCGTCCGCGGATCCTTCACGGTCTCCTTGAGCTTTTCGACGATGTGCTCGGGGGTGGGCATGTCGGGGTTGCCCATGCCCAGATCGATGATGTCGGTGCCGCTGGCGCGCAGCCGCGCCTTGATCGGGTCGATATGCGCGAAGACGTAGGGCGGCAGGCGCCGGATGCGATGGAAGTCGTCGTTCATCGGAATTCCTCGGAGAGGCTGGGCGAATCCGCCTTGCATAGCAAGGAGGGATTGTCGCCGAATTATGGTTTGGGCTCGGTTAAGGTCCGCTCTCTCCGCCGCTTTCGCGACCCGTGGAGAGAGCTAGCGAGCGGGGGCGGTCGCTGCGCGGGCGGCAACGACTCCCAGAACTGCGGCGATCAAAGCGCGCGAAACCATGCCTGCCAGATAGAGCGAGGGCGGGCCTGTTGTCCAGACCCGCCCTCGAGATCCTGCCAAACGACAGCAAAGATCTGCAGTCTATTGGGCCGGAATCGGTTGAACGACGGCGTCCGGCTCGGCGTCGAGCGCATCGATGTCCTCGCCCGCATTGTAGCGGTCGAGATCGAGGATGCCCTGCTGCTTGGCCACCAACGTCGGCACCAGCGCCTGGCCGGTGACGTTCACGGCGGTGCGGCCCATGTCGAGGATCGGGTCGATCGCGAGCAGCAGGCCGACGCCTTCGAGCGGCAGGCCCAGTGTCGAGAGCGTCAGCGTGAGCATCACTGTCGCGCCGGTGAGGCCGGCCGTCGCCGCCGAGCCGATGACCGAGACGAAGACGATCAGCAGGTACTCGGTGACGCCCAGCTGGATGCCGTAGAACTGGGCAACGAAGATCGCCGCGATGGCCGGATAGATCGCCGCGCAACCATCCATCTTGGTGGTGGCGCCAAGCGGCACGGCGAACGACGCATACTCGCGCGGCACGCCCAGGCTCTTTTCGGTGACCCGCTCGGTGACCGGCAGCGTGCCGATCGAGGAGCGCGAGACGAAGGCGAGCTGCGTCGCCGGCCAGACCTTCTTGAAGAAGGTCGCAACGTTGAGGCCGTTGCCGGCAAGGAGCGCCGGATAGACGACGCCGATCACCAGCGCGAGGCCGATATAGATGGCAGCGGCGAACCAGCCGAGCTGCGCCAGCGCGTCCCAGCCATACTGGGCAACCGCATTGCCCAGAAGGCCGATGGTGCCGAGCGGCGTGAGCCGGATCACCCACCACAGGACCTTGTGGATGATGGCAAGCAGCGAGCGGGTGAAGGCGATGAACGGCTCGGCCTTGGCACCGACCTGCAGCGCCGCGACGCCGACCGCGATCGAGATCACGAGCAGCTGCAGCACGTTGAAGTTGAGGCTGGTGGTCGCGCCGCTGTCGGCGACGCGGGTCGAGGCGGTGAGGCCGAAGATGTTGCCGGGGACGAGCCCCTTGAGGAAGTCGAGCCAGCTCCCGGTGGAACTGGGCGCCTTGGCCAGCTCCTGGGTAACGCCGGTGTGGACGCCCGGCTGGATGATGAGGCCGAGCGCGATGCCGATCACCACTGCGATGAGCGCCGTGATGGCGAACCACAGCAGCGTCTGCCAGACCAGCTTGGCGGCGTTCTGGAGCTGCCTGAGGTTGGCGATGGAGGCAACGATCGCCGTGAAGATCAGCGGCGGCACGAGCGTGCGCAGCAGCGCGACGAAGATCGAGCCGATCTGCTGGAGGGTCTGGGTCAACCAGTTGGCGTTGCCCGCGGCATCGGGACCCATCTGGCGCGCCACGTAGCCAAGCGCGAGGCCGACGACCATGGCGGCCAGGACTTGGAATCCGAACGATGCGTAGAATGGACGTGACTTGGCCGGCCGTCCCGCCGTTGCTGTAGTTGCCATTGATTTCCCACTCGCTGAGATGGGCGCGTGTTCACAACGAAGCACGGGGAGCCCAGTTGCCGGACCATATCGCCAAGCAGCGATGGACCGAAGTCACAGGATTGCCCGGAAACGTCCGCCGGAGAAACGTTGTCACAATTGCGGCGGCACCGTGAGAATGGCGTTTATTAGGCTGCTAAGAAGTCAGCCATTCCGGTGATGCCGGCGATACGGTGCACCGCCTCGGCCGGAAGGACCGTGTCGCCGCCCTTCCACACCGGGCGCAGCTGTTCGGCGGTGCGTGACCCGACGATGGTACGGACCTGCGGAGCGAGCTGCAGCATGAAGGCAACGATCATGTTGCCGGGGTGAATGCCGAGCTCGGCGGCGATCCCGTCGAGTGCCGCAGCGGCGGTCTCGCAAGCGGGGTTCGCGTAGAGCCGATGCGGCGCGAGGCTGTTGCCGCGGCGCTCGAAAAAGCCATTGGCCGTCGAGCTGTAGAGGAAGAGGCTCATGCGATGAGTCACAGCCTGGTGGAAGGCGGGCGCATCGAGCACGACGCAGGTCTTGTCGGCCAAGGGGTTCATGATGCGGCAGAAGGCATTGCCGAGCACCTGCGTACTTGCAAAGGTCGGGCCGGGCAGCGCCTTGGCGGCCTCGATGCGCGGCACCGTCCAGTTCGAGCAGCCGAAACGCGCTATCTTGCCCTCGCGCTGCAGCGCCTGGAGGACCCCGACGATCTCGGCGACCGGGCGCGCGGGATCGTCGCGGTGGAGATACCACAGGTCGATCTGCTCGATGCCGAGCCGCCGCAGGCTCTGCTCCACATCGTGGCGGATCGAGGCTTCGTCGCAGCGCGGCTGGTCCATATGGCCGAGCGGCGGATGCGCGCCCTTGGTGATGATGGCGAGGTCGTCGCGCCGCCCGCGCCGCTTCAGCCACTCGCCGATGACGGTTTCGGACCGGCCGGCCTCACCCGGCACCCAGTCGGAATAGACCGCCGCCGAGTCGATGCTGCGGCCGCCCAGCCGTACATACTCATCGAGCAGATCGAAGGCGTTCTCTCGCCCGTCGGTGCCCAATTCGGCCGTCCCCAGAATGACCCGATCGGACCACATGTCAGCGCATCCCCGCCAGAACGATTGCCAGTTGCACGCCGGTGAACAGCGCAGTGACGACAGGCAGCACGCCCGCCACGGTACGCTCGTTGCGCACGACGCGCGCGGCATTGCCGAAGCGCAGGAAGAGCCAGCAGACCGCCCAGATCAGCGCCGCCGCCAGCGGCATCTGCAGGAGCGCGAAATCGCGCCCCGCCCATTCGGTGACGCCAAGGTCGAAGCCCCAGCGGATAGGCAGGACCTTGCCGGAAGGGATGGTGAAGAAGCCGAACGCCGTCAGCGCCACGAGGGCAGCAAGCAAGGCGAGATTCCACGGCGCACGAAAAGCAGTCATGGGCGCCTTGTAGCCGCAACCGGAGGCTGCGGCCACACCACGTTCGTCAGGTGCCGCGGGAGGCGAGCACGAGGCTGTAGGCGCTGGCGATGAGCATTGGGAGGATGACGCAGCCGATGACCCACCAGACCAGCACCTGCATCGGCGCGACGAAGGCGGCGACCAGGAGGACGATGCCGCCCACGATGGTGAGCCAGCCGCCCAGCCGGTGGGTCGCCGCCCAGTTGGCCTCGCTGTGCAGCGTCGAGGGCATGCGGATGCCGGCAAACATGTTGGGTCGCGACTTGGGCATGGCATTGCCGAGGACGAGCAGCAGCAGGCCGAAGCCGACGGCGATGACCTGCACCATGTTGGACGCAAGCCCCGTGCCGATAAGCACCGTCATCACCGTGATGGCGGCCATGAGCGCCGTGAGCGCCGTCAGCGCGACATCGGCCACATAGGCACCCCGCTCGCGCTGTTCGGCGTCGGCGAAGCGGTCGACGACCAGGAAGACGGCCCAGACGAGCAGCGTGACGCCCGCCGGCATGATCAGCGCCCAGTCGCGCGGCATGAAGCCGTCGGGCTCGCCCGCGACGTTCCAGTGCACCGGCAGGCTGGCGCCCGCCGGGATGCTCACGAAGCCGGCGACGATGGCGGCAGCGAGAACTGCAAGCAGCAGCAGCTTCAGCGGGGTGACGAAGCGGATCATTCCTTGGGTTCCTTGAAAGCGAGGAAGCCCGACAGCGCCTCCTCGAGGATGGACATGTTGAGGTGGTAGATGAGCGAAGTGCCGCGCCGCTCAACGCTGACGAGGTCCGCATCCTTGAGCTTGGCGAAATGAACCGACAGCGTCGGCTTGGCGATGTCGAAATGCTCCGCCAACTCGCCCGCACTCATCGGCGCCTTGCGCAGGAGCGCGAGGATCTTCCGCCGCACGGGATGCGACAGCGCCTCGAAAACGTCGTTGATGCTCATCTGCACCTCATTCGTCGTCATGCTAATTAGTGTTTTTGCTAATTAGTGTCAAGGCGAAGAAGTAGGCAGTTGGACGATCGATACAAAATAGGATACCCCCCTATCTCATGAGCCACACGACGAAACACAAGGCAAAGCTCCTGGCACGGGTCCGGCGGATGAAGGGCCAGCTCGTGGCGCTGGAGACGGCGCTCGAAGGCGGAACAGACCATGCGGACCTGCTCAACATCGTGGCGTCGGTGCGTGGTGCGATGAACGGGCTCACCGCCGAGCTGATCGAACTCCACATCAGGGAGCACGTGGCCAACCCCGACAGCGACAGCGATCCGCGACGGGCCGAGGGTGCGGCTGAGCTGATCGATATTGTGAGAATGTACCTCAAATGACGGACCTGACCTCCCCGCACGAGCATGTGTTCCTCGGCGAGAACCACGCACGCAACGAACGGCGCACCTGGCTGGTGATCGGACTGACGGCGACGATGATGGTCGCCGAGATCGTCGCCGGAACGCTGTTCGGGTCGATGGCGCTGTTGGCCGATGGGTGGCACATGGCGACCCATGCCGGCGCGATGCTGATCGCCGCCCTCGCCTACCTGTACGCGCGTCGGCAGGCACGCAGCGACCGGTTCACGTTCGGCACGGGCAAGGTCGGCGAGCTTGCGGGATTTGCAAGCGCCCTGCTGCTGGCGGTAATTGCCGTGCTGATCGGTTGGGAAAGCGCCATGCGACTGTACGCACCCGTCCGCATCGACTTCCAGCAGGCGGTGACGGTGGCGTCGATCGGCCTCGTGGTCAATCTGGTGTCGGCGTGGCTGCTGCATCAGGGTGGACATACTCATCACGGGCACGACCACGTGCATCCCCATGACGGCACGCATGGCCACGAGCACGCGCACCCGCACGGCGAGCTGCAGGACAACAATCTGCGCGGCGCCTATCTCCACGTGCTCGCCGACGCCCTGACCTCGGTGCTGGCGATCGCTGCACTGCTGCTCGGTGGCATGCTCGGCTGGGCATGGCTCGATCCAGCCATCGGCGTCGTGGGAGCGCTGGTGATCGCACGCTGGTCATGGGGCCTGCTGCGCGACAGCGGCCGGGTGCTGCTCGATCATGCCCCCAATGACGGCGGCCTCGCCTCCGAGATTCGCGCGGCGATGGAAACCGGCGACGACGAAGTGACGGACCTCCACGTCTGGCAGCTCGGACCGGGCCATCACGGCGTGATCGTGTCGGTGCGCAGCGCGAACCTCCTGCCGCTGGCCCTCTATCGCGCCAAACTCTCGCACCTGCCGGGCATCTCGCACCTGACCATCGAGCTCGACCGCAAGCCGACGTGAGCCTGAGGTGAGCGGCCCGAGATGCTGATCCCGAATTAGTCCTGCAGCGCCCTGTGCAGGGCTTCGGCAAACGGCTCGGCCAGCGTCTCAAAGCCCATGTGGTCGCCGGGAAGCATCACTGGATCCCGAGCGAGCCTGGCGGCGAGCCCAAGACTCATTTCGTGGATGGGCTGGCCCACCGACTGCTCGCCGATGGCAACGACGATGCGTGGCGTGCTGGCGCGGAGCGCATCCACATCGGGGACATAGCTCGACAGCGGGATCATGCCGTGCGCCAGCCAGTACTCGAAATTGCCGCTGACCCGCGCGAAGGTTTCCATCGCTTCGGGCGGCATCTCGAATTCGGGCGGCGGGGCCTCGCCGCCGAGCCCGTTGGAGGAGAAGAACTGGCCCATCGCGGCGTCGACGCCGTCGCGCACATAGGTGTCGTAGAGCGCCTGGTTGGCGGCGACGTGCGGACCAGGATCGTCGAGCAGCATCATGGTGGGCGGCTCATGCGCGACGAGGGCGCGGACGTGCTGCGCGTGACGGACGGCGAGATCGAGGCCGATCTGCGCGCCGCCGCTGGTGCCGAACACGTAGGCCGGACTGCCGACGGCGGCGATCAACGCGGCGGCGTCGTCCGCCTGCTGCGCGACATCGAGCGGCGTGGGCGCGCCGTCGAACGTCGTCCGGGAGTTGCCGCGCGGATCGTAGGCGACCACGGTGTAGCGGTCGGCAAGTGCGGCCGAGAGCTCGGCAAAGACGCCGGCATCCTGCGGACCACCGGGAATGATCAGCAGCGTCGGTCCGTTGCCTAGAACCTCGTAATAGAGCGTCGCGCCTGGCACCTTGAGGGTAGCGGTCCTGGTCATGGTGTGCTCCTCCCGAGCGAGCGTGAAATGGTCGCCGACGCGAGACCGCCGAGGGCGGCGCGCCTCACGAACTGGCGACAACCATGCGGTTGCCCTCGCTGTCGCGGAACTCGGCGGCGACGCGGCCGGGCTGCCAGGGCGCCTCGTGCGGCTCGCTGGTGATCTCGACGCCGCGCGCGCGTAGCCTCTCGACCCACCCCACGACGTCGGCGTCGGCGTCGACGAGAACCAGCACCGGGTCGTCCTGAGGTGCAGCGGTCTGCCGAATGAAATGCAGCCGCGTGACGGCGCCCGGCAGGGCGAGCTCGACCCAGCGCCAGCCGCCCTCCCCCATTGGCACGTCGGCGGCGACGGTGAGGCCGAGCTTGTCGACGTAGAAGGCGATGGCGCGGTCCTGGTCGGACACCGGCAGTTCGGCAAATTGGACGTGCATGTCGCGCTCCTGCGTTGCAGACAATCAAACTAGACCGTCCAGTTCTATCAATTGCCTCAAACTAGACTGTCCAGTACTGTCGTGTCAAGCGCACAGGACGATTTGGGGAGTCGATGGCAATGAAGGCAGGAAGACCGGAGCCGGTGCCGGAGGAGATCGGCCGTTCGGCGAGCAAGCGCCGGGCCATCATCGACGCGGCGACGGAGGTGTTCCTCAAGGGTGGCTATCTGGGCACCAATATGGACGAGATCGCGACGCTCTCGGGGGTGTCCAAGCAGACGGTGTACAAGCACTTTGCGAGCAAGGAAGCGTTGTTCGTCGAGATCGTCGGCTCAATGACCAGCGATGCGGGCGACAGAGTGCACAACGATGCGCCCGACCTGCCGCCCGACGGCGACCTGGCGGCCTATCTCGAGGATTATGCGTACCTGCAGCTGTCGATCGTGCTGACACCGCAGGTGATGCAACTGCGCCGGCTGGTGATCGCCGAAGTCGGCCGCTTCCCTGAGCTGGCCAGGGTGCTCTACGAGCGCGGCCCGCTGCGGGCGATCGGCATCCTGGCCGCGATGTTCGAGCGGCTGGCGGCGCGCGGTCTGCTGCGCGTCGACGATGCCCGGCTCGCGGCCTCGCATTTCAACTGGCTGGTGATGTCGCACGCGCTCAACGAAGCGATGCTGCTCGGTGATGCAGCGATCCCCCGCCCGGCCGATCTGCGGCGGCAGGCGGCGGCGGGCGTGAAGGTATTCCTCGCAGCCTATGGCAAGCGCTGACGACAAGGGGCCGGACTGCCAGCGGCCCGGGCTCAGGTGAGCGGCCAGAAGATCGTCAGCGCCGCGACGCCGACGACGAGCACCAGCAGCGAGAGCGGCAACCCCAGGCGCGAATAGTCGGAGAAGCGGTAGCCGCCCGGCCCCATCACCAGTGTGTTGCACTGGTGGCCGATGGGCGTGAGGAAGTCGCACCCGGCCCCGATGGCGACGGCCATGAGGAATGCGTCGGGGCGCAGCCCGAGGTCGCCGGCGAAGGTGGCGGCGATGGGCGCCATCACCAGCACCGTCGCCGCGTTGTTGAGGAAGGGCGTGACCGCCATCGCGGCGAGCATGATGAGCGCCAGCGCCGCGACCGGCGGCAGGCCGGCCGAGATGCTGGAGAGGCCACTGGCGATGAGATCGGTGGCGCCGGTCGCGCGCAGGCTGTCGGACACCGGGATGAGCGCGGCGAGCATGATCAGGATCGGCCCGTCGATCTGCGTATAGAGCTCGCGCAGCGGCAGCGCACCGGTGAGGATCATGAGCACCGCGGCGCCGAAGAAGGCGACCGCCACCGGCACGATGCCGAAGGCCGTGAGCAACATGGCGACGGCGAGAATGGCGAGCGGCAGCGAGCGGTTGCGGACGGTGCCAAGCTTGAGGCTGCGCTCGGCGAGCGGCAGCAGGTCGAGCAGGCGCAACTGCTCGCCCATGGCATCGGTGCGTCCTTGCATCAGCACCACGTCGCCGGCCTCGAGCGTGATGTGGCTCAGGCGCTCGGAGAAGCGCTTGTCGCGGCGGCTCACGGCCAGCAGGTTGAGCCCGGTGCGCTCGAACAGGGCATATTCGCGCGCGGTGCGGCCGATGAGCGCCGAGGCAGGTCCGATGATGGCCTCGATCGAGGTGGAGGTGTCGCCATTGCCGGTGGCGCGGTCGCCCAGCGTCAGGCCGCCCTGCTCGATGGCCTTGTCGAGCGCGTCGGGCTCGCCCTCCATGAGCAGGCGATCGCCCAGCTTGAGCGTGGCATCGGGGAACGGGATGCGGCGCTGCTTCTTGTCGGGGCCGACGATGGCGGTGACCATCACGCGGCCGCCGCCGAGCTTCTGCAGATGGCTCACCGTCTTGTCGACGAGGGGCGAGCCTTCGCCGACCGTCGCTTCGGTGGTGTAGTTCTTGATCTCGATGACTTCGGCGACGGCGAGGCCCTCGCGACGGCGCTCGGGCAGCAGCCAGTAGAACAGTGCCAGGAACACGATTCCAGCCAGAGTGAGGGTGAGGCCCACCGGGGTGAAATCGAACATGGTGAAGCTGCTGCCGGTGAGGTCCTCGCGCACCCGGCTGACGATGATGTTGGGCGAGGTGCCGATCTGCGTCATGAGGCCGCCCAGCAGCGAGGCGAACGACATGGGCATCAGGAACATCGAGGGCGAGACATTGGCGCGGCGCGCGAACTGGAAGGCGATGGGGATCATGATCGCCAGCGCGCCGATGTTCTTGACGAAGGCGGAGAGGAACGCGACGGCGGTGACGAGGACAATGAGCTGCAGGCGCGGCTGCGACAGATTGGGCGCGAAGCGCTGCAGCGCCAGTTCCATCACGCCCGAGCGCGAGACGGCGGCGCTGACGACGAGCGCGCTGCCCACGATGATGACGATGTCGTCGGCGAAGCCGGAGAAGGCCCGTTCGAACGGCACCACGCCCACACCGACTGCTACCAGCAGGGCCACCGCGGCGACAACGTCGTAGCGGAAGCGGCCCCAGATGAACGCCGCCATCATCGCAATGATGACGGCGAACGAGAGGATCTGCGGTGTCGTCATCTGCCCTCCAGCCCAGTCACAACGCAGAGGACACGAGGATGGACGCCTTGTGAAAGAAATTTTGCCTGTACGGGAACCGAATTTCGTTTGACGCCATGGAATGGCGCGGCACGCGCGACGCCCGCCGCCGCGCATCGGCGCGTCAAGAAAGAAAAGGCCGGGACTGCTCCCGGCCTTTGAAACATCGTTCCGAAACGCTTAGCGCTTGGAGAACTGGAAGGAGCGGCGGGCCTTGGCCTTGCCGTACTTCTTGCGCTCGACCACGCGGCTGTCGCGGGTGAGGAAGCCGCCCTTCTTGAGGACCGCGCGCAGCTCGGGCTCGTAGTGGGTGAGCGCCTGGCTGATGCCGTGACGGACTGCGCCGGCCTGGCCGGAGAGACCGCCGCCGGAGACGGTCGCGATCACGTCGTACTGGTCCTTGCGGGCAGCAGCGACGATGGGCTGCTGCAGGATCATCTGGAGCACGGGGCGGGCGAAGAAGGCGTTGTAGTCCTTGCCGTTGACGGTGATCTTGCCGCTGCCCGGCTTGATCCACACGCGGGCAATGGCGTTCTTGCGCTTGCCGGTGGCGTAGGCGCGGCCCTCCTTGTCGAGCTTCTGCACATGTACCGGTGCGGCGGGCGCAGCAGCGACGGCGACAGCACTCGTGCCGAGGTCTTCGAGCGAGTTGATGGTCTCGGCCATTACTTGGCCCTCACATTCTTGGAGTTCATCGAAGCGACGTCGAGGGTCGCCGGAGCCTGGGCCTCATGCGGGTGCTTGTCGCCGGCATAGACGCGCAGGTTCTTCATCTGCTGACGGCCGAGCGGACCCGACGGGATCATGCGGCGCACGGCGTTCTCGAGCACGCGCTCGGGGAAGCGGCCGTTGAGGAGTTCGCGCTGCGAACGCTCCTTGATGCCGCCCGGGTGGCCGGTGTGCCAGTAGAACTTGCGCTGGTCGAGCTTGGCACCCGTCAGCTTCACCTTCTCGGCATTGATGATAATGACGTTGTCGCCCATGTCCATGTTGGGCGTGTAGGTCGGCAGGTGCTTGCCGCGCAGGTGCATGGCCACGATGGAAGCGAGACGACCCACGACGAGATCCGTCGCGTCGATCAGCACCCACTTCTTCGTGATGTCACCCGGCTTGGCCGTGTAAGTCGACATCGGGAATTCCTCGAGATTAAGCGGCTTTCGCCGGTTTTGGTGGGCGGTGTTTAGCAGGGATTCTATCGGCGTCAAGCGCGAACAAAATATCTCGTAAGATCAATGCCTTGCGATTTTGGTATTATGATACCTCTTTCAGGACACCCAGAAACTCAGGCACTTCGCCCTCGGCTGACTTCCCAGCGAAAGCTGGGACCCATCTCGCACCTTGCTCAAGCCGATGAATGGGTCCCTGCTTTCGCAGGGAAGTCAGCCGTGAGAGCGGTTCTTTCTCGCGAGCGTCTCCGCCGCGTGGGCGTTCAAGACGCTCTCCCGCTACCAAAGGAGGATGGCTAGCTCCTGAGCCCGGGCGCTTCGCGACCGGTGCTCTGGACGTATTCGGTGTAGCCGCCGCCATAGGCGTGGATGCCCTCTGGCGTGAGCTCGAGCACGCGGTTGGAGAGCGCGGCGAGGAAATGGCGGTCATGCGAGACGAAGAGCATCGTGCCTTCGTAGTTCGACAGCGCCTCGATCAGCATCTGTTTGGTCGCGATGTCGAGGTGGTTGGTGGGCTCGTCGAGCACGAGGAAGTTGGGCGCCTCGAACAGGAGCTTGGCCATCACCAGCCGCGCCTTCTCGCCACCCGAGAGCACGCGGCACTTCTTGTCGATGTCGTCGCCGGGGAAGCCGAAGCAGCCGGCGAGGGCGCGCAGCGGCGCCTGCCCCGCCTGTGGGAATGCGTCCTGCAGGGTTTCGAATACGGTGCGGTCGCCGTCGAGCAGGTCCATTGCGTGCTGGGCGAAGTAGCCCATCCTGACGCTCGGTCCGCGCGAGATGCTCCCATGGTCGGGCGCGGTCGCATCGGCTACCAGCTTCAGCAGCGTCGACTTGCCGGCACCGTTGACACCCATGATGCACCAGCGCTCCTTGCGCCGCACATGGAAGTCGAGCCCGTCATAGATGGCGCGCTCGCCATAGCCCTTGCGCACCTGCTTGAGCATTACGACGTCTTCGCCGGAGCGGGCCGGCGGGCGGAACTCGAACTTGATGGTCTGCTGGCGGCGCGGCGGCTCGACCTTGTCGATCTTGTCGAGCTTCTTGACCCGGCTCTGCACCTGCGCGGCGTGGCTGGCGCGTGCCTTGAAGCGCTCGATGAAGGCGATCTCCTTGGCCAGCATCGCCTGCTGCCGCTCATACTGCGCCTGCATCTGCTTTTCGCTGAGCGCGCGCTGCTGCTGGTAGAATTCGTAGTCGCCCGAATAGCTGGTGAGCGCGCCGCCATCGATCTCGACGATCTTGTTGACGATGCGGTTCATGAACTCGCGATCGTGCGAGGTCATCAGCACGCCACCCTCGTAGCGCTTGAGAAAGTCCTCGAGCCAGATGAGGCTTTCGAGGTCGAGGTGGTTGCTGGGCTCGTCGAGCAGCAGCGCATCGGGCCGCATCAGCAGAATCTTGGCGAGCGCCACGCGCATCTTCCAGCCACCCGAGAGCGCGCCGACATCGCCGTCCATCATCGCCTGGGTGAAACCGAGGCCGTCGAGGACTTCGCGGGCGCGGGCGTCGAGGCTGTAGCCGTCGAGCTCCTGGAACTTGCCCTGCACCTCGCCGTAGCGCGTGATGATCTCGTCCATCTCGTCGGCGCGATCGGGATCGGCCATCGCCGCTTCGAGTTCGGCCAGCTCGCCCATCAGCGCACCGGCCGGACCGGCCCCCTCCATCACTTCGGCGACGGCACTACGGCCGGCCATCTCGCCGACGTCCTGGCTGAAATAGCCCACGGTGACGCCCCGGTCGATCGAGACCTGGCCCTCATCGGGCTGCTCCTCGCCGGTGATGAGGCGGAACAGCGTTGTCTTGCCCGCGCCATTGGGACCGACGAGCCCGACCTTCTCGCCGCGCTGCAGCCCGGCAGACGCTTCGATGAAGACGATCTGCTTGCCGTTCTGCTTACCGATGCTCTCGAGACGGATCATGGGCTCAGGCGAGCGACCGGGGACGCATGTCGGCGAGCCAGGCGACGATGGCGCCGGCGAGCATGAAGGCCAGCGCCTGGTGGCCGAGCGCCAGCGACAACGGCACCTGCATCACCAGCGTGCCGATGCCGAGCACGACCTGCAGCAGCACGAGAAGCGCGATGCGCGGCAGCCAGCCGCCCTGCCCGCGGTGCCACAGCCAGAGGGCGCCGGCATAGAGCACGATGACATAGGCGATGGTGCGGTGGATGAACTGCACGGTGAGGGCGTTCTCGAACAGGTTCTTCCACCATGGCTCCATGGCGCCGAGCCCGTCGGGCACGAGCGCACCATCCATCAGCGGCCAGGTGTTGTAGCCCATGCCCGCATCGAGCCCGGCGACGAACGCCCCGGCACCGATCTGGATGATGACGAGCAACAGCAGGATGAGGGCAGACGCACGGTCCTGCGCATCGGCGATGGTGCGGCCGGGAGTAAGTCGGCGCGCGACCCAGACGAGCGCCATGAACAGCAGCAGCGCCGCCGTCAGATGCGCGGCGAGGCGATACTGCGAAACGCTGGTAAGCTCGGTGAGGCCCGAGGTGACCATCCACCAGCCGAGCGCCCCCTGCAGGCCGCCCAGAATGAACAGGCCGCCGAGCGGCGCCGCGAGATTCCAGGTGAACCGCCGCTGCACGAGAAAGACAAGGAACGGCACGGCGAAGACAACGCCGATCAGCCGGCCCCAGGCGCGGTGGAACCACTCCCAGAAGAAGATGAACTTGAACTCGTCGAGCGTCATGCCCTGGTTCAGCACCTGGTACTGCGGAATCTGCTGGTAGAGCTCGAATTCGTGCTGCCAGTCGGCTTCGCTGAGGGGCGGAATGATCCCAGTGATGGGCTTCCACTCGGTGATCGAGAGCCCCGATTCCGTCAGCCGGGTCAGGCCGCCAACGACGACCATCACCAGCACCATGAGCGCGAGGACATAGAGCCAGACGCGGACGGGCTTGAGCCTGTCCTGCGGGGCATCGGCGACGGATTCGGCGGCGGTAAGGGAGACCAAAGGATTGACCGGCTGACTGATTGCGGCGAGGGAATAGCCCCGTACCGCCCCCGGTGCAACGTTTGGAGTGACGCAGGGCAATGACCCGCAAGACGCGCAGCCTGCTGGGCACGATCGGCATCATCGTGGTGACGATCGGCTATCCGCTGGCGGTGGCGGTGCTGCTGGGCGACACGATGGCGGGGCTGCCGGCCGGGCTGTCGATCCCGATCTTCGCGGTCCTGGGCGTGCTGTGGTGCCTGCCGATGGCAATCCTGATCCGCTGGATGGCCCGGCCGGATTGAGGTAGCCTCCTCCCGCTGCTTGGGAGGACGTCATGACGATTTCGCCTCAAGTTATCGACCGCCTGCGCGCTGGATTGCGCGGCGCGGTCCTCACCGACCGCGATCCCGACTACGACGCCGCGCGGGTTGTCTACAACGCCATGATCGACAGGCGGCCGGCCGTGATCGCGCAATGCGCCGATGTCGCCGATGTGCAGGCGGCGATCCGCTTCGCCACGGACAACAACCTCGAGATCGCCGTCCGCGGCGGCGGCCACTCGGTGGCCGGCAACGGCCTTGTCGAGGACGGGCTGGTGATCGACCTGCGGCGGATGAACGCCGTCACTGTCGATCCCGCCGCGCGCATCGCGACCGTGGGCGGCGGCGCGACCATGAGCCATCTCGATCGCGGCACGCAGCCGCACGGACTCGCCACGACCGGCGGGCGGGTTTCGACCACGGGCGTGGGCGGCTTCGTCCTGGGCGGCGGCAGTGGCTGGCTCGACCGTAAGTTCGGGCTCGCCTGCGACAACCTCGTATCGGCAGAGATCGTGCTCGCGAGCGGCGACGTCGTCGCTGCCTCGGCGGCCGAGCACCCGGATCTGTTCTGGGCCCTGCATGGCGGCGGCGGCAATTTCGGCGTCGTGACCTCGATGCGCCTCAGGCTCTATCCCCTCGGCAATGTGTGGGGCGGCCTGCTGCTGTGGCCGGCCGAAGACGGGCCCCGCGTGCTGCGCGCTTATCGCGATTTCATTGCGAGCGGCGCGCCGGACGAGGTTGGCGGCGGAATGGCGTTCATCACCGGACCCGAGGCGGACTTCGTGCCATCGAACCTTGTGGGCAAGCCGACACTCATCACCATCGTGTTCTATGCCGGCTCCGAGGCGGACGGCCGCAGGGCATTCGCGCCGATGCTGGCGCTCGGCCATGCGGGCGAGATGCTGGTCGACGTGCCCTATGCCGATCTCAATTCGATGTTCGACGATCCGCCCGGCTACCGCAATTACTGGTCGGCCGAGTATCTGAGCTCATTCCCGGACGGGGCAGTCGATGCGTTCTGCGCAGGGGCCGCGCCAATGGTCGTGCCATCGCCGTCGCAGCATGTGCTGTTCATCGGTGGCGGCCAGGCGGGACGCGAGACGGCCGACTGGCCCCTGCCCTGGCGCACCGCGCCCTGGTGCTTTCATCCCTTCGGCCTCTGGTCGGACGCGGCGGACGACGAGCGGGCGCGCGCCTGGGTGCGCAGCTCGCGCGAGCTGCTCAAGCCGTGGGCGACGGGCGCCACCTATCTCAACTTCATGGGCGACGAGGGCGAGGACCGCACCATTGCGGGACTCGGACGGGCCAACCATGCGCGCCTCGCGCGGATCAAGGCACAGTACGACCCCGACAATGTCTTCCACATCAACCACAACATCCGCCCGGCGGCGCTAGCGGCCGAGTAGCGTGAAGACCGAGGGCGTGGCGAACACATCCATGTAGCGGCGCTGCTGGAAATTGCCGTTGAGCGAGACGCGGGGCAGCGCGTGCGGCTGCGCGCGGTGTCGGCGATAGAGGGCGCCGGGGATCGTGGTGACGGCGGAACGCAGGCCGAGCTCTTTCGCCAGCTCGTATTCGCGCGGGCCGGCCGACGCGATTCCTCCGATGGGATAGCTCAGATGGATCGGCCGCTTGCCGAACTGCGCCTCGATCACCTTGACCGACAGCTCGATCTCGTTACGCGCCTGCTCGGGCGGCAGCTTGGCGAGCTCGTAGTGATGCACGGTGTGCGCGCCGATGGTGCACAGCTGGTCGTCGGCGAAGGCGCGCAACTCGCTCCAGTCCATGATCAGGTCGCGGCAATGCGCATCGAGGTCGAAATCGTACTTGGTCGCGAGATCGCGGATCAGCGCGACGCGGTCCGTCTCGGGCATCGTCCGCATCTTGAGGTAGAGCGCATCGAAGGCCGCATGCTTTTGCGCGAGCGTGGCGGTGGCGATGTACTCGTTCTCGCCACCTTCGGTGACGGCAATGGCGGCCTGCTGGGCGACGATGTCCTCGAGCGCCTGCCACCAGACCTCGCCGACGCCGTCGACCAATGCGCTGGGGACGTAGAGCGTGAACGGGCACTGGTTCCGGCGCAGCACGGGCAGCGCATATTTGAGGTTGTCGCGATAGGCGTCGTCGAAGGTGAAGACGGCGAAGCGCCTCTCGGGAAAATCGGACTCGATGCGGCGCAGCCCTTCGTCCAGGTCGACGATGTCGAAGCCGAGCTGGCGGATACGCTGGATGGCGAAATCGAGGAAGTCGGGCTTGATCTGTAGAATCGCGTTCGGCGCGAAGTCCGCCGGGTCTTCGGGCAGCACGCGGTGGAGAGTGAAGATCACGCCGCGGGCGCGCGAGGTCGCACGCAGCAGCGCGGTGAGACGGGTCGCCCACAGCGTCTCGAAGACGGCGGTAATGGCGGCGTAGCGCAGCGCCCCCATCAGGCGACTGCGGATTCGAGCTCGGGCGCGACGACGCTCTGCACGGTCTCGAAGCCGAGTGACGCCGCGTCGGCCGAGACGGCCTCGACCAGCGCTTCGGGCGTCGAGGGCTGGCGGACGATGGCGAGGCGGGCACCACCGGTGACAAAGAGCGGCAGCGTCGAGTTGAGGCCGATGCGGCCGGTGGAGATGATGACGACTTCGTAGATGTCGCTCAGGGCTTCGACCAGCGTCAGCGGGCGCATCGACCGACGATCGAGCACGGCACGCTCGCCCCACGGCACTTCCGCCAGCCCCTCGCGCACCCGATGGACGACATCGCCGAAACTCGCCTGCTCGGCGCAAAGATCGGTGAGGCCCGGCGCTGCCGACGGGCGACCGCTGCCGGCATCGACGCGGCAGACGCTGAGACCGCTGCGCAGCGCTTCGTCGACCAGCGCATCGGCAACCACGGCCGCGTCGCGGGCATCGGAGATGGCAGCGAGCAGCGTGATGCGGGCGCGGCCACGCGTCATGTCGGCAACGAGGCCATCGATCCCGGTCGGCGTCACGGCGACGGGGTCGGTCGGCGCCGGAGTGGTGGCGGGCATCGGC